>JAILGF010000048.1 GCA_024696945.1 Lachnospiraceae bacterium | reverse complement strand
TCTGTGAGCTGCTTTAGTTAGAGTCTGTCAAATTCAAATATGTACCAGAAACTAAGCCTGATAATGGAAAAATCTAGCCGTTAGATTCGAATTTTTATCAATTAGTAAGGGCTGTCGCAACACTCTATTGCGACAGCCCCTTGACCTTTGCTTTTTGCACTGCTTATTTGTAAGTCTTGCCGTTTACTATAACTGAAACTTTTTCATCTAAGCCTAATATGAAGCCGAAGTTGTATCTTGCCACATACTCGTTTTCGCCGGAACCGCCAGATGTCTCGGGGAACCAGCTCATTTTATCCACGTCGGTCACCTTCCATAACTCCATGTCGCTATAGCACTTCTCTACAGTTATTTCTTCACCGTTTTCTCTCTTGATAATGAAACTGTCAACATCAAACTCTTCGCTGTTGTATTTCAATATACCGTCCGTTCTTCCGAATATGAACGTGCAGTTTTCGGTTTCGACAACCTGTGAAGGCATAGCTTCGTAATCTAAAGCTACAAGATCGTATTTTTTAAGAATATCCATTACCTCAGGGATCACAGTGTTGGCATCAAAGCCACCGTATATATATTCTTCCTTCTCGGGACTGTAAAACTTATTTAATAATGCTTCCTTGTCAAGCTGAGCTATTTCGTTAACTATCTGATCCCAGGCATTCTTATCTACCACGGTGAACAGGACAGGTGAACCGTATTTCTCCTTGTCACCGCGCAGCTGCCAATATAATGTCGGCTCGCCTGTATGTCCGTAACAGCTTGATACATATATTTTAATAAAATATACCTCATCATCTCCAAGCTTGTATCCTTCAGTCCAGATATCACTTGTAAGGGCAGGATCTCCCAAGCTCGTTCTGGTTTCATAAGGGATAAACGAAGTAGGATTACCCTCCCCGTCAAAGGCACTGAAGCTCACATATCCCATATCTGTAGCTTCGTCATATGTCATACCGTCAAGAGTGACCGTATGGCTGCCGATCGTATAAGTTTTTCCTATTTCTTTATAAACATCCGCAAATTCCTGTTCCTTACTGTTGGAGAAGAAATAGTCCTTAAGAGGCGTTGCCGTCATGGCCCATACGGCTCCTCCGCCCATCACCAGTATGCTTACGGCTACGATGGCCGCAACCGCGGTCTTTGATAAGCCGCGTTTTATCGGTGTTATCTTTGATGTCTGTCCCTGAGCAGTCCTTGCCGGTGCCTTTTCGGGATCCGCATCTTCTATAATGTCCGCATCCAATTTTGACAATGAATAGATTAAATCCTCTTCTTTCATATAATATACCCTTCTTTCTCTAATCTTTTCTTTAGTTTCTTACGCATCCTATGGAGTATTGAACCCACTTTGCTCTCGCTTATAAGATTTAATTCCGCTATTCTCTTGATATCCAGAAGATACCAGTATTTCTGAGTAAACACAATTCTGTATAGTTTCTTCTGCTCTTTCAGGAATACGTTTATTTCCTTCATAAGAAGTTCTTCGTCTATCTTTTCCCAGATACCGCCGGGTTGGGCAATAACTTCCGAAAGCTCCGATATATCCAAAGGAATCGCTCCTTCGCCGCGCTTCTGCCGTGTTAAGGATTTTACTCTGTTAATCGATAGATTTCTGGCAATGCTGCCTAAGTAAGCTTTTAAATGTTCCGGTACAACAGGAGGTATCGAATCCCATGCCTGCAAGAAAGTGTCATTCACACACTCTTCGGCATCTTCTCTGTTTTGAAGGATCCCGTACGATATACTGTAGCAGTAGTCCGCGTATTTATTCTGACATTCCTTTATTGCCTCTTCAGACCTTTTCCGGAACAGCTCAAGTATCGCCAAATCGTCCAACCGGTGTTCACCTCCTCTTTTGTTTTTTGAAGCTTCACAAATATAGACAACATTCAAAGGGTATATTTTGCATTATTTAAAAATTTTTTCTAAAGATTTCGAATTAAAAAAGCTGCCGGAGAAATCCCTCTGGCAGCAAAGCCAAGTACCTATTTTACTTATCTTCTTCGTCTGTCCTTACCGTTTTTCTCATAAAACCGTTTCTTTTCCTCGTACAGCATAAGGTCTGCACGATGATAATCCTTAATAGCCATGGGGGCACCTGCTTAATCAAAATTTATGTAGTATTTATACCACTTTTCTCTGTGTTATTCAATAATTTTTTAATCTCTTCTAAATAAATCCCTTGTATAAACCTTATCCGCAACATCATCCAGGATATCCGCATCAAAACGGTTCGCAAGGATAACGTCCGATTCAGCCTTGAATACAGCAGCATCGTTAACCACCTTACAGCCTGCGAACTCACTGCCATCCTCAAGGGTGGGCTCATAAATGATTATCGGAACATTCTTAGCTTTAATGTTTTCCATAACGCCCTGAATTGCGGATGCGCGGAAATTGTCGCTGTTGGACTTCATGGTAAGGCGGTAAACGCCCACGGTCTTAGGATTCTTTGCAAGAACCTGATCGGCAACAAACTGCTTTCTGATATTGTTGGCGTCAACCACGGCCTTTATCATTGCCTGGGGAACACCCTTGTAATTAGCCAGAAGCTGCTTGGTATCCTTGGGCAGGCAGTATCCGCCGTAACCGAACGAAGGGTTGTTGTAATGTCCGCCGATTCGAGGATCCATACATACACCATCAATGATCATCTGAGAATCGAGACCCATAACCTGAGCATATGTGTCCAGTTCGTTAAAGTAGGCAACTCTTACCGCAAGATAGGAATTGGCAAAAAGCTTGATAGCCTCAGCCTCTGTAAGACGTGAAAGAAGAACCGGGATATTCTGCTCCGCTGAGCCGCTCCTCTTTTCCTCTGTCCTTGCACCCTCTAAAAGAAGGTCCGCAAACATATGGGCTTCCTTTTCCTGATCCTCATCACAGCCCACAACTATGCGGCTAGGATGAAGGTTATCGTATAATGCCTTGGACTCACGAAGGAACTCAGGGCTGAAAATAATATTCTTGATACCGTACTTCTTTTTAACGGACTCGGTATATCCGACAGGAATGGTGGACTTGATGACCATGAGAACGTTAGGATTAACCTTCAGGGTCCACTCAATGGCATCCTCTACCGCCGAGGTATCAAAGAAATGTCCCACATCATCATAGTTCGTGGGAGTCGCAATGATAACTAGCTCTGCCGATCCGTAGGCTGCCGCCTTGTCCGTAGTGGTCTTTAGGGTCAGACCCCTGCTGCCCTCACGCGCTTCCTTAAAGAAACGTTCGATCTCATCATCCTGGATGGGGCTGATAAATTGATTCAGCCTCTCAGCCTTCTTCTCTGTAGTGGTAATGGCAGTAACCTCATGATTCTGAGCCAAAAGCACCGCCAGTGACAGACCAACATAACCTACACTTGCAACTGTAATCTTCATAAAAAGAATCCTCCGTGAAATACATATTATATAATAATATACACTCTCAGAGCAAATTTGGCAAGTAGTTTATGGGGTCAGACCCCCTTAAAAGAGGGGGCTGACCCCATAATATACTCTTGACTTTAATATACTTATTGTTTATAATATATCCATTTATACGGATACATCCGTTTATGATTGTAACTATTTATAGTTGCAATTCATTTAGAACTATGTTACAATATTCAGGGGGAATAATATGAGTCAAAAATCTTGCTCCATAAGCCACATCCTAGGAAAGAACTCCTCGAGTATCAGATTAAACAGCTTGTAGAGCAGTTAGAACAGGAGGGTTTATTATGAGCAGCGTTATGGAATATAAAGGTTACATCGGGAGCGTCGAATTCTCTGAGGCCGACGGTGTTTTTTATGGTAAGGTTCAGGGCATACGTTCTCTGATCTCATATGAGGGCACAAATGCCAAGGAACTTGTTTCTGATTTTCATGGAGCCGTAGATGATTATCTTGCTCTTTGTAAAGAAAAAGGTACTGTTCCCGAAACCGCTTATAAAGGAAGTCTTAATGTCCGCTTCAAAAATGCCGATATACATCGCCAAGCTGCCATTTATGCAATTAACCATAAAATCAGTCTAAATAGCTTTATAGAGGAAGCCGTTACAGAGAAGCTTGCACATGTGTAAGGTGTCAAACCGATCAGTTCATCCTCTCCAAAAATCAGTTTGTCATACTCCAAAAGGATCCTCATTATTTCAAGTTCATTTGGACCCTCGCACATAATGAGTCTCTTCATTTCTTTAACGTACTCTATCTCTTCTCCGTGCTTTGATGCATAAAAGTATAATGCCGGTCTTGCGACCGGCATTTTCTTTTATATGAGAATTATTAGATATTTAGACAACCAACTATACCTCCATCTTCTCAAAGAGATCATCTAAAGTTACCTGTTTTTGCACTATACCACTATATATGTTCTTTTTTACTCCATACGTAGTTATATAGATTATCTGTATAGCCTTCCTGGTTTTTGTATTCCTGCGAAATGATTCCATTCTGTTTCTGATCTTGGTATCCTCATCGATATCTATAACATACTCATCGCCATAAAACTTGATCTCGCACAAATTTATCACTCTGTCTTTTCTGTCAATGAGTAGGTCTA
>JAILGF010000024.1 GCA_024696945.1 Lachnospiraceae bacterium | reverse complement strand
CCCCAGGCAGTCGGCACAACCCCCAAGGGCGAGACAGTATGGCGCTGCGTGATCTGTGGTTACGAGTGGGTCGGAGAAGAACTGCCGGACGATTTCATTTGCCCGCTGTGTAAGCATCCGAAAGCGGATTTTGAGAAGGTTATGAGGTAATGTTACTGTCAATATTATCTTGTACTGAGACATTGCGCCTGGAACAGAATAGTTCACGTGATACTGGGTTGACAGTTCAGAATGGACGGTGAAATCGTGAAGAATTACTCATGGTACAAAAAGCAAATAGAGGCGCTGGAAGTAATAAAGCAAAACATCGAGGAAGGAAAGATTTTTGGGTATAAGGACTATATTGAAGAGTTTTTCTACGATGGGGAAGACCGCCTAAAGGCAGATTTTTTGGAGATTATTCCGATTGAGGAACTTGCAAATGTAAAGCAGTTATTGAAATACCTTCAATTTGTAACCCTACGGTTTAGATGCGGAAAAGTGGAGGGCGTTTCTTCGAAATATGGAAGAGACAAGAAAAAAGACGAGGTATTAAACGATATTTCAGGTCTTCAAGGCCTTATCTGTAAGCAGTGTAGAAATCACGGTGGGTTTGGGGTCTTTTATTCATGGCAATCCGATTCGGATTCGGAAAACAACCGCAGTTTGATTGAGGAAGCTATAGAGAGAGCTATAGAAAAGATTAATGAAAATGGGATCGACAAGCCTTTGCTGTGGCTGGATAAAGATACAAGAAGAGTGCCAGGAAGCCCTGATATTACTCCTACGTTGCTGAACAAGATAGATAATTCAATCTGCTTTATTGCGGACGTAACGCCTATAGTCAAAGTTGGAGATAAAGAGGTGTCAAACCCTAATGTAATGTTTGAGTTGGGCTATGCCGTTAGCTCTTTGAGACAAGAAAAAGTGGTGTTGGTATGTAATACCATCGAGTGCGATGTGAAAAATTTGCCATTTGATCTAAGATTAAAGCGTGTTGTTTGCTATAGGTATTCAAAAAACATGACACAAAAGGAAAAGGATGATCAGAAAGACGAATTGATTAATAAACTCATGCAAGCTATTAAGGATGTAGTAGATGATTGATTCTGAAGGCAGCTAATAGATAAAGGGGATCAACTATTGAAGGACTTCTTAGACGAGTACAAGCACCTGGAAAAACTCTGCAACGACCTATACAACCAGCAACACGGCATCTCGTTGTATATATCAGACATGGAAGCGACACCAAGAGCTGCTTCAATAATGATTTCGGAGTGGAATAAAGATCTAAAAGTACTAAAGCATCTGAGACATATTAGAAACGCTATGGTACATGACCTTAATGAGCAAGAAGTAACCTATACTCAGGAAGACATCCGGAACCTGAAAGAGTTCCACCGGAGGATAATGGAGCAACGGGATCCTCTCTCGCTACTTGTACATAAAACGGATGGTTCTGAACCTCGGGAGAAGACACGTAAAACAACTGAGGTAACAGTAAGTAATACCGGGAACTCTAAGGAAGTATCAGCGGAGCACACAGACTCCGGACTGAGTGTAAAAGAAGGTCTGATCATTTCGCTTATAGTATTGATAGTAGTTCTGCTAACAGTTGGGGTACTGGTGGCACGTGATAAGGGATGGATCTAAAGACTAACGCTTATAGTGGCGAACATGGGGTCACCCGGCCGGAACGAAATATCCGAGACTTGACCATGGGACGTGAATGATCTGAGACAAGATGACACACTAGAACGACTGATTCGTAATCAGTAAGTCCAGAAACAAACTATAACCGACAGAATTAAGGAGAAAAGACGTATGGGGTTAAAAGATCTGTTATGTAGCAAACGCACCCCGTTTGAGGAATTATGGAAGCAGGTAGAGGGGATTCCTGCGGGAGCCAAAAAGCAGATTTTGGCAGATTTGTCGTATAAGACAAAGAGGAAGATGGAAAGGCGCACTCCTAAAGAAGTGGAAAAAGCAGTTGTAAAAGCATTCGAAGAAATTAACAATGGGTCAATAGAGCCTATTGATTTGTTGATAAGAGAATTATTATAGGCGGAATTACACTTGTTATTATAGAAGCTTGGTTAAAGCTCTTAATAAACTGTTAAAAGGGGATATGACATGAATAAAAAGAAACGAAATTGGATTATTGTAAATGTCGTTGAATTAGTGGCTATAGTAGTGTTGTTTATAATAATCAATTTCAGTATAAATCAGGAATGGGAGCAACGGTTTACACTTGTTGCAGACGGACCCCAGTATTGTTATGGCATAGATTCGTTTATCAGAGAGGATGATTTGTTTACTTTAAAGGGATGGTTTTTTGAACCTAAAAGTATACAGAAGAATCCTCAATCGGTAAGCAGTGAAGGTGCAGAGAGAATGATTGCTCTTATACCTATTGAGGAAGATATTGTTGGTACTACGGTTGAAAATGCGGTAGTAATGGATGTAGAAACGATGAATGAAAATCGCCCTGAAGTAAATGAGTATTTTACTTGCGAATATGATTATTCGAAATGTGGTTTTATGGCTACCTTAGATTGTGGTGATATTGATTTAAATTCAACATCATACAGAGTTGCAATAAAATTAGATGCAAGTAGATCATCAAGAGCAATTCTCACAAATGTGTATATAACTGAAAAGGGGGTTGCTTATACAGATCCAAGACAGTCGCCGAAATTGGATACAGAAGGCACTGATTTGGATAAGATTGTTAAAGAGGGCGTGAGATTGGTCAGCAGACCAGATGTTGGATGCTATGTTTACCAACTGGGCGATAAACTCTATTGGATAGCCGATGAGGGGTTTGCTTTTTGCGAGAATGGCTCAACTTACATTCAATACCAGATGGATACCACTCAAATAGACAAGCTTCCGGCAGAACGACTGGAGAATAATTGGTTTTGGAGTAATATTGGGGGATATTTTGAGCAATATGAGATTACGAACCAAATAAACTGCGGAAAATACAGGGTTTCCGTGCGAGATATACCGAAAGATTATTCTGTAATAAGTATAACGACCGGATATCATGATGGTGAGAACTGGATTTGGGATGAACTGTTCAGATTGAATTATCAAATGTTGGGATAATAATCTTTGCACAGTAGCAAAACAGGTAGATTAATAGGCTACACAAGTAACACCTGATGGAAATATAAAATTGTTATGAGATCAGCTATGAAAAGTCAAGAATAAATTTTTGAAATATTTGTTTTGTAGCTGATCCCTAAAAATGCCTAACTCTAACAAGACCTCCGGCAGAGGCCTTCAAAAAAGTATGAAAGACATCTGCTCAGTCTAAGTTAAAAGCAACGTTGTCGGTAAGCATCTTGTAGATGATTCTGACAAGTTTACCGGCACAATGGCCCAGAGCACTGTAGTGAGTACGACCTTCAGAGCGCTTCTGGTTATAGTAGGAAGCAAAGGTTGAATTGTTTTTCACTACATTATGTGCGGCATTTATAAGAGCAAAACGTAAGGCTCTTGAGCCGCGTTTAGACATACGCGTCCGCTTGGCTTCAAAGTTTCCGGACTGATATACAGACGGATCCAGACCAGCGAAAGCAAGCAGTTTGCTCGGATTAGAGAACCTGGTGACATCACCGATCTCTCCGAGGATCATCCCACCGTTGGTGTAACCAATACCGGGAATGGTCATTATCACAGAATCCAGAGATTTGACGATATCCTCCATCTCGGATTCAATCAGTTCCAATTGTCTGTCTAATAACTCAATCTGTTCGATAGACTGGGTTATTTGGATAGATAGAGAGTTGTCGCTTGT
>JAILGF010000167.1 GCA_024696945.1 Lachnospiraceae bacterium | reverse complement strand
GGTGCTACTACAGGTCAGTTTATACTTACCAAAGCCGATGGAACGGTATATACAGCTACTGAGTTAAGAGAGACATATGAAATAGGAATTGCATCGGGAAAAACCGTCGATGAAAACGGTTACGGCATATGGCCCACTAAGGGAGGTCTTACCATTGGAGGTCTTGAAAATGGAAAGACACCTAAGAATCTTTATTACATAAGGATTCCTGCAACAGAAACAAAGCCTGCAAGCAAGGCTGCTAAGGTTTCTGTAACAGGGCAGCAGAAAGCTCCGAAGGAAAAGGCAGATTATAAGAAAGAATCGATCAAGCTTAAAAAGGGAGAGATACTTTACTTTGGTGAGGAAATCACGGGTTCGTTGGCTGAACTTTCGGAAAATGCAGCTACTTATGAAGACTATACAGGAAAGATAGTAAAAGGCGGTGACAGCGGCAAGGTAGTTGATATATCAGCATATATTACCGATACAAGGAATACCGTGCTTATCTGGACTGCAGCTAATGCAAAGAAACCGGCGTCGGCCATTCAGACAATAAAGCTTGCCGCAAGGGCTCCGATCACAGCAGAAACCATAACTTGTGCAAAAGGAAAGATGGCTCTTGACAAGAAGTATGAGGTTTACGATCCTGCTAAAGGAAAATGGGGCGGAGCACCCAAGGTTACAGCGTCGGGCGAATATAAAATAAGGCTTAAGATGACTGCAAAAGGCGGAAAAGAAAATGATACAACATATGCAGCAGGTGCAGAGGGCACGCTTAAGATAACCTACGGCGTATATGATACTGCGAAGAAAAAGAGTGGTATTACAGCTGCTTCCATAGTAATAGGCAGCGGAACAGATTCCGGATCGGGTGAAAACTCCGGTTCGGGCGCTGATTCGGGTTCAGGTGCTGACTCCGGCTCGGGAGACAAACCAAGTTCTAATTCATAATAATACCGTTCGTACTTTAAAATCGACCGCTTAACCCGGAAACAATGTTTCCGGGTTATTTTTGGGTGGGGGATGACCGATATAAATATATGATACTAAGGTCGAAAGTCCAAAAGCCGTTCAAGCTTGTCTGAAAAGGATTTAAGACTTTCACCAATTGTATTATATGTATGTCAACACGGAGGTTGCCTATGAAGAAGATTAAGAATTTTATTATATTAGCGATAGCAGCGGCAGTATTTGTACTGCTTTGTGGGAATACGACAGATGCACATGCAACGTATTATGATTTTAATTTTACCAGCAGTGCCGTGGTTAACGGGCAGACCGGAGATTATATCACGGAACAGGTATGCACGTTTAATTTTGGAAGTTCCAAACTGGTCAGAGCTATACCTTATGGGGAGAATATTAGCAGATGGTTTGACGGGGCAACCTCACCCAGACCTGCAGGCTTACAGGCTTTTGCATATGAAGAAGCAGAAGTCGGATCTTCCGAACTGAAGGTCTTGTTTAAGGGACTTGTTTACGGAGCTTCAAAAGATACTATGACAATGAAGGTCCCGGTTGCATATTTTGACAGCACGGTGATTGACTTTAATTCATGGTCTGAAGTAAAACTGACCGGTGGAGCAAAGTATAATATTACCAGGAATTTTACCGTACCCAGCGGATATATGGGTGTCGGATACGGCATATATTTTGATAAAAGCCAGAACAACGGTGACGGATTTAAATTGACAGGTACTAAAGGGCAGGAACTGACCGGTAAAAAGGAACTTAAAGTTGTGATCGACGGTTATTTTATTCAGGGTATAGATAAGAACAAGGATATCACAAGCTGGTTTACCGGGCATGTAATAGCTCAGAATAATTTTTACAATACTTCTTTGAATTCGCAGCTTCCTCCCGGAGTATATGCAAGGATAAAAAATACGGTAAATGTGGGTGACAACTCTTTTACCATAGAATTCTACGGAACTCCGACTAAAGGTTCTAAAGACCTTATTGCAATAACAATACCCGCCGGGTATGTGACTTATAATCCCGGAGTAGTTTCCGACTATAAGGGTGATCTCCAGAATGCATTAAAGACTTATAACGTATCAGGGCATTTTGTTTATAATATTGAGTCGCCTGATAATGATTATAAATCGGTATATATACTGGCAACCTACCCTGATACAACGATACATGCGGGAAGCACCTATACTGAAGCAGACGGGCTTATCGCAAAATATCAGCTGGTCGGAACAGATAGTACGGGACAGCCGTACAAGTTTAAGGATATCAGGATTGGCAGTGAACTTAAGGGGTATATTGTCCAGAATACTTCTTCCGGAGAATATTTAGAACCGATTTCAAGAAGCACGGGTCTGTCGGTGAAGGTTTCCAAGATCAGTGAAGATGGGACTTATATGGAGGCAACCATAACCGGTAAGGCCAAGAAAATATCCGGTCTGCTGCAACCGGTTGGCACCGGTTCGGGAACACAGCTCCTTCATACGGCTTCAACATATAATAAATACATAGATTTTATTGCTTCGGAGGATACACATTTTTGGTTCGGACAGCCTGATCCTCAGATAACGACTTCAAAGGATATAATCATTGAAAGTACACATTTGGACACATCACCCGTTTTTAGTGATACGGTATTTACGATTAATCTTGGAAATGATACATTGGCAAAGTCGTTTTCCGCAGGTGACAAATTAAGTTTATTTGCTTACAAATATTCTGATGAGGTCACATCTTCTCTGGACGGACCGGAAAAGAAATGGACTACAAAAGAAAGCTGGAACGGTCTGTATCTGAAAGTAAAGAAGGCGGCAGCGCAAGGTTCAAACAGTATAGAAGTAGAATTAAGCAGCGGTTCGAACGGCATACTTGTAGATTATTACGGGTATTTAAAACTGGCACTTCCGAGATCATACCTTACCAATGCAACAGCATACGGTGCCGATAATATGTATGAACAGGCAGGTTATCCTATAGCCAATACCCGTATATTCTTAAATGTTGAAAAAAATGAAAATTATTATGCTACATCAACTGACGTAATTTTATCGGGAAATATGCGTAAAGCAAGACTTCTTTATGATGAGGTAGTGGAAGATCCCGATGAACCGGATGGATATCGTGTTGTTGCTGAAGGAAGTGTAAAGGAGTATTTCCATGCAGGTATAGGTTCGGGAAGAGTATATTTCACGGTGACGACACTTAAGGATATTAAAGTTTCTGATGACTATCCCGCAGGTGCGAGCGTAAAGAATCTGATCAGATTGGTTTCGTTACCGCTGGAAACAAGTCCTTTTCAGGATAGAACATGGCCATATAAGGATCAGTATTGGGAGAATTATTATGACATACATACGGTAAACGCGATATCAAAGGATAATGATGGCGAAAAGAGTGCCCATACTTTTGAGTTTTATATTGAACTTAAGGAGATTCGGGCAGTGCAGTCAAGCCATGAAAAGCTGTCTTTTGAAATATGTGACGGTGCAACATGGAGAAAGGTTTATACCTCTGCGAAATCAAAATATGATATAGAAGGTGACTGGCTGAAAACTTATGATGTTGAGGAGTATGAGGCATATAAGAAAAAATGTCTGGGCTCTGGTGCTTCGGGTGGTTCGAACGGTTCAGGTGAAAACTTCAATTTAGGCATAATCTATAATAATGATAAAGACATCATCCTCTACGCAACCGATAAGGATGGCCAAAAGGTAGAGACTTCATATATCAACCTTTCTGAAGAAAAACTTGTTACAGACTTTGCATATACATATTACAGCCTTGATGGGGGCGAAAAGTGGAAAGAAACAAAGACGGCTATTACCGATAAACAGCTTGCGGGCTTTTTAAATAAGGGCATGACACTTATGCTGACCGACAGCTATGATAAAAAGGCAAAGAAGCTGGGCGATAATGCTAAGGTGCTTAGCTTCCCGAAGATAAACGCAAGACCTGCGGCCGTTAAGTATAAGGTGGATTATGTAACTTATGCCGATACCACGGGAGCGACTGCGGGGCAGTGGATGCTTGCCGATAAGAACTTGAATCCTGTTTCAGCGGAAGATTTATCGAAGCTGGAGATAGGAGTTGCCGGAGAGGATAAGAAGCTTTCGGAGGACGGATACGGTTCATGGCCTTCGTCCGGAGGACTCAGCGTAGCGCCTCTTAAAGAAAATAAAACGGTGACAGTTACTTACTTCGTCCGCATAAAACCTACCGACGATACTCCTGCGAGCAAGGCAGTAAAGGTAACGGTAAAAGGACAGCAGGCAGCACCGAAGACGAAGGTTGATTACAAGAATGAGAAGATCAAGCTTAAAAAAGGCGAGGTATTGTATTTTGGGGAAAGTATATCCGGTTCAGTGAGCGAGCTAACGAAAAATGCAGCCACTTATGAGGATTACGCCGGAAAGATGGTAGTGGCCGGAGACAGCGCTAAGGTGGTTGATATTTCGCCTTATATTACGGATGCAAGAAATACAGTCATGATATGGAGTGCAGCTTCTTCTAAGAAGGCGGCTTCGGCTGTCAAGACGATAAAGCTGGCGGCAAGGGCACCTATCGCTGCAGAAACTGTTACAGTAAGTAAAGGAAAGATGAACCTTGACAAAAAGTATGAGGTTTATTATCCCGGCAAGAATAAATGGGGCGGAGCTCCTAAACCTTCAGAGTTCGGTGAGT
Organism: Lachnospiraceae bacterium; assembly: GCA_024696945.1. Taxonomy (GTDB): domain Bacteria; phylum Bacillota; class Clostridia; order Lachnospirales; family Lachnospiraceae; genus RUG11977. The sequence goes on along the minus strand of JAILGF010000167.1, from coordinate 5,006 downwards.
ACAGGATAAGGCTTAAGGCGACTGTAAAATCGGGTCAGGAGAATGATGAGACATTTGCTGCAGGCTTAGAAGGCACACTAAAGGTAACTTATGGCGAGTGGGACACCTCGAAGCATAAATCAGGCGTCACCGCAGCATCCATAGTCGTGGGCACTGCCGTTTCCGATTCCGGTTCAGGTACTGATTCCGGTTCGGGAGAAGACTTAGGCTCGGGAGAAGACTCCGGTTCGGGGACGACGTGACATATTTTTGAATAACTGTTTACTTAAAGTCCACAATGGAAGCTGGTTTCCATTGTGGACATTTGTATATAGTATATTTAAAGCTTTCCAAGGGATTGCGTATCTTTCGGAAAGGCTTTTTATGCTTGATTTTTAGTACATTTTATGATACATTTAAATTTGAGATTTTAGTGGGATTTAGGCAATAAGATCCTTCGCCGGAGATAAGGATGACAGACAGAAAAAAGTGACATCAGGGTGTAACTTAAGATATTGGATATAAAAGGGGAAAAAAATGGAAAGCAAGACACAGAAGAAAACATTACTTAATGAAATAGGATCGTTGTCAGATGGGACCTTAAGCCTCGCTGCGACACTGGCTATGGGTGTGCTCTTTGCAGCCCCTTTACTTATGGCAATTATGGCAATGTTTAAACAGAGCATTGATTTTACCATGAATATTTATCTGTCCATGATAAAAAATCTCGTATTTCCGCTGGCATGTTCCATAGTGCTCGTAATCTACATCATTGTTGTCATCAGGATGCGTGAAAGAGGGGAGAGTTTTAAGGAGATTCTAAAGAAAAATCCGACCTTTCTCATATTTTTCCTTTGTGCTCTTTTCATAGTGGGCAGCCAGTTCTACAACGGAGCCCAGTATGCTCTTACAGGCTTCTGTGCCGCCGCCCTCGGCGAAACCTTCGGAATGGAGCTAAGCTATATAGTATTCATACTGTTCGGTGCAACTCAGGTTAAAGCCGAAGCGCATAAAAGGTTCTTACTTAGGGCGCATCTGATCGTAAGTTCAGTCTTGGTGCTGGCAGCGTTTGTTTTATGGCACAGTCAGGTGGAATCGTCCTTCTTTAGTGACTGGACACCGAGATTTTCTTCTATTTTTTCAAATATAAATTATTACGGTTATTATCTGTCGCTGACAGTCGGAATCTGCGGAGCTGCTTTTGTATATGAGAAGAAGCTCGTTTGGAAGATAGTAGCCGGCGGAGCATTTATTGCGAATTCCGTGGCTCTTTCCATTGATGATACCATGGGCTCGTGGATAGGCGGCATTGTAGCGGTACTGTTTATTGTTATAGCGCTTTTTATCATAGAGAAGAAAGTGAACTGGCAGGCTCTTACACTCATTCCTGTGTTCGCTTTATGTCTGTATATTCCGGGGCATATTAATGGAAATTTCGAGCAGAACTTCTCAGCCCTTTCAGGCGATATAGCAAAGGTTGTTGAGGGAGGAGAGGCAGCAGAGAACGCCGGGTCCCAAAGATGGAAGATCTGGAAAGCTTCCATGGATATAGTTAAAGAAAATCCTATATTTGGTATCGGCTTTGAGGGTGTCAAGCAGAAGGGATATGTCGGAGCACCCTACAATATAAGACCGCATAATGAGTTTATGCAGTATGCTCTTTTCCATGGGATTCCTTGCGCATTGGTTTATATTGCGGGATGTCTTGCTGTATTTATCAGGGCTCTTAGGAAAAGAAAAGAACTGAACGGAGCAACACTTGCCTGCCTTGCAGGTGCTATCGGATATCTTGCGAGTTCATTCTTCGGGCTTACGGTTTTCTCGACGGCATATTTCCTGTTCGTATTCTTAGGTATGGGATATGTAAGCGGAGCGCCTGTGAAGGCTTCTGAGGGTGCGGAAGTTAAAAAGACCAGGTACGCCAATGCCATGATAGCTTTTGTGATGGCATGTGTTTTATTGATCTATGTCCTCGTTTCGGGTATAGCCGGGATTATAAATACAAATAATCAGAAGGAAGCGGCTGATAACAATCAGCAGCAGCCGGTCGAGGCAGCTCCCGAGGAGTCAAAATACGATCAGCTGGGCTTAAAGTCCGTGACTGACAGTGGATTTAAGTTCTATATCTACGGAGATGAAGCGATAGTCGCGGGCGTTGATGAATCATATGTTTTTGGTGATATTTTTGTTATTCCCGATAAGCTTGTAAATGACGGCAAGGAGTATCCTGTAACTATTATAGGTGAATCTGCATTTGAGTACTGCAATGACATAAAGCAAGCAGCAGTTCCCGGAACGGTTGTGCTTATAGAGGCCAATGCATTTGATTCCTGCGAGGAAATGGTTAATATTGAGTTATCGGAGGGCCTGGAAATTATCGGTGAAGAGGCTTTTAACGGGTGTACTTCATTGGAATCCATAGTTCTTCCTTCAACGGTATCGGAAATAGGAAACGACATATTCTATTATTGTGAATCATTGAAGAGTGTTACATTGTCAGAGAACATTACGGAAATTCCCGGAGATGCATTTTTCGGCTGTACTTCACTGACAGATGTCAAACTGCCTAAAAATCTTGAATGCATAGATGATGAAGCCTTTAGACAGTGTGAGGCGTTAAAAGAGATTGAGCTTCCCGAAGGTCTGGTTCTGATAGGTGAGGATGCATTTACCGAGTGTTCATCACTTAACAATATAAAGCTTCCGTCAACATTGATAAGCGTTGCATCAACTGCGTTTGATTATTGTGACAGTCTTAAGAATGTTTTTGTACCAAAGGAAAAACTTGAAACATATAAAGAGATTTTTACTGACGTCGAATTCTCTGTCAGGGGATATTGATCAACCGTTTAATGCACTGTAACTGTTTTAAGAGAAGAGGATATCTGATGGATATGAATGCAGATAAAAAACTGAATAATATGATAGATGTCCGGATGGAAATAAATCCTTCATTAAAAGTTCCGCAGGTCGTGGTCTATGCCGATCAATGGTCGGATATTATGGATAAGATAGTTCATGCTATCGAGGACTGTGTGGAAAAGGAGTATTCCAAAATCACGGTCTTTAGCAGTGACGGGACAATGGTCCTGTTAAATCAATGGGAGATAATCAGGGTATTCTCACAGAACAGGAAGCTGACGGTCTGCACAAAAGAAGGGACATATGAATCACGCCAGACATTAAACAAGATAGAGGAATTATTGGATACGGGAAGCTTTGTCCGTATCAGCAGATTTGAGATCATAAATCTTCGGAACGTTAAAGGTTTTGATCTGAGCTTTTCGGGAACCATAAAAGTGATATTTGATGACGGCACTGAAACATGGGTGGCAAGACGTTATGTCAAAGCTATCCAACAGAAACTTAGAAGCGAGAACTGAGGGAGGTGTCGTAGATGGAAAGACTTAAGAAAAAAGCTGTTATTTTATTCATAATCGGCGGCTTGTGCGGAGTATTCATATGTTTTACAATGTCTCAACTTAGTTCAGGCGACGGTTCGGAAAATGTAAGTATGGGAACCGAGGTGCTTTATTACATAGTAAGCTTCCTTCACGGAGCTATCTGCTGCGGGACGGCCGTCATATATGAATTTGAGTCATGGAGTATCCTAAGGGCAACCTTAACACATTTCTTTATTACATTGATCAGTTTTTACTGCCTGGGATTTATTCAGAAATGGCTTGTGTTCGGAAGCGCATTGTTCTTTATCGTGACTGCGGCATTTATCGTATGTTATTTTATCATATGGATCGTCAATTATCTGTCCTACAGACGCGCGGTCAAGAAGTTGAATGAGGATATAAAAAAGCTTAAGACGGAGGGGAATGGTGAAGGTAAATAATCAGAAGAAAAGTGTTTTTAAGGAATTGGGATCTATTTCTGATGAAGCGGTAAGTCTCGGAGCGGCGCTGGCCATGGGATTTCTTCTTGAGGCACCCGGGTTCATGGCATTGATGGCTATGGTTAAACAGAACATAGATTTTACCATGAACATTTATCTGCCGATGATAAAGCATCTGGTATTCCCCGCATCCTGCACCATAGTACTGGTAGTATATATCATAGTGATCATACGTCTTGATAATAAGGGCGCAGAGCTCGGAAAGATTTTCCGCAGAAATCCGACATTTGTCATATTCATGCTGGCGGTATTGGCGATAATCGCAAGCCAGTTTTATATCGGGGCACAATATGCGCTTACCGGGTATTGTGCGGCAGCGCTTGGGGAAACCTTCGGAATGGAGATATGCTATTTTGTTTTCATCCTCTTTGGTGCTACCCAGATTAAAATTGAATCACATAAACGTGTACTGCTGAGGATCCAGCTTATAGTCAGCATGGAGCTGGTTCTGGCAGCTTTCGTCCTTTGGCATACGCAGGAAACATCAACGTTTTTCAGCGACTGGACTCCCAGATTCTCCTCCATCTTTTCAAACATAAACTATTACGGGTATTATCTGGCAGTATCGGTTCCCATAGCCGGTGCAGCTTTTGTTTATGAAAAGAAGCTGAAATGGAAAATAGTGGCAGCAGCTGCCTTTATCACAAATACCATAGCGCTTTCGCTGGATGATACCATGGGTTCGTGGGTTGCCTGTGCCCTGGCGGTAGTGTTCATAGCGGTTACCTTTTTTATCGTTGAGAGAAAGGTCAACTGGCAGACGCTCATCCTCATCCCCGTATTTATCATGTGCCTTTACATACCCGCAAAGGTAACGGGGACTTTTGACGAAAACATGGCTTCTCTTACCGGAGATGTTTCGAGCCTTATATCCGGACAGGAAACGGATTCTGTCGGAAGCGGCAGAGGACGTATCTGGAGCGCTACGATGGATATAGTCTATGAGAACAGTATCTTTGGTATAGGATTTGAAGGCGTAAAGGCAAAGGGTTATGTGGGACCTCCCTACAACATCAGGCCGCACAACGAGTTCATGCAGTATGCATTATTCCACGGGATACCGATGGCCATACTGTATTTTGCGGGATGTCTCGCAATATTCATAAGAGCCCTGCGGAAAAAG
>JAILGF010000161.1 GCA_024696945.1 Lachnospiraceae bacterium | reverse complement strand
TGTTGTATAATCGGGCTGTAAAGATATGGAGTTTCGCATACTCATATTTTACCACAAATCCCAGCCTTTTCGAAGACTGGGATTTGTGTTTTTTTGTAAAAAAGAGCTGCCACACTAACATTAGTTAGTGCGACAGCCCCTACTAATAGGGTTAACCAATGGCGAAGAAAATCATTATATATGTATATATTATTCAACGTCTTCCCAAGCAGGCAGAAACAATTCATCTCTATCTGATAAATCAAAGTATTCCTCTTGTGTTGATTTATCGTTATCAGAAACACTATATATTTGCTTAAAATTTTTCCAAAGAACATTTATATTTATTAGTTCAGCCAATTTCTGGATACATGCACAATAATTATATGGGTCTTCGTAGAGTTGAACATATAAATCTGTTCCTAAAGTGTTAATATGAATTTTTTCAAGACCTTTGCCACCGGGATTTTTTTCCGCATTAAGGAAATCACATTTCTCTTTTATTTTGTTTAATCCTTCTTCATAACAATAATCTAATATCAGTTTTATTGATTCAATATACGCTTCTTTTGCACTTCCTTCTGATAATTTCTTTTCGATACAAGGGTAGACTTCTCTACCTTCATCATCGTTTGCTTCAAGATCATTAATATCTATTTTAGGCAGGGAAAAACTTATACTTTCAACTGCTATTGATGCATTGCTGTCATATGAATAGTTCATGGTATTAAGAACCCTTTCTAATTTTGCAATCTGATTTTCCATTCTTCCTTTAAAAGTTTGTAAATCAACTACACTCTTATGATCTTTCTCGCCTAGTAACCAATCTATAAAAAATTTTATAAAACTGTTATCCTCTGTCGGGTCTTCAGTATAATAATCATACAAACTCTCTAATAAATTTTCATGTGATTCACACAAAGCATCAAAAATCTCAGGCTCTTTTTCACTCAGACATAAAAAGCCAAATAGATATCTTTGGAAATCATCTCCGTTTTCTTTTTTACTTATTCTAATAATCTCAAATTCATTTATTGTTGTGATTAACCTATAATTATTTATTAAACGTTTAATGCCTCTAGGATTATCCTTCTCGGCTTTTCTGGCAAATAATACTAAATCTTTTGCATGTGCAATATTAATTTTTAATTCTTTGGCAATAGAAGTAATATAGCCTTCTATCGAAAGCATTGCATTGGGCAAACGAAAAACAACCTGAATTATTTTTTCAAAGTAATCTTTTTTCTTTTTTTTGTCAAGCATGCCCTTATATTTGGCTTCTACACCTTTAATTACCACATCATAATCGACAGCTAAAACAAAAACACAGCTAGGGCAGTCCAAGAAAATCTTTATAGTATCTAACAAATCTACAGCTTTTTCGGGTATTAACCTATCTAGATCATCAATAAAAACAATCATCCTGGAATCAATTGTATTCTTATTTATTCTTTTACCAAATTTTTCTTCTAAGATATCATTTATATATCCCTCAAAATTACTTTGAAGTTTAGATAAATCATCCACATCATTTAGGAATTCGTTAATATCGTTAAAATCATTTTCTACTTTTTTCTTTTCTTCTTTTATGTTTGCGCCAGTTTTCTTTTCAAGATATCTATTTCCAATAGCTGCCAAAAGTGCAATACCCTTTTTAAAAGAATTCTTTCTCTCTTTCCTTTTCTGTTTTTCTTCAGAATATGTTTGATCCTCTAATAGTTTAGTATCATTCTTTTCATCAACTAGCTGTTCATCTATTTGATTAGCTATAGATGCAAGCAAAGATGCCGGAAGATTACTTTCCTTATTAAATTGGCTATATCTCCAGGCATTAAATGTAACAAAACAACATTTTGGAAGCATTTTGTTAGTATATTGGCCTTGTATTTTTACTTTTACTCCTTCATTATCAGAATCTTCTATTTGGTGCTCATTTTCTATTTCTTTCTGCTCATCTTCTATTTTGTTTTGTACCATCTGGAAAAAACTTGTTTTTCCGCTCCCCCACTTACCTTGAATGGAAATGGTCAATGGCGTATCACACTCTCTAATAAATCGAGCAAAACCATCAACATGTTTTTTTACTTCCAAACGGTCATCAGACACTTTTTTTATTGGTTCATCACTAAATACATTTTTATTCATAATATGTATTTCCTTTCTATAATATTGTATTAATAGGCGATTGCAAAACGCCACAAGCCGCATAAACACGGCCTTTTTTCTTGTAAAATAATAGATAACTCCTCACCATAAATGGTATAATGGAATTGTCCAAAAACCATCCACCAACAAGAAAGGAGTTATCTGATACTATGATACCATATAAACAGCTCTCTTTGGAAGATATTTTTTCAGATTGTAAGGAAAAATTTGAAAATGATAAACCAAAATTCCTTTCCTTGCTCGAATCCCATATCGATATTGATGAGATTATCCCGATTTCTTTCAGAAATCATTTCTATGCATCAACGGGCCGGACCCGTAAATACCCTTTGAATGCGTTGCTGTGGGCTCTCATTCTCCAGAGGATTTTCTCCATCCCGACAGATACGTTATTGTTAACTTTCCTGTCCTACTCAAAGCCACTCCGTGAATTCTGTGGTTTTACCAAGGTCCCGGATGCTTCAAAAATCACCCGTTTTAAACAGGACTTTGTTAATGATCTACAGCTTGTCTTTGATAAACTCGTTGACTACACGGAGCCTATCTGTCAAGCCATAGATTCTGCAAAAGCTGATATGACAATCTTTGATTCATCAGGCATAGAAGCTTTTGTAACCGAGAACAATCCAAAGTATGCTAACCGTATAATCAAGCAGCTCAAAGCTTATGCAAAAGCTAAAGGCTATGACAAGTCCTATGATCCTTATAAGGCTGCTTATAAATCAATGCCTTCCCACGCTTCCGCAAACTCCGAAATAAAACAGCTATACATCAACGGGCATTTCTGCTATGTATACAAGTTCGGCATAGTAACAGACGGTCTTGGCTTCGTGCGTCATATCTCTTTGTACAACAAAGATTACATGAAGTCTCATCCTGAAATCGTCGTTGAGAAGAAATCCGATTCCCCTGACGAGGATAAATGTGTACACGATTCAAAGCTTCTGATATCATATATTATACTATAAATCATTATTAATGCAACTTTTTTATTTATGCACTCCGTGTATTCCTTTATGAAGAATTTCCTGCCCAAAATTTCCGCTGTAAGCTCTTATTCCGTTTTTGTGAGATAATAATTTTCTGGCATTAAGTCCATACTTTCCTGATGATGCAGTATCCCTTCCACAGAATTAAATTCCTCTTCGTGTATTATCTTTTCCATGACTGAAAACGAGGTGTACCTGATACTATCTGTAGCCGTAAATCCTAAACTTACTGTAATAGAACCCTGTAGGGTATTATCTATAAGAAGAACTCTCCGTTCTTCTCTTGCAAACCCTGTTAAAATATCCATAGCTTATGTTTTTTCTCACTCTTCCGCTAAATGCCACATTACCATGCACCTTCTTCCACTGGTTTTTTCACCGTGACCGGAATCCGGGCATATAAAAAGACACTCCCTAAAAATCTCTTTTTAGGAAGTGTCTGTTATATTATTTCTACTGCGGAACATATACATATTCGAAGTCCTGAGGAACTTCATCGATCTCCCAGTTATCTGTCCACGGGATCTCTCCGGTCTTCATCTTTGCCCTTGTGGAAGGCATGGGAGCAAGCTTCAGCTGTTCCCTGATGGCCTTGGTCTCTTCATCCTTTGAAGAACCTGCTCTTATCTCTACCTCTGTTCCGGGTGCGCAGTTGTAATAAATCCATCTTGCATCCGGTACGGTAAGTCTTACACATCCGTGTGAAACTGCCTGTCCGAGCTTGTTGTACGATTCAGTATAATCATTTACGTTTCCTGAATTGTAAAGTATTGAATGGAAGTATGTTGCGCTTACGATAAGGCTCCAGTACTGTGCCCACACGGTAAGTCCTCTGAACTTTGAGAATCTAACCCTTGTTCCCTTCATCTTGAATACGCCCTGACGGGTACTGTGTCCCGAAGCTCCGGGTGAGCAGATCATATATCTGATGGGGATGGTGTACTTTCCGTCCTTATCCTTTGTGTGGACCATAACCACCTTCCAGTACAGATCTACTGTGATCCTGTAGGTATCGGGGGTAGGCATTGCCTTAGGATATCCTTCCTCGCCTGTATTTCCTACCAGCTCTTCGAAAGTCATGTGAGTGGTGGGTGCAAGGTCATCAAATGTAGGATTCTCTATTATCTTGATGTTCTCATAAACATGAAGTGTTGTGCTTATTACTCTTCCGCTCTTACAGGTTGCGGTAATGGTAGCCATGCCCTTCTTGTTTGCGGTGATATTTCCTTCATCATCGACAGAAATAATCTTGGGTGCCGAGGAAACATATTTTACGGCTGTATCGCCTTTTACCTTAAGTGTTGTGGTATTTCCGACTCTTATATAGTCTGTTTTGACCTTGATATAAGGATCGATAACGGTTACTAAACATGTGTATTTGTTTCCGCCGCTCTTTACCTTAACCTTAACAGTACCGGGAGCTACGCCGGTAACCTTGCCGTTTCTGTTTACCGTTGCAATGCTCTCGTCCTGGCTCCACCACCTGGTTATTTGGGCAAGAGGATTGTTGAGCACAAGCTTAAAGGTCTTGCCTGAATATACAGTCTTTTCGGTGTAATTAAGTGCCGGTCCGGTCGATTCGTCCGCTTTTGCAAGTGTGCAGGGAAGCTCCGAAATGATGGCAATCGTTATTACTAAGGCTACAATTCTTAATAAGAAGTTTTTAATCTGTTTTTTCACGTTTTTCTCCGTTTAAATTATTAGATCCTTCGCGTCACATCGTAGTTTGCTACGCAAACTGCGATATGGCTCAGGATGACAATACTTTGCTTAGGGTGACATCGCTATGTTCAGGAGGACACCGGGAGTAACTTAGCGTATAGATGCATGTAACTCTTGCAGTGACCTTACATCCGATGTCTGGCCGCTCTTTACTTCCAGAATTCCCTTTGCTGCTGCCTTTGCTGCTGCCATTGTTGTGATGTAAGGAACATGCTCACGGATAGCTGACTTTCTGATGTAGCTGCCGTCGTTTCTGCCCTTCTTGCTCTCAGGAGTGTTGATGATAAGCTGTACCTGCTTGTTGATGATGATATCCTCTACGTTAGGACGTCCCTCGCCGAGCTTATCTATCTTTTCTACCGTAAAGCCTGCTGCCTTGATAAGTTCGTAGGTCTTGCCTGTAGCTACAAATGTGAATCCTGCCTCAGCCAGGTCTCTTACTGCCTCAAGTACTTCGGTCTTATCACGGTCGTTTACACTGACCAGTGCCTTTCCTTCAAGAGGAAGTACGGTCTGTGTAGCCTCTTCAGCCTTAAAGAATGCCTCACCGAAGTTATCGGAGATACCGAGAACCTCACCTGTTGAACGCATTTCGGGTCCGAGTACCGGGTCAACCTCAGGGAACATATTGAACGGGAATACTGCTTCCTTTACTCCGTAGTAAGGGATATCACGTTCCTTTAAGTCATGTATCGGTGAAGGACGGCCTGTAATCTCCTTTGTGATGATCTCTGTAGCGATGGGTACCATATTAACGGCACAAACCTTTGATACGAGCGGTACTGTACGTGATGCTCTGGGGTTAGCCTCGATAACGTAAACCTTGTCGTTCTCAATAGCATACTGCATATTCATAAGTCCCTGTACATGCAGTTCCTCGGCAATCTTTCTGGTGTAATCCTCTATTGTCTTGATGTGCTTTAATGACAGATTCAGTGAAGGGATGATACATGCCGAATCGCCTGAGTGGATACCAGCAAGCTCGATATGCTCCATAACTGCAGGTACATATGCATGCTGTCCGTCACAGATAGCGTCTGCCTCACACTCTGTTGCATGGCGGAGGAATCTGTCGATAAGGATCGGACGGTCGGGTGTAACACCTACTGCTGCTGCCATGTATTCCTTCAATGTGTCGCGGTCATATACGACTTCCATACCACGTCCGCCGAGTACATATGAAGGACGGACCATAACGGGATATCCGATACGCTCTGCTACTTCGATAGCTTCATCCACATTTACTGCCATGCCTGCTTCGGGCATCGGGATGTTAAGCTTCTCCATCATAGCGCGGAATCTGTCTCTGTCCTCAGCAAGGTCTATAACCTCAGGAGTGGTACCAAGGATCTTTACTCCGTTTGCCTGGAGCTGTGAAGCAAGGTTCAGAGGTGTCTGTCCGCCGAACTGAGCGATAACGCCAACGGGCTTTTCTTCGTTATATATGCTTAATACATCCTCGAGTGTCAGAGGCTCAAAGTAGAGCTTGTCGGATGTATCGTAGTCTGTTGAAACCGTCTCGGGGTTACAGTTAACGATGATGGTCTCAAATCCGAGTTTCTTAAGTGAAAGTGCCGCATGAACACTGCAGTAATCGAACTCGATACCCTGGCCGATACGGTTAGGTCCGCCGCCGAGGATCATTATCTTCTTCTTTCCGTTGTCAACTGCTTCTGCGCCCTTGCCCTCGGGGATGTTGTAGCTTGAGTAGTAATATGCGCTGTTCTCTGTACCGCTTACGTGTACGCCTTCCCAACGCTCTACAATGCCGGCTGCAAGTCTTGCATTTCTTACATCATCCTCGCTTACTTCGAGAAGCTTTGCAAGGTATTTATCAGAGAAGCCGTCCTGCTTAGCCTGTCTTAAAACATCTACCGAAGGAACGGAACCTTTCATGGCTATCAGTGCTTCCTCTTCCTTTACAAGCTCTAACATCTGCTCGATGAAGTACTTCTTTATCTTTGTAAGTGCGTAGAGCTCATCTATTGAAGCGCCCTTGCGGAGTGCCTCGTACATGATGAACTGTCTCTCGCTTGAAGGGCTCTTTAAGAGATTAAGTAGCTCTTTAAGATCCATATCGTGGAAGGTCTTTGCAAAACCTAAGCCGTATCTGCCGGTCTCAAGGCTTCTGATGGCCTTCTGGAATGCTTCCTTGTAATTCTTACCGATGCTCATTACCTCGCCTACGGCACGCATCTGGGTTCCGAGCTTATCCTGTACGCCCTTGAACTTCTCAAATGCCCAGCGGGCAAACTTGATAACCACATAATCTCCGTCAGGAACATACTTATCAAGTGATCCGTACTTTCCGCAAGGGATCTCGTCAAGTGTAAGACCCGATGCAAGCATTGCCGATACCATGGCGATGGGGAATCCAGTTGCCTTGGAAGCAAGTGCCGATGAACGTGAGGTTCTGGGGTTGATCTCTATTACTATAATTCTGTCGGATACGGGGTCATGTGCGAACTGTACGTTTGTTCCGCCGATAACCTGTACTTCGTTTACAATCTTATATGCCTGTTCCTGCAACCTTGCCTGAACTTCCTTGCTGATGGTAAGCATAGGTGCCGAACAGAACGAATCTCCTGTATGTACGCCCATGGGGTCGATGTTCTCGATGAAGCAGACCGTGATCATCTGTCCCTTTGCATCTCTTACAACCTCGAGCTCAAGCTCTTCCCAGCCCATGATGGACTCTTCTACAAGTACCTGACCTACCAGGGACGCCTGGATACCTCGCTCACATACGAGCTTCAGTTCCTCGGTGTTATAAACAAGTCCGCCGCCGGCACCGCCCATGGTGTATGCGGGTCTTAAAACTACAGGGTATCCGAGCTTGTCGGCAATTGCCAGTGCCTCATCTACCGAATAAGCAACCTCAGATCTTGCCATCTCGATGCCAAGCTTGTTCATGGTGTTCTTGAACTCTATTCTGTCCTCACCACGCTCGATCGCATCCAGCTGTACGCCGATAACCTTTACTCCGTATTTATCAAGTACTCCTGTCTTTCCGAGCTCGGAACATAAATTAAGACCGGACTGACCACCTAAATTGGGCAGAATAGCATCCGGTCTCTCCTTTTCAATAATCTGTTCAAGCCTCTTTGCGTTAAGGGGCTCAATATAAGTAACGTCGGCCGTGTCAGGGTCGGTCATAATAGTTGCGGGATTCGAGTTTACGAGAACAATTTTATAACCCAGCTTGCGAAGTGCCTTACAAGCCTGAGTTCCCGAATAGTCAAATTCACATGCCTGTCCTATGATGATAGGACCTGAACCGATAATGAGTACTTTGTTGATGTCATTTCTCTTTCCCATGATCTGCCTCCCAGTATATTCTTCATTTATCAAACGGCTGATGAGGTGTTAGCCCCCATAAGCCCATTAGATTAATACTAACACATTCTTGTCAAGTGTTCAACATAAAAATCAAAAACTACAGTTAGAAATTTTTGCCATGTCCAAGGATATTTTTTGTTCAATTTTGAGAATAAAAAAAAATCGGACAAGTTTTCAGTTATTGAAAAAAATTGTCCGATTTTAAAAATTTAATACATATAAGGTTATTTATGTCTCCCGATCAGCCATCAGTCCGGTAATACGATACCCCAGCCTCCGCTAAGATAACGTCTGAGTATGGTAACATCCTTGGAATTGATCTCTCCGTCACCGTTCAGGTCGGCTGCTTCCTCGTTTATCTGAACATTCCATCCGTCAACCAGATATCTTTTTAATATAGTGACATCATACGGAGTAACAATACCGTCTCCGTCAATATCCCCATAAGCGATCGCGATCCTAATTACATTGACCGTAAGCGATACCGTAGTCCCCAGCAGCGTTCCCGAAACGGTACCGGTACCGGCTTTCAGGCCGACAATGGAATTGCCGCTTATCGTCACATAATTATTATCAGCCGAGTTAAAAACATCCGGGAATTTAACTGATATCTTTTTTCCGGACGGCCAGGCTTTGGCAAACTGCACCGTAGCTTCTGCAGAAGGAATAAGGATACTGCTTCCCACATCAACACTTACCGTCATATCCGATGCAGAATACAGGCTCATATCGGAATCGGTCACCTTAACCTTTACAGGGGTAGCTGAATCGTTAGCCGTAGTGGGCTGATCCGAAGAAACATATGATGAAAATTCCTGAACCCAATATTTATATCCACCGACAGTCACACACGCTATACCGATGGCTTTAAATCCCGAACTCAACATATTTCTTCTGTGTCCCTGTCCGGAATAATCGTAATCATCTTCACGCCAGCCTATATAAACCGAATATGCCGAACCGTAGCCTGCCGCAATATTTTCTCCCGCTCCCCATCTTTCATAACCGCAATCATCATATGCCGTCCATGTACTGCTGCCGTCCGGCCTAGTGTGTCCCCATGCAATTGCTATTTCTGCCGCACGCTGCATTGCAACCTTCTCAAGATCATAATCGTAAACGAGAGGTTGAAGATTATTACAATAGGTTTTTGTAGTATTATCAGAATTCAGATACCAAGCATCGTCTCCGGTCCTAAAGTCATTGATATAATCCAGCATTGACCGAGCCTCCGTCTGATTGAACACGGGCTCATATGATATTTCAGCCGCTTCAGCATTTTCCCACGAGGGCATGAATGCCGATAAAACAAGCAGTGTCAATAAAGCCCCGATGCTTTTTGTTATAATGTTTTTACACTTCGACTCCATGTCATACCTCCATTTCAATCACCGGGATGGGTTTCTAATTATAATTCAAAACTGCTACATCCGACGTAAGGGTGTTACCTGTTAAATCCGTTACAATACAACGTAATGACATTCCATCCCTTTCTTTCGAATATGCAACACTGATGTCAGGTTTGGTCTTTGATGTCCAATTTGTCCAGTTGTCTGATCCCTTGTACTTATACTGCCATAAATATGTCAGGCCGCTTCCGCTTGCCTTTACACTAAAGTATGCCAATGAGTTGGCTGCTACGGTTGTGCTCTGAGGCTGGGTTGTGATTGCAAATGTCCCGCTGCTATAGGTAAGTACTGCTTCATTAGAGGTTACTGTATTGCCACTTCCATCGGTTACCATACAGCGTAACGACATTCCATCCCTGTCTTTCGAATATGCCACGCTTATATCAGGTTTGGTCTTTGATGTCCAATCCGTCCAGCTACTTGCTCCCTTATTCTTATACTGCCATAAATACTTCAAACCGCTTCCACTTACCTTTACACTAAAGTATGCCAGTTCTCCCTGAACAACATTCATATCTTTGGGTTGTTTAGTAAAAGATAATGAAGACTCTCCACTACTATATGTTAACGAAGCCTCATTTGAAACAATCTTATTACCGCTTCCATCGGTTACTACACATCGTAATGACATTCCATCCCTGTCTTTTGAATACGCTACACTTATGTCAGAAGTTGTCTTAGAGGTCCAATCCGTCCATGTATCACTTCCCTTTGACTTATACTGCCATAAATACTTGAGCCCTCTTCCGACAGCTTGAACACTAAAATAAGCCAGCTGGTTCTTAACCACTGCAGCATTTTCAGGATGTGCAGTAATTGCCAGTTCTAATTCATTGTTACTGTATGTAAGTACTGCCTCTTTCGTGATCAGTGTTTTGCCTGTCTCATCGGTAATTAAGCATCGTAATGACATCCCATTTCTATCTGAAGAATATGCCACACTGATATCTGATGTGGTTTTGGTTGTCCAGTCAGTCCATGTACTTGCACCTTTTTTCTTATACTGCCATAAATACCTCAAACCACTTCCTGCCGCTTTTACATTAAAATACGCCAGTTCTTTATGCATTACAGTAGTATTTTTAGGCTGCATTGCAATCGTTATGTATGAACTTTCATTATCATACGTAAGGATTGCCTCATCAGAAACAACCTTCTTCCCTACAGAATCTGTAATGACGCATCTTAGAGCCATCCCATCTCTATCAGAGGAATACGCAACACTTATGTCTGAAGTTGTTTTTGTTGCCCAATCAGTCCAGTTTTCTACCCCCTTCTTCTTATACTGCCACAAATACTTCAGGCCGTTTCCCGTTGCCTTTACACTAAAGTATGCCAGTTCTTTATTTTTTACAGTAGTATTTTCAGGCTGTATAGCAATAACCAACGGCATAGAATATTTCAGGATTGCTGTCTCAGAAAAACACTGTCTGCCCTTTAAATCAGTAATCATACAACGAAGGCTCATGTCATTTCTGTCGGATGAATATGCCACACTGATATCTGATGTAGTTTTTGTAGTCCAATCAACCCATTCACTTTTCCCTTTCTTTTTATATTGCCATAGATAAGTAAGTCCTTTTCCTGTTGCTTTCACACTGAAATACGACATTTTATTTGCTTCAACCACTACATCTTCAGGCTGGGAGAATATTTCGATTTCAGGAACCGGAATCTCAATTTCTTTGGTTTGATCTTTAAAAACATCATTTACAAATGTAGCTGAATACTCTTCATATTCAGTTCCATCTTCTTTAGTTTTGATACTTTTCACAGTATCAACCGTTTCTGATTCAGTATGATTCGTATCATTTTTACAAGTTCTGGTAGCTGTGATCGTGCTATTATCATCAGACCAGACATATTCAGGCTCACCCCAATCATGGCCTATAGCAGATACGTCTGTAACCTTAGTCTGAACTTTAAAACATGAATTATTGAACGAAGTCGAAGTATATTTCTTACTTCCGCTTTGTGTACATGTCGGTTGTTCGATAATGTTTTCCGTGACATCAACTATCTCTGTAACACTGGGGCTGTCCTCATCCTTAAAGAACCTTTCGGCCTTTAAACTACTGAAATCTTCTGACCAAGTATATGTCAGCTTTTCATCACATTGCCTGCATACATTAATTGATAAATGATCATCTTCTTCCCATTCGCTCCAAGAATGTCCAAGGGCAGGTATTACTATCTGTTCTCTAACAATCTCTCCGCAATCCGAACAATGAATGCCTTTCGTTAATCCCGGTTCTGTACAAGTAGCTTCATAGCCTACGTCATCTATAAGAATATGATCAGCATATTTTATTTCACTTCCGTCGGTCTTAACCTCTGCAACATTATTATCTGACTCGTCTACTACAACAAGTGCGGTACCGAGAACAGACTCTTCAGGGACCTCCGCTTTAAATATCTTGCCATCTGTAATTTCAATTCCTGAAAAAGACTTATCTTCGACCAATTCACCAAATATATTATAATTGGAAACAGAATAATCCATGGTTCCTGCATCATTTCCTATGATATGAACATCAACTTCATCTTCTTTTAGAATATAAAGATGTTTATCCTCTCCCTCAACAATTATAAATGCAATATCCGGATTATTATTATATGCAACCCCATCAAGTGTATAACATACTATATTTCCGCTTTTATCCTTTACTTCAACATCTACAGGACAGGCGATAAAACACTTAAGTATTGCTGATAAACCTTCACTTACTATCCAAAAAAAACCTTTTTGACATAGCTTATCAATTTTGTCCGACGTTTCACTCAAAAACTTAGCATTATTATAAATCATTTTTTCTGAGCTCGGTTTTTCTGTTAACATACAGAATATGTATGTTGTCAAAAGATGATCATACATAGTATGATCTACATTACCAGATGTATTCCAAAAAGCATTCCTTAATGTATTATATTTTGTTTCATTCGCATCATAATATAATTCTTTCCCAAGGTGAACTCCATAACCCGGAATATATGGAATAATATCATTTTTATTTATTATATTAAAGATATATGGATAATCACCCGGATTTTCCACCTTAGCCAGTAATGAACCATATAAGGAGTAATCGGTTGGTTTTCTTGAATTTCTTGCGGCAGCAAATGTATAAATGTATGTTCTCGCCTTTGAATTTTTATTTTTCAGTTCTACTGCCAGCCTATTTGCCACTGCACCTCCCAGACTATGTCCTGTAATAAACAGATTTGTATTAGGGCTCAGTAAATCGATATTAAATTCATTACAATAATTTTCCAAAGAACTAAAACACATTTTTCCTGTCAGGTCAAATTCATCAGTTCCTCCATCAACAATATCAGTTAAAACATCCATAGGATTATTCGTTCCTCTTACAGAAACAATAAGTAATGTTTTCTCACATCCATAATGATCAAAATATTTCCTGTATCCAAAAACAGTTCCCGGTCTTGCATACCATTTTTCATCGTATCCATTTGAATACCTTATACTATCACTTTCACACCCTAATTCTAACAGTCTTGATTCAATCCTTGATTCATTATAAACATCATGACTTATAAGTAATGCAGCAATACCAAGATCATGATTATATATGGTATTATCCCTTTCAAAGTAGTCCATACCCCATTTATACTTAATCGGAATGTCTATGCTTGTCTGATCCGTACTTGCATCACTATGAAATGTTGAAGTTATTTCTTTGATTTTTAGTTCATTTTCTGTATTACTTTCAATACAGCTAATAGAACTTATAACAGTCTTACCATCAGCATCGCAAATCTTTAACTCGAAACCAAACGTGTCATAAGCAGAATAAATTTCATCATTATGAATTATCTTTAAAACTGCACTCGAACTAAAGCATTCAAGTTCTTTCTTGTATGAGGATGAAGTATTACTTATTACCTTTCCCTGTCCAACTAAAGCCTTAATCCCGTCCAATTCAATATATGATACATTTCCCGAATATGGAATATAAATCGTTATCGTATTTCCTGCATCAATATCATTTGAAAAAACACCTCTGATACTACACACAACAAATTTTTCCGGACTATAAATACTATCCTGTCTTTGCATGTAATCTAACATGATATTCCAGTTCGCAGAACTACAGCTTAAACTCTGTTCTGCACTCACCTTCTGCATAGGCAATACATTAACAATTATTGCTATAGATATAAATAAAACTACCTTTCTGAGTATTCGACTTTTCTTAAGTATTCTTACATTAACCATTTTGTCTTCTCCTTTGTTTCCATATAAACATATAAAACATCTTCATTTATCAAGCGTAATTGCCCCATCCGCCAATGAATTTAATGTAATAATATACATTTTTGTTTCTTCATAACCTGGACGGATCTATGATTGATTTCAGTTAACCGATTACCGGCTTGTTTTAATAAAAGTATAGCTTCAAAACCTGTTTCTGTCAAGAATAAGAAGGGCTTTTAGCATATTAAAAGGATCTTTTCTTTTTTGTATTTTTATGTATTTATTTATATTTATGGTTGACTAATTCTATTCTATACAGTATAATGTACTAAATCATATTTATTATATTGCAGGAGGATAATAAATACCATAGCTGACAAAGATATAAATTCATTATTCCACCGTAATCCACAAGAAATCAACAAGATCAAAGGGAAAGGCTGGTGAATACTATGGATGGACAGGTTTTAGAGCTCCAGTGCCAAAAGTGGTACAGGGAAGGGCGAGAAGAAGAAAAAGCCAATACTGAAAGAGAAAGAAAAAGAGCTGACGCTGAGACTCAACGTGCCGCTGCCGAGACTCAACGTGCCAATGCTGAGACCCAACGTGCTGATGCTACTGAATCCATGCTCAAAGAATATGAAGCAAGGATCAAAGTTCTCGAAGCTCAACTAGCTTCATCTGACAAATAAAAATTTAGAGCCGCCGAAATCCGGCGGCTCTGTTCATTTTCTGTTTCTAATTATAATTCAAAACTGCTGTATCTGATGTAAGCGTATTCCCCATCGAGTCGGTGATCACGCACCTGAGACTCATGCCGTCCCTGTCTTTCGAATATGCAACACTTATGTCAGGTTTAGTCTTTGAGGTCCAGTTTGTCCAGTTGTCTGATCCCTTATACTTATACTGCCACAAATATGTCAGGCCGCTTCCACGCGCCTTTACGCTAAAGTATGCCAATGAGTTGGCTGCTACGGTTGTGCTCTGAGGCTGGTTTGTGATTGCAAATGTTCCGCTACTATAGGTAAGCACTGCCGTGTTAGAAGTTACTTTATTGCCGCTTCCATCGGTTACCACGCAGCGTAACGACATTCCATCCCTGTCCTTCGAATATGCTACACTGATCTCAGCTGTCTTCTTTGATGTCCAGTCTGTCCAGCTGCTTGCTCCCTTATTCTTATACTGCCATAAGTATGTCAGGCCGCTTCCGCTTGCCTTTACACTAAAATATGCCAGTGAGTTGGGTGCTACGGTTGCATTCTGAGGCTGGGTTGTGATTGCCAATGTGCCGCTTCCGCTATAGGTAAGTACCGCTGCATTGGAAGTTACTGTATTGCCGCTTCCATCTGTTACTACACAGCGCAATGACATTCCATTCCTTTCTTTTGAATATGCTACGCTGATCTCAGCTGTCTTCTTTGATGTCCAGTCTGTCCAGCTGCTTGCTCCCTTATTTTTGTACTGCCATAAGTATTTCAAACCGCTTCCGCTTGCCTTGACACTAAAGTATGCCAGTTCATTAGGTGCTACTGTTGCGTTCTTAGGCTGGGTTGTGATTGCCAATGTCGATGAACCACTACTATAGGTGAGCACTGCTGCATTGGAGGTTACCTGATTGCCGCTTCCATCGGTTACTACGCAGCGTAATGACATTCCATTCCTACTTGCCGAATATGCTACACTGATCTCAGCTGTCTTCTTTGATGTCCAGTCTGTCCAACTGCTTGCTCCTTTATTCTTATACTGCCATAAATATGTCAGACTACTTCCGCTTGCCTTTACACTAAAGTATGCCAGTTCATTGGGTGCTACTGTTGCATTCTGAGGCTGAGTTGTTATCGCCAATGTCGATGAACCACTACTATAGGTAAGCACTGCCTCATTAGATGTTACTGTCTTTCCGGTTGAATCCGTTATCTTGCAGCGTAATGACATCCCATTTCTGCTTGCCGAATATGCTACGCTGATCTCCGCTGTTTTCTTCGATGTCCAGTCTGTCCAACTGCTTGCTCCCTTATTCTTATACTGCCATAAGTATGTCAGGCCACTTCCGCTTGCCTTTACACTAAAGTATGCCAGTTCATTGGGTGCTACTGTTGTGTTCTTCGGTTGGGTTGTGATTGCCAATGTCGATGAACCACTACTATAGGTAAGTACTGCTACATTAGATGTAAGTGTCTTTCCATTTCCATCTGTGATAACACAGCGTAACGACATACCATCCCTACTTGCCGAGTAAGCCACACTAATATCTGCTGTATCTTTAGAAGTCCAGTCAGTCCATGTACTGCTACCCTTTGACTTGTACTGCCATAAATATTTAAGACCGTTTCCCGTTGCCTTGACACTAAAATATGCCATAGCATTAGGTGCTACAGTAGTATCTTTAGGCTGAGTAGTAATTGCAAAAGGTACAATATAGCTTAATACTGCCGGTTCAGACAAGAATTCATTTCCATCAGGATCTGTAACCTTGCAGCGAAGGCTCATTCCATTCTTATCTGATGCATATGCTACACTAATATCTGCAGTAGTCTTAGTGGTCCAATCGCTCCAAGAACTGCTGCCCTTCTTTTTCATCTGCCACAAATACTTAAACCCTGTTCCCTCTGCTTTTACACTAAAGTATGCCGTCTTGTTAGTTTCAACCGTGGCATCTTTAGGCTGTTCAGCTATTATATAATAAGGACCTGCATATTCGTTGCGCTTAGTAATCTGAATATCTCCATCTCCGGGTACGATATTTGCCTTACGTTTGTCAATATAGCAAATATCCAACCGAGGTATTGTCAGTGTTTCCGTTGATTTGTTCGTTATACTCTGATCTTTATCATTTATCAGATATACTCCAAATTTATCCGAGAAATTTGCACCGGCATAGTATTCCCAGTTACCTGCGAGTTTAATCTTACCGGCTGAACAGTACATATTGTACTTTGTATGCGAATAATAATATTCTGAAAAACATGTTATCAGGTCACCGCCTATGCTGAGGGCATCCGACTCATTATCCATCTTCAGGATTCCATCTATTGCCTGGTAATGCTCATCAGCATCCATGCTTGCAAAGATGGCATCGCCATCTACTATCATTGTTCCACCGTCAAGATATAGTTCACTGTGCAGACCATCATCATACTTATTCGAACCATTTTGGTAATCGCCCTTTACTTCAAGCTTCTTCCCTGAAAGCCTTATACCTGAACCAAGCAGGTTACC
>JAILGF010000047.1 GCA_024696945.1 Lachnospiraceae bacterium | reverse complement strand
AAGGGCCAGGTGCTTATAGAAACCGGCAAGATGCTCCAACAAGCAGGATATGTGATAAAGGTCATTGATACCACGGATTTCGACTGCTCAATGCATTATAATCCATTTGCCTATCTTCGCAGCGAAAAGGACATAATGAAGCTGATAACCATCCTGATGGCGAATACCACAGGTGAAAAGCAGGCTTCAAGCGATCCCTTCTGGGAGAACGCGGAGAGGCTTGTATACATGGCTTATATCGGCTACATCTATTATGAATGCATTGAGGAAGAGCAAAACTTCGGTACTCTTGTAGATATGATAAACGCATCCGATACCAGAGAGGATGACGAAGACTTCAAAAATGCCATTGATCTTATTTTTGAAGAGCTTGAGGAAGAAGAACCGAACCATTTTGCTGTGCGTCAATACCGCAAGCTGAAGCTTTCAGCTGGAAAAACCTTTAAGAGTATAATGATTTCCTGCGCTGCAAGGCTCTCAGCATTCGATTTCATGGAACTTCGGGACATCACATCCTACGATGAGTTGGATATAGGCAGCATAGGGGAGAGGAAAACGGCACTCTTCATGATAATGTCTGATACGGATACCACATATAACTTCCTGATGGCAATACTGGAAGCCCAGATGTTCAACATGCTGTGCGACATAGTGTGCGACATAGCAGGAAAACATAAAGGCGGAAGACTACCAGTACATGTGCGTTTCCTGCTTGATGAGTTCGCAAATATCGGCAAAATTCCTGACTTTGAGAAGATTATATCCGTCATACGAAGCCGTGAGATATCAGCATGCATCATCTTACAGTCAAAGGCACAGTTGAAAGCTTTATATAAGGATCATGCCGGTACTATTGTCGATAATTGTGATTCAATGCTCTTCCTGGGAGGTAAAGGCGAAGAGACCATAAAGGAGCTTTCGGCAATCCTTGGAAAAGAGACTATAGATTTCTATACAACTACAGATACAAGGGGAGCCAATCCGTCTTTTGCAACCAATAACCAGAAAACAGGGAAGGAACTTATGACACCGGATGAAATAGCGGTAATGAAAGGAAATAAGTGCATCTTCCAGCTAAGAGGAGTGCGACCGTTTTTATCAGATAAGTACGATATTACAAAGCATAAGAGGTATAAGCTGTTATCGGACTACAATGAGAAAAACGCATTTGACATAAAGAAATACATGTCAACAAGGCTAAAACTAAAACCGGATCAGGTTGTAGATGTATATGATTTAGGAGTAATAGACAAATGAACACAAAACTCAGCTTAAATCGGACGCAGATAAAGTATATAGCAATAATAGCTATGCTTATGGATCATACAGCAGCATTCCTTCTTCAGCCGGAAAAATATCCTGCCTTGATGGTTCTTTACATATTAATGAGGACGCATGGCAGGATGGCTGCTCCGGTAATGTTTTACTTTCTGGCAGAAGGCTTCCGGTACACATCATCGAAGTTTAAGTATGGTCTAAGGCTCCTATGCTTCGGAATACTGTCACAAATACCATATTCACTTGCCAGATATGGAGACATATCATCCTCGGATCTAAATGTGATGATCACACTGTTTATGTCTTTCCTGATGCTTATTGTAGCAGACAGGGTGAAAGAGAAGGCGTTGAAATTTATAGTGGTGTTTATTTTTATGATCCTGACATCATTCTCTGACTGGGGTGTACTTGGTCCATTCATGGTATGGCTCTTCTACATATACCGTGAAGACCGGAAGAAACAGCTCATATCCTATGCGAGCCTGTGCCTTGCACAAATGGTTGCAGCCATCTTCATAGTATCTGCAGGGAACATTGAATGGTATGAAGCTGTATGGCAAATAGGATTACTTCTACCTGGCTTACTGATATATCTCTATAACGGAGAATCGGGCACAAAAAACATCTTAAACAAATGGGTCTTTTACTTGTTCTATCCCTTGCATTTCCTAACGTTCTGGCTAATTTTAAAAGCTTGAAAAATTTGCGAAAATAGGGTATATTTTAAGTACTTGAAATAAAGTCGGTAAATATATCTTAAGGGAGATACAACATGGCGAAAGTAAGACTTGTCATTACGGAAAGCAATTGCAGAAGTGGCTATTGCTCCAAAGGGCAGGAGTTTATTGTTGAAGATATATGCCCTCCGCTATGTCATGAGTTATGGAACAACATATACCCATCTGTATATACATTATTGAATGGTGGGTGCTTGGATAAGGGAAATGCAAGGGCAAAAGTTTTTGATGCAAAATGTCCGGATGATGGACGAGTTTGTATTCACGGCGAAGTAATTGAGGACTGAAAAATTTTTGTTTTATTTACGATGACAAATCTCGGGATTTGAGGTGAGGTTAAAATGAAAGAAAATGTCATGAGATTAATGACACTCGGGAAAATACCTAATGATAATGATATGACTAATGAATTATTCGATCAGTATGACAAACTGATACAAATGGAAGACGCACTAACATATGAAGAAGCAGAAGTGTTGATTAAGCTGTTCTCTGACGATTGTCTTGATTTGAACTGGGGATTGCTTCATGCGATAGAATCTGTAGATGTTATCGATATCGAACGCTATCGCGAACTTATATCAAAATGCAATAATCCAGAGTTTAGGGAAATACTTGAAATAAGGCTGAACAATTATTTGAAAGAATAAATCGTACAAATTCCAATTTGTCAGGATGAAACGATAGTAAGTTATATCGAAAGTAAATTTCAT
>JAILGF010000038.1 GCA_024696945.1 Lachnospiraceae bacterium | reverse complement strand
CAATAGAAACAAGCGCCATCGCAAGATGCTCCTGATCTATCTCCGAATTCCCGTAATCCGATGCCAGCTTCTCACAAAGCTGTAAAGTCTCGATTGACTTTTGTGTAAACTTGTTAATATTCATGAACTCACCTGCTTTCTGTAGAGATCTTAAGCCAAAACCGCATTAAAAAAACATCCTGTTCCGGCTTTCTAAGGATGTTATATCACAAATTGTTAGCACTGTCAAGTGGTGAGTGCTAATTTTGTTGAAATTTTTCGAAAATCTTTTTGGGAGACTGTAAATCTTCCTGCTTCTACTGTTGTTCAGTATTGGGGACGTGCGGTGGGGCGGCCGATTCGTCCATAACCTGTTACGCTTCCGCAGGGATATGCATACGCCTCTGCCGCTCTATGGTTATTTCCGAACCGGCCGCCCCCCCCTGCACTGTCTCTCAATTATCTGTTTTCAAGCTCACTAATTCTTTTCTTTAGTTCTTCTATTTCAAGATTTTTTTCTGCAACAGCTTTCTTTACTCTTTCCTCAGCTTTCCTCTCAGCTTCCCTCTCAGCTTCCTCTACTTTTCTGCGCATGCTTTCCAAGGTGCTTTCCCAAAAATACTCATTTTCTTCGCGCCTCTGCATCTGTTCCCTTATTGCCCTGTCCTGTGAGAGCTGCCATACGCTTGATACTGTCTGGTCTACTACCGGATTTTCATTTGCTAACATAATCAATTCCTCCCAGCTTTCCGCTTTAAACAATCTGGCCCATAGTACAAGCCCACTTCTCCTGTCTTCGTCCGTGGCAAGATCTATAGCTTTAAGATTTATATTGGAAATCATTATTGTTCATTTTGAAGCCTAAAGCTCCGGTGTTTTTCTTCCAGTCTCCGCAATACTCCATGGTATGCTTGTAATCTTTCTCCATTAATACCTCCTGAAATGACAGTGCAGAATTTTCTGCATTAAGTTATAAGCCTATCGTTAATGATAGTACTCGCGCAACATACAGGAGATATGACCACTCCTGCTTTGGTTTTTGGAAAAAGCAAGAGTGAATTTGAAGATAAGTCAAAAATATAATCCCTAAGCTAAATCATTCACACATTAAATAAAAAGTCTACTCTAAATATTTATATTCAAATCTTTACTCATTGCTCTATGACGATTTTATCATACAACCCAGACCATGGTTTGTCAAGTAAATATTTGAAAAACGCCCCGATTGCTCGAGGCGGTAAACACATCCGACGCTTTTAGATTCTCGTATAATCCACCTTGCCAAATCCTGACTTACGGATCATACGAACTATCTTCTTACAGTTTGTAGCAGTTGCCTTGATATAGAACTTAACGTCTTTAGGAACGCCTTCAAAGGCGCCGGCATAAATCTTCTTAAGACCTTCCGAGTAGATGTAGATTTCCTTGATGTCTTCTATACCCTTGAACATGCCTTTGGCTAAAGAAACTATCATATTCTTGTTACCGTCAAAGGATACTGTCTTGGGGATGATGACTTTATCATCGTCTGTCTTAAGGCTTGTAAGCCTAACCTTATTATCTCCGGTTACTTTAAACTTAGCAACGGTCTTAACAAGATTATTTTCTGTTTCGGTTGTATCATCTTCTTCCCATGCAACAGTTGTTACAGTAAGCATGGTCTTGCCCGTAGTATTGGTATTCATGACCTTACGTGTCAAGGTACCGTCTGCATTTTTCTTTTCGGTAGAAACCTGCTTTGCACCGTTGGCGAAGGTTATATTTACTTTCGATATTTCCTTACCTGACTTATAGGTCTTTACAGAGCTGTTACTATGGTAGCCGTCAGCCTTCTGTATATCCGTTGTCTCGGTTACGGTACCCTTCTTGCTTATCCTGACGATTTCTGTCTCGGTGCTTATAACCTTACCGTCTTCATCCTTTACTATCTCAGTTACGTTCCTGTCACCGTTCTCCCACTCTCTTATAGTTGATTCGGTCACAGTACCGTCTTCGTTCTTTTCCTCTGTTGTGGTTGTCACGGAGCCGTCCTTATTTGACACTGTCTCAGAACCCGTATACGGTTCTTCAATAACAGGCATCACAATCACAGTAGATTCCGGCGTTAAAACAGGGGCTTTCTGTGAAGCTTTCTTAATGGTAACATCTATCTTTTCGGCTTTTAGATCATTATAATTTGTATTACCTATAACCTTGTAATAAACGGTATAATCTCCTGCATTTACAGCTACAGGTACATCTGCACCGTAATCCTTGTCATCGGGTGCCGCAGCTCCTTTTGGGGTTACGGCATAGACCATGTTGCCGTTCTCTGCCTTACCTTTTGTTATAAGCTCCAATTTACTCCCGGTATATTCAAGCCCGGTTTTGCCTTCAGGAGTTTCCTTGATCGTTGGATCGGCATTAACAATCTTGCCTGATGCTTCAATCTGCTGATTGTCATCTGCAAGTACATAATTACCTATTACACTTCCCGAACCACCATCGGTCAAGTCAACCAAAGCCAGCTTGGTGATACTTACCTGTTTATCGGTTCCCGGATTTTCGTCTGTAAACTCACCTGTTGCCGAGATACCGATCTTTGTTTTATCTGCAGCGATAACCCCGTCCAGAACAGCTTCCGAGTAGTCAAGTTCCGCTTCCTTTGTCCCGTTATAGGCTCTATCCTTTACTTTTATACAGCTGACCGTAACAAATCTTTGTTTTATTTCATATTCAACATCGATTGTTTTTCCTTCAACTGTTATCTCTGCCGTATAGTTTCCGGCATCCGTAGGCGGAACGTTCGAAGTTGTATATAAAGAACCATTGTTTTTCAATCCTGAGTAACTTATGTCTGCAGATGAAATATTCAGGTTAGTGGCGTCATTAAAGGCGTTAAGCCCGTCAAGGACAGCGTCGGCTGCTTTCTCATCCCCATAAGTTTCATATTCAGGGGCTAATATACCAAGCTTTACCTCATTATCTGTCAGGTCGCACCCGGCATTCCCACATTTGGCGATAATGAAGCATTCTTTATGATACCATAGTGTTTCATATTTAAAATCATGTCCATGTGGTATGCTGATGCTTAATGGAGCACTTGCGTAGTCGGATTCACTACCTCCATTTACACTCTCCGCAAGGATATAAGCGTAACATCCTCCTTGGCAGATTTTTTTATCTATATCCTTAGTTAACTCAAAAGACAGTGTTCCTTCATTTGCTATGCTTTCATTCTCTCCTGCCTTAGCGCATATTTGGTAGCGAAGTATCATTGCGCCTTCCGGATTTCCGGGCTGGTATTCTTTATCAAGTATCAGGAGAGATACCTGATTCACTTTGCCGCCTGTACTACCCACGTTATTGGCATTTGTAATCTTATACGGAACGCTTACTGTACTTCCTTTTCTGGTAACACTTCCGTTATCTTTTAGTGCTATGGCGATATTGTCATCTTTAAGAGTCAGTTTTTGTGACGTTTCCTCACCTGCACCGGTAGCGTGAGTTATCAAAGATAAGAAGACTGCAGGTCCTGTTGCAAGCCTTGTTACTGTCTTAAAAGAATTAACCGGTACCGGCTCACTTGCATAGTCGGTTGCATTTCCTTCATTTATATCTTCTGCCAGGATATAGACATAATAATCTATCCCTGCGGTCTTGTTTTTCAGCTCTTTGGGGAGGATAAAAGTACCTGTACCAACACTCCCGTCTGTCTTAATCGTTTCAGTTGCAACTTCACCATAATATATAAAATCCGTCAGACTCATCCCGGGTACATAAGTACAGGGAAGGATAAGCACAGAGAGCTTATCGACATTTTCACGGTCGTTTCCGGTTATTGTATATGATATATTCGCTGCTAAATTATCATTTCCTTCCAATACTGTATATGATTTAACTAAAAGCTTTATCTCAGGATCCTTTAAGGTCAGCTTGTATTCCGCTCCTATACCATTGTCTCCGCCATCTTTGATCTTAGATGAAAAGATTATAGATTGCAGGTCAAGATAGAAAGCAGGACGGACACCGGGACAGGTATTATTATTCGAATCGACATCTAAGCCTGCGGCTTCTACGTTTCCTCCCCCGTTTACATAGGCTGCCTTTCTGTTTCCATTTCCGGGTGAGCGTAGCCACCAATTACTTCCGTTAGTCCTTATACTGCCAATGCCAGTTCTCTGCCAAAACACAGCCGTTGCCTCAGCATTCGACAAAGGCCAAAGACCGGCATGATCAACATCTTCTCCGATAAGATTACGATACTCTACCGCATTTTTTTCAGCTGCAGTAAATTTTATGGTGTTGTTACCGTTTCCGGAACCATTATATATATTATCAAGATATTTCTGCAGTAAAGAGCCTTCATATTTATTACTATAATCGGATCTGTTAGAACTATTGTCAAAATAAATTTTTTTGTTGTCATCCAAATTGTTTTTAGCAAGTAAGGTAACTACTCCCGGATGTGACAATATACTCTGTTGATCAGCAGTATTGTTTATACCGTTATATCCCACTACATACCATGGTTCACCCGCATAGTATATCACAGGTGCCCATGCATTATTAACAATTTTACTATTACCTCTATCAGTAAGTATAATGTCTGTCCCAAGTTCCCTGTCGGTATATATGCTCTTTACCTGAGCATTATCGGATCCGGCATGTATCTCTTCATACTTCCCGAGTCCCGGAACTACAGGGAATAAGCTAAATACCAGGCTAAGGCATAAAACTATCGCCATGATCGTTTTACTGTTATTTTTCTTCATTGGGTTCTCCTCCAAGGATTCTAAAGATTTTCTGTTCCATATCACCCCGGAAACGTCTACAGCGTTTCTTCGTTTAGTAAATTGTGTGCCTCTGGAACACTATGACAAAAATTATAAGGACGGTTCACTGTCTTCGAGAACCGTCCCCTTATCTTTCAAGCAAAATGATTATTCAACCGAGATTATGTAATAATATACAGGCTGGTTACCGGAATGTACCTCGACATCAAGGTAATCATACTCTTCCATAAGCTTATCCGCTATGGCGTTGGCCGATTCTTCATCGGCATCTGCTCCGTAGTAGATACTGATAAGCTCACTGTCCTCTTGTATCATGGACTTTATAAGCTCTATCGTAACTTCACTTATATCGGCGCCGGTACTCTTTATGGAGTGATCGTCAAGACCCATAAAGTCGCCGTTCTTGATCTCAAGCCCGTCAATCTTTGTATCCCTTACAGCATATGTAACGGAACCGGTCTTTATCCTCTCCATTGCCTCCTTCATCGAAGCCTCGTTCTCCTCAATGCTCTTACCGGAAACGAAGTTGATAATGGCTGCTATACCC
>JAILGF010000029.1 GCA_024696945.1 Lachnospiraceae bacterium | reverse complement strand
AGTGTCCTGAAGCGTTCATCGGTGAACAGAAGCTTTGGCGTTCTGTAGAAGGCATAGCTCTGCGATTCTTCGTTGTAGAAGTAGTCAAACTGCATTATCCGGGCTCTCCGCAGCCTTAGGGTGTCGTATGCTCTTCATGATTTCCGCATAGCAGGGAAAACAAAATGAATGGCCTCTCCCATAAGGGCATGTCTTGTCCGGACAGTTGCAGGGATGTGCAAGAGGCGGCGTCTTCCCGATTGCGGATTCATATTTATTGGTAGTCAGCTTTATGAGCTTTTTCTGGTCCATTTATTCCTCCAAAGAAAAAGCGCCAAGTCGGATATTCTCCGACCGGCGCTTATGATAGTTACAATATGATAATTAAGACTTCAGATCTCAGATAGCCTCACCGCCCTTTGATCTGGTTCCGCGGTCCACGGTCTCCTTCTTGGGAGCACGTGCAGTCTCTTCCTTCTTGGCCTCCAGATCCCCAAGGACGGAGCTCTTTTCATCAAGAGAATCTCTCATCTCCTTATCCGGATCATGCTCTTCACGGGCGTTCTGAAGTGCCTGGCGCTCAACGAACTTCTCGCCGAGCTCGAAGATCTTCTCCCTGGAATCGTAGTGATAAACGGAATCGGTAAGCTTATCCTCGGGAGCAACCTGAGTAGCATTGACTTCCTTTACCATTGACTCAAGACTGGAAAGATCCATCTGCCCGTTGTCAGGAACAATCAGCAACTCATGTATAGATGAAGGGATAATGAAGAAATCACCGCCTGCACGCTCAGCAGCCTGCTCAAGGAAATCCTTGTAAGCAAGAACTCCGGCACCGTGAACCTTATCAGGAACGGTAGCGACATACATCTGCTCGTCCTTGGGATCCACAGGGACAATTCCCATCATCTCAGCCTGCTCGATGCCGACAAGCTCCATCATAACCTCGCTCATGCCGCTGATTACGAGAGGCTTAAGCTTGGGTGCATTCTCAAGTGCATCCTGACGAAGCTGATCATGGGTAACCCCCATTGCATCAAGCATCTGATTGGTAACAAGGATCGAAGCCCTGCCCTCCTCATCGCTCTGAAGAACAAAGCGGTAGACAACGGCCATATCCTCGATATTCTCGTGAGGAATCTTATCAAGCATCTCGGCATTGGTCTTGGAAGAAACAACTTCCATCGCCAGCTTCTCCTTCATCTGAGAGTAATCGGTAAGAGAGGCGGTATCGATGTCAGGCTTGTTCTCAAGTCCCTTGTCGATGACGTCGATCACCTTCCCAACAACATCGTCATACTCCTTACCGCCCTCAAGCTGATCATAGAACTTGGAAATCGGAATATTCACTCCGATGTTCCCGTCCATGGGCTTGACCGTAAGAGCTTCATAACTGTCATTGAGCTTATTTACGGTATTAATGCTGACATCCATCTCGTTGCCACGCTCGGAAAAGAACTCTTTGAGGTCTTCTGTGATCTGATCTTTAAATTCGGTATAATCCATATTTTTCTCCTGTGCAGCACCGCAGGCCTACGGTGCAATGATTAGTTAAGAGGCGGGATCGTCATCCCGGCCCTGGGTTATTTATGGCAATAAAAAACGCCTGACTTATGTCAGACGTTAGTTGCCATATTCTCTTGCAAAAGAAAAGGACAAAGCTTTGCGGGTTTCCCTTGGCGTTTTGCTTTGTCCATTATAGAGATTATCACAGGAAAAACAGTTTGAAAAGGTACGCGAGCGGTAATTGAGCGGTAATCGAGCGGTAATTGAGCGGTAACTGAGCGGTAATCCAGCGGGAACTCAGCGGTAAAAGAGCGGAAAACATTACCTTCGAAATAGCTTTCCAAAGTAAATATCCAGTAAACCTTCCCTTATATAACCGATATGCATCATAATCCCGGCTATTATGAAAATAACCAGATAGGATGCCCCAACTAATATGGCCATTATCCCTGCAGCCTGGGTATTCTTTAAGATCAGCTGAAAAACTATAAGAATTGCCGCAGGAAGAAGCACAAATGAAAGAAGCTTAGTAGCAAGCTCTAAGGCTATAGAAAAGACAAGCTGGATTATCCCGAGGACAAATGATAATAATCCAGATATTATTTTGATTATTAATCTACCAAAGAATCTGAGCATAGTTTTCACCTGTAAATAATGTGCAAGAACGTGCACTTTAGCGGATTTGATTGTTTCGTAGGTCTGCTTTCGCGAGGATATCGAATGTTCTAATCAGATACGGCCTGCAGCCTTCTCCATCCTGACCTTATATGCAATGAGTCTGAGGACATATTCGGGCATCACCCTTCTCTTCAGTTCCCACTCCTGCATAGTCCTGTAGGGGATTCCCAGCCAATTGGCAAAATCAACACGGTTCATCCCGGACATCTCACGGATACGTTTGAATTCATAGGCCATGATTCTGCGCTGTGCTTCCTTATCATCGGCTTTGGCAGTTTCAACTTCTAGTTCGATACCTTCTATGTTTACGATGGTTGTTTTCATGGTGGCTCCTTTCAGTGTGTAGTCAGTGCGTATACGTGTGTGATTTGATTATATATACGCAGTGCGTGTATGTCAAGACATGAAAAATGGGAGCAGATGCTCCCCTCATTTTCTATTTGTTCCCTAACTGTTAATCATATACAACAAGCAATGATTCTGTTAATATTCTGCTAGCTAAAATCATAAGCTTCGGGGAAGTGTTTCACAACGATCCCGCCCAGAATGAACTTCCGTGATTCTGCTCCTTTCTTGTCTTGGCTCTTTCCTCTCTGCGAATCTAGTTAAGGCGGGTCTTGCCCTGCCTCACTTGCTCCACTGCCTGCATCTCTCTTGCTGTTTTTTCATTCTGCCCCATAATGGATCTCCTTTCATGTGTGCGCCATAATCGGCAATTAGGGTATAAAAAAAGACGGAAACAAATGATGTAAAATCAATCGTCACCGTCTATTGGTGCTCCAATTGTAAAACTATAAATTGAATTATTTGTATAATAAAACAAATAACGAAGGCGCAAAAATCATTATTAGTATTCCCACTAACTTCATAGGCATGTCAGAAGAAGCGGTAATGATTAATCCTATGATTTCCGGAATGCCTAAGGCAAATATAAGCAGATTTCTAAGCGTTCGCTTCTCTTTTTCCTCATATGCAGCACGCTTCTTCTGAATTTCAGCCTGCTGCACTTCTAACTGTTTTTCCTGCTCTTTCAGTTCGTTTTCAAGCCGGGTTATGAACGTTCTAACAATCTGTAGTTCTTCCGGTGAATACTCGTTAAGAAATGGATTCTGCTTGATGCTGTTTATGCCTTCTTTTAAAAATCTTACTTTATCCTCTAAAGATCCCTTACCTGTACCATCAACTAGTATATCCGATCTACTTTCGTAAGCCCTATCGGCAGACTTTTGTGCTCTTTGCTTATAATACTCTACCGAGAAATTATGGGTCGATGCTTTCAGTGACAAGAAGAAATTATGCGGATCAACAAATCTGTACTTTTCAAGGATTTGCTTATAATTCGTTTCCGCCTCATCAAAACTTGATTTTTCTAGACAATAATCAGCCTGCTTTTTTAAACGAATATACTCTTGGTCAACATTTTCTATTACGGCATTATTGATATTGTATGTGTGTATCGTTTGATAATTGTTTATAGCTTTTTCAACAATATAAGGGGTTCCACAATGCGGACATACAGCCGCCTCTTTTGAAGAATCTACTTCCAATAATCCACCACAATTCGTACATTGAGCTTTCGTTAACGGCATAAACATCCTCCCTTTATTATTCACTCTATGATAAACATATATAAAACATGGTTAACAATTCCATCAGGATTGGTATTCCCATTATAAACTCATTTTGTCAGGTCATACATAATTGGGTCAGGGAATAGCAATCCTATATCCGCAGGCGCCATCTTAAATAGTACTCCGTGATCTCTCCACTTGCCATCTGTAATATGAGCAGCTAGGTCAACGGTTATTTTATCTTTTTCGAGAAGCGGCGCTAATAATGATGCATTTGGTTTCTTTGTATGAACTATCTGATCATACCTGAAGAACTCCCATCCATCACGGTTCTCCGATACCGCTTTAACCCAAAAGGTTTCTCGGTGTTTGGTTAATAACGTTTCTTTTAATTTCTGCATATACCAGGCCGAAACAAACTTCAGCCTTTGTTCCATATGCATTAGATTCAGTTGGTCATTATTAAGATCTATTTGTAGTTGTAAATCATACGCGTTTAGCCGGGATACCAAGCAAGTCTCATATAACTGCAACCTAGCTATTGTACTATTACGGGGTACTTGAACCTTTCCGTAATGTTCTACAATCTCTCGGTATGTATATCCTATATCTGGAACTTTAGTAAATAACGTTGTCCTCGTTTCCTGCCGATTTGAACCATTTCTAGTCAATCTGGTTGACTTAAGCTCAATTCCCTTATAATCCGGAACTTTAAGATTATTCCTACTGATCCCTAAAGCATTCTCCAAGGTATCCCCAACGCCAGGATCCCCCGCAGTAATTGATCTCAAGAAACCTTGATTATGAATAGCCCGTATTTTGTTTAATAACTCATTTGCAATCTGCTCTTCCTGATAAACAGCCTCTTTGATAATCTCATATGCATACCCTTTATCAACCAAAGAATTCGCTATTAAGGCGTTGGACAGATTAAGAACATAAATCTCTTTCTTTATTGCAACAAGTGCAAGTAAGTTACAAGGATGGCAATACTTTTTCAGATCCTTGAACCAAATGCGTGGATCACCTTTTTTGGTAACAGGTCGATATAAGGAAGCTGCGCTTTCTGTAAGCCCATCAACGTTAACAAAAAATGACTTTACAATAACTTTGTTTTCGGGGCCTTGACCCTGCTTTTCATAATCATGAATTCCCTCATTCAGTAATAGTTCCCTCACCGGTGCCGTGGCATCCATTATGGCTTTTTCATATCCCGTAGGTGTTGGAACCAAGAATGATACATTCACTCCGGATGAAGCAAAGAACGGTAAAAAATGCTCAATAGGCGTATCGGTCATTGCTAACATCCTATCACCATCCTTTCCTAGAGCACTTTTAAGATTTCTTCAACAACTGCTTTAGCCAAAAGTGGTGGCACCGCATTGCCAACTTGCGTATACTGCGGCACTTCAACTCTTCGACTTAAGCCACCGGTAGTTACCTTGCCCAAAAACTCGAAGCTATCATCAAAAGATTGACATCTTGCCATTTCTCTCACACTAAAGGTTCTCGGCTCCCAAGGACTGATGTAATCATCAGCAATAGATACAATTGTGGCGGAAGGCTGACTTCCGTCCCAACGTTGCCGGATGTTTTTCTTTGTTAGAAGTACGTTTATGGCATCATCATCAACATCTGCTTTTTCAAATCTGCTTATAACCTGTTTCTTAGTCCAACCAAGCGTATCCGCGCAATACTCAACTAACAGAGGAACGTTGTTGAGATTTATTCCGTGCTCCTTGATTCTCTTGCGCAGGTAAGTACCCGTCTCCCCAGGAAGAAACAGCGAAAAACGCTCTGTAACGATAGGTGTAGCTTTAGGCAGTTTGGTGCAAGTCAGTTCACCTTTCAACGGAATAGGATTACCGTTTATGTCGGGTGTCCGCCCTTTTCGACTATCCATCTGATATTTTGATCTCTTGGGATTTACTGCGTTACGAGTAGCATCATCAATAACCAAATCTCCAATGGCATCCTTAAGTGTCAGATGCTTCTTAACCGTTGGAACCGGATACTGCGGCACTTTCTCCCCTTCACGGTAGCCTATGAAAATGACCCTTCTTCTACGCTGCGGAACTCCAAAATCGGCGGCATTCAAAATCTGCGGTTCTAGCGTCTGATATCCTATTTCCTTTAATTCGCTCTGTAAAAGATTCGGCGTCACGCTGCCGTCTGGATACTTTTTCCCATGTATTCCGACATAGCCCATGAACTGCATATCCATAAAGCCCTCTACATTCTCAAGAACGATGTATCTAGGCTTGATCTGGCTAATGACTCTCACATACTCACCAAAGAGCATATTTCTTGGATCATTTACATCCCTACGGCCTGCTCTCGAAAATCCTTGGCAGCTGGGACCTCCAATCATTAGATCAATATCCGGCATCTTCTTTCCTTTGAAAATATCAAGGGATTGTATTCTGTCCCGGATTATATCTCCGGTAAGATTTCGAATATCGGCTCTCTCAAACCATGTATTCTTGCCCTGAATGAGTCCGAGCTGCTCGTGTCTATGGACATATGTTTTTTCAACCATGTCGCTAATATCTGAGCTGAAAAGGATGTGAAATCCCGCTTGAATCAAGCCCTCGGAACATCCACCTGCTCCACAAAACAAATCAATTGCATAAGGCATACTATATTTCCTCCCTTTATCGGGTTAATTTTATCATTCTCCTCTGGAAATGGTCAGGGATTCTACAGTAATTATAACCATTTAGGCCTTTGTAGTCCAGGAATTTTTTTATTTTTTTTGATCTTTTTCATGGCCTCTCTTGCCTGCTCTCTCTTGGCCTCGGATAATCTTCTCGGCTTATGGTAAGTAACGGCAGTTTTTGGCATTGCATAGGTCTTATCGATATCTGTTTCACCTACGCACTTGAAGGTATCGGGGTACTCGGTAACTAACGAGTCAAGTTGTCTTATAATGACAGGATCTCGGGTGTAAAGCTCTGCTGTTTTATCGGCTACGTTAAAGCTGATTATGGTCTCCCGCTCATAGCGTGTCAGTTTCATTGCCACAAATGACAAAAACCTACTCTAAAGTATTTCCTCACGTTATCAATAATTTTATATCTTGACATAATATTTCATATAAAAAAGATCGTGCCTAAACACGATCTTTTGAATATTTCTTTTTTTCAAAAGATGATATAACTTTTATACATATCGGAGCTGAAAAAAGATTAATAGTTTCGTTCAAAAATCGATTTTTTCAGGAGCGAATCGGATGTAAAGCCAAAATGGTGGTGCTGTGATACCCAGTATTCATGTTTTTTCAGTGTTTTTTACTGTTCCACCCTAGATGAATACTAATAATTTACCGATTTCATATCGAAAATATACTTTATTTTTTTCCACAACATTTTTTATATTTCTTTCCACTTCCACATGGACATGGATCATTTGGATATAGCTTTTTTTCTGTTGAAAGGATTCCTGACATACGGCTGATCCGATTCATATATTCCATCGCATCATTCACATCCATCCTTCGGATTATTTGCAGTTCTCTTAATCGATATAAGTATTCTGTTACAATTAATAAACCCTGGAATAATCGCAATGCTTCATTTTCAAATTGAAGAAGATACTCTTCTTCGATTTTGGTTCTGTCTTTCGGATTTGGAATATATGTAATCCTCTGTGAAGCTGTATCGTACTCAACATCATTATGCCCGATAGCATTTCTCAGCTTTGAATTAACAATAATATTCAACTTATCAGAATACATCTCGGAATCAAGGCAATACTTATATCGATTTGCCTTTGTCAATCCAATAAAATCTGAGAGTGTTGTGTTCCTACTATCCAAAGGGTTTAGATTATCATAATCATTTCGATATTTTATATTGTTAAGAGCAACCGGAATGATTAAAAGATTACCAAGCGCTTCATACACATCTAAATAAAACTGTTTTACCGAATCGAAGTTACTTGTAGTAGATCCTTCTAATTCAAAATCAACAGTTTCATTCTTAAGATATTGCATTGAAAAAGCTGGTATAAGTGATGGAAACACTGTAAGGAATTCATCCATAACTTTGTAAGACAGCCGTTGCAGCTCACTAAGACTGTACCCTGAATTCCGATCAAGATAATCTATCAATTCCTTTGTCTGTGTCCTATCCAGTTTCAGTATTCCTTCGCTGATCCCAAGATTGTTTAATACATCTTTTCTAAGTGGTTCAATAAAGCCATGAATCTCTATCATATGAACCGCCCTCAAAATCTCGAGTTCATTTTTACACGGCATGAGACTTTCATCGAATATCTTTCTGATTTCCTTCACTAGATATTCGTTATTCAAATCTTTACTCAAATCAAAAACTCTTTTGTACTGACTCCTATCTCCTATTGTATTTATTAATGAACCTACAGATTTTCCAAACTCCTCATAAGAATCGTCAGAGTCCATTCGATTCATTGCTCTCATGAAAGGTGTTATCGGAGTTGCCAAAGGATCCTCTGCCGCTCTCTGCTTCATAACAGGAAATTCCCCTGAGCATTCAACCATATAATCAGCATTTTCATCATTGACTTCTTCTGCGTTTTCAAAGGAAAAAGTTAGCCCCGGAATTTCCTGTCCGATTTTTACTTTACCCAAAAGAGATGTTTTGCATTCACCGCAGGTAACAACAATCGGATGCTCAGGCAGCCATCCCACCTGAAGACGAACTCTCGTAATCTTTTCACAAACCTGACATTTTATAAAACAGTTATATACCATAGTATTTCCTATTCACTTCAAGTAAAATCAATGACAATATTCATTTTATCACTTATGTATTCAATACGCAGAATTTATTACGGATGTTAAGTTTGACGAAGCTATAGAAAAGTTGAAAATAAACCCGAAAACAGAAGAATGATCTATACATAGCGGTTGGTGTGTTACTCATAGTGTTGAAAAGAAGCAGGCCGGTTACCTGCTTCTTTTCGTTTATATTGAAGAATTAATACATACCATAGTCGTCTAAAGAACTCATCGCATAAAATAATCCACCTCAGTTCGAAGCCTTGAAATTATATATGGGCTTCATTACATCAATTATCTCCACTGACTCCCTGATCACATCGATGATATCCTCCAGTGACTTGTAAGCCATTGGTGCCTCATCGATCGTCGCCTCGCAGACAGATGAAGTATAGACTCCCTTCATAGACTCCTTATACTCCTCCATGGAGAGGTTGCTTTTCGCTGCAGTTCTGGACATGAGTCTTCCTGCACCGTGAGGTGCCGAGTAGTTCCACTCAGGATTCCCCTTGCCGATGGCAAGAACAGACCCATCCCTCATATTAATGGGGATAAGCACCTTCTCCCCTTTATGGGCGGCAATAGAGCCCTTCCTAAGGATCATCTCCTCAGTGTCGATGTAATTATGGATAGTGTGAAAAGAGTCACCAGCAGAAAGACCATTCTTTTCCAAAAGGATCTCTGCCATTTTCTCACGATTTCTTCTCGCAAACCTCTGGCATATCTCCACGTCATGAAGGTAGTCCTCAAGGTATCTGCCTGATAAGTAGCACAGATCCTCGGGCATAGTAGCCGGATGCTCCACATACTTTTTGTCATAGAGATCTTTCAATGCTGCCTGAATCTCAGCTCGTCTTCCCTGCTCCTTGTACTCATTTATCAGTTGCTCTCTCGCCTCAAAATAGTCACCTATTCCCTTTGCAAGGTCAACAGCAAGAGTCTGATACAGCTCTGCCACCTGCTTTCCGAGATTTCTTGAGCC
Source organism: Lachnospiraceae bacterium (assembly GCA_024696945.1). GTDB lineage: Bacteria > Bacillota > Clostridia > Lachnospirales > Lachnospiraceae > RUG11977. The sequence goes on along the minus strand of JAILGF010000029.1, from coordinate 439 downwards.
TGAATGTATTACCAGATACTGGGTACCATCGGTGGCCTTATCAATCTCAATGAAGTGATTCCCGCCGCCAAGCGTCCCCAATGATCTCTCAAGGCGCTTTGCCTCCTTTAACTGGCGATAACAGCGAAGCTCAGTAAGATCGAACTTCTCGACTCTGCCATCCCACACATCTCTTCCGGAAGGTATAGTGAAGGCAGCCATGTCAAATCTCTCAAGGTCAATCTTCTGCTTTCCCAGATTAACCGTATACATACCACATCCAATATCCACACCGACCACGTTAGGCACTGCCTTATCAGTGATAGTCATTGTCGTTCCAATCGTGCAGCCCTTGCCCGCATGAACGTCAGGCATTATCCTGATCTTTGCCCCCTCTGTCATAGGGTAATCGCACATTCGTCTTATCTGCTCTATAGCCTCATCCTCTACCACCTTTGCG
>JAILGF010000018.1 GCA_024696945.1 Lachnospiraceae bacterium | reverse complement strand
CTGGAATATTGAAATAAAAAACTGGGCCGGTAAATTATATCCCGAACTTCATCTGGAAGGTTCCTTCAGACTTTCTTATAACGCTTCCATATTTGCTAAAGAAGGGCTTGGTATACTGCTTACCTTTGAACATCTGATAGATTGTTCTGAGAATAGTGATCTGGTTTTCAGGCCCCTATCACCAAAGCAGGAAACACAGCTTTATCTGATATGGAATAAATACCAGACATTTACTCCGATAGCAGAAAAATTTCTTAAACAGATCAAGAAGGTGTGACAGGTGGACTAGTACATCGAATAATAATTAACCAGCACAAAATACCTCACACCGTTCTTATAAATGGACCACTAACCCCGTCCCCATGGCTCATTCTATAGTCTTTAAGGCATTGGTCTTAGGTATCCTGTGGATTTTCAATAACTGCAAAGCGGCAACCACTATATAACTGATGATACCGATGATCACCATCTTTATATAACAGTCGTTGCTTATGGCATAGGGCAGATACCCGCTCATCCTCTTGTACAGATAATATTTAAATATCAGCCTCATGAGCCACGAAACCACAGGAACTGCAAGTAAAAGTCCTGCTACTACAATTATTGATGTAGCCGCTATATACAGGCCGCCTATTTCTCCGCCGGTAAATCCTAATATCTTTGTCATGGAAATACTTATCGCATTTCTCTCTATTATCTGTTTGGCCAACAGATAAACCATAAGCACGAACATAATGACTCCGAACCACTTTACAGGTCCCATAAAATCCGCGAATGAATCCCACAGCTGGCTGGCAAATCCGGCAAAATCACTGCTATCCATGGTCATGTAAACGTTTGCGTCATTCAGTGTTTCGAGCACTTCATCAGAAAAATATCCGCTGTAATAATCCGGTGTTTTTTCAAACTTCGTATTAAATTCGTCCAGATTCATAAATATTGAAAGAGCGGCTTCGTAAGGGTATTCTCCTGCCACCGAAAAATCATAGGTTTTATCGGTATATTTATCATAAAGGCTTACCGTATCTCCGACTTTGTATCCGTATTTTTCCATAAAGCCGTTTGAAAGCAGTACCTTATCCTTAGGAATCCCGGCCTTCACATATCGACTGTCCGGAACTATACCATATACCGATATCCCATCCGTCTTATAATCCTTCTGAGTAGTTTCAAATGTAGTAAGGGCAAATTTCTCAGCACCTACATTTTCCACCTCTTCAGGAGTTTTTAAGATATATTGGTATCGACTTATCGCAGTATCATCTATACGCTTTGAAACCTCCTTTAACAAAGGTTCAAACATAAGCCCGAATATGATGATCGCACCGGCCAATATTATACCTACTAACATTGTAATGTAATTAGGCATATTCTGAAGGATTATCCTGATCCTGAACCTGGTAGTAAATGGAAGCCGGTCGTTTAATTTCATAGCTCTCTTTTTCTTTTTGTCTGATAACTCGCGTCTTAAGAATTTTAAAGGACCCAGTTTCATTTTATGTACCAATATCAGGAAATTAATGCTTACCATGATCATCATAGGAATAACGGTAGTTATCCCGAAAGCATACGGATTCCACAAGGTTTTAATATTTCCAAGAGAATACATCTTAAAATATATTTCGAGCATGAACTGCTTCATCACAGTGTAGCCTAGTATATTACCTACAAGCATACCGGCTGTAAATGCAGCTATAGGCAGGATCATATAATGCCTTATCATCTCAGACCGGCTGTACCCTGAGGCTCTTAACGTACCGATGACCGATGCTTCTTTTGACAGGGTATTTACCGTAGTCACCGACACTATAAATGCAAGGACCACCACTACTATATAAAGAAACATGATGATAGCCGAGGAGTCACCGTCCATATCCTCTCTTGCAAAATTGATCGACTGGTTTTCATAAGCCGGGAGCATATCGTTTATTTCAAGCATGGTAAGCCCTTTTTCGCCTGCCATGGAACGTAACACTATATCGGTATTGATTTGTACCAGTTCCTCTCTTAACGCTTCCACCAGCTTTTCAACCGCTTCCTGCTTTTCCTTGTCAGTGGTCAGTTCATGATCATAATGCCAGGCAAAACTGACGGTTTCATGCTCTGATGCGTATTTTTCGAACCCTTCCTTAGTGAGCAATGCCACGCCGAAGTTCTCAGAGTCAAACATGATATCTGAATTGGATTTAAAAAGAGAACTGTAATTAGGAAGTGCCACAAGACCAGATACCGTGAAGGTTTTTGATCCTACGGTCACTGTGTCTCCGGCTTTTAATTCCATATGTAACGAGTGCAGATTGTCCAATGCGATCTCATTTTCATTTTCGGGTAACCGGCCCGAGGTCACCTGCGGAATATTCACATCCTCATTTAAGCCATACACCCTAAGTACACCTTTTCCATTCAGATCTTCCTCAAAGTAGTCGGCTCTGATAAATTTCAGATCCGCTTTATCCTCTATTTTTCTAAGCAGGCCATCGTCCGGTACAACATTAAAGTTGATATGTCCGTCCTCCACCTTGTTATTTTTCAGCATACCGTCATAAGCTTCTCTGACCCCCGAATTGGCTACCAGGAAAGACGAAACCACCGAAACTACCATAGTTATAAATAAAAATATGACAAGATATTTTCCGATATCGGCTTTAAGCTCTCGCAAAAACCTTTTATTCATGGGATTCTTCATAATATGCTTCACCTCTTTTACCATTCAAGATCTTCTACAGACAGTTTTTTCTCATTTATCTTATTGCTTGAGATCAATCCGTCGCGAAGTTTTACCACACGGTCTGCCATGTATTTTAAAGCATCATTATGGGTAACCATGATGATCGTATTGCCATATTCCTTGTTTATTCTTTCCAGGAGTGCCAGGATTTCCTTTGAAGTATTATAATCAAGAGCACCTGTAGGCTCA
>JAILGF010000011.1 GCA_024696945.1 Lachnospiraceae bacterium | reverse complement strand
GCTTTTATTGAAGTTTTCCCGTTTGCGGGAATCGATGCCTTGAAACTGACATACATGATTCTGTCCATTACCTTAAGATCAGAAAAAGCCATTTCAAGATGTCCTCCGGCATAACGATGCTCCATCAGATTTTTCCACAGTACCTCATCCTGCATCATTTCAGCTAAAAGCTTAAGACATGTTTCCTTCGGCAGTATTGACCGAATTGTTTGATCGCTTTCAGTATAGAACTGATCATACAATTTGCCAATAATCTCTCCCAACGTACATTCCGTTCTTTCAACCTCATAATTAAATACATCAGAATGGTCGCCGTTCTCATCGGTTTCAATCCTGTATTCTCCTATATCACCTCCAAGCATTATAAGATATGCTCTTTCCTCATTACCGGAAGAAGTAGAAAGAGAAACGTGCTTTGAAAAAGCATAATATCCCGATTTACTGTCACTCTTAAATCCGTTAAATCGATATGTAAGTATATTGGTGTAATCAAAATCATCACTGTTAAGGCCAAAATTTAAATGATAAACTTTTTTATCTTCAATATTTTCAGCGAATTTAATCTTAATCTCGTAAACAACAACCTGTTTATTTAATTCGGAGATTTCATCGATCACCTTGTCAAAATATCCGTTCTCTATAACCTTCTTATAATCCTCCCATGAATCAAGGCCGGACAAGTTGTAAAACGAGCTGTCATCCGAATCATCCTCTACTCCGCTGAAGCTTCCCGTATATGGCCCGATTTTCAGTTCCGATTCTATCTTCTGACCATCGACATAAATAACCGGAATCTCCGTCTTATCACTATTCAGATCGGCAACAAAAGGATAAAAGCAGGTAATTTCTTTGTCATAGCCGGATTCATTTGAAAGAATAAAACTGTCGGTTACATAGCTTTTCGTATTGAATATATCCGCACTTCTAACAGCAGAACCGTCTATTGTTTCGATGGCGATAGTCCGCGTTTCATTACCATATGGCGAAAAGGCAAAATTAACATTTCTTTCGGCTGTAATATCTGCGTTCTCCTCTAGAGTAAAAAGAGGAAATACCGGACCGGAGTATGCTGAATACTTTAAAGGATCTGCCGAATTGCCACCATTATTCAAGTCGATACCGGCTCCTCCTTCGCCAGCGCCACTATACTCGCCTATGTTATTATTTTCCCAAAGACGGGACACTTTATATAAAACACGGCGTCCTATGGGTGTAAAAACTGCCAGGCAGCCGATACCTGCCACAAGGATAAGGCTCGCTGCTGTTATAGTAACACATTTTACCCACAGGGGCTTCTTCTTTTTCTTTATCTCTGCCTCACTCTGCTCCAATATCGAATCATCCAGTTCATTCAGAATCTCAAACAACTCATTTTCATTCATATATGAAACCTTCTTTCTTTAGGCTGCATTTAAGAAGCTTCCTAATGCGGCTTAAGATTACCATAACATAATTTTCCGACACTCCGTATCTCTTGGCGATACTTTTGACCGGATCAACATAGAAATATCTTCTTACAAATATATTTCTATCCCGCTCCGGTAATTCTTTTATGAAACCGAGAATATACTCTTTAAGCTCCTTGCCGATCAACTCCTGTTCCACGTCTGTTTTGTCAGCAATGCATTCCGATAATTCCTCAAGCACAAGCACCATCTCTCCTCCGCCGCGCTTCTTTGCCCTGTTGGCATTAAATCGGTTAAAAGCCAGATTACGGACTATTTTAGCCAGATACATACGGAAATTAACAGGCTTTTGAGGCGGTATGGACTCCCATGCCTTCAGCCAGGTATCATTTACGCATTCTTCGGAATCTTCCTTATTCTGCAAAATATTGTTTGCTATGCTTTGGCAGTATGCACCATATTTCTGATCAGTCTTGGAAATGGCATTTTCATCACGCTGCCAATACAGCTCTATTATCTTTTCATCTTCCAATTCTTTAGCCATTGTTTTACCTCCGTCCGACCGTTCCATATTTACCGGTCAGGCGAAATCCCCAGAGGTTTGAGGGACTTCTATTATATATGACAGGAAATAACCCCATACCTTACAAAATAAAAAAGCACCGGATAAAGTATATCACAATATAATTAATTTTCATTTTAAATTCCAGTTTGACTGGAATTTAGTTTGAAAAAGCTTTATCTGGAATTTACTCTGATTAATCATTGTATGTTATTATTAGTAATGTAGTGTCCTGGTGGCAGGAGGTAATTACATGGCTAATC
>JAILGF010000223.1 GCA_024696945.1 Lachnospiraceae bacterium | reverse complement strand
CATCATCACGGCTATCAGCAGCAGTGCCAAAAGTTTTTTCTTCATTTTAGTCCTCCACAATCACGCTATTTTGTGTTGTTCCCCTTTTTTTACGGTTATCGGAGATTCCTTTTAACCGTTAGTGTAAATATATTACCATATATTTTATAAAAATGCTATATTTTTCCTTAAAAAGAAAAATAGACTCCCGGGGACGGGTTTAATTTTTTTCTTGCAAGACAAGATTTTTCATGCTACTATATATTCATAAGCAAGAAAAAACTGTCAGCAGTTTACTGCACTTCCCGTATGATGCGGATTATCGGATATTTTATTTCTTTTATGTGATTTTTTTATTCTGATGTGATTTTTGATTATGTGTGTGACATATTCGTTTCTGTATCAGTTTTACTCGGATGATCTGGTTTATTCCCTGCTTACAATCTAATTAAATGTGGCAGGGGCTAAGAAGATGACAGAGGGCTCATATTTTATCCTGCCATGAAAACGGAAGGAGATTATATGGGTGCAAAAGACATTGAAGAGAAGCATCTGGAAGATTATGACGATGTATTTGCGGACATAATCAACGTAAACCTGTTTAACGGCAGACAGGTAGTAAAACCGGAAAGCCTTGAAAACGCAAAAGACAAGTCACGGTATAAGGCTATCGACGGAGTCATTAGAGAACAGGAACGAGATGTTGCAAAATGGTGGAAGCATGCGACGGTCAGGATCGCATTTCTGGGACTTGAGAACCAGACGAATGTGGACCGGGAGATATGCTTCAGGCTTTACGGTTATGACGGCGCAGCATACAGGAGCCAATATGGAAAAAAGCAGAAATATCCGGTTGTAACACTGGTACTGTATATGGATTGCAAGAGACATTGGGATGGACCGAAGTCGTTGAAGAAGAGTCTGCAAATCCCGGATGGCATGGAAAAGTATGTTAACGATTACCATATGAATCTGGTTGAACTGGCCTGGCAGACGGATGAGCAGCTGAGGATGTACAGGAGCGATTTTAAGATCGTAGTAGATTATCTGATCCAGATGAGGAAACATAAAGGTGATTATACTCCGCCGAAAGATAGACTGAAACATGTGGATGCCATACTAAAAATGATGACAGCAATGACGGGAGACAACCGGTTCGAAGAGGGCCGTAGATTATATGAGGAAAGTACCGGAAGGAAGGTGAATACAATGTGTGAGGCGTTAGATAGGATTGAGAAGCGTGGCGAAAAGCGTGGCGATTATTTGCGTCTGCTTTCTATGGTAAATAATTATGTTCAGAATAAAAAGCTTACATTTAAAGCAGCTTGTGAAGATCTGGGTGTTGAGTATAAAGAATATATGTCAGCAAAAAGGTTTATAAAGAGGCAAGAAGCGAGACAAGCATGATACTGAAAGGGGTCAGACCCATTTAATGCGGTGAAGTAGCAGAGGGGTCTGACCCCTTTAATGGAGAGGGAGAGAAACATATATGATAAAAAATAGATTAAAGTACATAATCGGGATTTTCTTTGCTACTTTTATTATTGCTGCTGTTTCAGGGGGGATAAATGTCAAGGCAGCTCTCAAGCCGAAGGTCAGGGAGACTAGCGTAACATTGTATACCGATTCTGACCCGTATACGTTTCATTTTACGAATCTCCTTGCAGGTTCGACGGTCAGCTATTCGACTTCGGATAAGTCTGTGATAAAGATCAAGGATTCGCTGGCCTACCCGGTAAAAGCCGGAAAAGCTACTGTGACCATAAGCATTGACCAGCATGGGAAAACCTATAAACTGAAGGTTAAGTTCAAGGTTAAGGATGCGCCCAAAGCTAAGACCTACACAGAGAGTGACTATAAAAAACTGGCCAAGAAACAGAATGATAATTTAAAGAAAACTGCTGAAAAACATAATAACAAATTTTATCCGAGTGAGAGAGACAGGGTTAAGACTACTAAGGAACTGGATGCATTACTGGCGGATTATACTAAGAAATACATTGCGTTTAATGTTTTTATACCTGATTTCAGTATTTTGCGGTCCGAAGAGGAATATCTTGAGATGTTCCCTTATCTCACAGATTTTAAGTTCACGCAGCCGTGTATATACCAAGATACTATGATGATCGATATTGAGTGTGAGATATCTTATGAAACAAAGCTTAATTGGAGTGAAAGAACGCTTATAAATGCAATTAAAACAAATGATACAAGTGATCTGGACGAATCCGGTAAAAAGCTTTATAAAAAAATAGTCAAGCTTGCGGCTTCTTTAAAGGGGGAGTCTGATTTTGAGACTCTGAAAAATATTTTGGATTATGTATCGCTGAATGTGGATTACGAATACGACACATCTGTTGAAGAACGTTACAATATGTCATATGCGCTGGAGCACGGAATGGGGGTTTGTTCCGCCTATGCAAAGTTGTATCATTTCCTTTGCATAGCGAATGGTATTAACAGTAAACTGATACAGGGACAGTCTCTAAAAGCTATAGAGGAAAACAGGGATACCGGGCATCTGTGGAATCTTATCGAGCTCAACCATAAGTGGTATCATGTGGATGCTACCTGGGATGACTGCTATGAATATGATAAGGGTTATACGAAGAAGCCTTACAGGTATTTTCTGATAGATGATGAGCTTATGAAGCAGGATCATACCTGGGTGGAAGAGTTTTATCCCAAGGCCGACAGTAAGGATCTTGCAATATGGTATTCATACCTCGAGGAGTATCCTTGTGTCACCGGTAAAAAGGAGACTTTGCGTTTTATCAAAGAGATGGCGGCTGCTTTCCGGGATTCTGATGATACCGAGTTTTTACTCGAGTTTAACGAGACGTCCTATTCCAACGAGACTTATTATGCTGTCAGCAAGTACTTAAAGAAGCTGAAGAAAGAATACGGTGTCTCGTATAAGAGCTTCAAATACGAGAGCCAGAAGAGCAAGCTGGGGAGAATTTATAAGATAACGTTGTATAAGTAGGGAATAAGGTTGAAGGGTCAGTTGAGGCTGACCCTTTTTTCCTTTTGTGCACTGCATCTGCAAATATAAATGATTAATTTGCTGTGAAACTGATTTACAATAGAAGAGTAATCTGCTATTCTTTTTATATTAGTAAAAAGGGAGTAATCATATGACTGATAAAAATAACTCTTTTGAAACCGTTGAATTGATCAAGCCGGTTTCTCTGATGCAGA
>JAILGF010000189.1 GCA_024696945.1 Lachnospiraceae bacterium | reverse complement strand
ACGGCGAGGATACAGAGACCAAAAAGGCTGCCATCTGGACATTGAACAGCGTTCTTACAGATGCATTAAAGCTCTTACATCCCTTCATGCCTTTCGTAACAGAGGAAATCTTCTGTAACCTTAAGGCTGAGCAGGGTTTGGTAGATAAGTATGAGTCGATCATGATTTCTGACTGGCCTGTATTTAAGGCTGATTTCAGCTTCGCGGCAGAGGAAAAGGCGGTTGAGCTTATCAAGGAAGCCGTAAAGGGTATCAGAAATGTACGTACAGAGCTTGGTGTTGCTCCTTCACGTAAGGCAGCGGTATATGTAGTAACAGAGTCCGATGAAGTAAAGAATATATTTACTAACAGCAAGGTATTCTTTGAGGCGCTCGGTGGGGCATCATCGGTTACCATCCAGTCTGATAAGACCGGTATCGGTGATGATGCTGTATCGGCAGTTATCCATGGTGCAGTTATCTATATTCCTTTCGCAGAGCTGGTAGATATCGCTAAGGAAATCGAGAGACTTGAAAAGGAAAAGACCAGATTAGAGGGTGAACTTAAGCGTGTAAACGGTATGCTTTCTAACCCTAACTTCGTAAACAAAGCTCCTGAGGCTAAGTTAAACGAGGAGAAGGAGAAACTGGCGAAGTATACAAGCATGTATGAGCAGGTTAACGAGAGACTTGAAGCATTGAAGTGATCACATATGTCATTCTGAGCTATATTGTTCAGGATGACATATTTTTTTTCATTTCTTGCCAAATTTCTGACACAAAGGGGTTCAGTTTGTAAATCTTTTGCAAATTCAGTAAAAATCTATTGAATTTATTATTCTAATACACTATAATGTAGCATAGAGCTTGATGACCGCTATAAGTTGTTTTTGGTTTTGTAAGTTACATTATAGTGTTTTGTTTTTTAGGAGGCAGTAATTTTGCGTCTGATATATAGATTTTTGGCCGGGATAGTCTTAATGGCTATGGTAATTTCCGTATTCCCGGCAGGCTTCATAGAAGCAGCATCTTCGCAAGAAAAGGTGCTTTCGATGAAGAAAACGAAAAAAGTCCTTTACCTCGGAGGCTGTGAAGGTACTACCGCTGAAGGGAAAAAGGCAAAGTATTACGATTATGTATCCGTCAGAAAGCTTATCGACGGGTTTGATCCTAAAGAATATAATATCACCTTGAAGTCGGGATCGCTCAAGGTGGCAACGGTTGACAGTAAAGAGGATAAGATATATGCCGCAGGTCTCGGAAAGACCACGGTCACCGTAACCGTAAAGTCAAAGGCCGATAAAAAGAAGGTCTTAAAAGCTAAACTAATGATTACCGTAAAGAAAAATGCCGACTATGACAGTTTTACCGTTGCTGGTATTAAAGACGGTCAGACGGTTTACGAGGGCGATAGGTTAATTGTTGAAATGCCCGGTGATTATACGGATAAACGGACGCTTTTCTGTGATGATGAAGAAGCCATAGATGTTACTTCAAAGGAAGACGGATACAGTTTTGAAGTCATTTTTCTGGAGTACGGGGAATATATCCTGACCGCTGCCGCATATCAGAGTGAGACTTATTCCGGATACACTGTGATAAAAGAGTTTGACATAACCGTCAAGGAAAAGGAAGCGGAGATAGTTCAGACCTCATCTGACAGTATTAAGCTTATAGGCGGACCTGTAGATGAAGATATGGAAGCTGCTGATTTTACTCTTTATGAGCTAAACAATGGCATCTGTATGTTTTTCTCGTATGCATCCTCTTTAAGTGTTGATGGAGATGAGGCTTCGATTACTTTCTTTGAGCTGCTTGACAGTGAAAAAGAGTATGAACTTGAATATGACGGACTGACCTACAGATTTATATCCGGTCAGTGTAAGGCATCGGATGTTGACAGTTTTTCCATTGCGGAAACTGAGGTGAGGGCCGGAGAAGAAACCAAGCTGACTTATAAATATTTCAATAAAAATGGGCTGGATATTACAAAGTCGGTAGCTTCGGAACTCTATGGTTTTACGGAGGCTTCGTTAGGAGAGAAGGAGTATTATAAGGGCTTTGTCTCTAACGGAAAGATATTTCTTTCGGAAACAGGAGAGGAAGTTAAGGTTACTGCAAGCTTAAAGCTTGGGCAAAAGGATGACGGCACCTTTGAAAAAGTATTATCTACAGAGACGGTGATAAAAGCATTGCCTAAAAAGGGCACACAGCTTACAGGCAAGGCAATATTTACCGTGAAGCCTGAAGGTGATACATATTTACAATATGGTGACAAGACACAAAATGAAGTTCCTGTGAGCGACAGTGTTGTTATAGAAGCCTTGTTCGAGATGGATGACGGAAGCTATAAAAACTTTAAAACAGCAGGGATAACGAGAATAGTTTCATCAGATCCCACTGTTTCCTTGATAGGAACCGAAGCTTCGAAAGGGGGCTATAAGCTCCTGCTTAATAATGAGGGTGAGACAAGCATAATAGCATTCCGTGGTGAAGAAGCTGTCGGAAGCTTTGATATCACGGTCCTTCCTGCGCGAAAGGCTTCGGAATTAAAGGTGGAACTCAGCAAGGATCATTTGAACACCAACCTGCTTACAGAGGATTATGTTCTCGTTAAAGCTGATATGTATGACCAGTACGGTGCTCCGATCGTATGCGGGGATTACAAGCTGGAACAGACAGAATACAGCAAAAAGGATATTGGGGAAATAAAGATCTCTGAGATAGCAAAGGGACGGTTCATAATTAACGGCTGGGAATGCCCATCAGTCAAGGAACAGAAGGTTATTATGGCAACTCTTTCCTGTGACGGACTTTCACATGATGTAAGAATATTTATCCTGGATGTGCCTTATGACAGTTCGGGGCTTAAAGGATACAGTTATTCCTTGAAAGCCGACGGAAGCAGAGTTATAGATACTGCAATTCATATGGCAAAAGAACCACCCAAGAGTACTTTTGTCACAGTCGAAATTTCGAAGGACGGGTATTATGTCGGAGAAGGAACCGGAACAATTTTTAACGGACCGCCGTTGGCGATTGAAAATGCTTCTTCACTTGGCATAGATCCGGGCTCGTGTTTCTACGGAATATCGGTAGAATATACTTCCCCGGACGGAATAAAAACTTATCTGTCCGAAAATGATTGTATTATACCGTCATATATGGAACTGGAATTTGTTCCTTATACATATGGCAGTCAGCTTGATCCCGGGACCTATGAAATAAGAGGATACAGGATTATAGCAGAAGATAAAAATCTTCAGATAGAGATATTTGATTCCATGACGATTACGGCAATCGATACAGAACCTGAGATAGAAGTGGTTCAGTTGTCGCAATCATATAAGGAAAAGCCGGAAGATGGCTGGGAATCCGAGATAGCGGATTATTTTTCCTTCAAGCTTGATGGGGAGGATATCTCGGAATACATTACAAAGGTTGATAGTGTTGAGAGTTCGATAGGAACTGTTTATGTAGGAAGTGTGGAGTTTGAAATTCCGAACCCATACTACGGAGCGTTTACAAAGACAGCTGAAGTCGGTCGCCTCATCACAAAACAATAAACCAAGAAAATGGAGGGATACAATGAAAAGAGTAACAAAACTTTTGGCAGTATTGCTGGCACTGGTTCTTGTCATCGGTGCGGTTCCGGTTCAGGCTGCCTCAGACACTCCTTCCCTTAAGAAAACTTCCAAGACGCTTTATGTTGGCGGATGTAAGGGAAAGAAGGCAAATGGCACCGCTGCCAAGTATTATGACTATTGTAAGGCTACAAAACTGCTGAGTGGCTATACATCAAAGACCATGTCCATCTCACTTGAATCAGACAATGAAAAGGTCTGCACGGTAAATGGAAGCAAGATTTATGCTAAAGGAAAAGGAACAGCAAATGTAACAATTACAATTGCTAAGAAAAATAAACCCGGAGTTCCGATTTTTGCTAAATCCGTAAAGATTACAGTTAAGAAGAATGCTGACGCAGATTTCTCCGTAACAGGAATCAAGGACGGAGCAGAGTATGAACTTGGAAAGACTCTCTCGATAGTAATGAAGAGGGACAAGGATAACGATCTCAGAAAACTGACCTGTGATAATCCGGATGCAGTTGTTACAAAGAAGAATAAGTATGGTTCCAAATACACTGTAAAGTTTGCTAAGGCCGGCACATATGTATTTACCGCTACAACCTATCAGAGCAGTAAATATTCGGCAGCTACAGCCAAGAAGACATTTACGGTTACTGTAAAGGGCGAAGCTCCTAAGCCTACAGAAGAACCTACACCCGTACCTACAGAGGTAGTTACGCCTACCCCTACGACGGTTCCTTCGAAAGCAAGCGTAAAGCAGACTAGTCTTGATACCTTTGTTATCTCAGGCGTTGAGAATGCTGCCGATATCAAGGCAAAGGACATCACTCTCTATATCAAGCTCACAGCGGATGTTAAGAGTGACAGGTCTTCATATATTAAAAATGTAAGCGCTGATGGCAAGGATGTAACCGTTCAATTGATCTCAGAATTTGACAGTAATACTGATTACTATGTAAACTTCACAGGAAATACCGGTGAGGATATGAGCTTTAAGGCTATAACCGGAGACCAGAGCGAGATCGCATCATTCAAAGTATTAAATACCATGGTTTTAAGTGGACAGATGGTTGACCTTGATATCAAGTATTACGATGTAAACGGAATTGATATCACAAACAAGGTTAAGGGAAAGGTTACGATTAATGTATCGTTACCTGCAAATACTTATGATCCTTTTGCTTCGGGAACACAGATTTATTTCTCTGAACCAGATAAATCGGCTAAATTTACAATAACCGTAACAAAGGGCTATAATTATGGCGAACCCATTAATATTGTTCAGGATGTAGTTATTTCTTCGTATCAGCCTAAATTCCATCATATTCTGTATACTGTTACCAAGGATGACGGCGTTTATATGAAGAGTACCGATGAAAGGGTTTCATCATTTGCTAACGATCCAGGAGTCAGCCCGGTAATCGAAGTCCTCTTTGTTTATGTCGATGAAGTAACCCAGAAAGAAACTTATAAGACACTTGCAGAGGAAGGTATTACAAGTCTTAAAACTGATAATGAGAAGACCATGATGATCGGAACAAAAGCTTCTTCAGGTGGATATTATCTGTTACCTATAAATACAGGAAAAGCTTCAGTTCTCTTTATGAAGGGCGAAAAGGTCGTTACGTGGGCAGATGTTGAGATCAAGGCAGAAAGAAAGGTAAACAACATTACTGCATCTCTTAATAAGAACTTCCTTAATGTAAACGGATTGGCAGGAGACGCCATTGAACTTACAGCAGTTGTTACCGATCAGTACGGCGGAGTGCTTAAAGGCAGGACTATTACCGCTTCGCAGATTGATTATACATTGGCGAACGGAGCTGTTTCATTCGGAACATTCTCTGATGGCAAGCTTAAGATCAAAGGAAGTGACATTACATATCTTAAGGAAGGTCCTATCCAGATCAAGCTTACCTGCGAAGGCAAGGAATGTACAGTAATGTTCCAGATTGCCGATAAGTCTGAAGCAACCGAATGGAAATGGTCAGAACCCGGAATAACTCTTATTTCTATCGATACCGCTATCAAAGAAGGTGATATCAAACCTCAGGTAGCAAGCATGAGTATTGAAGGAACTAACGGTAACTATACTGTTAAGAAGGAATTCCTTACATTCTGTGGCAAGCCTGTAACTGCTGCAATTAAGGCTTCAGAATTCGGTATGGCAGAGGGAACCGTAATTTATGCATATACCATTCAAAAGGATGGCCAGTACTTGGCAAGCAGACCCGATCTTGTAACGGATGACTCTATCGAGTTGAAATTTACAGGTTATGAGTTCCAGAAGAAGCTTGCTGCAGGTCTTGAGGTTGGAAAGACAACCCAGTATACCGTATCTGCATTCAGGATCGTTCTTGGAGGAGCTACTTCAGAAGTTAAGCCTCTCGGACAAAAGAACATTGTCGTTACTAACAATCAGCCTAAGGTAACATACAAGGTTGTTAAGAACAAGACTAACGAAACGACAGGTGTAGGTATAGTGAATGACTGCTTCGAGTTCTACATTGATGGTGCTAAGCTTCCTGCTTCCGCAGTTAAGGATGCTGAATTCATAACCAGCGGAGACGGAACCAGCAAGGCTGTTCAGACTGTTACTATTACAATTAGCAACAGTGTTTACGGAGATTATACTCAGAAGATCAAGTTTGATTCCGCTGAAATAATCCACTAATATTTGAACTGTGGTTAAAAACCCTAGACAAAATGATAATAAAAACGGCTTATAGCTGGATGAGCAAGGTTGCTGCATATCTGCGGCAACCTTGTTTTTATTTCGAAAACTATATTTTCCTGTACAGTTTTCTTCGGCGAAATAAACGATTATGATTCCTTGACAAAAGCAAGGTCAAAAGCTATGATTATTCTATCACGTAATAAATAAGAGGTTTGCGGTGGAAATAAAGAAAATCGAAATGTCTGTAAGGGAACTGGTCGAATTTGCCGAGCGGAGCGGAGACATAGACAACAGAAGTTCACACACGGATCCCGATGCTATGCAGCAGGGGGCCAGACTGCACAGAAAAATTCAGAAGGAACAGGGAGCCGGATACAGGTCCGAGGTTACCTTAAAAATTGAAACAGAAGAAGTATATGACGGAGAAAGAATGATATTTGCCATAGAGGGACGCGCAGACGGAATGTTTGAGGAGGTATTGTCCGTTTCTCTTGAAAAGGCCGGGATTATGGGTGTACTGTTAAAAGAGGGCCCCGTAATCTCCACAGATACAGAGATAAGCTTTATCGATGAAATAAAAACCACATACAGGGATGTAGAAAAACAGCCTGAGCCCGTACAGGTACATCTTGCACAGGCAAAATGCTATGCTTACATATATGCGGTACAAAACGACATAGAAGTGATCGCTGTAAGGATGAGCTACTGTAATCTTGAAAACGAGCAGAAAAGATTCTTTTATTATGTATATACCTTGGATGAGCTTGAGAACTGGTTTAAGAGCATTACCCACGAATATGCCAAGTGGATGGCATGGCAGATAAAATGGGAAAGAAAGCGTAATACAAGCATTAAGGAAACGGATTTTCCCTTTACCTATCGTGAGGGTCAGAAAGAGCTTGCCGCAGGGGTATATAGGACGATATTCCGTAAAAAAAAGCTCTTTCTGGAAGCACCGACCGGTGTAGGCAAAACTATTTCAACAGTATTCCCTGCAATAAAGGCGATGGGAGAGGGACTTACTTCAAAGATTTTTTACGGCACGGCCAAGACCATAGCAAGAACAGTAGCCGAAGAAGCCTTTGGGATCCTGATGGATAACGGAATGGAACTGAAGGCCGTAACCATTACAGCCAAGGAAAAGGTCTGTGTGCTTGAAAAGCCTGCATGCAATCCTGATGAATGCCCGAGAGCAAAAGGGCACTTTGACCGGGTAAATGACTGCGTTTATGAAATGCTCACAAAAGAAGGAAGGATCACCAGAGACCTGATACTCGAATATGCAGCAAAATATAATGTCTGTCCGTTTGAAATGTGTCTCGATGTAACCACCTGGGCAGATGCTGTCATATGCGACTATAATTATCTTTTTGATCCCAACGTATATTTAAGGCGTTTCTTTGCTGATGGCAGCGGAAGAGAAAAGGATTACGTCTTCCTTGTCGACGAGGCTCACAATCTTGTTGAACGGGCAAGGGAAATGTACAGTGCATATCTGAGGAAAGATGATTTTTTAGCCGTTAAGAAAATGGTGGGAAATGCAAGCTTTAACCATAAAAAACTCTCCTCATCCTTAGAAAAATGCAATAAGCTTCTGTTGGAGCTGAAGCGCCAGTCGGACGGCTTTACCGTTTGGGAAGACGCCGATGACCTTTATACGACGCTTCTTAAGTTCATGGGAACATATGAAGGCATGCCGGTGAATTTTAAGGTTGACGATCCCGAAGCAATGTCGGAGCTGTATCTTAATGTCAGGCATTTTGTAAATATGTACGAGAACATGAGTGACAACTACAGTATATATACCGATTATTCTTCAGACGGAAGCTTCGGTATCACACTCTGCTGCATGGACCCTTCAGTTCCGCTAAAGGAATGCCTTAAGCGCGGACGCAGTGCGGTATTCTTTTCAGCAACCTTAATACCGGTAAAATATTATATCGGTCAGTTGGGAGGTTCGGATGAGGATTATGCGGTATATGCACCGTCTCCGTTTGACAAGAGCAACAGGCTGATAATGGTGGCCAGGGATGTAAGTACGAAATACAGCAGGCGCGGAAGGGCGGAATATGACAGGATTGCCGGTTATATCCGTGATTTCGCCGCAGCGAGACCAGGTAATTATATGGTATTTTTCCCTTCATATAAGATGATGGAGGATGTCGCAGAAGCCTTTAAGGACATATTCGGGGAAGGCTTGGAGATTTTATCTTCCGGACTTGATTATAAGGAAGACGAGGAAACGGGAAGCATTAGACGCCCTGAAAATACAGTAAGCTATGAAGCAGGAAAAACTTATCTTCTTACACAGTTTTCCGGAATGAACGAGATAGAAAAGGAACAGTTTCTCGGATCATTTGACCGGACAAACCCGGGAACACTGATAGGCTTCTGCGTTATGGGGGGGATTTTCGGCGAAGGGATCGATCTGAGAGCCGAACGTCTGATAGGTGCTGTGATAGTAGGAACCGGGCTTCCTCAGGTTTGCAATGAACGGGAACTTTTCAGGAATTATTTCGATGAAAAGAACGGTTCGGGCTTCGAATATGCGTATCTGTATAATGGTATGAACAAGGTGCTTCAGTCTGCCGGCCGTGTTATAAGGACCGCGGACGACAAAGGGGTTATTCTTCTTTTGGACGAACGGTTCGGTACCGAACAATACAGACGGCTTTTCCCCCAGGAATGGTATCCTTTTGAGTATACCGATCCGGTAAGCATGACGGGAATGCTAAAGAAATTCTGGGAAACAATATAATACAGTTTTTTTATGCTTTTAACAATTGCGTTTCAGATTATATTAATTATAATAAATAACAACTAAGTGCTTATAGCATCAGTTTTAAAAACAGAGAAGGAGGCTGGGTAAAGCAGATGATCTATTATGTAAATGTCAATGCTTCTAAAGAAGGTAACGGTTCAAAGGAGATGCCTTTCCGTCACATTAACGATGCGGCTAAAGCCGCAAAACCGGGGGATGAAGTGATTGTAGCTCCCGGTATCTACAGAGAGTATGTTAATCCCGTAAACGGAGGAACACCGGATAAACGTATAGTTTATCGTTCGGAGAAGATCAAGGGTGCCGTTATCACCGGTGCGGAGATTCTTAAGGCCTGGAAAAAGTATAAGGGAGATGTTTGGATTGCAGAAGTTGACAATGGGGTATTCGGGGACTACAATCCTTACACTACGTTTGTATGCGGTGATTGGTATTTTGCTCCAACCATCCGCCATACCGGTGCGGTATTCGTAAATGACCTCATGATGTATGAGACCGCAACACTTGATGAATGTATAGCCGGTGAATCCGACCCTTGCGCATACAATCTTGAGGAATCAAAGTATAAATGGTTTACAGAGCAGAAGGACGGAAAGACCGTTCTCTATGCAAATTTTAAGGGAATGGACCCTACAAAGGAAAAGGTGGAGATCAGTGTAAGACGTAACTGCTTCATGCCTAATAAGCCCGGCAAAGGATATATCACGGTATCCGGATTCGTAATTACAAAGGGTGCAACCACATGGGCTCCTCCCGCAGCTTATCAGGACGGTCTTATCGGGCCCCACTGGAGTAAAGGCTGGATAATAGAGGACTGTGAGGTTTCCAACAGCAGATGCTGCGGTATCTCGCTTGGAAAATACAGGGATCCCGAGAACGATATGTATTTCTACACTAAGCAGGTTAAGAGTCCTACCCAGATGGAACGTGACGCAGTTTGCCGCGGTCAGTTCCACGGCTGGCTCAAGGAGCGTGTAGGAAGTCATATTATCAGAAGATGTGAAGTTCATCACTGTGAGCAGACCGGTATCGTAGGCCGTATGGGCGGAGTATTCTCTACTATCGAGGACTGCCATATCCACCACGTATGTAATTCCCAACAGTTAGGCGGAGCCGAGACCGCAGGTATAAAACTCCATGCAGCTATAGATGTAACCATCAGGAGAAACCACATCCACAACTGTATCATGGGTGTATGGCTTGACTGGGAAGCACAGGGCGCACGTATCACGCAGAACCTTATGCATGACAACTTCCGTCCCGAGGGCAGGAAGCCTGCACAGGGTGCTATGTTCTCAAACGATATCTTTATCGAGGTTGGACACGGTCCCACACTTATCGACAACAATGTACTCCTTTCAAAGGTTTCGGTTGTTATCCCAAGCGAAGGCATTGCCTGTGTACATAACCTTATGCTTGGTTCGTTCGGACTTATCAACTCAGGTGTTGACAGCATAGTAAACGGCCAGAGGGAACCCAGATTTACTCCTTACCATATCCGCCACAGGACAGAGGTTGCAGGATTCATGACCATACTTCACGGTGATGACAGGATTTATAACAACATCTTTGTTCAGAACTATCCTATAACAGATAAGAAAAGAACCGCCCAGGCCAGCGATTACGAAGTAGTAGGTACCTCTTGCTTTGATATATTCCCTTCATATGAGGAGTGGATCGGCCAGTTTGATATGACCAAGGAACCTGATATGGGCAAGCTTGCGACAGCTCACTTCGGACATCTGCCTGTATGGGTTAAGGGCAATGCATACTTTAACGGTGCTGAGATCAGCAAGCACGAGACAGACGGATTTGAAAACAAGAAGAACAAGATTAAGGTTGAGCTGATTGAGAAAGACGGTAAATATACATTAAAGACAAACCTTTATACTTATCTTAAAGATTTCAAGGACGGTATCATCACCAGCGATATCTTAGGATGTGCCTTTGAGCCCGAGCAGAGATTTGAGAATCCTGACGGAACAGCTATCACATTTGACAGCGATTTCTTAGGTAATCACAGGGGACTTTCCACCATACCCGGACCTTTTGCAGATGCAGATGCCGCTAAGAGCGTACTTTGGTAATAAACTGTTAGGAATTAATTCTGATATTCAAAATATAACATATATAAATTAACAAAAAAGTGCCGGAAACACATCTTTCAAAACTGTGTTTCCGGCACTTATTTTTTTCGCATTATTTATAAGGTTTTACCAGATTTTCCGTCCTTTTTCGTCCTCTATACCGCTTATACGATGGAAGTAGGTATTTACCTGGTCGCACCATTCCTTTGCATTGTAGAGCTGCCTTTTAAAGCGTTCACTTACGTTTTCGAATATCTCGTCATCTACCTTGCCTTTTAGGGTTTCCCATTTTTCCGCAAGCTTTACAGCCTCATCATATCCTTCAAAATGCGCATCATAGATATGCTGTATCACGGTCTTTCCGCTATGAAGCACATGGGTATACGGAAGGTGATGGAAGAAGAGGACCAGCTCATCGGGACAGTTTTCAGGTGAGTTGTACATGGAAGCATTTGGCTCGTTATACTGGAGTGCATATCCCGTACCCTTATCCGTTCTATCTACACCGAGTCCTAAATGATCGGCTCTGTGGTAAGTTCCCCATCTGTCATATTCGTATCCATCTACACTGCATCCGTAATGGGTAGCAGGCTTTACCATCCAGCCGATACCCAACGGGCAGGTATATTTCTCATATATAGCTCTTGATGGCAGCAGGATTTCCTTTATGGTATCCACCACATCGTTATCATTCGAAATTGTCATACGGATGAATTCATCCGCAATTTCATCACTTTCAAGTTCTGTGTTAAATGCGAGTCTGCCAAATCCAAAAAGATTTGCTCCTGCCAGATAATTCCCGGTCCAGTTAAGATCATTTCCGGTATTGGTTACTGCCGCAATACCGGAATAGCGGCTGTTAAATGTCTTGCCGCTTATTATGTCTGCTACTGTATCCAAGCCATTGTCTGAACCGGTACCGGCCGTATCTTGTTTGGCATTGCTGCAATAAGTTTTAAATCCAAGTATCTCCTTAAACATCGGTATCAGATAGCAGACATCTATCTGCTGCCCGGTATATTCCTGTGCTATCTGTACTTCGAGCATCTGATTTGTCTTCTTTAAACCTCCGAACAGGGGTGATATCGGCTCCCTTATCTGGAAGTCCATAGGTCCGTTCTTTATCTGTAGTATGACATTATCATGGTAGTCGCCATCCATAGGTTTAAAGTTATCATAACCGGCTCTTGCACGGTCTGTCTTTTTATCACGCCAGTCCTGACGGCAGTTATAAACAAAACATCTCCAGATAATGATAGCACCGTAATCTTTTGCGATATCGGCCAGCATATTTGCTCCGTCCGCCTGAGTCCTGCCATATGTGAAGGGGCCGGGACGTCCCTCTGAATCAGCCTTTACCAGGAAGCCCTTAAGTGTAGGTATCTTTTTAAATACCTCTGCCATCTTTTCTCTCCACCAGGCCTTAACTCCTTCGTCTAAAGGATCCGCACTGTCCATTCCGCCGATTTCTATGGTAGAAGCATAGTTCAGGCTAAGATACAGACCGATTCCATAGCCTGCAAATATCTCACCCAGCTCTGCCAGCTTCTCAAAATATCTGTCGGTTATCATATAAGAAGCCGCTTGCTTAACATTTACATTGTTGATAACAACAGCATTTATTCCCACGCTGGCAATAAGCCTTGCATAGTCGACCGTACGCTCATTGATAATGATCTCATCATTATCATAGAAGAAGGATCTGCCCGAATATCCACGTTCAATACTTCCGTCCATGTTATCCCAGTGATCGAGCATTCTTAATGGATTAGAAGGTCTGAAGGTTTTTTCGGCAGCATATTCCTTTTGAACATCCTTCTCACAGCCCACGGCTCTTAATATTTCAAACACACCGTGTAAAATGCCTGTGCTGCTGTCTGATGCTATATTTATGTTACCATTCTTTATGGAGACAGCATATGTTTCCTGATCGACAATTGTTTTTCCTGAAGTCAAAACCTTCTTATTAAAGCAATCCGGAGAACCTGATCTATCGCCGGCTGCCTCACAAGTAACGGATGCATTTCCGGATATAGATATCTGAGGTTCAAATCCAAGCATTCCCTTTAATCCTAAGGCCAACTCCTTCTTAGCATTTTCCAGGATTTTATCCTCGGAAAATGAACCACTGAATACCACTTTTTTTAAGGCTTCACATTCCCGGTTATTTTTCTTTGCCGGATATTTTAACCAAAGCTTTGCGTAATTCTTCATATCTCGCTCCTGTTATAAGAATTATAAGTCAGTATAACATTTGCAAAATTGCTTTGTCTATGAAAATAATAACATTTCATATACAAGAAATTGCTCTCTTTCACTTAGCAAGATCTATCAGTACTGCTCTGCAGGGTGCACCGTCGGAGTCCCCAAGATTTATCGGGGCAGCATTCAGCAGATATACTCCTTTAGGCACTTCAGCGAGTCTTACACCTTCGAGCAGCACGATTTTCACCCCAAGCATGATCAGATGTACTTCCATGGGAGCTTTCAGCGGGCCTACCGTCTGTGATTCATTACCGAAGAGTTTAATGCTGGCCTTTGCAAAAACTTCTGCGCCCTCTTTGGTCATCACCGCATTTCCTTTTACGAGTATCCTTTCATAGGCACGTATGTCGGCAGCTTTTGCATCACTCAGTATTTTTTTTGCTGTTTCTGCAGTTATATCACCGTCATGTTCTGCAACATAAGCATATCCAATAAACTTTTCCAGAGGGACCCGGTCTATGGTTTCCTCGCTGTCTAAGAAGTGGTATGGGGCATCCACATGCGTACCGTTATGGGCACACATCTCAAATGCGGTGAGATTGCAGATCGCACCATCCTTTATCCTGAGCTTAACGTCACGGATGGGCTGCGGATCTCCGGGATATACCGCACATCCGAATACTTCTTGGGAAATATCGTATATTTTCATCTCCGAGTTTCCTCCATGTTTTAAGATTCTTCACTCCGTTCAGAATGACAAAAACAATCAAATTGCGTTGAAACAGGCAGCCACAAATATTGCAGGCGAATTCCAGTATATGGCGATCTCATTTGTATCGGCTGAAAACGTTTCGTCGATAAAATATTTGGCTGCAGGTGTGTCTCCGAGTCTTTCTTTTACCTCAGGGTAATTCATTCCTTTATTGGGGCCGCCGGAAATAAGACCGGGTACAGGTTCCTCTATTCCGTCAGATCCTGACGGACGGTGATGGGGATTCATAACCCTTCTCTCGCCAAATCCGGTTATAAAGGAAATATCTAAGGCATTAAGTCCGAGTGCATAGTTAAGCTGGTTCAGTGCACCGTCACGCATTTCTGTATTACCTGTGAGCTTCCAGTCAATGATCATGGTCATGGCGTTGCTCATAACGGAAAGAATGCTTCCCCAAACATAGCGGTTTGCTTCAATTGCGGTTCCGTAGCCGGAGGATTTAACGAGATTTAATGTTTCCGCACTCTTTGTTAAGAAATCGGATTTAAGTTCATCATATAAGATTTCTCCTGCAGCTTCGCTTAAAACGAAAAGGCAGCAAAAGCTTCCCAAACCGCTTACATCGGTCCATCCGTACTGTGTAACATTAAGCCCGATAGGAATCTTAAAATCAGGATTCCACTTTTTCATACGTTCAAAAAAGGGATTCCCCTCGAGCTCTTTCTTTATGATATCAGGATCCTTTGCATCCTTATATATCTGCTCCGCTTTAGTCTTGAATTTAGCATCTCCGGTAGTTGCGAAAAGCTCGCATGCCGCCCAGAAACGTTCGTCCTTGTCACTCCAGTCGCCGTAATATCCGGTATTGACACCTTCCGGCTGAGCGTACGGCTTAAATTCGGGATTTTCCTCTACCCATTTCCATCCCTTTAATGCTGCATCAAGCATTTTTTCGGAGAAGTCTTTGTCAAACTTTTCATATACTCTTGCGGCAAGTGCCAAAACTGCTATGGCTGCTTCCGTAGCACAATGTGATACAGACATGAAATATTCGGGTTCCTTGTCATCCTCAGGCATGATAAACGGAGCAAATTTAGCTTTTGTAAGCTTGTGATAGAAGGAACCGTCATCCTTTTGCATCTTTAGTATCCACTCCAGCTCCCAGCGTGCCTCATTGAGAATATCGGGAGTTCCGTTGCCTGTCTCGGGAATATTGAGGTCATCCGAGCATCCTTTCGGGAATAGGAGATAAGCATAGAGCATGTGTGCCACGGTAACCGCACCGGGTCCCACATACTTTCCGTAGTCACCTGCATCGTGCCAGCCACCCAAAACGGTCTTTTTTACGGTCTCATTTCCCCATTCGGAAGCAGGAGCTGTATGGCATGCGCCATGGGTGTATATCCCGGCATGCTTTTCTTCGAGTGCACATCCGCATCGCTGGTAATACAGACCCTTTATCAGGGCATCGGTAACCTCGTGATAAGCATCGGCTTTAACGGTTATCTCTCTTTCGGTATTTCCGCTTTTTAAAATATATTTTCCTTCCGGGAGGTCTCCGAGGTCTACCGAGGCCACGTTATCTCCGGATGCTTCATCAAACCTTAAACTGATACCGCTAAAGCTTTTGACCTGGTTGCCTTTTTCATCAAGTACGTTTAGGTCGTTATCCGATAACAGAACGATATTCTTTGGAAGTCCGGGAAGAAAACCCAGCATATTTACCCTGATAGTTGAAGGTGTAGAAGTATTCATGATAAAACCCCTTATATTATTTTTTTAGATATATCTTTTATATCAGATTTTAAGCGATATGTATATAGAACTGTAGGAATTAATTAAGAAAGTCTATTATTTTTATAAAATAATACAGTGACCGGTCTATCTTGAAAAAAAACGGCAGCATATTGTTAATGCTGCCGTAAAGAATGTTTTAGTTATTGGCTTCCTGAAAGCATTGCATTTGAATCTGCTTTCAGCATAAAGAAGGAATTTATCCTGTTTTCTATATCGTCAAACTGATTATTGTAGTTGAAGACATTGTACCTTCTTATCCATTCCTCATAATAAGGAGACGTGGTATCACCAAGTTCATAAACTACACCTTCTCTATCGAAGTAGCCATGAGAAGTAATTGTAGGTATAACCTTATGCATATCGCTGAGGAATTTCTGATATCCTGTCATAGGAATACCGGCTATGTCCATTACAACTGCCGAGAGATAATTAACACTTATATTCTCGAACATCTCATTATACTTTCCGTCCTTGTTGATGTCATAGTTAGCCCAGATGACAAGAGGTGTACGGTAATAAGAGAATATTTCGTAGGCATCCATGGAACCGTTACTTTTTCCGAAAATCTCTTTTTCGGCGTCACTGTCGATAGCGGGCAGATGATCACCAAACATAACGATAATGGTGGGCTCATCAACCTTTTCAAAATATGAGGTAAGTTTTTCAAATGCCTCGTCTGTATAATTCATCAGATTGACAAATCGTTTGAAATCCTTGTATGAAGCGAGCTTCCCGGTTACCTTTATCGATTGATCGAAATTGTCAAAATCATTTACGTAGCCTCCGTGGTTCTGCATGGTTACATTGAACATGTAGAACGGAGAATCGGAGGTTTTCCTTGTTTCTTCATAAATATTAATAAGTTCGTTGAAATCCGCCTTGTCGGATATAAAGGTTCTGATATAATCATCATCGGTCATCTTATCCTTTATATCTTCAATGGAGATAAAGTCTTCAAATCCAATAAGAGGATATGCGCGCGGACGGCTGTAGCCACTGGCTTTATAAGGATGGAAAGCCATATTGCCGGAATAGCCGAGATCCCTGAGGTTCCAAGTCATGGAAGGAAGAAGCTCCTTCACATAAAGCGAATAAGGAACGGCATTATCGGGAGCAAAGGCGGCCGAATTTCCGGTCAGTGCCTCATATTCCGTAATGGCTGTCCTTCCGCCGTGAACATCTACATCAAGCTTTGTGAGGATTACATTATCCTGTCCCTCAAGTCCGTGTATATACTCAAAAGGGTCTTCCGATAAGCTTTCAGCAACAGTGCCGTACCATGAGAAGTCAGACATTGCTTCGTTCATAATGAAAATAACGTTAGGATTTACCTGCCCGTCGTCCAGATCCACGCTGTCACTGACATATCCGCTCTCATCTATAAGCTTCTGCATATTTTTTACGGAATACTTTTCGGGTTCTACAACTCTCATGTAGTAAAATCCTCTGACAAAATTGAGGACCTCACCGTTTGATTTGTAGGTCTTCATATTGAAGGTCTTAACCTTGATACCCTGATCGAGCAGATATTGTGAGGTTGTAATAAATGAGAAGATCCATACCACAAGGATTGTTCCCGGAACAATATAAAACAGCCTCTTCCAGCCGGATACACGTTTATGCTCTGCCGGGAGGAATGTAAGGATACTGAACAGGATGGGGATGCCGAAAGCAACCTTATATATTTCCCAAGTGACCTTAAATGTATAATCGTCAATGACGTTCATTGCAGTGCCGATGGTGTATACATCCGCTGCACTTATGGCTTCGCCCCTGAATTTATATACATAATAATTCGTAATGGCATATAAAACGGTAAGTGCATAAATAGAGAGAACGCCTAGCTTCTGCCTGTTGCTTATGAGATAGAATACCGTGAAGATCGCAAACATGATCATCATGGTAAATATGATCGGCGCAACCTTCATGTTCTCGGTCCAGGAATATTTGAATACATGCTCGCCGGCCCAGATTGCAACGATCATGGTTCCCACTATTGATGCTAATTGTACCGTGTAAACAGCACGCTTAGGAAGCTTCAGCTTTATTACGGGTATAAAAATACAGAGCAGGGAAATAAAAATTACTCCGAAGATCCTTCCGCCGTATATGGTAGTGTTCCCGTTCTTTTTTACGGTATAATACAGATTTGTATTCGTAAAAAAGAAAATGCAGAAGCCTATAAAGAGTATTGCTCTGAAAATCAGCATATTCCTGGTTTTCTTTGTTTTTTCAAAAACGAATATCTTTGAAAAAACTTTTGCAAATAAAGTCTTTAAGCTGCTTCGCCATGATGATGACGCTTCTTTTACGGATCCCTCATTTTCCTCCGGAGCTGCCTCTGTAATTTCCGTTTCCGATAATTTGGCTGTTTCGTCAGTTTCCGTAGCTTCAGTGTCGCTATTATCGACAGCAGCTTTAATATCTGCCGGTACGGTAGTTTTAATTGTTTTGTTCTGTTGTTTTGCTTTTTTCTTTGACATATCATTCTCCAAAACTATAAAAAAAGACTTAAAACCGTCGGGTTTCAAGTCTGAAAACCAAATGAGCCACTCGGGACTCGAACCCGAGACAACTTGATTAAAAGTCAAGTGCTCTACCGCCTGAGCTAGTGGCCCTTTCTCAATATGGCTTATCCCGCCTTGCAGGTGGTGACTGAACGGCCAAGCAGGGCTAGCTGGATTCGAACCAGCGAATGCAGGAGTCAAAGTCCTGTGCCTTACCGCTTGGCGATAGCCCTAAGCGGGTGGGTACTGGGACTCGAACCCAGGGCCTCCAGAGCCACAATCTGGCGCGCTAACCAACTGCGCCATACCCACCATA
>JAILGF010000163.1 GCA_024696945.1 Lachnospiraceae bacterium | reverse complement strand
TAGATAGGTTAGGATTGAAAAAGTTACAGATTTATTTTATCTTGTTTTAAGGGAAATAACAATGTGTTTTTGAGTTAAGTTCAAAAAAGGAGCCGATTTATCTTATCAGCTCCTTACCTACATATTTTCTGTTCCTCTTGTTCATTATGGATTTCACTGAAAGCGCCCTATTCAAGACACTTTTCATGTTTATTCTTTCAACAAAGCATTACTTTGACAACAACTTTTTGATTCTCTCTGCTGCCTCCTTAGTATCCTCAGGGCTGCCGAATGATGAGAAGCGGAAATATCCTTCTCCACATTTACCGAAGCCCTCACCCGGGGTTCCGATTACCTGAATGTTTTCCAACAAGTAATCGAAGAATTCCCAACTGCCCATTCCGTCAGGACATTTCATCCAGACATAAGGTGCGTTCTTTCCACCGCAGTACCAGATGCCTACTGCATCCAATGCTTCCATAATAACTTTGGCGTTGTTCTTGTATATGTTTATGTTCTCGTGAATCTGCTTCTGTCCTTCATCAGTGAATACTGCTGCCCCACCGACCTGGATAATGTAACTTACGCCATTTGTTTTTGTTGTACGGTTACGAACCCACATAGCATTGAAGTTCATACCGTCACGCTCTAAAGTCTTTGGGATGACGGTGTATCCGAGTCTTGTGCCGGTAAAGCCTGCAGTCTTTGAAAGTGAGCAGATCTCTATTGCACAGGTCCTGGCACCCTCTATCTCAAAGATGCTCTTTGGTAATGTATCATCCTCGATAAATGCCTCATATGCGGCATCAAATAGGATAACCGAACCGTTTGCGTTAGCATAGTCAACCCAATCTTTAAGTCCCTGCTTCGTATATACTGCACCGGTAGGGTTATTGGGTGAGCAGATGTAAATGATATCCGCTTTTATTCCTTCTTTTTCTGCTGACTTAGGAGTAGGCAGGAAGCCTTCATCACTGCTTGTAGGCAGATGATATATCTTCTTTCCGGCCATTACGTTTGCATCAACATATGCGGGATATGCAGGCTCCATAATAAGTACCGATGTGCCTCTGTCAAACATATCGATAATGTCACCTAATTCATCGCTGGCTCCGCTTGATACGAATGCCTCCTCAGATGTGATATCGATACCTCTCTTATTATAATACTCAGCGATTTTTTCTCTTAAGAACGGAGCACCGCACTCAGGCATATATCCGTGGAAGCTGTCCTTATTTGCCTGATCATCTACGCCCTTGTGAAGGGCTTTTATTACTGCATCACAAAGAGGGAGTGATACATCACCTATACCAAGTCTATACATCTTTTTGTCAGGGTGTTCAGCCTGATATTTTTTAACCTTCTGTGCAATGTTAAAGAACAAGTATGAATCCTTTAATTCTCCGTAATGTTTATTGGGTATTGACATAATTTTCTTCCTTCTTTCTATATTATTCAGCATCAATGGTTGAGATGCCCATCGTAATCTCTTCAAGTACATCCAAAAGCACTCTCACCGTATCAAGCGACGTAAGCATCGTGATACCGTTCATGGATGCAGTCTTTCTGATGGCAACTCCGTCTACATAGTGGATACCCGAAAGCACTGCACGTGTACAGATTACATAGCTTACATATCCTGCACGGAGTGAATCAAGTATCTCTTCACTTCCCTCTGAAAGCTTCCTACGAAGCTTTGTACGGATACCATGCTCTTTCAGGAATACCTGGGTACCGATGGTTGCTTCGATATTAAAGCCCATATCGTAGAAGCGTTTAACTAAAGGCAACGCCTCTTCCTTATCCTCGTCTGCTAGGGTAACTACGACAGTTCCGTAGTTCTGGAGCTTCATGCCCGAGGCAATCATAGCCTTGTACATCGCACGGTGGAGCTTCTTATCATAGCCGATAGCCTCACCGGTAGATTTCATTTCAGGTGAAAGATATGAATCCATACCGTTTAACTTTGAGAACGAGAAAGCCGGTACCTTTACATAATAGCGCTCTTTTTCTTTAGGATAAATCTCAGTAATTCCCTGTTCCTTTAGTGTTTTGCCAAGTATTACACGGGTTGCGATATCCGCTAATGAATAACCTGTAGCCTTTGAAAGGAAAGGTACTGTTCTTGATGAACGGGGATTTACCTCGATGATATATACGTTTTCCTCGGGATCAACAATAAACTGGATATTGAAAAGTCCTACGATGCCGATGCCCATACCGAGCTTATACGTATAATCAAGAATGGTATCCTTTACCTTCTGTGAGATACTGAAAGGCGGATAAACGCTGATGGAATCGCCTGAGTGAACTCCTGTCCTTTCTACCAACTCCATGATACCGGGTACAAATACATCCTTGCCGTCACAGACAGCATCAACCTCGACTTCCTTACCTCTGATGTATTTATCTACCAAGACAGGTTTATCCTCATCAATTTCAACTGCAGTCTTTAAATACGAACGAAGAGCCTCTTCCTTTGCCACTATCTGCATTGCCCTGCCGCCAAGTACGAAGCTCGGACGAACAAGTACAGGGAAGCCTATTTCTTTTGCAGCCTCAACACCTGCCTCTATGCTTGTTACAGCCATTCCCTTTGGTCTCGGGATATCCAGCTCATAAAGGAGTTTTTCAAACAGATCTCTGTCCTCTGCACGGTCAATCGCGTCATCATCGGTTCCGATCAGCTTTACATTGTATTCTTTAAGTGAATCAGCCAGGTTAATAGCTGTCTGGCCACCCAGTGTCGCAATGACTCCCACAGGTTTTTCAAGGTCTATGATATTCATTACATCCTCTGTGCAGAGCGGCTCGAAATACAGTTTATCCGAACAGGTGTAATCAGTCGATACTGTCTCAGGGTTGTTGTTTATGATAATGGCTTCATAACCCGATGACTTTATGGTCTTAACCGCATGTACCGTTGAATAGTCAAATTCAACACCCTGTCCGATACGGATGGGGCCTGACCCCAGCACTATGATCTTTTCCTTATCCGAAACGATGGACTCGTTTTCATCCTCATAGGTTGAGTAGAAATAAGGTATATAGCTTTCAAACTCTGACGCACAGCTGTCGATCATCTTGTAAACGGGCACGATACCGAAATCTTTTCTCAGATCTCTTATTACCTTTTCGGTAGTACCTGTAAGAATAGCAATTTCTTTATCGGAGAAACCGAATTTCTTGGCTTCCTCTAATATTTTTATACTCTCTTCTATATCACCTATATTGTAATTATTTGTCGAACTGTCTTTTTGAGACTCCGGAATATTCTCTATTGATATATTATTCACTGATGATATATTATTCTCAGGAATTTGAACTGTGTTATTATCAGTACCTCCCTCTTTTTCAAATGCATCTGCGTTTTCATAATCTTCCGCATTCGCATTACCTAATAAACTTGATTTATTTTCAGTTTTGAAATACAAACCCGGATTATAGCTGTCATATTTCAGACTCTTCAATTTATTCTCAATAGCAATAATATTCTTCAGCTTGTCCAGGAAGAAGCAGTCAATCTTTGTAATGTCATGGATTGTCTCAGTTTCGCAGCCACGCCTGAGTAACTCACCGATTGCAAATATACGATCATCGGTACCGTTCTGTATATACTTTCCAAGCTCGATTGTCGAATAATCATCAAACTTTTTACAATAAAGATGACACTCGCCCGTTTCAAGCGAACGGATGGCTTTAAGCAAGCTCTCCTCAAAGCAGCGGCCAATGCTCATGACCTCGCCGGTTGCCTTCATCTGGGTACCTAAGGTATTGTTTGCGTCTGCAAATTTATCAAACGGGAAACGGGGCATCTTGGTTACTATATAATCCAGAGCAGGCTCGAAGCTCGCAGGAGTATTTGCAAGCATTATCTCATCAAGTGTCATGCCGATACCGATTTTGGCAGAAACTCTGGCTATAGGATACCCTGAAGCCTTTGATGCAAGTGCTGATGAACGTGAAACTCTGGGATTTACCTCTATAAGATAATAATCAAATGAATTGGGATCAAGTGCAAACTGTACGTTACATCCTCCCTCTATTTCCAGTGCCCTGATTATTTTCAGGGCCGAATCACGGAGCATCTGATATTCCTTATTCGTCAGAGTCTGCGAGGGACAGACAACGATGGAATCACCTGTGTGGATTCCGACGGGGTCAAGGTTTTCCATGTTACAGATGGTAATTGCGGTATCATTAGAATCACGCATTACCTCGTATTCTATTTCCTTAAAACCCTTTATGCTCTTCTCGATAAGTACCTGATGAACGGGTGAAAGCTTCAAGGCATTCTTCATTATCTCTTCGAATTCTGTCTCGTTTTCCGCAAATCCGCCGCCGGTTCCGCCCAAAGTAAACGCCGGACGAAGGACTACCGGGAAGCCGATGGATTTAGCTACCTTTAGTCCTTCTTCTATCGAATGTGCAATATCTGACGGGAGCACCGGCTCACCGAGCCTCTCACATAATTCCTTAAAAAGCTCCCTGTCCTCAGCCATCTCTATACTGCTGCTTTTTGTTCCTAGAAGCTGGGTACCGCATTCGGCAAGTATTCCTTTTTTCTCAAGCTGCATAGCAAGATTCAGACCGGTCTGTCCTCCGAGTCCCGGAAGTATGGCATCGGGCCTCTCATAACGGATAATCTTCGCTATGTATTCCAGAGTCAGCGGCTCCATATATACCTTGTCGGCAATGGCTGTATCCGTCATGATGGTAGCAGGATTTGAATTTGCCAGAACTACCTCATATCCTTCCTCTTTTAAAGCTAAGCAGGCTTGGGTTCCGGCATAATCGAATTCAGCTGCCTGGCCGATCACTATCGGTCCGGATCCAATTACAAGAAGTTTTTTAATGTCCGTTCTTTTCGGCATATTTATTACCTCTATTTTTGTCTTTCTATACTTCTATTTATCAATTTTTAAGATTCTTCGCTTCGCTCAGAATGACAATCATTTTTCAATCACCGTGATGGTTCTCAGATTGATTCTCATTGAAATAATTTCACAAACTCATTAAACAGATAACTTCCGTCCCTCGGTCCGGGAGCACTTTCGGGGTGATACTGGACACTCATCACTCTGTCGTTTACACATCTTACACCCTCTATGGTATTATCCAGGATATTCATATGAGTCACCTCTAACGGAGTATCCTTTACAGAATCCATATTGACGGCATATGAATGGTTCTGGGAAGTAATCTCTATTTTGCCGGTTAAGAGATTCTTTACCGGATGATTTCCTCCGCGATGACCGAATTTCAGTTTATAGGTTTTCGCTCCATATGCGAGGGAGATCAGCTGATGTCCGAGGCATATACCGAATATCGGATATTCACCGATGAGTTTCTTTATTGTTGCGATAGTTTCGGGTACATCCTCAGGGTTTCCAGGCCCGTTTGAAACAAATATCCCATCGGGATGAAGCTTCTTTATTGCTTCCACACCCGTATTCCAAGGAACGATGGTAACATCCAGTCCCATCGCATTTAAGGAGCTCACGATATTTTTCTTCATACCGCAGTCAATGGCCACGATATGCTTCTTTTTTACTGTCATCGGTTTGCTTCTCTGAATGGGGTCTGACCCCATTACAACTCTGGATTTCCAGGCATTCGTGCAACTTACCTTGCTAACCGCATCCGTAGGTATTGAAGTACTCCCAAGTATTTTCAGGCCTTCCTCTTTGGAAGTGCTTTCATCGGTAATCAGTGCCTTACAGCTACCATAGCTTCTGATAAACCGTACAAGTTTTCTGGTATCGATCCCGTAAATGCCCGGAACATCATACTTTTCCATTACTTCCGAAAGAGTGTTAATGCTTCTGAAGTTACTGGGGATATCATTATATTCATGTACGATCAGAGCTCCGGCACTCAAGAATTCCGATTCGTAATCATCCTCAGCCATTCCGTAATTACCGATCAGGGGATATGACATAACAATAGCCTGATATGTATAGGAAGGATCTGAAACTATCTCCTGGTATCCGGCCATTGAAGTATTGAACACAAGCTCGCATACACGGTTCGCATCAGAACCGAATCCGTATCCGATGTATTCCTGACCATCTTCTGTTATAAGTTTACGTTTTGTACTCATCATTCGCACCTGTTTTCAATCAGAGAACCGTCTCTCTGATTGCCTATTATTGATTTCAGCATCCTTTTAGCGGCTGTTCGAAACGATCCTTGCCTGAATCATCAGGTATCGATGTCGGATATTCGCCTGTAAAGCAGGCGTTGCAGTAACCCTTGCCACCCGTAAGCTCTCCGAGCCGTTCCACCGGGAAATATCCCAGTGAATCCGCTCCGATTATCCCGCATATCTCCTGGATCGTATGATGGCAGGCGATCAGGTTCTTTTCCGAATCAATGTCTGTTCCGTAATAACAGGGATGAAGGAACGGCGGTGAGGATATCCTCACGTGGACCTCCTTTGCACCTGCATCTCTAAGGAGCTTAACCACACGTCCCATCGTAGTTCCACGGACTATCGAATCATCCACAAGGACCACTCGCTTATCTCTTACCACTTCATCGAGAACCGCAAGCTTTATCTTTACTCCGTCCACCCTTGTCTTTTTTGTGGGTGATATGAATGTTCTTCCGATGTATTTATTTTTTATGAATCCCATCTCGTACGGAATACCGGATTCCTGTGAAAATCCCAGTGCCGCATCAAGTCCTGAGTCCGGTGCACCGATTACTATATCAGCATCTGCCGGATGTTCTTCCGCAAGTATTTCTCCTGCTCTAACACGGGATGCATGCACCGAAACGCCATCTATTATCGAATCGGGACGGGCGAAATATATGTATTCAAATACACAGATTTTTTTGCCGTCGCAATTTAAGGTATTCTTTACTGTACTTGTCCTATTAGAATTATTAATGCTTTTTACATCCTTATCCTGTGATGACACCTCATCAGAAATATTTGTCTGGATCGACTTCACCTGTCCATCATAGAACATCATTATCTCACCGGGATTTATATCACGTATGAGCTTTGCTCCGACTGCACGTAAAGCGCAGGATTCCGATGCCACAATGTAAGTTCCATCTGCGGTACGCCCATAGCATAACGGCCTAAATCCATAAGGATCGCGGACACAAATGAGCTTTTGAGCTGACATAATAACCAGTGAATACGCACCTTCAAGATACTTCATGGCTTTTTCAACCGCTTCCTCGATGGATGCGGACCTGATACGCTCACGGGTTATGTAATAAGCTATGGTTTCGGTATCACTGGTAGTATGGAATATGGCGCCCTGCATTTCAAGCTCACTTCGAAGCTTGTAGGCATTTGACAGGTTTCCGTTATGTGCAAGAGCCATCTTTCCCTTTTGGTGATTGACCTCTATCGGCTGAATATTGGCCCTGTTAGTGGCTCCCGTTGTACCGTAGCGGACATGAGCTACCGCCATGGTCCCGACAGGCATGCTCTCCAAAACCGGCTCGGAAAATACCTCGCTCACAAGTCCCAGATCCTTATGCGAATAAAAGATACCGTCTTTATTCACCACTATTCCGCAGCTCTCCTGTCCTCTGTGCTGTAACGCATAAAGGCCGTAGTATGAGAGCCCCGCAACATCTGTTTCTTTCTCGGAATAAACTCCGAAAACACCACATTCCTCATGTATACTCATAAGCTGTCCCTTGTCCCTCTGATTGAAACTGCTGCTCCGATGAATCCCTTAAACAGCGGATGGGGTTTGTTCGGACGGCTCTTGAATTCCGGATGGTACTGAACTCCGACATGGAAGCTTCTGCCGGGGATTTCTGAGGTTTCTACGAGATGTCCGTCGGGTGAAAGACCGCTTAATACAAGTCCTGCCTGCTCCAGTGCATCTCTATAATCGTTGTTAACCTCATAACGATGTCTATGACGCTCGCTGATCTCCTTGTTTCCGTACAATTCTTCCATCTTTGTTCCGGACTTTATACTGCAAGGGTAAGCACCAAGTCTCAAGGTACCGCCTTTGTTTATCTCATTATTCTGTCCGGGCATGAAGTCTATTACTTTATTCGGGCAATCCTCATCAAATTCCCGGGAATTTGCATCCTTTATACCGGCTACATTTCTGGCATATTCAATAACCATTATCTGCATTCCGAGGCATATGCCAAAGTATGGTATCTGATTTTCCCTGGCGTATTTGGCAGCAGTTATCATACCTTCTATTCCGCGGTTTCCGAAGCCTCCCGGGATTATTATACCGTCCAGATTTCCGAGCTTCTCGGCAGCATTTTCTTCGGTGATTTCCTCAGAATCGATCCACTCTATCGTAATATGTGTATTATGGAAGTAGCCCGCATGACGGAGCGCCTCTGCTACGGAAAGGTAGGCATCGTGCAATGCCACATACTTTCCTACGAGACCGATATTTACGTTCATTGTTCTTGATTTAATGCTCTCAATCATTGCCGTCCATTCCGCAAGGTCGAGCTCCGGAGCATCTATACCGAGTTCACGGCAAACAACCTTCGAAAATCCTGATGATTCAAGCATCAGAGGTGCCTCATACAAACAGGGAACAGTAAGATTTTCGATTACGCAATCCTCTCTTACGTTACAGAACAGTGCGATCTTCTTGAAAATCGATTCCTCTAACGGTTCATCACAACGGAGAACTATGATGTTCGGGTTTACGCCCATGCCCTGAAGTTCCTTTACGGAATGCTGGGTAGGCTTCGATTTATGCTCCTCCGAGCCATGAAGGAAGGGAACCAACGTTACATGTATGAACAGACTGTTTGCACGTCCCACTTCGAGTGATATCTGGCGGACAGCCTCGATGAACGGCTGTGATTCGATATCCCCTATGGTTCCGCCTATCTCTGTGATGACTACATCGGCATTGGTCTTCTTGCCGACACTATATACAAATTCTTTTATTTCGTTGGTGATATGCGGAATGACCTGAACGGTGGATCCGAGATACTCGCCCCTTCTCTCCTTGTTCAGAACATTCCAATAAACCTTACCTGTAGTAAGGTTTGAAAATTTATTAAGATTTTCGTCAATAAAACGCTCGTAATGTCCTAAGTCAAGATCGGTCTCAGCTCCGTCATCGGTAACATATACCTCTCCATGCTGGTAAGGGCTCATGGTGCCCGGATCGACGTTTATATACGGATCAAGCTTCTGGGCGGCCACCTTCAGCCCTCTCGCTTTCAGCAATCTTCCCAAAGATGCTGCCGTTATTCCTTTTCCGAGTCCTGATACTACACCGCCGGTAACGAAAATATATTTTGTCATCGCCTTAACCTCTTCCCGCAGGCAATTATTTGCATCGGTGATATGCCTGCAACTGCACCGATTAAATATCCTTCCGTAAAAATCCTGACATTTACACAATAAAAGAGGCGTCTCGTACATCACTATACGAAACGCCTTTGCTTCCTACGAAGTAAAGTATACACTTTATGAAATAAATGTCAAGATTTTTTTTAATTATAATGTCAGAAATACTTATGGAATTGTCAGAAGATTAAGATAATTTCTCCCCAAAAACATAATGATTCTTCAGATAATCTCATGATAACTTCCAAGATATGTAAAGCTGTCGCAAACCTCGTCCAGTTCGTTCATAAGCTGCAGCAGTTTGGGGCTGTCCGCGGATATTTCAATGTCGAAATAGAACATGAATTCAAACTCCTTATTGGGCAGCGGACGGCTCTCAAGTTTCAGCAGGTTGATCCCCAGCATATGGAATTTTGAAAGTACCTTGTAAAGCGAACCGTACTCATGAGGGAGTACCAGCATTAAACTCGTCCTGTCAGCTCCGGGGTAGATTTCAAGATCCTTTGAAATACAGATGAATCTTGTATAATTGTTATCCCTGTTCTGGACCGATGCGGCCAAGGTCTTTAATCCGTAATATTTTACGCAAAGCTCCGAAGCAAGAGCTGCGATATCATTCCTGTCCGATTCCGCAACCATCTTTGCGGCCTGAGCAGTGTTTTCAAAAGGAATAATCTTAACACCCTTGAGCGTACTTAAGAAATCGGAGCACTGGCTTATTGCCTGCTCATGGGAATATATTTCCTTAACATCCTCCATCCTTGTTCCGGGCTTAGCAAGAAGATGGTGCGTTATCTTCAGCCTTATACTGCGGACAATATAGAAGTTATGCTTCATCATGAGGTCATAAACGGAGTTCACTGTACCGGCGTAGCTGTTTTCAACAGGGATAACGCCGTACTTGCACAAGCCCTTTTCTATTGCCGAGAAAACCGCACCAAACCTGTCAAAGAACATGATATTTGAATTTCTGAAAATCCTGTCGCATGCTATCTGCGAATTGGCACCTTCCGTACCCTGACATGCTACGGTCACAAAATCGGGGAAAAGCTTGTTGGTTCCCTCCTTTGACCGCTCTATCTTTCCGGAAAGAGTTCCCTTTTCACCCGTGCTCCCGGTTTTTGTGCCCTTCATCTCATTAAGGAGATTTACTACTACAGGAATATAGTTCCTGATCTCCTCGGGATACTGTTCCGCCATAGCCATTATCTTTGCCTTACGTTCACGGAGTGATTCTATAGGAAGCTTTGGCTTTGCATCGTCTTCCACTTCATCGAGTACCTTTACTCTTTCAGCTAAAAGCTTTATGATTTCTTCATCTATAAGGTCTATTTTTGTTTTCTCGTTATCCATCTTTTTTATCCTCTTTTCACTGCTTAATGCCTTGCGTTATATACAAATTCCCTCATTTTTACGGGATTCCTAAATCCATCCGTTTCTATGCCGGAACTAACATCGACACCGTATGGATGGAGCTTAACTATCGCATCCTTCACATTCTGCGGATCAAGTCCGCCTGCCAGGAAAAACGGGCGGTCAAAGCCATCAAGCAATTCCCAGTTGAACCGCATTCCCTCTCCTGCACCGGCATCAAGCAAAATATAATCGGCTGTTGAGTTTTTGGCTTTATCCAAATCCTCTTTTATTTTGATTTTAAATGCCTTGATTATGCGCCCGGAAATCTTATTGTATGAATTCTCAACAGGGTCTATACTTTTTTCAATGGGATTATTGATAATCAGTTTTCTTAATTTCTCAATATATTCGTTGTCCTCATCTCCGTGAAGCTGGGCAATATCTATAACACCATTATTCAAGAGTTTTGCCACCTTCTGCACATCCTCATCCACAAACACACCGACTGCCAGGATCTTATTATCATTAAGATGTGCCTTTAATTTTGCAGCATCCTCAGGTGTAATATATCTCTTGCTTTTTGGTGCAAATACAAATCCGATGTAATCGGGCTTAAGAAGATTTGCGGCTTCTATATCCTCAATTCTTCTAAGACCGCAGAGTTTGATTTTTGTCATTTTTTAGTTTCTCCAACTCCTTAATGTCTCCGCTTTGTTTTCGGCTCTCATCAAAGCTTCGCCAACAAGTACCGCATCTGCACCCATCTTTCTGACGTTTGCTATATCCTCTGCAGTCTTAACTCCGCTTTCGGAAACAAAGATAATCCCTTCGGGAACACTTTTTCTTAAAGCCTTTGACAGCTCGATATCTACGCTGAAATCCTTTAGATTTCTGTTGTTTACGCCGATGATCCTTGCACCAGCTTCTGCTGCGATCTTTATTTCTGCTGCATCATGGCACTCAACAAGTGCTGAAAGCCCAAGTTCATCACAGATTTTGATGTAATCCTTTATCTGTTCGCGGCTTAAAATGGATACGATCAGAAGAACTGCTGAGGCTCCGAGGATCTTAGCCTCATATATCATATACTCATCAATGGTGAAATCCTTTCTGATAATCGGAATATCAACCGATACTGCAATTTCCTTCAGATATTCATTCTTTCCCAAGAACCACTTTGGCTCTGTAAGTACCGATATTGCATCAGCTCCTGCCGCCTCGTATTCCTTCGCTATCTCAAGATATGGAAAATTTTCCGCGATCAGGCCCTTTGAAGGAGATGCCTTTTTGCATTCGCAGATAAATGAAAGTCCCTGCTTCGACAAGGCTTTTTCGAATGCAAAATCACCCTTTGGCATACTAAATGCCTTTTCCTTAAGTTCTTCTGTGCTTATCTGCTTTTTCGCTTCTTCCACCCTAAGCTTAGCATAGGCGGCGATTTCTTCCAATATGTTCATGGCTATGTTCCTTTTATAACTTTTGTTACTTTAGAAAATATTATTAGTGTCATTCTGACTTATCAGTTATTACTTACTTCGATCATTTTTTCTAAGGTCTTCTTTGCCTTACCGCTGTCTATAAGCTCCTTGGCAAGTTCAATACCTGCCTTAAAGCTGTCGGCTTTACCGCCGATATAGAGAGCTGCCCCGGCATTCATGAGAACTGCGTTTCTCTTATGTCCCTTTGCACCCTCAAGGATGTCCATGGTAATCTTTGCATTCTCAGCGGGTGTTCCGCCTTTTAAGTCATCCTTGCTGCATCTCTCAAAACCGAAATCCTCGGGAGTGATGGTAAATGATTTGAACCATCCGTCATTTATCTCACAGATCTTTGTAGGTGCTGAAAGAGAAATCTCATCGAGCTTATCTGTACCGTATACTACCATTCCTCTCTTGACTCCAAGGTTTACAAGAACCTGTGCTAAGGGCTCTACAAGGTAACCGTCGTAAACTCCCAGCAGCTGCATTTTGGGTGAAGCAGGATTAGTCAGAGGTCCAAGTATGTTAAATACGGTTCTGAAACCGAGTTCCTTTCTGATAGGTCCTACGTACTTCATGGATGTATGATATTTCTGAGCAAAGAAGAAACACATACCGGCTTCATTTAACATCTCTATACACTTCTCAGGGCTCTGGTCAATGTTTACGCCTAAAGCTTCAAGACAATCTGCCGTTCCGCATAAAGATGAAGCGGCTCTGTTTCCGTGCTTTGCAACCTTAATGCCTGCGGATGCGGTAATAATCGCAGTTGTGGTAGAAATGTTAAAGCTTCCTGCATTGTCTCCGCCGGTGCCTACGATTTCCAATATATCCATTCCGGTATCAACCTTTGTTGCATGATCACGCATTGCTGCGGCACAGCCTGCGATCTCATCGGTGGTCTCTGCCCTTGCACTCTTAGTCGAAAGTGCAGCCAGAAAAGCAGCATTCTGAGTGGGAGTGGTCTCACCGCTCATTATCTCATTCATTACACTGTATGCTTCATCGTAGGTTAAATCTTCTTTGTTTACTATCTTTACTATTGCTTCTTTAATCATAGTATCTATTCTCCTTTTCTTTTATTTGGTTTTATCAATGTAAGGCTTAACATATTGACTTTGAAACCGTTCCTGTGATCATTTTTCCGGGGGAACAGAAATCCTCTGTCAGTCCTCTAAAAAGTTCTTTAGCATTTTCTTGCCCTCGGGTGTCAGTATCGATTCCGGATGGAACTGCACACCGTATATCGGGTATTTTTCATGCATTACAGCCATGACCTCATCCTCTTCGGTTACGGCTATAACCTTTAGTTCGCTTGGAAGTGTTTCCTTCTTGACCGCAAGTGAATGGTAACGTGCAACCGGTGTTTTCTCACTGCAGTCCATAAATATCGGTGCGTTCCTATCGAGCTTCGCTATTGACTGCTTCCCATGCATCAGTCTGGATGCATATGTAACCACTGCGTCAAACGCTAAGCATATTGCCTGATGTCCGAGACATACACCGAGTATCGGAATCTCCTTGCCCAGTTCTTTTACCACATCCACGATCACTCCGGCGTTTTCAGGTCTACCCGGTCCGGGTGAAATGATGATGTGGCTGGGATTCATTTCCCTTATCTCTTCGACTGTTTTTTCATCGTTTCTTATAACCCTTACATCACTCGTAAGTTCTCCGAGATATTGATATAGGTTATATGAGAAACTGTCGTAATTATCTATTAATAGTATCATAATATTGTTTCATCCTCCGATAACATCAGGGCGGTGAGCGATGCCTTCGCCTTGTTCATGCACTCCTCGAATTCCTTCTCGGGATCGGAATCGGCTACTATACCGGCTCCGCTTCTTACAAACACCTTGCCGTTCTTCTTGTATGCGATCCTTATAGCAATGCAGGTATCCATATTTCCTGTAAAATCGATGTATCCTATCGCTCCGCCGTAAATACCGCGCTTGTTGTTCTCAAGCTCGCCGATCAGCTGACAGGCTCTTATCTTCGGTGCACCTGAAAGCGTGCCTGCGGGAAGTACTGCTTCTATTGCATCCAGTGCGTCCTTATCGTCCCTTATCTCTCCTCTTACGGTTGAACCAATGTGCATTACATGGGAGAATCTCTCAATGCTATGCAGCTTCTCCACGCTTACCGTTCCGAATTTACTGATCTTACCCAGATCGTTTCTTCCGAGATCCACCAGCATGTTGTGTTCGGCAAGCTCTTTCTCGTCTTTTAAAAGCTCTTCTTCAAGCTTTTTATCAGCCTCATCGGTCTTTCCTCTGGGTCTTGTGCCGGCCAGCGGGAATGTGTGAAGCACACCATCCTCAAGCTTTACCAACGTTTCCGGTGAAGCTCCGGCCACCTCTATATCCGTACCCGAAAAATAGAACATATATGGTGAAGGATTGACCGTTCTGAGCATTCTGTAAGTATTTAGCAGGCTGCCTTCAAAGGGTACGCTCAATCTGTTTGAAAGAACTATCTGGAAAATATCGCCTTCATAGATATAGCGCTTTGCTTTCTTCACCATATCACAGAATTCTTCTTTAGCGAAAAGGGGTGTAACCTCACCGAGAAGCTTTCCGGGCTTTTCAATCTTTTTATCACCGTTCTTTATAATTTCCACAAGGTTTTTAAGCTCCATAACGGCTTTGTTGTATCCTGCGGTACCATCTTTCAGCATCATGTTGACGATGATGACTATTTTCTGGCAGACATTATCAAATGCGATAACCTTGTCGAAAAGCATAAGATCCACGTCGTTGAAGCCTTCCGTATCTTCGGGATTCCTCTTTGCTTCGGGCTCGCTGTAGCCTAAATAATCGAATGCGAAATATCCGACAAGTCCGCCGGTGAACGGAGGAAGGTTGTCAAACCTGACACTTTTGTACTCTGACAGCACCTGTCTTATCTGTTGGGAAGGATTATCGGTTTTTATCCTCACATCCCCGATTTTCAAGTCTCCGTCAATACAGGTAATGGACAGTTTCGGATCAAATCCCAAGAAGGTGTATCTGCCCCATCTCATGTCCTGCCCAGCGGATTCAAGCATGTAACAATGCTTTGATACGTTCTTCAGTTTTCTCAAAACCTCCATCGGAGTTATGAAATCCGATAAAAGCTCGGTGCTGACAGGCATTACCTTGTATTCGCCCATATCAGCTATTTCTTTCATTTTTAATGTACCCGGTTCGATTTTCATGGATGTTATCTCCTCTATTATTGGCAATTTGGAAACATGTACCAATCTCCGTTGCCAAGCGATTATTTATTAAATTTAAGCCCTTTTCGATTTATTTAAAGACGGGTATTCGGCCTATATCGCCATTATCATAGAATGTACATACTCTGCAAGTTTCTCAGGAGCTTCCTTCCCGTATTTTGCAACAATCCTGACCATTGCCGACCCTACAATAACTCCGTCTGCCTTCTTTGACATAGCTGCGGCCTGCCCGGGAGTGCTGATTCCAAATCCAATGGCTGCGGGAGTGTCGGTTGCTTCCTTTATCAGTCTCATTATTGAATCTAGATCGGTTGTTATCTCGCTTCTTACTCCCGTAACTCCAAGTGAAGAAACTACATATATAAAGCCTTTTGCCTGTGCGGCTATGGTTTTTATCCTGTCCTCACTGGTGGGTGCGATCATTGAGATAAAGTCTATTCCGTATTTAGCTGCCGTCTCATCAAATTCGTGACGCTCCTCAAAAGGACAATCGGGAATTATTATTCCGTCAGCTCCGGCTTCTGCTGCATTCTTGAAGAATCTATCAGCTCCGTAATGATATACCGGATTGGCATATGTCATAAATACGATTGGAATATCATAATCCGCTCTTAATTCCTTAACCAGTTGAAAAACCTTGTCAGTTGTCATACCGGAACCGAGAGCTCTGATGTCTGCCTCCTGGATAACCGGTCCTTCTGCTATCGGGTCCGAGAAAGGAATTCCTACTTCTATCAGGTCTGCGCCTGCCTCTATAACTGCCTTAAAGTTTTTAATGCTTGTCTCATAATCCGGATCCCCGGCTGTGAGGAAGGCTATGAAAGCCTTTTTATTTTCAAATGCATTTTTGATTCTGCTCATATTTTTGCTCCTGTTCCTTTTCAATCA
Source organism: Lachnospiraceae bacterium (assembly GCA_024696945.1). Taxonomy (GTDB): domain Bacteria; phylum Bacillota; class Clostridia; order Lachnospirales; family Lachnospiraceae; genus RUG11977. The sequence continues at coordinate 46,735 of JAILGF010000163.1, read as the reverse complement.
GAAATATTAACACCGCGATATCTTGCGATTGCTGCAACGTCCTTGTCACCGCGTCCTGAGATGGTGCAGACGATAATGCTGTCCTTTGGCATTGTGGGTGCTATCTTCATAACATGTGCTACCGCATGGCTGCTCTCAATCGCAGGAATGATACCCTCTGTCCTTGAAAGATATTCGAAAGCCTGCACCGCTTCTTCATCGGTTATCGGAACGTACTGAGCTCTTCCGATGGATGCAAGATATGCATGCTCCGGACCGATTCCGGGATAATCAAGTCCTGCAGAGATTGAATAAACCGGGGCTATCTGTCCGTATTCATCCTGACAGAACAAGGATTTCATGCCATGGAAGATTCCTAAGGAACCGTTTGCCATCGTTGCGGCATTCTTGGGATTATCAACTCCGAGACCTGCTGCCTCACAGCCGATGAGCTTAACTCCTTCGTCCTTTATGTATTCGTAGAAGGAACCGATTGCATTGCTTCCGCCGCCCACACAGGCTATTACAACATCGGGAAGCTTTCCTTCTGCTTCCAATATCTGCGCCCTGCTCTCCTTGCTGATTACTGATTGGAAGTCACGCACTATTGTAGGGAAGGGATGAGGTCCCATTACTGAACCGAGTACATAAAGTGTATCGTCAACTCTTGAGGTCCACTCTCGCATCGCCTCGTTTACTGCGTCCTTGAGTACCTTTGTACCGGTCTTTACCGCATGAACCTTTGCTCCCAAAAGCTCCATCCTATATACGTTTAATGACTGGCGGATGGTATCCTCTTCACCCATGAATATTTCGCATTCCATATCCATAAGTGCTGCTGCGGTTGCGGTTGCAACTCCGTGCTGACCTGCACCGGTCTCAGCTATTACTCTGGTCTTTCCCATCTTTTTTGCGAGGAGGACCTGTCCGAGAACGTTGTTTATTTTATGAGAACCTGTATGATTCAGATCTTCACGCTTAAGGTATATCTTGGCTCCTCCAAGATTCCTTGTCATCTTCTCTGCATAATAAAGAAGTGAAGGACGTCCAGCATATTCACGGTTCAGCTTATCAAGCTCAGCTACGAATTCCGGATCATTCTTGTAGTACTCGTATGCTGCCTCAAGCTTATGTATTTCGTTCATCAATGTCTCAGGGATATACTGTCCGCCGAATTCTCCGAATCTACCTTTTACTGTGTTTTCATAAACGTTGCTCATATTTAACCTCCTAATTTCCACCTCATCCGCCCTTCGTCAATCACCGGGACGGTTCTATGATTGATAGGTGACAAAAAAACCGTCCTATGTCAATGTTCCAACGGAACGTTGACTGGTAACCATTGTCACCAAATAAAAAGTCCCTGACAGTATTATTACTGTCAAGGACGAATATACTTTATCCGCGGTGCCACCTTGATTCACGGTATGAGCCGTGCTCTTGCAAGATACCAACATATCTCCGACAACTTACGTATGCCTCACGTCACGGATACTCGAATTTATCTTTCCCCATGCCCTCAGCGGACCATATAAGAAGTTTCGTTCACGCATTCCTCATACCACCCGGCTCTCACTGTCCCGGACTCGCTGAAAAAGCAATGCTTTCCTGGCGATAAAATACTTTTTCTTCCGCTTCAACGGTTTAAATTATTAAATTTTCTATGATTATAATCATGTTTTTATAATTTGTCAACTACTTTTTTTATAAACCGTCAAAAAGATGTTTACCCCCCGATAATTCACTAAAAAGGGTATATATCTTAACCTACTCAAACGTTAAAAATCCCCTTCACGTTTGTCTTGGGCATTGCCATGAAGAAATCATCCTTCGGCTCAAAACCGCATTTCTCGTAGAAGCCCTTAGCCTTTGTGGTTCCGAGGAAGCCCCAGAGGTACTCCAGCTCCGGAGCCGATTTTATGAATTCCACAAACTTCTTCCCAAGCCCCTGCTTATGAAGTGATTTATCCAATACAACATCGGAAACATAGAACATTGTGGCATAATCGGTAACCGTACGCCCGAAGGCTACCTGTTTTCCCTTAGAATCCAGCATACCGAAGCACAGAGAATTCTCAATAGCCTTTTCAACGGTCTCCCTGCTCCTGTTGCATGCCCAATGTGTCTGGGCCAGAAGCTGCATAATATCATCGATCTGCATCTGCTCCCTGCCCTTAATAAACTTATATTTTGAGCCTTTTTCAACCAGCTTGTCAACAACCTCAGCGAATCCCATTCCGTGGGAAGCCTTTACCAGGATTACATCTCCGTCCTTAAATCCGAGATTATCGAGATTCTTCAGAAGCTTTTCCTTTGTATCAAAATAATAAGCTTCCCTAAAATCACCGTTTAAAGTCCAATCCAGATATCCGTTGTAAATATTCTCGGAAAGCGGACCGACACAGATCATAAGATCTATTTTCTTGGTCGAAGCATATTTCCCGACCTCATAATGGAGTTCCTTCTCTTCGGTGCCAAGTTCAAACATATCGCCCAGAATAAGCACTCTTCGTCCTTCGGTTTCATCCATCATATCGGCTGCCGCCATCATCGACTTAGGGTTCGCATTATATGAATCATCGACAACGAGGTAACGATCCGTATGGATCGGACAGCATCTTCCCTTTACAGGCATAGCTGCTTCAATGCCCTTCGTGATCTCATCCATTGTCATGCCGTCATCAAGACCTGCTATTGCGGCCGCAAGAGAATTCATCACCATATGAGAGCCCTGCATGTGAACACGTGCTCTGGCAGACAATGCTTCACCTGTCAGATCTCCGGGTTCTATGTTCAGGGTGAAATTGCTTCCCTCCACACCGAGGTTTTCAACATCATCATAGAAAGCATCTCCGTCCTCGCCGTATGTCGCAATTCTCAGGTTCTTCAGGGCTCCGATTATATCCTCAGGAAGACCTGTGTTCTCCGTTTCGTAGCCCTCATGAATCTGCCATAAAAGATCGAGCTTTTCATCATCAGAATTAATGATCAATAATCCGCCCCTTCTGATATGTCTTATAACCTCTGACTTTGCCCTAAGCACTCCGTCAAGATCCTTCAGATTTTCAAGATGGCAGGGACCGATGTTTGTCATAACAACCATATCAGGTTTTACAATGGCTCCCAATCTATCCATCTCGCCGAAATCACTTATTCCCATCTCGACTACAGCTATTTCATGCTTGGGTCGTATCCTAAATATCGTAAGCGGAACGCCTATTTCATTGTTAAAATTTCCTTCGGTTTTTAGGGTACAAAAGCGCTGTGATAGAACAGAAGCCACAAGCTCCTTTGTGCTCGTTTTTCCAACACTGCCGACAATGCCGATTATCTTTGCACTTACCTGAGTTCTGTAAAAAGCAGCAAGATCCCGTAATGCCTTAAGGGTATTCTCTACCACAATATAAGCTCCTTTTGCATCTGGACCGTCAAAGCTCTCAGGAAGCCTTTCGCAGATAACGCCCAGCGCTCCCTTTTTAATGACATCGTCAATATAAGAATGACCGTCGGTTTTTTCACCCTTTACAGCCACAAATATCCCGTCTTGTTCAACAAGACGGGAATCAATAACAACCGAGGATGCTTCTTTTTTCAGTATTTCATCTGAATCCGACGCATTTCCAGTAATCTGCAATTTTCCGTTTACCGCATTTGCAATCTGGGACAAAGTCATGTTTTCCATATTATATCCTACTGATTTAATTCACTGATGGGATTCTCTTCCCGGAATCCTTACCTAATATTCACTTTCAATTATTCTCGTATTTCTTGAGGGAAACTTCTATAATCCACTCGCACAGTTCAGGGAAAGCCACGCCAATTGCCGCTGCTTCCTGAGGAATAAGACTGGTAGGAGTCATGCCCGGAAGTGTATTTGCCTCAAGGCAGTAGATTTCGCCGGTTTTCTCATCCATAACGAAATCCATACGTGCATACGCAAGTATTCCCAAAGCATTGTATGCCTTTAAAGCAAGATCCTGTATAGCCTTTGTCTGCTCCTCTGAAATAACTGCGGGACAGGTTTCTATTGTAGAACCGGCCTGGTATTTATTCTTGTAATCGTAAAATCCCTGCTTGGGAGCTATCTCAACTACCGGAAGAGGCTTTCCGTCAATAACGCCGTCTGTAAATTCCCTTCCCTTGATATACTGCTCAACAAGGACCTTTGTATCGTACGTAAATGCTTCTTTGATAGCAAGATCGTATTCCTCTTTGGTGTGGGTTATATAAACGCCCACGCTTGACCCGCCCGAGCAGACCTTAACAACGCACGGGAATGTGGGATCGTATTTCATGCCGGCCTTTAAGGTAACGGACTTAGGGGTCTTAACTCCTTCCATCTCGAAAGCCCTTTTTGAAATGGATTTATCCATTGCCATAGCTGAGCTTATATAATCGGTTCCGGTGTATTTGATATCATTTAAGTCAAATGCTGCCTGGATTTTTCCATTCTCTCCGCAATCTCCGTGAAGACCCATGAAAACGATATCCGCCATCCTGCATATTTCCATTACGTTTTCTCCGAAGAGAACCCCGGGATTCTTTCTTAATGCCTTCACAGCATCGATATCGGGAGCGCTTTCGGAAATGCCTGCAGTTCTCTCGGCCCAATCGATATCCTTTTCAAAAATGTCATCTATATCACCTTCGTAGCCTAAGAAAACATCGAGCATTATAGCCTGATGCCCCTTGCCCTTAAGTGCTTTATAAACCTGTGTTCCGGAAACAAGCGAAACATCACGTTCGGTGCTTATTCCACCGCATAAAACAACGACTTTCATCTGCCGCCACCTCTTATTATTTTCTTCCGAGATATTGTAACATAACCCGAACTATTCTTCAACCACAATTTTTAATCAAAGGTTCTTTCTCAACTTAATAGCATTGAGGGCTTCCATCTGATTGGTTTTACTCGAGTTCAATAGTTCCGGGCGGCTTCGAACTTATGTCAAAGAGTACGCGGTTTACTCCGCGGACCTCGTTTACGATACGGCTCATAACCGTCTGTAAAGTATCCCACGGGATGTTTGCAGCTTCCGCAGTCATGAAATCAACAGTACGGACTGCACGAAGAACTATGGCATAATCGTATGTTCTCTCATCTCCCATTACACCTACGGATCTCATATTTGAAAGAGCCGCAAAATACTGGTCGGGCTTCCATGTGGGCCAGTCACCGTTCTTCTTGTAGTATTCCCATGCGGTATTGTCAACCTCTTCTCGGTAAATTGCATCGGCGTCCTGAACAATACGCACCTTATCTTCTGTAACCTCTCCAACAATACGAACACCTAAACCGGGTCCGGGAAATGGCTGACGGAATACAAGTTTCTCAGGGATTCCCAGTTCCAAACCTGCCTGACGGACCTCATCCTTAAAAAGATTCCTTAAGGGCTCGATAATCTCTTTGAAATCTACATGATCTGGTAATCCGCCTACATTGTGATGGGATTTGATGACCGCAGATTCACCGCCCAAACCACTCTCGACAACATCGGGATAGATGGTTCCCTGTGCCAGGAAATCAACCGCACCTATCTTCTTAGCTTCTTCCTCAAATATATTTATGAATTCCTCGCCGATAATCTTTCTCTTTCTCTCAGGCTCTGTAACCCCAGCCAGCTTGTCATAATATCTCTTCTGGGCGTTAACTCTCACGAAATTCAGATCAAAACGGCCTTCCGGTCCGAATACCTTCTCGACCTCATCGCCTTCGTTCTTCCTAAGAAGACCATGATCGACAAACACACAGGTAAGCTGCTTTCCGATGGCTCTTGAAAGGATACCTGCAGCCACAGACGAATCAACGCCTCCCGAAAGAGCCAGAAGAACACGGCCGTTTCCGACCTTCTCACGTATTTCCTTTATACTGTTCTCAACGAAGGAATCCATCCTCCATTCGCCCGAGCAATCACAGATATTTCTGACGAAATTGTATATCATTTTGCTGCCTTCGGGAGTATGAAGGACCTCCGGATGGAACTGGATACCATATAATTTCTTCTCATTGCATTCCATAGCAGCTACGGGTGTATTGGCAGTGTGTGCAATGGATACAAATCCCGGTGCAAGCTTTGAAATATAATCGAAATGGCTCATCCAGCAAACGGTATGCTGCATAACACCCTTAAATAACGGTGAATTGACATCAAGATCAACCTCGGTTTTACCGTATTCCCTGGATGTAGCACGCTCAACCTTGCCACCTAAGATATGGCTCATAAGCTGTGCACCGTAGCAGAGTCCAAGCACCGGAACACCAAGTTCAAAAAGCTCTTTGGAGCATGTTGCGGCATTTTCCTCATAGCAGCTTGAAGGACCTCCCGTAAGAATTATGCCCTTGGGCTCCATAGACTTTATCTTCTCAAGCGGTGTCTTATACGAATATATCTCGCAATAAACGTTGCACTCTCTTACCCGGCGTGCCACCAGCTGGTTGTACTGGCCGCCAAAATCTATTACTAAGATTTTTTCCATTTTTCTCCCTTCTATGAATCAATCATATTTAAAGATTCTTCGTTTCACTCAGAATGACACTAACTTAATCGTCGTCTTTTTTCCGAATTCAAAAGGCGCTTCGCATAATGCGAAACGCCTTTGTTTCTACCTTATGAATATTAATAAGTATACGCTATCCTACTAATATGTCAAGATATATTTTCTATATTTTTAAACATTTCAAACATCCTTGCCAACTACCTCGGTCACTGACTTAGCAAGGCCTGCAAGACCCTGGATTTCCGAAGGGATAATGATCTTTGTAGCCTTGCCGTCTGCTGCCTTGGCAAAAGCCTCAAGGGACTTGATCTTAAGTATAGCATCTGAAGGACTTGACTCGTTCAAGAGCTTGATACCTTCTGCGTTAGCCTGCTGAACCTTTAAGATAGCTTCAGCCTCACCTTCGGCCTTACGGATCATAGCTTCCTTCTGAGCCTCAGCGTTAAGGATTGCTGCTGCCTTCTCAGCCTCAGCCTCAAGGATTGCACTCTCTTTCTTACCTTCTGCAACAAGGATCGTAGATTTCTTCTCACCTTCAGCCTTAAGAATGGCCTCACGTCTCTCACGCTCTGCCTTCATCTGCTTCTCCATCGCATCCCTGATGGCTGCAGGAGGCATGATGTTCTTCAGCTCAACACGGTTAACCTTGATGCCCCAAGGATCAGTTGCAAGATCAAGCGAAGATCTCATCTTTGCGTTTATTGTTTCACGGCTTGTAAGAGTCTGGTCCAGCTCGAGTTCACCGATGATGTTACGAAGTGTTGTGGCTGTCAGATTCTCAATAGCTATCATGGGATTTTCAACACCATATGCGAAAAGCTTCGGGTCAGTGATCTGGAAGAAAACGACCGTGTCGATACTCATCGTAACGTTATCCTTTGTGATAACCGGCTGCGGAGGGAAATCCGCTACCTGCTCCTTCAAGAGCACGTTCTTAGCAACCTTGTCAATAAACGGTACCTTAACATGAAGGCCAACGCCCCATGTTCCGGTATAAGCACCGAGACGCTCAATGATAAATGCATGTGCCTGGGGTACTACCCTGATATTTGTAATGATGATCATCAGTATGATAAATACTACGACCAATATTGCAATTATTGTTCCTGTATCCATATCCTATCCTCCTAAAATGTTGGCCATTTAAACTACTACCGACTGTACAAGCTTCGGTATCCCCGAGCCTTCCTTTGCAACGATAAGCTTGACTCCTTCGATTTCTCTTACTACAACCATCTCGCCTTCGTTAAGTACGACATCATCGCTTTCGCTCCTGACTGTCCATTCTTTTCCGTCAAGGAATGCGGTACCGGTCTCAAGCTTGTTGTTCACGGTTTCGATAATCCTTGCCGACTTGCCTACAAGGCTGTCCGAATTTGTCTTCTGATATTTTCCCGCAACATATTTTTTCACCAGAGGCCTTGTAAAGAAGACCATTATTGCAGAAACCACAACAAATACCCCGAACTGCATTACCCCGCCTGCACCGGCCAATGTGAAGAATATTGAGGCAAGCGCTCCTACGGCAAGCCAAATGGTAGTCAGGTTCATAGTAAGTGCTTCAACCACCAACAACATTACCATGATGACAATCCACAATATCACATTAAAATCCATCTCTTAAGTCCTCCTTTCTAAGATATATGGAACTTAAATCTTTTACTATTTCCTTTATAATTATGTTATACAACAAAAATAACCTGTTTTCAAGTGCTATTTCAGCAAATTAAACGGGTGTATATTTGACTTAGATTAATCAAACAATACCTTTCCTGCCTCTTCATTATCTACAATTATCTTATCCGGTCGTGATAATAAAACTTCAGCATTAAACAAAGGATAAAACTCACTATAAATGCGCTTTGTTCCTTGATATCTGTTACCGGATTTGTTGCGTACTCCATACACTTCCCTAATACTGTAAGGCAGGTTAAAAAGGCTGTCACGCGTAGCAATAACATAATAATTGTTACTATTCTTTACCATCTCTGAAAAATCAACGGATTTAACAAAGCCATTCCCTTCATCAATAAATACAATACTGTCAGAAATATCTTTCAGATCCCTCATCCAGTTACCACGTTCAAGAACAACGCACCTTTTTTTACATAAAACTTCGATACCACTTTCTGCCCCATCTTTATTATATGCATCTACCATCTCAATCAGAGTGGTTTTGCCTGTTGCACTGTCCCCACGTAGAATTGTGATATTACGGTATATTGTAAATTTATATTGTATTCTATTGTTTCGAATTATAATTTCGTAACTTCCTTTCATAATCACAAAAACTCCCCTGCATAAACAACCAATTCTGACATGTTATGAACAATTTTATCATTATTAAGTATCCGGATTTCAAATTGGCCGTCTCCAAAATCCATGATATGCCGCAGATTGATAGTAATATCCGTATTAAGTTTCTTGGCAATTCTCAAAATCCATTTGGCACAATTGTCACCACATGTAGATGCATTAAATATTTTCTGGGGCTGATTATATATCAGTAACAAGGTTTTCAAGCCACCTGAAATCTTTGTTGCAGGAATTACCCCAAGTGCTTTACTATCTACGGCCTGACCGCTAAGAACAGTTGCTTTATCAATAGATCTTATCATTTTCTGAGCAAACTCATCCATCAGCCAGCTGTCAAAATAAGTATTATTAAAATACAAAGAAGTATTATATATTGCCTCCGGCATATCCCCATAGAATATATTTAACATGAAGTGATTCTCCTCTTTGTTGTTATCTTATAACCACCTTATTCATTTTACCATATAACTACTTATTTGTCACCAATAATTTAAGCGGGAGACAGCCTGCAAAGGCCGTCTCCCACTGTGTATAATCTGGGTTATCCAAACTAAACGGGTGTAATTATCATGTCTTGTTCATTTCTGTTTTACTGCCAGCTTCATTTATTACGGTTCTACCAATCTTTTATCCGTTTCAAAAACATCAGATATAAATCTAAACATCTTCACAATAAACCGACCCTTATCGGTGATGCTATAGGTACCATCCGCATTCTGCTCAATGCTGCCGGTGGTCAGTTGCTCATCAAAACGTTTCTCAAAAGCTTCATACTCATTTACATACTTGTCGATAAATATTTCCGCCACTTCATCCTGCGTATAAGTCCTGTCTGAGTATTTATCCATATAACTCAACATAAATACCGAAACCGATCTCTCTACGGTAACCGGTATAAGTGTAAAGAAAACCATATTGATGCTACAGGTAAGAATGAACACCAATACTACATCCTTAGCAGACAGCCAGGTAATCTTCCGCCACTTTCTGTAAAGCACCAATAATAATGATGCTAAGACACCGGCTATCACTATCATAACAATACCGCGGTACATCAGGACATGCATACCCTTTAATAAAGGAAGTCTTATTAAAAGTACCATAAATCCAAAGGAGATAATATATAAGACAGCATAGGTCAACAGTGTATAAATGATTTCTCTAACCGATGATATTCTATTTAAATTTTCCGTATCTTTAAAATCGTTATTATCCATCGTCTGAATCAAGTTCCTTTTATATTTTTTATTGTTCACTTATATCATTTAAAGGCATGGATTCTTAATCTTATGACTTAGTAAAACTATTTTCTTGCACTGCTTACACCCATTTTACCATATAACTACTTATTTGTCACCAATAATTTCTTATCATATCAGAACAGATTCCTCATTTTCTCCTTAAGTTCCATATCAAATCCATCTTCGGCTATAAACTCTGACTCGTCATCCAATTTTTCATAACTATATGGACCATATAACATCTTTTTCTTCATTACTGCCTTATTACCCTTTAAATCCTGTATAGTCCAGATGAGTTCAACATTTGCAGCATGTCTTTCAAAATTGTAATCAAGTAACTCTATGTACAAAGACTCGGTTTTACTTGTATTATATATATCAGCAAACCTTCCATTAAGCGCTGCAATATAATTCTCATCTTCTAATCGTTCTCGACAATCAGAAGAAATAACATTGCCATAGATATCAACATAACCGTTTTCGTCGGCAAACCTTTCGTTTAAAACATATGGTTTCCAGTCGACTCCTTTTGCTAATAGCTCAACTTGAGTAATCGATGCAGTTATGTCCGTCATCTTATCTTTGAATTCCAATCTTTCATCAGGATCAGGACTTAATGTAAGATCATAGTGGTTTTCATCAATAAAGTCAATGTCTATATTGAATACTCCTACAGACCGTACCTGCATATATACACTAAACACGTAATTTTTATATTCTTCTTGGTAAGGATGGATCCTCCCCTGATAAGTCTGAAATCCTTCTTCATACTTTACCCAGCTTCTAATAATTTCATATCCTTGTCCATACAAAAAATCCTTATTGAGATTTTTTAGTTGTTCGCTATAGTCTACTATCATGTCTTCAACACATTTAGATTTCGAATAAGTAAAAGCATTAGTACCGGGAACAATATCTGAAAATGTACCGGTCATCAAAGATTCCATATCATTAGTAAACAACGCGTCAAGAATTTTCTCAGCCTTATGCTTATATTTTAGTCTGGTAATGCTCGGGAAACCCGACTTTGGATTGACCTCTCCGACAATAAGTATTATCAAAGCTGCTGCCAATACGACAGCACCCAAAATAGCCAGTATTTTTCCCCTCTTATGCTTTTTAATTACCTTATTTACCTTTTTTAAAGGTTCTGTACCTTCCTTTTTATCATACTCCTGTTCCGCTTTCTTTAGTTCTTCAAAAGCAGAGCGACACTCCTCGCAGCCTGCAAGGTGTTCTTCAAATTCCTTTTTAACCGATTCATCCGTCATACCCATCAGGTAATCCGTCATCAGCTGTTTCGCCACATTACAATCCATAATCTGTCCTCCCATCTAATAAGGTTCAATACAATCTACGATAATTCATTCCATCTCTTTCAATTTCTTAACTGCTCTGTGGTAATTTGACTTCGCCCAGTTCTCATTCCGGTCAAAGATTTCACCTATCTTCTTAAACGAAACTTCCTGTAAACGAAGCTTGACAATCTCCTGTTGATTCTCATCTAACCGGCTAATCCTGTCATACAGTTCAGACCTCTCCTCATCCTTGATCAAATCCTCCAGAATATTGCTGTCGGTTACAGATAAATCGACACCATCAGAAGAAATCTCATCCAATGAAACATTCCGAGCTGAAGATTTCTTCAATTCCTCAAACAGCACATTAAGAGCAATCTTTGTAATCCATGAATAGATGCTGCTATCACCCTGAAAGCCATCTATGTTCTGTATTGCCTTTAAGAATGCTGTCTGTACCACATCCTCCGCCAGTTCTGTATCCCTGCACTTGTTATAAATATACAGGTACAAACGCTTGGCATACAGTTTATAGATTTCAGAAAAATCCACACTCCGCATGTGTCTTACCTCATTTCGTTCTTTTACCTTATTAGATTGTTTTGGACAGAAAAAGTTGCATAGCATATTGCACAAATTTCAGCGTGTCTTTTTGTGCAATTTCACTTATAATAAAGGGCTGCCTATAAAAGCAGCCTTCTATCTAACATCACTCGTATAATCTGTAATACTCCAAGATTAATCATGCATTCAGGAACTCGTAAATCTGCGCAGTCATATAGGATCTCACATTGCCACCGTCTCTCATGGCTTTGTACCATTCAACAGTTTTTTCTACAGCTGTGGTTACGTTCCATCTCGGTTTCCAGTCAAATGTCTTCTTAAGCTTTGTGCAGTCAAGATGAAGGAAGTTAGCTTCATGAGGACCACCATCACTCTTGTTCACCCATTTAATACCCTCACCCCAGTATTTTACAAATAAATCTGCCATCTCACCAGCGTTGATACAGTCTTCAACATCCGGACCTACATTATAATAACCTTCGAATTTTCTATCCTCACACTGCTTCTGAGCAATCATAAGATATGCAAATACCGGTTCAAGAACATGTTGGAACGGACGAACCGAACTCGGATTGCGGATAATGATATCCTCGCCCTTCGTAGCTGCCCTCACACAATCAGGGATTATACGATCATTTGCAAAATCCCCACCTCCTATAACATTTCCGGCACGGGCTGTGGAAACTGCTGTAAATACCTGCTTCTCATCATCTTCTAATGACTTATTATTTACATCAAAAAAGCTCCTCTTATATGCATGTGTTACCAATTCCGAGCACGACTTAGAATTTGAATACGGATCATAGCCATCAAGCTCATCCTCTTCAACATAACCTCGTTTCCACTCACGGTTCAGATAAACCTTATCCGTAGTTACATTCAGGAAAGACTTAACATAATTGTTTTCCCTCACGCACTCTAAAATATTCACCGTCCCCATAACATTCGTCTCATAAGTATATCTGGGGTTCTTGTAGCTGTCACGGACAATAGGCTGGGCAGCCATATGAATAACTATCTCCGGCTTTGCCTCATTAAATGCTCTCTTCAGATAATCAAAGTCCCGGATATCACCTATAAAGGTCCTTACATCCTTCTCAATTCCTGCTTCATAAAACAAACTGGGATTTGTCGGAGGCTCAAGTGAATAACCGCTGACAATTGCTCCCATCTCGGCTAAAGCACGACACATCCATGAACCTTTAAATCCTGTATGTCCGGTAACAAAAACTGATTTATCTTTATAAAAATCAAATAAGCTGCTACTCATAAGATTGTTTCCTTTTCCCATAAATCTATTCGGCAAAATCAAATAACTACACCCTCATTTGCCCACTTAAACATGTCCTTAATACCGTCTTCAAATGAATATTTGCATTCAAAACCCGTATCCTTTTTCAGTTCCGAAGAATCCGCTGCCAAAAACATTACCTGTTTTTCCCCATAGGGGCGGGTACCAAGTTTTAGTTCCAGTCCGGGGCAGATGATATCTCTTGTTATACTCAGATATTTCGCCAGAGGTCGTTCTTTCTCACTTCCAAGCACATATGTTTTTCCGTCAATCCCATTTTCTGCAACATCATAAAAAGCTTGAGCAGCATCCTTACTATATACATAGTCCCATATCTGCTCTCCCTTGGTAAAATCAGGGGAAATGCCGTTTATAAAGCCCTTTATTGCCTGCATCATCATAGAATTCTCGCCATCATATGGACCATATACGCTCAAGATACGGAGCCAGTTATGTTCCAAACCAAGCTGATGTGCATAATCCCTTGTCATAAAGCCTGCGCAGAGTTTTGCGTAGCCATATCCCATCTCCGGGAATGTAGGAGTTACAGGAGTTAATCTGTATTGATCAATTTGACAATCCCCAGCTAAACAATTATTCAGATACGGTCTCCCATATTCAGCCTGTGAACCGGCTCCAATAAACTTCTTACATCCAAATCGTTTTGCCAAAGCAACTGCATCAAGCGACATCCGTACATTCTGATTCTGGAGGTACATATCATTTCTGCCTTGGCCCGATGCCCCTGCCCATGCAAGATGAAAGAAAACATCCCACTCTTTGCCAGTATTGTTTTCCAGTTCAGACAGTTTTAAGAAATCCCATTCAAGAATATTAATCTTATTATCAGCAAGTTTTCTCAACCTATCATTCCGCTTAGAATCCGGACGGGTGATAATCAAAACCTCAATACCCTTATCAACTAAAAGCTGAACCAGTGCCATACCTATCGCACCGGTAGCTCCCGTAATTATCGCACGTTTCATATAATAAAACTCCCGTCAACATCTACTTTAAATCATCGGAACTACCATAATCTTCTCAAGTTCCTCTCGTGGAAGGAAAGGCGCCAGATCTTCTAGTGGAGGTGATACTAGAGTACCATCCTCAAGCCTTTTTGTACTGCTTTTAGGCTCCCACACCTGCTCGGTGTCAGTAAAAATCTCTGTAAAAATAGGGCCGTCCAGTTTCAATACTTCATCAATGACACTCATCATCTCAGCATTACTATGTGCACTATAATATGAATAACCAAAAGCTTCTGCAATTTTCTTAAACTCAGGGAAAGACAGATCCCCTGATTCCGGACCGATTCCTACAAAATTCTTATTAAAAAGATTTGTCTGGGTAATCCTGATAGAATGATACCCATCATTATTAATCAGAAATATTTTTATTGGAAGCTTATTAGTAATAATTGTCTGTAATTCCTGAAGATTCATCATAATGGATCCATCACCCTCAAGGCAGACCGTCTCTTTCCTTCCCCCTCCAATACAGGTTCCTATTGCTGCCGGAAGTCCATATCCCATAGAAGCAATAGCACTATTATTTGCCATCCTGCTTCCCTTTTGGATTACATAGGCCTGATTTCCAACGACACAGCAGGCACCGTTTGAAACTGCCGTCAGACTATTCTCAGGAAGTCTTGAACTTAAATACTTAATAAACGCATATACATTAGCCGTTTCATTATTCTCTTTCCAATGCTTTGACAAAACCACCGGATAATCTTTCTTCCAGCCCTGACATTTGTTAAGCCAATCAATTCCATTAAACAATTTATTACCAACACTATTATCAACACAACACTCTTTATCTAATATATTATCTAATTTCGATAAAAAATCTTTTGCATCAGCCCAAATAGGCATATCAACGTGCAACGTAGGCTTTTTCAGTTCACCTTGATCTATATCGATCATAATTACTTCAGCTGCCCTAGCCCACGTCTTCCAGTTGTAGCCGACTTGACGGATAGATATCCTGGTACCTACCGCAAGTATCAGGTCCGCATTCTGTATTGCCCAGTTTCCCGGACGATCGCCCATATTTCCAGCCCGTCCGACATATAAAGGATGCTCATCCTCAATTAGATCAACCGCATTCCAATACGTAACCACAGGAATATTCAATTTCTCCATGCAGGAGCGAAATGCCTCATACCCACCCGAAAGCCTGATCCCGTAACCGGCATGAAATACCGGACGTTTGGCCTCTTTTATCTTTTTTATAACTACCTGAATAACCTCATCCGAAACCTTAGGCGGAAGGTTAATATCATCTTCTATCGGATCATATCCTTTTAGCTCATCTGTCTCAATAAAACCTCCCTGAAAATTCACAGGGATATCAATCCATACAGGGCCCGGACGTCCGGTTGTAGCCAGATGCCAGGCCCTCTCAAGATGATAGCGGATAGTCTTTGGATCTTCTATCATCACAGCGTATTTCGTCATAGGAGTAACAGACTTTACTATATCATATTCCTGATCACCCATAGCTCGAACTACGGCCCCGGTTTCATTTAATGCGAAACGAGCTGTAGTATCATATCTCACCTGTCCGCTTATAATAAACATTGGGATAGAATCCAGCCAGCCGCCAACCACACCTGTCAAAGCATTAGTTCCTCCGGGTCCAGTTGTAACACAAACCGCTGCTATTCTGTTGTCAAGCCTTGCATATGCTTCTGCAGCGATAGCACAAGCTTGCTCATGATGATTATATGTAACATGAAGACTACTATTATGGCCGAGAGCATCATTAAGATGCATCGCTCCGCCACCTACTACACTAAACACATCTGTCACACCATGCTCTACAAGGAAATCAGCAACATAATCAGCCAATCGTTTCTTCATCTATTTCCACCTCATCATATATTTTCAAGATATTCGGATATAACATCACACATATATTTCAGCATCTCTTCTGTCATTCCCGGATATACCCCTATCCAGAATGAATTGTTCATGATATAGTCTGTATTTTCAAGCGTTCCCGCAACTCTGTAAGCATCCGTGCCCCTTATCGGGTTAAAACAGGGCTGCTTGATAAAATTGCCACCAAAAAGAAGCCTGGTCTGGATATTATGTGCTTCAATAAATGAAGTCATTTCGTTTCTGTTTATCCCGCTATCCGGTTTTACCGTTATCATAAAACCAAACCATGAAGGAATACTGTTTTCAGTAGCCTTAGGCAGATATATCAAATCCTCGTATTTCTTCAGTCTGTCATAAATATAAGACCAGTTTGCAATCCTCTTCTTTATAAACTCAGGGAATTTCTTTAATTGCTCACAGCCGATTGCCGCCTGCATCTCCGTAGCCTTAAGATTGTACCCGAAATGGCTGTAAACATACTTATGATCGTACCCTAAAGGCAATTCTCCGAACTGTCCGTCAAAACGGTGTCCACACATATTGTCATGACCGGAAGGGCAGACACAATCCCGTCCCCAGTCGCGGAATGAAAGCATAAGTTTATGAAGTAAATGATTATCAGTATATACACATCCGCCTTCACCCATGGTCATATGGTGCGGAGGATAAAAACTGCTGGTTCCGATATCTCCCCATGTACCGGTATATTTATTATCATACAGGGACCCCAGCGCATCACAGTTATCCTCAATAAGCCAAAGGTTATTCTTTTTACAGAAATCCTTGATTACTTTTATATTAAACGTATTTCCCAAAGTATGCGCAAGCATCACGGCCTTTGTCTTAGGGCTCAAGGCAACTTCAAGCTTTGTAGCATCAATATTATACTCAGGAATTGTCACATCCACGAACACCGGAACTGCACCATATTGAATGATAGGAGTAACAGTCGTAGGAAATCCCGCAGCAACTGTAATAACCTCGTCCCCTCGTTTTATCTGTCTATCTCCGAGCTCCTGAGCAGTAAGCGTCATAAATGCCAGGAGATTTGCTGATGAGCCGCTGTTTACAAGATGAGCGTACTTCACCCCAATCCACTTTGCAAATTCCTTTTCAAAACGTTCTGCAAACTTACCTGCCGTTAACCAAAAATCAAGAGTTGCATCCGTCAATGCGCACATTTCCTTATCATCAAAAACACGAGAGGCATAATTAATTCTGTCTCCCGGTTCAAATTGCTTTTTATTCTGCATAAACGCTTTATAATATTCTGAAACCAGCTGTTTGATCTCAAATCTGGCTTCTTCTTCACTATTCCAACGCATATGTACACCTCCCTTAATCACCATTTTTTCCATGGAGCAACACCTTGCTCAAGCATCTTCTCCAGTATATCCATCTCTCGTTTGTTATCCATACATTGCCAGAAACCCTTATGAACAAAGGACATAAGCTCGCCTTTTTCTACCAGTTTGTTTAAAGGCTCATTTTCAAACACTGTGTCATCACCTTCAATAAAATCAAATATCTTAGGTTCAAGTACCATATATCCTGCATTAATAATATCGTTATCTGAAGCATTCTTCTCACGGAAGGAGCGCACAGTATTCCCTTCGATATTAAGAACTCCCTTTTGTTGCTGTTGAGAAACAGCTGTAAGTGTAGCTATTTTCCCATGCTTTTTATGAAACTCAACAAGATCTTTGATATTTACATCGCAGACACCGTCACCATAAGTCATCATAAACGTCTCATTACCAACATATTTCTGAATACGCTTAATTCTTCCACCAGTCATGGTATTGTATCCGGTATCAACAATGGTAACTTCCCAAGGCTCGCAGCTGCTACTGTTGACCTTCATCTCATTCTTTCCATCCCTGTAATCAAACGTAACATCGCTGCTGTGAAGGAAATAATTAGCAAACCAGTCCTTTACCACATGCTGCATATATCCTGCACAAATAATAAACTCACTAAATCCGTAATACGAATACTCTTTCATTATATGCCATAATATGGGTTTCCCACCTATTTCTAACATAGGTTTCGGGCATTGCCTATTACTATCAGCAATTCTTGTACCAAGTCCTCCCGCAAGTAATACCACCTTCATATTCTAGGTCCTCCACTTCTAAATACATATAAAAAATATTTGCCAAATATAAAAATATTTATAAATGTGTTTTTACTTATTTTCATATTTATTTGACTTGGTTCTTAAAAAGAAATATATTTTTTTTAATTTCAATCCTAAAAACCATGTTAATATACTTGAAACTATTGTAAACTCAATGCATAATAGTTTAAAAAGATTATTATCAATAATTAAACCTATATTATTCAATGCAGGTTCCAACCATTTAAACCAACAATAATGATTTAAAAAGAGAAAAAAACTAGCCTTGCCCAAAGAGCTAAAAAACGATTTGGAAAGAATTTTATTCCATAAACTAATCTCACTTAAGGCAACACTCAAGGCAAATGCCATAATTATTACTATATATCCATCGTAAACGAACCAACTTTCTACTCCAAAAGCCATATATAGAATTATTAAAACAAAAAAGACCAATTCCATTATTGAAAAAATAATGCGGTAAATTAATAATTTATTAAATCTTCTTAAATTTTCGCTAATAATATAGACGAATATCCCTAAAGAAATATCGGCAATAGCTCTCAAAAAACCTGTATTAATAACACCATACCACTCGCATGGTACTTCTATTGTCCCGTAAATTTTTATAAAAAACCCAACAATCAGTAAAAAAATAAGTGGACAAAAATATACTGAAAAAACATTAAAATATCTTCTTGCTACCGGATAAAGAATGGCTATTCCAAATAATAAGGAAGAAAGATACCACACAACCCCTGTAGCGCAAGCAGCTGGAAATCCAAAGTTTTGTAAAAACAATAAATCCCCAAAAGCATATAAAACTATATATAACTTTCTTGTTGAAAGGAATGCTAATATAGTGCCAATCAGTGTTGCAGGTAAAAAAAATGGATATATCTTTTTAATATAATAAATGATAAAATTTTTTGACTTTTGAAATGTAATTTTATATGATTCATTAGCATTTATGTCATCACCACTTAAAGATTTTGCCATAAAAGCACCTGTAACCATATAAAAAAATTCCACTCCTAAAAATCCACCTCTAAACTTCATTTCTCCATGCAAACAAATAATTGCAAAACAAAACACAAATCTTAATAACTCTATTTCACCATTTCTATGTTTTTTCAATTCACTCAAAACGTACTCCTCATAAATCAAAATATAAACTTCATTCAACTATTTAATCTTTTATGTATAGATATAATTATATTCTTCATTGAAGAAAAATTATCAATAAATAATTTATTACTTGCAAACAATATAATTATCATAGTTATAATAGTATGCATATTTATTCTATCACTTAAAGAGAGTGAAAATGATGGATATGGTAACAAGAGGAAGCAAAAGCAAATATAGTAAACAATATTGTTTGTGTTTATCTTTTGATTAACAATGATAAAAAAAGAAAATGGAATGCACATAAAAGTCAATGTATAATCATAAGAAGTTTGATTAAACATTACAAATAATGAAATAATTAAAACCCATTTCCATTTCTGTTTTTCGCCCAAAAAGCTAAGTAATAAAATTAGATTAGTATATAACCATAATATCGGTATCATTACTATTCTAAGCACAGATAAATCTTTACCAATTATTGTTTCAAAGCCCAAGCATATAAAATTTCCAATATTACTTATTCCATAACTATTCAGAACTGTCGATGTCCCATCACTAAAGTTTTTAAATATATCAATAAACTGTATTACACCGTTAAATCCGCCAAAAAATACAAATGGGACAAAAAAAGCTATTAACCCATAAATAATCGCTTTAATTGCCATTTTATATTTTTTTTCTTTAAATAAAATAACCCCAAAAAAAGCAGGATAAATCTTCAACCCGAACGCTACGGCCAGGCAAAGCAGGGACAACTCCCTTTTATACAATTTATCTGAATCATAGTTCATGCAGAAATAAAAAACAAGAGCTACTACAAAAATAATACTATTGCCTCTTTCCAAAGCATATAAAACACCATAATTCAATGTTAACGCAAAGGGGAATAATTCATTTATATTTCCTAAACAACTCTTAATCTCAAGGAGTAAAAATAAAACTGATATTACAGAAAACATAATTAGAGACAACAACATATTTTTATTTAATCTCAAATCATATTTTGAATTTCTACCATATAAAAACCACAATTCAAAGTTCTTATGATCAATTGTCTTGTTAATTAAATAAAAACCGGCATTAGCCAACGGTGGATATAATGTATTGTATTTAGTATATGCCTCTCCATCTGTAACATCTGCAACACTATTAACGAAGTCCATTCCAGTGTCACATTTTTCTGGGTCTTCAAAAAAAAATGTTTTTGTATATTCTCCTGATGATATAAATATCCACAGTAATAAAATTATTAAAAATGAAAAAGAAAGTATAATAAAATTATTTTTTGTATTTGTACATAAATCCATTTTATTCATAATAATAAAATCCTATAATTCTTTATTTCATAACAAAAAATTTATTTAAAAAGAAATTCAAAGGAATTGTAATCATTAAAATTAATAAAGGTGCAATCACTTTGGAAATATTTAAATTTTCAACTGTCAACCTAAGTAAAAAAGTACTCAACAATATATTACTTCCATATGCCAAAAATGTTTTAGCAATTGTCTTTTTTCTTTCATTTTTTTTATTAAACACGTAATTGCTATTCCAATAATAGGAATTAATAACACTCACAATAAAGCCTAAACAGTTTCCAATTATGTAATAATCTGAATTCAAAAAAATCACCAAATAATATATTCCCAAAGAAATAATTGTGTTTGAGAAGCCTACAAAACAAAATTTCACAAATTGGTACAAAGAGTTCCATTGACTATCAGATAAATCATCATGATGAATCATTTTCAAAAAATGATACACACAAAAATGCACGATTTTTTTAATAAGTTGCCAAACATATCCTATTATATTTTTCATCCATGATCCTTTTAAGACAAAGGAAATAATTCTCTGTCTTAAGCAATATACATTTACATAATATCATTTTCATCTAAATCTGTTTAATCTAATTATTCCATATTATTATCAAAATTAATCCTTTCTTCCTCTACTACAAGAGGTCTTTTCATAACTCTATTGTTTATACTCATAATATATTCCCCAAGAAGACCAATAAAGAAAAGTTCTATTCCTCCAAGAACAAATACGCCAATGACAATAGGAGCATTTCCCATTATGAAACTGTTCCAATTGACAAGTTTCATAATAAGATAAACCAAAGCTATGATGAAACTAATAAAACCAATTATGAAGCCGCCTATAGTCGCTACCCTTAATCCAACCTTAGTATAAGAAGTAAAACTAAGCATAGCAGCATCATAAAGAGAGTACCAATTATTATGAGTCTTTCCAGCACGCCGTTTTTGTTGCTCATATGGAACATCAACACGTTTAAAGCCAAGTTCAGCTACGATTCCTCTTAAAAACGGTGTAGGATCTTTCAAATCCCGTAAAACCGCTATAAAATCTTTGTCATATAAACCAAAACCTGTAAAATGTTCAATCTGCTCAACATTTGACATTTTCTTTATCAGTTTATAATAACATGTCCTAAAAAACCTCATCAATTTATTTTCTTTACTAGTAGTTTTAATGGCACTAACTATTTTAGCCCCATGCTCCCATTCATGAACCAATTTGGGAATCATCTCCGGTGGGTCTTGAAAGTCGCAACACATACATATAGTACAGTCGCCCATAGTTTGAAGCATACCATAATACGGAGAATTAAACTGCCCAAAGTTCTTTGCATTAAAGATAGCTTTTATTTTCTTATTATCCTTACAAAGCTTGCGGAGTTTGACACGGGTAGTGTCAGATGAATCATTGTCAATAAATACAATCTCATAACTATAGGAAGGCAGTTCTTTTATAAACTGCTCTATAATGGCTTCGCTCAGTGGAACTACATTTTCTTCTTCGTTGTAGCAAGGTATCAAAACCGATATTGTTTTCATCTTAAATCACCACCAAAAATTAATTTATAAGACTTCTATATTTATTAAGATTATAGCATACTGTACTCATAAATGCAAATCCCCGTTTATTGTGATTTGTTATCAACTTTAAAATCTAAGCTAGAAGGGATTCGAACCCCATTAACACATAATTTATTCACATATTCCGGATCATGCATTCTTTGAACGGATTCTGCCATATATTTTTTATTCTTCCGTTTAACAAATCCAAAGACATGTCTGAAGAAAATTATCAAAATAAGTCCGCCCAAAATAAACATAAACCAGATTCCGACTTTAAACACAGTAGGACTTCCAAAAGACATTTTAGTTGGATCTATCTGAGTAAGTGAAAGTGCTGCAGCAATCAACCCAAAACCAAACCATGATGAATATTTTACTTCTGTATCTTGTATCGGATCAAAGCCCTGTATAGCAACCTCACGCCATCTATTATCAAAAAACTCCCCACCGCATTTCCTGCATTTCTGTATTTTGCTACCATACAAGTATGGGTTTATAATTCCATAGCTTTCAACAGTTTTCTTACCGCAATGTGGACATATCATTTCTAAAATCATTATTAAACTGCTCCCGTCACAATCTTATAATTATTTTAACATATCAATGCGTATTTATGTCACCAAAAGTTTAAGCGAGAAGCTGCTGGCAACAGCTGTCTCGCTCTAGATAGGGTATCAAAAGTATGATTATCCGTTTTCCAAGTACCATATCTAACCGCCAAGAGTTTTTGGCATGAAAAATGAAATGAAGAAAACTATTTACAAAATATTTTAAAAAAAGTCAATCTATCTAAATCAACTGCAACAAAATTTGCATATATAACACTATGCCCCTGTTCATCATATGGTCCATCACATCCAAGAGTATATATATTGTCATACTTTTCTTCGTTTCTTATTCCATATTCAGATACATATTTACCCCCTCGTAAAAACTCTGTCAAAGGAGTAATACTACCTAAAACTAAAAAGAATATAAGCAAAATGTAAGACAATCTCTTTAAAGAGTCCTTCTGCTTTAATACTTCCTTTTCTTCAAATAAATATTTACATATCAACAGGAATACAACCAAAAGTGCCGGAATCGAAGCACGCATGGCAAAATCTTTTTTTTCGCCAATTTTCAGAAGAGGTATAATTAGTAGGCTTATCCAAGCAACATAATAAATAAAACTCTTCCTGTATTTCCATGAGGTTAAGATTAAATACAGACCAAATTCTATCAATATAAATGATACATAATTAATCGCAGGATTATTGCTAAAAGGAATCTCTGCGCTTCCTCTAACCTCTGCTGACTCTGCAATTGATTCACTTAATCTAAATGAACCTGTTCCCTGAATAGCAGCGTTAGATAGAACATAGGAAGCTATTATCGGAAAAAAAAGACATGCTCCTATGATATTAGGAATAGAAATAACATCTTTTACAAAAAACTTAACTTTATTCTCCTTAATATATACCAGTCCTTTTTTTATACCTAAGCATATACAAAAAACAAATAAACCGACGAATGGAATCGGAGCGTTGAACAAACACATCATTCCTATAAATACATAGTTTTTAGCGCTCTTTTCATTCAACACACAAAGGAGGCAAAGCCATGCCGGAACAGCCTGATTATAAACCCAAAACAGGCATGTTGAAAACGAGCTATATTGATAGTCATAGGCCCACCACTCTAAATGGTATTCAATAGTATTAAGGGAATAACCAATATTTCCCCAAATATCCATACCGCTAAAAAATATAAAAAACAATGCTGTAAACAATTGTTTTTTGGAATCTGAAACCCTTAGTGTAATAATGACAAGAATAAATACTATTAGTATCAAAAAAACTGTCCAGATAAATAAAGCCCCATCAGCTATCCTAAAACTCACTTCATTATTAAAGCCCAAACATAATGCAGCTTTTCCGAATAAAGCAGGTACCAGCCAATAACCTATATAGTAAACAAGAGCATGTCCAGTTACAGGGTATATCACAGGCCAATCTCTTAAAACAATATCCCTAAAAATCGCATTTCTGTATGTAAAGTCCTTGCTCTGAGCCCACATACCACCAATTCCGGACTGCCAAACCCAAATAATAGCTATTACCAAAATAATGAGAAGCACTTTAATTGAAACAGTAATTTCTTTCTTTTTATTGATGCTCGCGTCATCTAAATCAGAATGGAAGGTTCCAAAATAAGCTGTCATAAAGAGACCTAAACATACTAAAACTGCCCAATACCATTTTAACCATCCAATAGAAAAAACCAAAAATGGAATTGCCAAAAACAAATACGCGATTTTTTTTATATGTTCATAGCCTAATCTGATCACTTTATGCCTACCCTTTTATATCCTTATATTTATATATTTTTGTCGTGCAATTCTTTTGGGTTCCTTTCCATATTATCGCGTGTTGAACCTGTTTTGCACAATAATAATCAGTAGAATTTACTCTGTCCTCATATAATGTAGAAAAATCAACTTCGCCTACAACAACTGATGGAATAGGGCCATTACTTATTCGGAGCAAAATATCCTCATAAAGATCTATGGTTTCAGATGCCAAATAAAAAGGAAAAAGGGGGTTTTCAACCGGCCAATTCATAATTTTTTCCTTAGTTTTATACGGCAAGAATGCAACTTCTAAAGGAGAATATTTAACACCATACTTATCTCCATTCCAAGAAAACAGGATTGTAGCGTCCTCAAGTTTACTCTCTTCTAAATACTCTGCTATTTCCGCAGCTGGTCCATAGTTATCAATCACTTCAACCACAGAAGATATCATACTCCATCCTAACGATACCATAAGGCACCCTGCTATAGCAATCGTAGTTGTATATCTCTTAAAGTTATTTACTTTATAAGAGCTTGGAATTTCAAAACTAATCCATAACCAAAAAATAAAAAAACATAAAAGTATCCCAATATGATGATTATATAAATAAACAAATCCAGAAAAAAGAGAAAAAAGTATAAAAGGAATACTTAACTGAATAATTGTTTTCTTCACAATCGCATATCTTATAAATCCAAACAAAATAACTACGCCTACTATAGCAGTAATCGAAAATGAAACAAATTCAAAAGGCATATCATGTAAATGTCCATATTCATTGAATATATTTGTCAAAAATAGATCTGGAACAATCACAAAAAAAGTATAAACCAATCGTACTCCAAGACCATTTACAAAATTTTCTGAAGCAAATGAAATAGAACTACTATCTTTAGGTATAATCCTGTATAGAATGAACAAAGCATATATCAATAACCCAAGTAAACAATATGTACTTTTATCCTTTAATAAAGCCTTTATTTTATTCTTTTTTAACAGTTCGATTACCCAGGCAACTGCCAACCCACCGCTTAAAACAAGACCATATGCGCTGGTTGCACATATCAAAGCCAAAGAAAGTGTATAAAGCCATGGTTTTGTACTTCTAAGCTTGTAAACGACTGCAGCCACCACAAATGCCATCATGGTAACACAGTAAGGTCGTGTAATAACTCCGTATTGATAAAAGAAAAAGTAGGTGAAGGGCAAAAGAATTCTAACTATCCTCGGAAACGGTGACTTAAATATTAAAAGATAAACCGCTATTCCTGCAAATATCAGACTACAGATGTTTAACGCTGCTTCATAATTAATTCCAAGTACAGTGAAAACCTTAAGAATTATATACCAAAGTGCCGGGTGGCCTTCCAGATGCGGAACATCAAATATTATCTCCTTCAAGGTTCCACTCTTGGCTATATTCCATGCTTCTGCCTCATCATACCATGGCTCATGAAAATAGGTGATAACTATATGTCCTATCAGGTAAAGAGCTAATACGATATATTCAGCCTTTTTATCTTTGATCCTATCGACCTTATTACTTAATGAACATATACTACCATATATTTTATTTATTATTGCTGATTCTTTCGCGGACTGCTGCATTTTCAATCCAAACCCTTTAATCCTTTTTCCTTTGCCAGTTCATTTTTAACATAAATATACGAAAAACCTGCCCCGGGCACGCCCTTAAAGATAGTGGCGCAACGCTTTTCATATACCTTGGTATATTCACTTAAATTTGCTGCTCCGTCCATAAATGAAGCATTTAAATCCGGTAATCCCAACAAAACTTCCGGTTTCTCATATGTTTTATACATGCTGATCTGCTTTTCCCAATCATCAATACTTATTAATTTATGTATCTGTGAATAGGTACTTCCAAGGTTTTGTGCTCCGTTAATTAGCAACTCAGAATCAATATATGGAGAAATACACACCCCTGAATCAGAAAAAAAGTTTTGAACCTTCAATTCTTTTATATTCATGTCATCATTAAAATCCACATTTGTAGTATCAGTTAAAAACGTACATTTTTCCAGACTATGTTCAACAAGAAAGCTATATTCATTTTTCCCAAAGGCATACTCATAAAACACTTCACTAATGCATGAACTGATACTCCAAACGATTGAAACTAATATTATTATGCATGGCAGAATTACGCCCACATTTCTGACCAAAGTTTTATCATTTTTTACCTGATCATTTCCATCTGTTTTTTGGATCCACAAGTGAAATCCAATAAACATAAACATTATACCTATATGTGTAGGATAAATATATACTAAGAGAGTAAACAAACAAAGGAACACATATGGTATTATAAATGAAGCAAATGCTTTTTTTCTAATTGCAAAGAATATAAGTCCAGATAACAACAAAGCACCCAATACTATACTTATTATAAACTCTAAATAATCAATCTGAACGTTCTGAAAGATTTCATTTTCATGATATACATTTGTAATAAAGCTATCTGAAAGTATACCAAAAAAGGAATATAAAGCCCTTATAAGTATCCCATTTTTAGCTTCTATGCTCCCATGAATTATCGCATAAGTATTTTCTGCAGGTATTATTCTATAGAAAATAAATAAAACATATGTAAGCAGTCCTGCAAGCCATAGAATAGTACTCTTTAAAGACGACTTATCATATGTTTTGCGGCACATTTCTATAAGCCATGCTATGCAAATCCCTCCGGCTATTACTATGCCATAAGCACTGGTCAGGCATAAAAACCATAGCGAAAGCACAAAACGTTCGGGACATTCATTCCTTTTGCTATAAGTCATTGCCGCAATCACAAATGCCAGCATCATCATACAATATGGACGGCTAATAATGCTATATTGGTAAAAAACAAAATAAGTAAACGGGATCAGGAGTCTGATTATACGTTTAAATGGTGATTTACAAACAAATAATGCTACCGCCGTCCCACTGAATAACAGGCTGATAAAACATAAAGAAAGCTCGTAATCGAACCCAAGTTTTGCGAAAGGAAGCAATACCAGATGCCATAGCGAAGGATGTCCTTCATAATGAGGTGCCAAAAACAGTATGTCATATAATGATGAATCTCTGGCTATAAGCCATGCAAGTGCCTCATCGAACCACGGTTCATGAAAGAGCCCTATAACAATATGTCCGATGAAATACAATGCTATGGCTATATTTTCCGGAGTTTTACCTTTAATGCTTTCCGTTTTTTCCGACAACCGTTTGATACTGTCTGCTATTTTTCCAATAGCTTTCGATACAGCACCTTCATTCTGCATGAATTGTTCCTCTGCTTAAAATTTTTATTCAATAATCTGACAAGTATCCGTGATCAGCTTTTCGACCTCTTCTTCCGAGCTAAGATTCTCCAGCTTCATGATTTCCTTTACGGCATAATCATACTTTATATGGAATGTTGCCTCCTCCATCTTGGTATTTCGGTATTCTTCTACTGTAAGGCCGTATACCAAACCATAATATGTTGCGGCATCCATATAAAAGTTTTCAGTAAAATAGTTATTTTCTTCCTGAAGATTACGAACGTAGTCTACCTTAATCTCGTCATCAATAGGGCCTGAGAATTCACAACCATCAACCACTTGATTCTTAAGATCTTGGATCATTTCTTCGCGAGCTTCATCATCAGCTTCTTTCTGAAGTCTTTCTTTTTCTTTCGTTCTGTATTCATCTACGGTCTTGTAATCCGTATTTTCCGAAATAAAAGCGTCTGTAATATCCGGAACTATAAATTCAAAACCATCAACAAGTTCAAAGGTGAAGTTAACCGTTTTTCCGGAAACCTCCGGTACTTCTGCAAAATTTTCAGGATAATCAATATCCTGATAAAAAGTGTCCCCTATACGACGTCCAATAATATCTTTTTCAATAACCTCTGGCATTATGCCTTCGCCGATAACTACCTGAAGGCATACTCCAGATAAATCGTCTATTTTATAACCATCAATTTCACCGGTAAAAGTAACTATAGCCATATCTCCGTCTTCGAAGGCTCTGTTGGGGAGCTCAACTATTTCGGTAAATTCCTCCTTTAATCTTTCCAAAGCATTGTCTATAACCTCATCGGTTATTGTCTCAGGCTCATATTTTGCTTCAAGTCCCTTATATTTTCCCAATATTACAGTTACAGGCACTGTTTCATTTTTTTCTTCAGAGGTATTATTATTGTCTGTCGTCTCTATACCGGTAGACTCTGATGACGATATATCCTCGCTGCCATTATTTTGTGTATTGTTATCCGTTACTGAACCGGTTATGTCATTATTGTTCTGACCTGCATTGTCTCCTTCGTCAGAAATTATTTCTGACTTGGGTTCAGGTTCATCATCCTTGTTTAAAAAAATTATCAGAACGACAAGGCCTGTAATTACTACAACCATTCCTATAATGATTGGAATAAGGACCTTCTTATTTGTAAATTTGCCGGGCATTTCTTACCTCACATGATCAGAATTCCTTCACTTTGATCTTACTGCTCAGACCTGCTGAAGATAAGAGTTTCTTATAAGAAGTGAGCGACTTTGAAGGCACCAAAATCTTAACCTTGCTGTTTATTTTCTTAAAGGCGCCATTTCCTATCTTCTTAAGTGAAGTTCCTGAAATCTTTAATGTTTCTATTTTACTGCATCCATAAAATGCATTCTTTCCTATACTTGTTACCTTTTTAGGAATTGTAAGCTCCGTTAATGCCTTACAACCCTTGAAAGCTTTCGAACCGATCGTCTTAATATTTGAACCAAGGCTTATATTTTTAAGCTTACTGTAACCCGAAAAAGCAGAATTTCCAATTTTTACGACACTATATTCATACCCGTTATGAACAACTTTATCAGGTATAGCAATATCTGTAATTTTTTTCGAAGTAAGGCCGCAAACTTCTACCTTTCCTTTTGCTGTAACCGAATACACTACACCATTTTCATCAAAGCCAGTCCCTTTTTTCAGACTTTCCTTAGCGTTTCCCGAAGGAGTCTGAGTAGGAGCAGATGTAGGTGTTTGTGTAGGCGTCTTGGTCGGGGCCTGGGTTGGAGCTTGGGTGGGTGCCTGGGTTACACTCTGAGTAGGTGCCTGAGTAGGTGTTTGCGTTACACTCTGCGTAGGTGCCTGAGTTACAGCCTGTGTAGGGGCTTGGGTTATAATTTGTGTCGGCGCCTGAGTAGGTGGAAGTGTCAAAGTTATAACTACCGTTTGTGATGGCGACTGAGTAGGTGTCTGAGTAGGTGTTTGAGTTACCGTTTGTGTAGGCACAGGAGTAACAACCGTTCCGCTTCCACCGGTAACGTTAATACTACAGGTTACTGTCTGCCCAAGATAATTAGCACTTATAGTCCCTGTTCCAGCTTTTAAGCCCATCATGTTTCCGCCATAGGCCTGAACATAATCATCAACAGAGTTGAAAACAACAGGTGAAAGAACCAGCTCGTCGTCAAGCTCACTCTCGTAAAACGAAGCTCTGGGAGTATAAACAGGTGCGGAAACAGTAGAGCCTACAGCAACCGTTGTACTTCCCGATGTATATTGAATATCAAGGCTCTTTACAAGTGAAGATGAAACATTAACATATGCCGTAGCTGTTCCGTTTATAGGTGCAACATACGTTAAATTTTTTTCTGTATCAGCAAAAACTTGAACCCAGAAATCTGTCTTTTCTTCCATCTTGATATGTCCGATACCAACAGATGTAAAGTAACCGAGCATAACCGTTCTGTCACCTTGATCATTACAAAGCTCTTGAAAAGCATTCTCAAGCTTCATAGAATCCAGAGTTCCAAAAAGGATATTTTCTCCGTATAGATAGCGTCTGGGTGATGTATCAAAACCAAACTCTGCAAGGGCCTGTTTATAACTGCTTCCATCAGGTCTAATATGATCCATATTAAACTGTATAGCGATTTCAGTTGCTCTCTGCATGGCTACTTTTTCCAAATCATAATCATAAGTTAACGGAGCCCTACTGTCTTCATTAGTGCCGTTAGCTGCTCTATACTCATTAAGCATTCTGGCCATTTCTCTTGCGTCTGTCTGTCCATAGGTTACTTCGAACCCTATCTGGGTAGTATCGGCTGCCTTAACTTCAGACACCGGTATATGAACAAGTGAAATAACCATTACTACAGCAACTATAATCCCGATCAGTGTTTTTTTCATAACGCATCTCCTTACAATTAGTATTAACATACGAAGTATAGCAAACGATTATACATTTTATTATTATACCATATAAGTATTGATAATTCAAGGAAATAACAAAAGTTTCCTGCAATCCTAACATGAATTACAGGAAACTTTTTGTTTAATCATAATTCTAGCATTTTTTCAATAGATATTACTTAACAGGATACAGAACACGACGAACCATTACAATTGTATGCTGTTCGCAAAGAACCTCTGTCGTATTAGTTCCCTTCTTTGCCATCAGGTCAATTCTTATCTTGAACTGATCTATATTCTTTGAGCTTTGGGTATTGTCAAATCTAAATCCAAGCTTATCAGAAGAACCTACATTATAAACAGATGCATCTGCGCTCAAAGGAATTCCGATATAGTAAATACCCTTCTGTTCAATCTGGTATCTGTTGCTAACAGGTGTCAACTTGTTATACAACTTACTTGATGAATTATATTTGTAAACCTCTACTGTGATTGGTTTACTATCTCCAACAGTCTTGAATTCAATCCAAGCCTGATTTGTAGCAAGATTAGCCTCGTAAGGAATCCATCTGACATTCGTTGTAGAATCTGTAAAGCCTACCGGTTTAAGCGATTCACTTTCTATTGCATCTGATCCGCCTGCTGTGCTAAATGCAAGTTCAGCAGATTTACCATACTTTGTAATTCCAAATGAATCATAATCAGTATAAACGGCATCATCCAGATAATAAATCTTATCCGCATCTGAAGGTGTTGTTCCGTCATCTCCTGCAACGTTCAGTTCAAGTACGCTAGCATCAACATCGATACAATTGAACCAAGGATTCTCGTTTGTAGGCGAAGTACTTGATCTTGATGTTGTAATAAGAGCATTAAGGATCAGTATCGATTCTGCCAAAGACATGATACCGCCCTTTTGGAAACCTATTTGAGCCTCAGGTCTTGTTGCTCCGAATCCGCAGAACGTGATGCTTCCCTTTTTATAAAGATAATAGCATGATTCTGCATTACCCCATTTGTACCACTCTTTACCACTACCCATAGAGCTATATTTTGCGTAAGATACAACTACACTTGGATCCGAAAGATTCAATTTATACGGCTGTATATGTCCTGCAGTACACCTCATATAATGCTTGATGTTAAAAGGATAATGAGAGAACAGTGTGTTGTTAATTATCATTGAAGTTGGCTCAAGCTGTTCCTTTGTATCATAATCATTTGTTTGAACACTTGTAACACCAAGTTCATCCATTATAACCTTACCCAATGTATTATTAGGAGTTTTTGCGAGAACACCATTTCCCATAAATGCTGGTCCATTCATTTGAAGATAATCTTCTATCATTTCCCTGGCTTCTTTTGACATATAGTCTAAGTTTTCGCCAAAACCAACCATTAAAAGATCAAACTCTTTCAATTCATAAGCCTGAGAACCATATATATCTTTATCTGAAATCTTCATTTGGGAATCATAATAAACCACTTTAATAATATTATCTTCATCAGTAGTATCCCATGCGGTCTTTTCCAAACGATACCCAAATACTCTTCCCGTATTTTCATCTACAAGATACTTGGGCAATTCTTCCTCATCCCATGTAACTTTCTTACTTTTCCAATCGCTGGCAAGCTTTAAGTCTGTAGCTTTATACAGATATCTGTTTGAACCATCCATATTCTTAACAGGAGAAGTACTTCCATAACATAATTTACCAGTGGATTTATTTAAAACGATTTTACAACTATCTACAGCTTTATTAAATCCATATACAGAATATCTTGTAGTATCAATCAGATAATTATCCTTAAGCATCTCCATATAATAATAGAATATGGAAGAATTCATAATTATACTATTACGTCTATCACTACTGTTTCCAGTATTTCTGACTTTTTCTGTATTTACAGCACTAACTACATATTTTTTACCTGCTGCGTCATTATATTCGTGCCCCTCATCATCATAAACATACACGGGACCACTGCCAAATGTTTTATAAGTATCTATAGTTAAAACATTATCTAAATAATTATAAACGAAATCATTATTTATAACAGCACTATCATCTCCAGAGGTAATAGGTGCCCCATGATGATTATTCAGTGCATCTTTCATTTCATCTAAAGTTGGAAGAAGCAAAACAGCATTTGACCAAACATTTGTACCGCCCGTATTTTCATCCATTTCATTATTAAGAGCATATTTCTCTTTATAATCCGTAGGATAAATCTGAAGTATTTTTATAGTCTGCTGAGTTGTACTCTTTAAAGCACTATACCCAATATGGTTTACAGTCTTCCCGCTAGAATTACTCTTAATCAAAAGCTTCCAAGAAAATCCACCTGAAAAATCCTTACCTAGAATATTATCAAGCTCAACATTTTCTTTATATCTTGAATTGCCAGACCAACCGGACTGTAATATTTTTTCCTCATAAGAATCAAAACGATCATTATGGTCAACATCAACATACAGAATAATTTTATATGAGCCACTTCCCTTTATAACTAAATCGAAGTCCAGCGTTCTTCCAGAATGTGTATCGCTGTTAATAAAATTAGCATTATTAGCAACGTCAAGATCGCCTATTCTCATATAAGCTTCACCAGCACCGCCATTCTGCATTCTCTCTATGGTCTGAAGGGGTACATAATACTCAGTAGGAAGAGCGGTATAGTTAACGCCAAATGTATCACTTGAATCAAGTGCTGTCTCAAAAGCATTGATCAAAGCAGCTGCTGTAAAAGCCGGTTTAAGTCCTGAATAAGCATTATATTTCGACTGACCTACACTGTTTAATGTGCCGTTAACACAAATGCCATCATATGTTGCATCCAGATCATCAGTCAAAGCATCAAACTGATACCTACTCATACAGTCGATTACTACACCGCCTGCAAGTCCAACATTCTTAGAATTTGCATATTCTATCATGTCTGCAACAAGTGATCTATTAATAGTGTTGTCAACTTTGTTCTCGGTTACAACTAAAAACCTGTATGGATGGTAATCATTTTTAGTTTCGCCCTTCTTATAATTTTTAACTATTGTTGCAATATCATTATCGCCTGCTCCGTCACCGCTAATAGGTGAATATACAAACGGTGCTGTATAATCAAATTGTCCACCAAATGTTATTGAAGCGTTATTAGTTAAGCTTCCAGTATATGTAGCAGTAAAAGTGGTGCCTGAATTTTTTAAATCTCCTCCACCGGGTTTAGTCCATATGTTTACATCTGCTAATCCCTTAACTTTAAATGAAACCTTAAAATTTGAAATAGTTGAACCACTGATATTAGTTATTTTTACACTTCTGCTCCATTTGCCTGAACCGGGATCAATTTCAACATTAACTTTGTCTCCAACATCAGTAAATGTAGAACCACCGCCTGAACTTGACGGGAAGAATGAAAATAATCCGTTAGCATTCTTATAGTCAATTCCGTTACCATTTTCAGTGCCTATAAGCTGTGAAAAATCAGAAATACTATTGGATTTTGTATCACCAGTGTTAACAGTGAACCATCCTAACTTACTTGCAATAGGTGAACTATAAATACTAATTCCATCTGAAGTAGTCAAAAAATTAGGGAAAATATATTCATCTGTCCAACCGGGAATAGCCCATCCAAGGTTAAATGATGCAGTACTTCCACTGTTATTACTATATAATGTATAAAGATTAAGATTATCGTCTATACCATAACTTCCATCATTATAAGCCATGTAAAGTCCATACATTGTTGCCGGATTGATGCAAGTTAACAGTTTATATAATTTATAACAGGTCTGATCTGAGCCCTTATTAGGTGCCATGTTAGGGTTCTTAGGCAGATAAGTAGCACCAGTATCTTCATGTGTAAGTGAATCAACGTAATTAGCCTTAATATATGAAAAGCCTCTTTGATTTCTATTACTTGCATCAGTAAGTGTTTCATTTACAGATCTAACATCAAAAAAGTCCTCTGCATGAGCCACATTGTAGTCAATTATGTAAGGAATAGGATCAGAACCGATCCCGGCTATAGCTTTGAAAATTGCTAAAACCTGTGCAGTTGTAAATTTGTTGTCCTTAAAAGTCTTGCTCTGAGCACCGCTTATAGAACTAATCTTTAATGCGTTTGGAACGGTTTCATTAATGATTATAAGGTCAACATTTTTTAAATCATTCTTCACATCAAGTGTATCAGGAGTTCTTGTTGTAACCTTTACATTCCAATTCTTTGTGTTGTCAACATTGTTAAGAACCTTTTTAACAAAAAGGTTCTCACTCTTGAATTTCGCAGGACTGACACTTGTATCAAGCTCTCCACAACCTGCTGTTTTAAG
Organism: Lachnospiraceae bacterium; assembly: GCA_024696945.1. Classification (GTDB taxonomy): domain Bacteria; phylum Bacillota; class Clostridia; order Lachnospirales; family Lachnospiraceae; genus RUG11977. The sequence continues at coordinate 11,682 of JAILGF010000163.1, read as the reverse complement.
AAAATTATTGAAATTTGCGGTTAAGCAATTCTTCTCCAAAGAATTCCCCCCAATTTGAGGATCTGAAGTAGAATTCTGATCAAGATCAACAAAATAGAAGAATGTTGCCATTTCTTTATTCGGAACGATTTCAAGAACATTGAAATCATCCCCGCTTGCTGCCTTTACATCTGTTTCAGGTGCTTTCACATATCCCAATCCAGCGAAAAGACCTGTAACAAGCGTAAGCACGAGCAGATAGGCAAAAATCTTTCCTGCTTTTTTCATAGTGTTTTCCATCCTTTCTTTTTCTCTCACATACTGTATATAATCATTAGTGAAAAGCTATATGTAAAACTTAAATTATTAAGGACCCGGATCCGGTTCAGGTTCGAATGACGAAGGAGTCCTGTTTTTATTACGCGTAACTGCTGTAAGAGTATCAGAATACGTCTTGTCTAAGTAACTATATGTAAGCTTAAGACAAATCAGATCTGTTCCATCCGCACGTTGAACAAAACTTTTCTTTTCCATTGATTCAACATTGCTTGCTACAAGAGAATACTTTTCGCTTGCCCCAAACACTCCTGTTGCAAGATGAGCAATACCACCTGTGGTTACCGTTCCGGTAGTTTCTTCAACATCCGCCTCTTCACCCTTATAATACCTTATGTTCTTCTTCGTTTTGTCATGTACGAAGAAGTATACCGAAGGAGCTATGGAAGTACCCTCGTTTTCTTTAGCCTTAACCCAGAAAACATCAACTTCCGTACCTGAGATAACCAACCCCTCATCCAAGCCATACTTTTGTGCTTCCTTGATGTACTCGGACATTACTCTTTCCACCGTCATAGCCTCTTCCTGAAGCTTAGCACTTGTGCTTACTGTCTGATAAGCAGTTCTGGAGGTTGACATGAACAGCCCAACTGCCATCATCAGAATACCGGTAATCAAAACCGATACAATCAGTTCTATGAGAGAGAAGCCGGCATTATTGTCTTTAATACTTTTAATTTTCATAGCCTATCCTCCTCTCTTATTCATCAATATAACAACGGCCTGTGATATCAACTAAAACCATGTCTTTATATAATGAAGCATTTGATGTGCTTACAATTTTTATAAGGTTTACATGATTTCCCAGATCTTCATATGTTACATCAGAACCTGTTTCCTCTTCAGTATAGTTTTCTATTTTTGCAATGCCGGCTATACCACCCGTAGACTTTTTAAAATAGATCTTTGCCGAAGTTTTTAATGCCGATGAACCTGTACCATCAGTTTCAGAGTTTATTGAAACTATAGGATCTGTTGAAGCAACTCCACCGGATACCGTATAGAAATCGGCTTTCAGATTCTTTCCGATTTTTGATGAATACAGTACTTTAGGCTCTCCTGTTTCTGTTGCATCAGTACATATGTCGATGTACAAGGTCTCATCCTTAATATAGAATCTAGAGTAGACATTTGTTGTTTGGAATGCACCATGGGATATATTCTCATTTTCCAAAGCCATGGCATCTGCTCTGGCTTGCTTTAGGGCATCCGCAACCTTCATTGCGGCAGCTTTAACCTCGGTAGAATAAACCGATGCAAAGGCTACAATTGCTGCTCCTGCGATGATTGCCATAATAAGAACCGTTACGATCATTTCAACCAAGCTGAAGCCCTTATTATTCATTTGTGATTTGTTTTTCATAAAATTCCTCCCCCTTTTGAGTTATGAAAAGCCAATCAGTTTACTGAGTACCCACCAATTTCAAGTGTTACAAAATCTTTTCCGCTTCCGTTTCCGGCGCTTCCCGAAGTATCAGCAATACCGAAAATAGATCTAAGCCTTGTGTTAGCTCCGTCTACGGAATCATCAACCACAACATCAAGTAATGCACGGAATTCTGTAACTATTCTCTCTCCGCCGTCATCTTCTCCGTCTACATAACGCGTACGATTAAGCATACCAAGACAGGTCATATTCAATGATGCAGGTAACTTAATATCCCCGCCTGCAATAATCATTCCTCTAAATCCGTCACCTGATGTATCTGTAATGTTAATATTTACATTTCCTGGAGAAATAATAATATATGTCTTATCCGGGTCATAATTACTCGAATCAAGAGTTACTGTAGAGCCGGTCATCAGAACATAATTTCTAACCTTGTTATATTCTAATGTACTATCATATGAATAGCTCAATGCATACTTTCCAAGTCCCTCAGGTAAGTTCTGAAGAGGACCAATTAAGTTGCCGGTATATGTCTGAGCAGCCACCGTATTCTCCAGACCATCCTTAAACATGTTCTCAAGCAAACTTCCACCTGATAATGAAGCATCATAAGAAGCTGAGGCAAGAAGGCTGTTTCTATCAATTAACTTTCCAGATAAAGCAACTGAAGAATGAGGAGTAACAGTAAACGGATTTGTTTGAGTGCTGTCAAATGATATAAGGTTACCATTCGTTTTACAATTTGTAGGAAGCTTGATATAACCTGCATCCCCAGAACCAGCTGCCATTATTCCTGCCTGTTTCTGAGCCAAACCGTCATATCTGTCCTTCCACATTGAGTTAAAATAAGAAGCAGCATCATTAGGCGTTTTAAAATCCCAGAATACATAAACATAACTCTCAGCGCCAATATAACGAACAACCTGTAATTTGCATCCCTCTGTGCCTAAAAGTCCGCTGATAGCAGTGGGGATTTCTATTTCAAGAGATCCGGGGAACTCAGATTCCTTCATAGGATTATGTCCTACATTCTTTATATATTCACCTGGTACAAGATATAATGCCTGAAGAGGACGATACGAGATTGATTCCCCCTGTGTAAAATATGTAATGCCCGGAACGTTTTCTTGCGAAGAATTCCTATACGAATCGTAAACTCCGTTAATATCGGATAAAGCTGTATAAGCGGTACCTGCAAGATCAAGTTCTTTAAGGTTTCTTAAGTCAAGTTTTGCTTTCAAACCGTTAAGAATAATTGCGCTGCTGACAGGTTCCGCAACAGTTGTAACTGCCATTCCACTCGAATAATCAACGATATCTGTTAAATAGCTCTCTGTTCCTTTGGAATATCCAAAAATCTTACCACCGTTTGCAGTAAATTTGGCAGTATTTCCGTTTAATTCCAAATTCTTTCTAAGGTTTATCTCAACCGAGACATCGCTGTTTTCCGAATCCTGATCGGTATTCATTACAACTTCAGCATCGCCTAACTTAAGGCTATCACACCAAAACTCTTCATTTGCGGGAAGAGGAGATGTTTTCTTGCCATCAGCATCCTTAACAACCTGAGATGCATCATATAATAATCCGCAACTGTTATATGTCGAAATAGTGCTTGGAATACTCTTTCCAATAGGACTAAGTACTAATTTTCCCTTATCAACATTAACATTTTTGCCAACTATTACAAGGCTTGAATAGATAGTTAAGGCCTCATCTGTATTTGTCTTGATGTTAAAATTATTCTTAGCGTAGATATTTCCTACAAAGGAACCATAAAGGTTATTGTTACCAGGATTAATATCATTTCCGGATATCATAATAAAGTGGTCGATAGGAAGATTAAACGTTGTAGAAGTATCCTTCCAACCAGTAGCAGGCATTGTAGCCTTAAAGGTTATATCTGTTGTAAGATATGTTTCAAAACCATTTTCGTCGATAAACTTAATAACAACATTCTTAAGAACATAATTGTTGTTGATATCGGTCTCAAGATTTCCATAGCTTATAGAAATATCACCGGGTCTGTCAAAAACGATATTGGCTCTGATAAAATCTTCCGAAAGATTCTGTGCAGCTCCCAAAGGATGTCCACCGTTTAAGGTGTTCATCAAAACCTTTTCAAGTTGTGTCCTGAAATTCGCTTTAAACTCTGCATCTATACTTGAAACGCTTAAACTTGGATCACCGATATTTTCAAGTGTATCAGCATATGCATTTGTTGCAGAGGTAACAGCAAGTTTCTTAAGGTACATCTTTAGGTCATCTAGAACGCCTTCTGATGAATAGAAGTTCTCAGATGAATCCATAGTCGTCTTCGTGTTTTTTGCATTTCCAACCGTAATTGTTAATACTATGGAAGCTATAAGTCCAATGAAAAACATTGCAACGATAACGAGAATCATTGTAGCACCCTTGTTATCTTTAAATAATAGTTTATTCTTCATATTCTCGTCTCCTTTTATTACTCAATCTCTATGACGGTTGTTTTCTTATCAAGTATAAGACCATTTTCATCACTTATTTCTATAATAACATCCTTCATAACTGTATTAGAAGTTGTACCACCTTCTCCAAACTGTTCACTACGATAACAAGTTTCTGTAGCAGTAGCAGAATCCCAAAGATTATTGTAAATCCGAACAGAAAAATTGTTATGTTCAGGGTCGCTTGTAGTTAAATATGCGCCAGTTGATACAGCCTTCAAACTCACATTTGCAAGAGTGGTGGTCATAGTGGATGGACTGCTTTTTATAGTGCTACCACTTTCGCATAAAGAATATACATTAAGAATTCCATCACAGTTTTTAACAACAATTATACTGTCATAAGCACGAAGCGGCAGATTATGATTTTCTGCATTCCTTAACGGTTTATAGGTTAACACAATATTATCTGGGAAAGTAGTATATACTCCAACATCATCTTTCTGTTGTGCAATATAATCAGCAGGATGAGTTTCCGACCCAAATACCTGACTACCCATAATCTCTGCGTATGGATCATTAATACCAATGTATCTAATATATTTTCCTACTTTATATTCACCTGATGATGTATCGTAATTAAGCGTAACATAAAATTCTCTTTTAAGCCATTTACTTATGTTATTTTTCATTGAATCCTTAGTTATAACACCTAAATCTGCTGATCCTGCTACGGCTTGATCATAGAACCAATTAACAATATCATCTAAACTATCTTCAGCAAAAGTGGCAAAACATGCACCACTAATACCTGCAAGAGAAGGGAAGCCAGAGAAATCATTCTGCTTAGGTCCGTATGTAGGCGACGGAGTTCCGGAAGGATCAGGAGTTGGAGTTGAACCAGCCTCATAAGCACTCTTATCAAATCTTACAGTGGCTGTGTAGTATCTTTCTTTTGTTCCCGATGTAATATTGCTAATAACAAATCTGTTTGAATTTGTTATATCCTGTCCTATTTCAGCATCGGTAAGTAAAGCTCCGATTTTCTTTGATTCTTCTGTTGCTGTGCACATTTCCTCAAGTCCTTTTTTTCCAAAAGTCTTGCAGATTTCAGCAACGTTAGCAGCAACATTTTCAGCATATAACTCTTTTTCTGTTTGTCTGTTGGCAGTCATAGCCGCATGTAGTCCCATCATTAACGGAACAAACGCTATTCCAACAATTAGTACACTGATAATGATTTCAATCAGTGTAGAACCTCTTCTGTCTTTAACCAAGTTCCTAATCTTGTTCATAACTCTCCCCTTTCTTGATCTGTAGACACTGCATTGTCAAAATATTTGTATATCTGACACCATATTCTCCTCATCTATGCTGTTAGATAAGCAAATATAATAATGGATTATAAATACCTTTACCTGCGTAGCCTAAACAGCCACGCAGGAAAGGTTTTTGTACATATTTAATTATTCTTCTGTTGCAGAGTTGTTTTCTTCAGCTGAAGGAGTATTTCCAGAAATACTATCTTCCTCGGTACCTTCTTCAGTCTCTTCCTCTTGGGTCAACTCTAAAGTCTTAAAGATGTTAGGAGTACTGATTTCAATATCTTCAATAACAGGGGCTTCGTACTTATGGTTCTTATCGGTTACACTATACAGATTAACATTCATCGTGATATTGAGTTTACCGGTTTCACCACTAAACGCCACATTAAAGTTCTCAGCGTTCATACGTTCAGGATAAGAATTGATATAATCAGTAATCTTCTTGAACTGAGTATAACCGCTCGAAACATTCATGGACAGACCACCCTTGTAAATCTGTATGCCAGGATCATCTGCAGTTGCTTCAGTAGCATATATAAGCTTGTTTTCTTCAAAAGCAATGTCTGAAACACTTGCACCTGTCTTTTTACAAAGATCAACAATCATCATGATTGTTTTTTCAGGTGTATTCCCAGGACCGTACAGTGATAATACCGTATCAATAATATCCTTTGAATCACTAATGCCCTGTTCATAGAGAGGTCTGTTAGCACTCTTGGCATTTAATTCGTCCATCCTTACCTGAAGAGTATTAATTTCGCCCTGAAGTTGATCAATCTTTTCCATATCTGCTGAATAGATGAATTTCCAAGCAGCCAAGACAAGAAGCGCTGCAACAACTACTGCTCCCAAAAGGATGTTTTTTTCATTACCTTTCATTATTGTACACCCCCATTCGCTGCTGCCGCTTCTGCTGCTGCAAGTTCATCGGCAATTCTCAAATACTCTACAGCATCCATAATGTCAACTATTGTATCATTATTAAGATCGCCGATAGCATCAATGTTCAAGTTCTCAATTCTTGCAAAAAGATCTCTGTCGATATCGTCAATCTCGCCATCTTTATTAATATCGTCTGCATCGTCAACAACGCCGTCATTATTAATATCATTTTCGATAAGGTTACGTATGAGCGCCCTTGCGTCGTTTTCAGACTTGACAATATCTCTTATGTCTGTTACACCATCATGGTTGGAATCACCATAAATATCAAGCTTGTCTACTACACCGTCACCATTTTTATCGTCATTTTCGTCAACCTTGCCGTCACCATTAATATCTTTGTCAATATAACCTTGAGTGTATTCACAAGCAAGTGTAAACGAAACCGCCACCTGACCAGTCATATCCGAAATTGATTCTCTGATTGATGTAATACTGATTTTATTAAAATATGGAATCTGTTGGAATTGAAGTAACAACTTTGCTGCTTCTTCTTTGGAGCCGACAGAAACATTAAAGACTACACTTCCAGAATCAGAAGAAAGATTAGAAACTACCATAGAACTTACTGCTTTTGTTTCTACCTCTGAAAGTGTTGCATTCCAATCCTCGTTAGCTCTATATGTCCCGTTGTGGAACTCAACAATTTTTGCTACAGAATCCATGGCGGCATTGTATCGAGTTTCAAGATCCTCTATACCGGAGTTTACAAGTTCATCAATCTGAACCTGAAGTTTGTCTCGTTCGTTTAACTTGTTGTTATACTTGCCCTTGCCAAAGATAACCAATACTATGGCAGCAATTAGGCCTGCAACAAGTATAATTGCACCAAGGAAGATTAGCTTGTTTGCTTTAGCCTCCTTAGATGCGGTAAGGAACGTAAGTGAACCGTCAGCTGCACCGATACATGCTATGAGTTCGGATGTATTAATGCCTGATTTACTAACCGAAGAACTAACTTTTACGTTTGGAAGTTGATCAAGGACAACAACCTCTACACCTGAGAATTCATTTTCAAGGAAAGCTTTGAGTCCTCTAACCTTTGCTCCACATCCACCAACAAAAATTGTATTCAATTCTGCGTTCTGGTTCTTTGAATGATAGTATTCGAGAACTCTCGAAAGGTTTCCAAGGAGCTGGCGCATTCCTTCGGTAACCATCTCTTTGGCACTGTGAAGTCTTTCAGCTGCCTCAGAATCCGGTTCAGATAACTTAATAGCTGCAAAACTGGGGAAGACAAATTCTTCTTCAGAAAGCCTCTTTAGTGCTTCAGCTCTTGTAAGTATCTGATCTGTCATCTCGCCATCGTAATAACCGCTTTGAATAAGACGATCCGAAAGAGCATATGCGCCAAAGTTTATATTTCTCTGTAACGCATATTTCTTGTTCTCTAGAACAGTGAACAACGTACTGCGTTCATTGATCTGAAGATACATATCCATCGATTTATGGCCTTCATTAGACAGCCACTGGTAGATGGCATTACCATTATAGTCTACACCGACAATATTAAGCCCTGCAAGTTGTGCAAAGGAATGATAATTTCCAACGAGCTTCTGAGGTACAGCATAGACAATAATTTTAATCTGCTTTTTGTCCTTATCCCTGTCAAGAATACGATGTACCATCGTATGTCCCGAGGTATCCATCGGGAAGTACTCACTCTTCTGATTCTGAATAAAATCAGGAATCTGATCATCCTTCATCTCGGGAATGCTTACTTCACGGCTTATCACCTTGTTTGTTGCAAGAACAAAAACCGCATTTTTGGTTCCAAAGCCATGAGTCTGTCTTTGGAATTCTTTAGCGAAGGTCTCGACACTCTCGATGACTCCATCGCTAACAGTCTTTTCAGGCGTAGGAAATACTATAGCCTTGTGGACTACCGGATCCTTCTTACCATAGTCTACCTCTATGACTCTGGTAACAACATCCGTAACTTCAATACTTAGTACTTTTGTTACAGCCATTACGCTCCTCCAAATTCCCTTAAGTACCGGGTTATTTTACCTTTGGTATAAATACTATCTGATTTACACCTAGGTTTATATATGTTTATGTGACTATAAAATCATTCTATAGCCCCATATTCATACTTTATCATGAAAATTATATCACAAGTATCAATAAATGTACATAGATTTTATTGAAATTTAACAATTTGAATCGTTTTATTATTACAATTATGCTAGTATAATTTGTCTTTTTTTCAAGATAAATCGTTATAATTTTCGGCAAAAATAACAATAATATATATTTTACTAAATTTTAGTTCAATTTCAACCATTATTTGGTCGATTTATCACTTAAAAAATCCAGAATACCACTCTACAATATATTTACCAAACCATAAAGCTGTCACTATTCCTGCTGAAAGATAGGGCCCCATTGCCAACTGTTTTCCCTCTCCAGACACCTTCATGCGTATAATATGGATTATGCTTCCATATAAACACCCGGCAATAAGTGCTATCAAAGCAAGCTTCCAACCTAAGAAAAGACCCGCAGCAGCCATCAACTTCACGTCTCCTCCACCAATAGCTCTTCCCTTAGATATATAGTAAATAATTGCCAAAGGAACACTTACAACAAAGAAACCAATAATATATTCAAGCCAATTTCCATCTTTCCCATAAACTATAAGGTTCCACACAAGGCGGATAAGTCCTAAAATCAATATTACGATATTGGCGCCTAAAGGGATCTCAAAAGTGCGCCAATCTATCAAAGTTATCACTATCAGTACCGAGCACAATACCGCAGATAAAAGGAGAACCATTGTACTATATATAAATATATCCAGTCTAATAATTGCATCAATCTCATGAGGCCAAAAATCACCAAACATAAAACATAGGACCGCAAGGGCACCGTTTGTGAATTCTATTACGGGGTATTGAACACTAATTTTTGCCTTACAATATCTACACTTCCCTCTTAAAAAGATATAACTGAATAAAGGGAAAAGATCGTACCATGCAAGCTGATGCCCGCACTTCATGCAATGAGACCTTTTAGAAACTATAGTCTCTTTTAACGGTATTCGCAGAATGCAAACATTTAAAAAACTTCCTATAATAATTGCATAAACAAATAGCAAGATATAAAACACTACTGACAACATAAAAAATTGCCTCCACCAGTTGATTTATGATACTCCAAGATCCTCTCCAGCCACTCCGACCAAATCACTAAAGGTATAACCGCCTTCAAATACATGAACATCAAGAACTATGTCTTGTCCTTTTACAGGAGTCGACTTTATGGTTATCGACGCTTCAAATGCATCAAAGCTATTATAATTTCCAACTTTAATAAAGTTTTGCCAAAATGCATCGTTTAAAAGCGCAGGATCATTTTTGTCACAAGTCTGGACATCATCCCCGTGACGTATTTTATACGAAAAGGAAACTCTTCCTGTATTCTTGTCCTTTTTAATTATAATCTCATATCCGCCATTTTTAACCATGTCAAAAGCCGCTTCTTCGGTCATAGCCAAAATACATGCGTTTTCAATATTCGTTCTTGTCTGAAGATCAGATGATATTCTAGAATTCTCAACCCATTTTATAACCTGCGGTGCCAAGGCAACAGCCACAATGGCCATTATAAGAACTACTACGATAAGTTCCACCAGTGAAAAACCTCTGTTGTCCTTTTCAATTTCTCTCCTCATTTTTCTCTCCTCAACTAAAAGTTTTGTCTCCCCATATTCATAGTGGTAAACTGTCTTTCTGATAAGAATCTTTATAATTTCAAATATTCTAAAAGCAGTAAAAAATAATCTTTAATAGATTAAGAATTTTTTACTGGATTCAGAATATAATATGATTATTTTCTAATTCGGTTAAGAATCATTAACACCTATTATAATAGCACATATTTTAGGTTTTTACAATAGATTTTTGATAAAAAATTAAAATTCTGTTAACAAATTGTTAACAACTCTATTTTCATACAAATTGCAGCGCATTCTTGATATATCTTATCATGACAACCATCGCCGTAGTTCTTGCAACCCATGTTATTTATGGTATTGACAACCCAATAAAATCAACCTACTGTAGCAAGTGTGTTAACTTTAACCCAGCAAACATAATCACTTGTTAAAAGATACACTTGGACAGTTTTAGATAGTAATACTTTCCTTAAGCTTCATTGATAATATATTTATAAGCTAAACTCAACTTTCATATAAATAAAAATTCCTAATATCTTATAAATGATCCTTAAATAATTTGCAAATCGTTTTGGGTATTCAAACTTGTTTAGGGTCTAATTCGTGAGGGTCTAGTTTGAGAGTAATTTAACTACACAGCTCCTCAAGACTTACCCTCAACAAGTTTGATTATCCCAGTAAAAACAAAAAACCTTCTAAGGGAAGCTTTAAATCTGTACCGGTAAGGCAGAAATAAAAACTTGAGTGACATAGAAGGTTTTCTATTAAAAATATTAAATTTTTGCACTACGTAACTACAAAAATTTTTCCTGATAAATAACTTATCAGTTTTCACCTTGCCTAAGCAATACTGCTTAGACAAGGTGAACATAACTTACAATAGATTACGATACTGAATTAGATGTAGGAGCAGAAGTTCTCTCAACAGTTCCGTTTGCCTTTACAGTAATTGTATAAGGTACACCAGCAAGATCTGTTGTTCTCTTAATTCTCATATCATCAAAATCATCACCTAAAACTCTCTTAATACCAGCTGTAAGCTGAGTACCTGCACCAGACCAAGCTGAATTCTGTGCCCACTGAAGTGTTACATCACCAGCTGCTACTTCTGCCATAACTGCTTCGTCAGCTAATGCAATGTTTACAGCTGAAACTACAGAGTCATAATTGTTGCAGTCTGTTGACTTTCTTGAGTTCTCAACCCACTTCATAACCTGAGGTGCAAGAGCTACAGCGATGATAGCCATGATAAGAACTACTACGATAAGTTCTACCAGTGAAAAACCTTTGTTGTTCATTTTCTTCATAATACATTTTCTCCTTTGTTTTGTGTAGTGTTTTTTGTTTATCTCCAGCCCCCTCTTCCTGCATCACTCCCTGCAGGCTCCCCGAGGCGAAAGATCAGTGTGATTTGTGCCCGAAATTTTACTATTTACAGCTGATCCATATCACCATACATAGTAATCATAGGCTGATACATAGCAAGTACCATCCAACCTACCAATCCACCAAGTACTACTATGATGACAGGCTGCATAAGTTCTGACATGGACTGAGTAGCAAGTTCTGCTTCTTCTTCATAATACTCTGCTACCTTATCAAGCA
>JAILGF010000157.1 GCA_024696945.1 Lachnospiraceae bacterium | reverse complement strand
GGTATCCGGGGTAATCTTCTCATCATCGGGTATGTTCTCAAAACCCGCCTGCAGCCTTAGCAGTTCATTTACGACATCCCTGTTGGAACCCATCATATTCTCTATCATATCATTCAGTTCCTGAATGCTCGGTGCATTCTTAAGCTGAAACGGATTCATGTTGTTCATGTGCTCACCCCCTATCTCCGTAGCCTATTAACTTTATACCCATTATACCAAATCAAAATTTTGTTTTCAAACCCAAAATAGCCTTTTTAAAAGCTTTATGCGATTTCTGTGCAATCTGTGATCAATGAATTCTAGCTTTCATTCAGCTATAATAAAAGGATTGACACAGAAAGAACTGACAAATCCATTAAATCTGCCAGTTCTCATATGCCTTACCGCTTTTAGTCATAATTTGAAAACTCTGTCTGCATCGTATTATGATTCAATACATAATTCCAGCCATCCCTGTATGCATAAAGAAGCCGCTCATCCCAGTTGACATTATATAAGCCAAGACACATAAAATTATGAACTTCCGTTATTGCAGTCCCTTTAGGTGTAATCATCAAATCTATAGAGTAGGATTTGGGGCAGTCAGGCTGATTATTATATATTTCAATGGCTTCCCTTAACAGTTTATAATCCGGCAACATATATGCATTCCCTGCAAAATGTGAAACTGTTTCCAGTTGACCGGCAAAAACATAGGCCCTATATTCTGCAATAATATCAACAACCTCTGAAATCTGATAAAGGTGCTCATAATCAAATCTTAACGAAGTATCAAATTCCGATTTTCTCTCCTCAAACATTTCATCAAATATAAATTCTTCAAGTTCCCCTTTATATGAAAATACTTTTTGTTGCGTTGCATCCTTGATAAAGAATTTACCTTTCCTTGGAATCTCCCAAACAGGAATTATGCTATACTTTCTTTTCAAGAACTTCTCTTCTCTAAGACAAGGTGGTACTTCTATAGCATTTTCGTGCTCTATCCCATGAAAAATCTTCAAAAAAGCTTCAACGAATTTTATTTCCCCAATAGCTATAGCTTTAAGAAATTTAGGATCAAATTCATTCCTGTCTTTAAGGTTACTGCCTGCCTCTGTTACAAAATGATCTTCCTCAGAGTATAAGTCTGCCAGCTCCATTAGGATATATTCATGATTCTCCCTGCTATGATCCAGAACATCCCTTATTATTGTAGACTGTACCCTATCAAAATTACTGCCTTCCTCTTTTTGAATTACAAAAAACATATAATTCTCCCATTTTGAAAAGTATCCCCGAAAAAATCTTTCTAACTTTCTTCTTTAACTTTGTAGCCCAATCTTGTATCTTGCCCTATCATCGCTCTCATAGGCATAATAGGACAAGAAAGGTGTTTTTTCATAATAATTTCTAAAATATCTATCAAATGCATTCATTCCGCAAATCCATTGTATTTTATCTTCCGGGCTAATTGACTCACACCTAATTTTCACGCATTTAGGCTTGTTGTTTTTTTCTTCAATATTGATCAGTTTTAATAGACCGATTGCTTCGGCACTAAGGAAGATATTAGCGATAAAAAAAATATCCTTTTCGTCATATCGTATACGAAACATCCACATTCCATCTTCATAGCCTATAAGAGGGATGAACATTTTATTATTTATCCGACATATATTAGTCTTCTCAATTCTATCAATAAATTCATCCTCTTTACCGGTAATATCAATTTTATATATACTGTCTCTGTTTCTCACATTTATAAAGTACCCACCATCTGCTTTCTCTTCAAGCTGGGTAAAGAGACCAATATCTCTACCAGTGCCTCTATATGTAACGAAAAATTCATGTAATCTATGCATTCTTCCACCTCATATAACACCCTTACACAACTCCTCTATCCACTCTCTCCTCTGGATAACATCAAGCCATTCCTTGGGTATACTCTCATATCCATAATATAATCCTGCAAGACCTCCGGCAATAGCTCCGACTGTATCAGAATCATCTGCAAGGTTTACTGCTGTAAGAAGTGCATCCTCAAAACTATCCGTTATAAGTAAAGACCAGATAGCCGCTTCCAAAGAATCAACAATATAACCACTGCTCTTTATCTCATCCTCCGGTATACCTGAAAGCCTTATCAGGCTCTTAAGTCGATCATATCGTGACAGTTCTTCCCGATAGGTTTCTTTTGCTTCATAGTATGCAAAACCATCATACATTCCCTTTTGCAGTCTCTTCGCAAGGCTACCCTCATTATCAAGAATAGAACAGATGCAGAAGTAATAGAGTCCACACCCTATATGGCTCCTGATGTGATTATGTGTAAGTCCGGATACTTCATGAACTATCTTTATAGCCTGGTCTGTACTTAACTGTTTTGCATAAGTATATAAACATGCCGGAATAATCCTCATCAGCGAGCCATTGCCGTTAGAATACTCCGAATCTCTTCCACAAGTCCACACGCTGCCTGATCTTTCATACATCTTTATAGCATCATAGCATGTGTTGCCAATATCAAATGCCTGTCCAAACGGAGTATATTCACCTTTTCTTACCCAGTCTACAAACCGTAACATTATGTCATCAAGATCAATCTTTTTCTTCTCCTTTATGCTGGCAAGAAGAGCTAATGTCATGCTCCCATCATCAGTCCATGTCCCTTCAGGCATATCATATGTGCCATGGCCTTCCATTCCCTTTACCAGACCACGATTTCTTAGTTCATCCCGAGTCAGAAACTGAACCGGACAGCCAAGAGCATCACCCGCAATAACTCCCATCACTCCATTGATCCATATATTCTTATTCATAAGGCATCTTTCTCCTTTTTTTATTGCATATAAAACCTATAACCATCAAACTGCGCAAACAAATCCAGCTCTGTCTTGCGTCCTACCACTTTAATCTCAGCCAAACTCCTATCACATTCCTTGTCATAATACGCATCCCTATATAGCATCATCGCATAATCTGCTATGTCAAGGGGCTTCTTAATACCTACAAAATCAGACACCTTGGGATGTTTATCTTTCCTGTTCTCAACAGTTCTATTAAGTTGCGACAGAACCATAACCGTACACCCGAGTTCTACTGCTAAATCTTTAAGTCTTGTCAAAATATCCCTTGTCAGTTCTTCAGATAATCCATCAAGGCTATATTCCGTCATTAACTGAAGATAATCTAATACAACTAGGTCGATATGCTCTTTCTTGCCTATTTCTCTGCATTTTACAATAGCTTCCTCTATACCGTTCTGTATATCAAAGTCAATATATAAGTGAGCTTTTTGAGCATCTGCACACATATCAGAAAGCTTACCAATGTATTTTTTCCAATCTTTACTCATATTCCCACTTAAAAAAATATGTATATCCAGTAAACGCCTTACAAGGCTTTCCTTATATCTACTTGGTGAGAGATATACGCAGGTTTTATCATTTATAATACTAAAGCTGTCAACTATAGAGAGTGCTAATGATGTTTTTCCCATAGAAGGTCTGCCACCTATCATCACAAGGTTTCCGGGCTTTAGTACCTCAATATCCGACAGAACCCTTGTCAAATAATCGGCATTATAAACTATTTCAGAACTGTCGTTCAAAGTTCCTGTCAGATACCATTTTTCAATATCTTTCATGAACTTCTTTACATATAGTATAGCATGAGCCCTTGGAAAAAGATATCGGATTTTTTCACAAGATCCAATGAACCACTCCGGCACATTTGCATCAGTCATCGCAGATTTCATATCAGGCTTCCATTTCATCCCATAGGCTCTGCCTTTTCGTACATATTCCGTAATCTCAAATGCCATTTCATTGTTTATTCCATGTCTTAACAAAAACTCATAAACATCCTCGCGGTTACCAATCAAATCTTCAAACGTAACCTCTCCGTTAACAAATAAGTTCTCCGCATTCTTCTCCCATGCTCCGGTACTATGTGTAAAGCCATAGCATTTTACATATTCAGCTATAGTCTTTGGTCGGCAAATATTATATACATCACCTGAAATAAGCGCCGGGATAACCTTTACTTCACTTTCTGGAATAACATTTATATAAAATGTACCAAAAGGATCCTTCTCATCATATCCGCCGATAAACCACCAATCAGGTATATCATAGCATTTCTTTCTTTTAACCTTTTCGTCGCCAGGATAGTTCTTAAAATATCTGTTAATCTTCTTACAAACAGGCTCAGGTGCATATAACTCAAATGACACTCCTCTTTTCCCATCTAATCCATAATAAAAATCATCATACAAAGCTGGATCAGAATTAATTGGATCTATATCAGAAAAGCCCAATACATATGCGACAACGGTAGATGCCACTGTACCTCTAATAACAAAGTCATTAGGTCTAACTTCGATAGCATCCAGCATCTCCTTAAATATTATATACGCTGATGCAGATCCTTGCGCTTTTATTATCTCAAGTTCCTTAGCTATCTTTTCCTCTGCACTTTTCCTTATGTCCTTGCTATATCTGCTTTCTATGCCTTTAACACAAAGCTCCTTTAAAATCTCATCTGCATTTTCCCTATATGGGTATCTTGTTACCATTTAATCAGTCTCTCCCTTCAATTTTTGTTATTATCTCACAAGCCCTTTGATAATATTCATCGGGTGCTTCTGGTATTTCATCAAAATCATCAATTACTGAACGATACAGGTCCATAGCTTTATCTATATCAGTTTTCAAATACAAACCACACCTATACATTTCCGCCAAAATAAAGGGTTTAGCGGTTGATGCTTTTCCTTTATATTGCATTAAGAACTCGTATGCCTTCTCATAATTCTGTTCGACACCTTTTCCTTCAAAGTACATTTCAGCTATGATATCGTACCCAATATTATAACCTTTTTCTATAGCCTTATACATATAATCAATTTTACGTTGATAGTCAAGGTCATATAGACGTCCTATACCATATTCACATCCAATGGTGACATACATGCAGAATTCTCCATGCTCTAACATATAATCAAAATAATTCCTGCAATTTCTACGTCCTTCTTTATCACTTGTTATTTCATCATATTCATTTAACATTATGTCAATCATTCCCCGTGATCTGCCAGTTATGTCAAAGGAAATCCTAAAGTATTTAAATGCCTTTGCATAATCACGATCAACATATCTTCCGTATAAATACATTCTGCCTAACTCATAAAATGCGTCGCCGTCCTTTTCTGATAAAGCTGCTTCCAGATAACAAACATATGCTTATTCGTACAATTTTTTGGAACTAAAATAATCTCCCCTCTCAACCAACTCACTTGCCTTCATCGCACCACCGCCTTTCAGAAGTCAACAAGATATATCCCTATCTTTATCTGTCGGAAGCCATCCCAAATATCCATTGATTTTACTTTGGCGATTAGCAGCTTGCCGGCATCCATCAGCCTTGCAAAGATAATGTTATCCTTTTCAGGTATATAGCCCAGCTTCCTGCCCTGTTCATTAAGTACTATGATTGCATTTTCATCAAACTTGTTATCTTCACGCCTTAAAATAAGCTTGTCATCTTCTTTTAAGGCATCAAATACGCTCTCATCTTCAATATGTGATGTCCCAGCTATGTACGAATCAAACAATAGTATTTCTTTCGACAACGGCTTTATGATGCTCCCCAGATTCATATCATGCATAAGGGCTACGGCATTGTCTTTTGATATTATAAGCTCATTCTCCATATAGTCTTCCCCCCGTTAAGAAGAATCTTCTCTAACATATCGTTTAGTTCTGCAAGATAGCTGGCATACTCTTCATGCTCCTTTTCAAGTTCAGCCAGTTTTGCATTTTTCTTTTCATCATCTATCAACAACTCCTGATAGGTATAAGGCTGCGTGTTCAGAATCTCGTTTATCTGGCTTATGACTCTATCTATACGTTCCTCTATATCCTCCGGAATCTCTGTTAACCAGTCTTCACCCATTTTTTCTAGCTCTTTTCGCACCATAGCTTCCAGATCTTCAAGTTTATCTACGTTGCTGTGCTTATACGCAAAAACTATTTCGTCCCAAAGGGTCTTCAGCTTTTCATTTTCCATCAGTTTATTATTCCCATCCGGATGAAGCTTCTTCACCAGTCTCCTATATATCTTCTTAGATCTTTCAAGGCGATATGTCGGTACCGTGACAGCTTCTTTAGCAGCCTTATTATCTGCTATCATCCTCTGCAGCTCATAGTTGTATATCTGCATCTCCTCTTCTATTTTCTTGCTCATAAGGCTCACATCAATTTTCTTGCCGGCATTGATACATCTCTGGCAATATGCCAACATCTTTTTCTTCTTGATACATTCAATCTTAAGTTCAAAATTATTTACCAGCTTCTCGCCAAAAATCTGATTGTAGCTAAGAAGTATGGAACCCGCCTCCTTCTCAAGCGTATCACGCTTAAAAAGCAGTTCCGTGTACTCATCGTACCTATCTTTTGCATTTGTGTTGATCAGATTTGCCTTATTCATCGAACCACCTCCCAGTCATACAATTCATCATATATATTTGTAATCTTTTTGTTTCTTATGTTAGCCTTATCACACAGCTCCAGGAAATCCCGGTACCACTTACCATCAAAACATATCCCTGGTTCCTTGTCATCAGATACTGTTATTTCATATCTATCACCATCATATTTAAACAGAATCTTACAAGGTTCCAGTGTTACCCTGAACAGATCATAAAAATCAATGCTTGCTTCATTCAACAGTTTTAGTCTGTACAGCAGATTTACAATTCGAGACATAGTTTCAAAGTGTCCCCAAAACGCTTCACGGCTCAGCCTCTCAGCAAGGAACTTTTTCGCCTTTATAAGAAGCACTACCGCCTCATCCATCCTGTTCTCTTCAGACCAGATCTCTGCCATGCGAAATGAAACTTCCGGATAAGGCTCATTTAGATACTCCGGAGTCTCTATCTCCTTATAAGCTTCTTCTATGAGTTTCCTATACTTATGGTCATCTTTCTCCACATAATATCCATTGTGATACATGTCTGCCAGTTTACACTTGCACCACAAACTGCCGGCTCCATCATCCAACTCAGCTCCTTTAGAAAAGTATCCATAAGCCTTTCCATAATCTTTCTCGCCATGCTGCCCGTAGTACCACATATATCCGAGTTCTTCCATAGCCGGAACATACCCATTTTCGGCTGCAAGCTCCAGATACTTTATCTCAAGATCAAATCTCTTTTTTGTAAGATAGAACCATCCAAGCTCATACATATATTGCGGTTCTCCTGTCTTATCAATAAGGAGCTTCAAAGCTTCCGTAAATCTAAATTCTTCCGCTTCATCAGGATTAGGATTCTCATAATATTTTCTCATTACCTTTAATGCTTCAGCCTCTTTCATAACAAACCTCCTGCCTTTTCGCCATTTTTAAAGCCTTTCTCATCTCTTTCTGCCTCTTTCTGACTCTTTCTGACTATATCCTATCACAAAGGTTGTCCTATAAAAATGCCTTTAAACAGGAAAATTTGTTCTTTCAAATTTAACTCATAGTATGGATATACATTTTATTGATATACTTTTAGGCATAAAAAAACAAGCTATTTCATCATCCTATAGACAAAATAGCTTGTCATTGTTCTATAAAACACCTATATCCTTTAGTTTTGATACCGTCTCCGCAGCATTTACGTTCAAGATTCCAGTTCCACCCCCAGACTCCCATTCAGTAATATTCTTCTCAAAATCATCAATTAGGATACAATCCTTACTGGTAAACTAATCAAAAGAATGTTAGTCTTCATATTTATCGAGCCAGTTCTCTCCATTATATTCATTTATCTGCTTAGTAATTTTATCAAGAAAAACCTTTAAGCCTGCGACTTTATCTCCCTCAGAAGCATACCATACATTTGATTGACCAAAGCCAAATGCAACGCCACCTTTTTTTCTTGGCACCCTCCATATTTGGTTACGTCTTCTCAATCCCCGTGGAAGCAGAACACAGTTTTCTTTCTTAGCAATTGCGTTGTAATATTGAATGTATTCGTCTCCCCTATCATCAAACTGCATTTTTTCATAATTTCTATAAACTGTGGCATGTTTATACCATCCAACTACATAAGTCTCATATGTTGTTGAATCAGGGAATTTTGCACAATAAACAACCAGAACATCCTCAGCCTCATTTTCGCTCCTCAAAGCTCCGCATCCATCGATTTTTTCGATATTCATCTGATTTTGCGTCTGCCCATTAGTCGATTTCGTCTCAACAAATCCTAAGCAGTACTCACCTGCATCATAACCAGATTCTTCTGAAAGAAAAACCGGTGTAAAATTATATTTCTCATGGGCATCACCATTTTCTAAAACATACGAGCCCCCATTCTGCGGTTGATCTGTCCCATCGATATTTCCTTTATAATAATTCATCCATGCAATATTACAAAACAAAATCCTCATTTTTTATCACCTCAAATATTATTCTTCGTTTATAACCGTAAAAGTATCTGTCTTAGGCTCATACTCTGCAACTTTAATGGCTCCAAGCAAATGCTTGTTTGTTCTATAATAATACTCTGCCAATGTCTCATTTCTTATATCGTGCGAAGCTTTCAGCATTACAATATACTTTTCA
>JAILGF010000134.1 GCA_024696945.1 Lachnospiraceae bacterium | reverse complement strand
CTTAGGAAACCGGTACACACCTGTAGCTATAAGTGGGAATGCTATACTCTTGCATCCAAGCTCATTAGCCTTTTCCAGTGACTTCGAATAGCAGCTCTTAAGAGCCTCAAATTCTCCCTTATCTCCGCCACCCCATGCAGGAGCCACAGTATGGATGATATACTTTGCTTTTAGCTTAAATGCGGGTGTGACCGCTATATCGCCACACTTGATCACACCTATCTTCTTACGCTCAGCCAATAACTGCTCCTCACCGGCAGCCTGATATATAGCACTGTCCGTCCCACCGCCATATGTGGGCTTAGGATTGGCTGTATTAACTATGGCATCTACTTTTACTTTAGTTATATCGTTTCTTATAATCTGAAAAGGCATAATATCACATCTCCATGACAGTTTTAGTACAGCCTACCTTTATTCACATGTGGTAAAGATAAGTCTGTATCCAGGAAAGGCACCTATATAATACTTCCGTTAGGATAAACCTTTCTACATTGACTTAATTCCGCACAATCTTCTTCAGATATAAAAATCTGCGCTGCTTTAGTAAGATCATTTTCAAGGATTTCTTCTGACTCTATTAACTGGATGACCTTTGCAACATTTCCAGCTGCATCATCTGTTTCCAGCCATATGCCCATTATATCATTATCAAGATAATCATAACCATTATCCGTTATTGCTCCATCTGTATATTCATCAATTCTGTCAGGAAGTACATACCTTATATCAAGATCAGGATTGTCCATTTTATCTGAATTAAGCGTAATAATAATCGTTTGCATAATCTCTCCCTTCTTCTTAACCATGGTTATCTTTGTAATGTTTTCCTACCTTATACTCCTAAAAAACTACAAAAAACGTCCTTTCTCATACTGCGTATAGTATTTCTGTCAGCACTGCTCCGTATCTGAATCCAGCCATCATATTGTTCCTGAATGGTTATAACCGTCCCATCATCTTTTTTAAATGTAAAGGGCTCTCCTACTGTCGATCTAGTAATGTCTCCCAGTGATGTAAACTCCTGAGAAAAGACTTTATACCACCAGTTAATTACTATTTCTTCAGCTATTTTATGGTATTCAAGATAGTTCTTCTCATGTACCAGAAAAACATATGATCTCTGTGAGCCTTTATGATATGTCAAAACTATCGGCTTGGAATCCTTGATCCGGTCTAACATAAAACTCTTATATGCTTCCCATTGTTTCAAGGTTCTACGACCCTTATGACAATAATACACTACATCGTGCCCTGCATTATAATATTGCTCAACTTCATCCGGCAAAACATATTTCTCAGCATCACGCTTTGTCGCATCATTACTTTCAAGCAGCCCATTATCCGGATCCATAAAGATCAGGTCAGCATCTGACATCTTACTCATGCTTTTCTGAAACCACCGCTTACGTTCCTTTTCTCTTTCGTCAGGTGTTCCAACCGGTCGGATAAGCTCCGAATAGAAAACTGCTCCAGGAATAATCCCGCTTAATTCGATATCTTTTACGGACTTATCGGGTTTGTATGCTATATCAGCCAAAGCATCAAAAACTATAGGACAAAATCTTCTTAGCTTTCCTTTTTCCAAATAATCAGTAAATTTCCCATCATTTGATTCATCATCCTCGGTAAGATACCAGTTTACTCCTACCTTTATCCCTTTTTCAGCAAAAATCCTAAGTAACGAATATTTCCCAAAGTCGCCTACATCTCCTACATATTGATTCTTCATATTGTTTTTCCTTTTCATCAAAAATTCGTAGTGTTAACAATAGCATTCCTCCAATTCATAAGCTATTTTATCCCATGCTTTCTTCATATTAGACATACCGCCAACATTTCTGCTTCCAAGTGATCCACAATGAGCCACGCCAAAAACCTTAATGCTGTCTACACCAGGATATCTTGAAACAAAAGGAATGCCTTTTTTCAGTTGTTTTGAAAAATTATTTGCATGCTGGCCACTCACAGCCTCGTATGTGATTTTGCCAAGACAGATGATCACTTTAGGATGAACAGCTTTTACAAGGTCATCAAAAAGTTCTTTATCCATTTTCATCAATGATAAAGTCATGCCCCTAGTATCAGATCCCTTTCTGTAACCAAGGCAATAATTCGTAAAGAGTATCCGCTTTCCTACTCTATTTGTTCTTATGTCACAACCAAGTATATCAAAGAGTTCTGCAAGATTTCTATCTGTAGGACTGATTTTTTCATCCAGATACAATTCCGACGATCCCTTTTGTATTCTCTCAATTCTTTTCTTACATTCCAGGACGCGCTCAGGATTTCCCCAATCCTGACCGACAAGCAGGATGTCAATTCCTATATCTATATCCTTGATCTGATAACCCTGCCAATAGGTCCAAAGATTTATCTGATTTCCGTGTAACCATGTGTCACATGCATATAGTTCAAGGTCCCCATTGCCATAAACTCCACGCTTCTTCACAACTTTTTTAGCTTTCTTCACAACTTCCTGATAAGTCATTAACTACCATCTCCTCATATCATCTACAAGCTTTATAATATATAATATACCATATATTTTATGAAAACACTATATTTTAGTCCTTATTTTAATATAAAAAGAACCGGTACCGAATCCATCTCTGAACTCCTTATCGGTTCTTCGCAATGCCTGCTTATCTTTCTTACGGTTGTAACTCTTTCCGCTCGGCACACTCCTAGTTACTGGATTAAGTTCTCCCCAAGTAATCCTGCGTTCAGCATAATACGCCTTCTGAGCCATCTTGCTTCGCTTATCAAGCGATACAAACTTTTCCATAGTCCTACCTCGTTCTTTCTTTTAATAGTATGCTTTTTGCTCCTTCATGTATATCGGCATACTCCCTAAAATGCTTTAACTGACTCTTCTTCAAAAAACAGACCGCCTTCACCCACACAAATTGAAGACGGTCGTTACAAAAGGCTAAAACTTCAAATACTTCACCAAATCCTGCAATTCCTTAGCCTTATTAAATGCATCTTCTACTCTATCAATCTGATCAGAAAAATCACCCGCAAAATCAATTATCTCAATATATTTTCTGACAGTCAAGGATTTAGAAGCCGTACGGATATAAAGTCTTTTCTGATCAATAACATCTTTATTGACTTTTGAAAACTCTGCAAATCTGTCTGCATATCCGGGTATTACAAGATCAACGAAACCCCTGTCTGCTTTTATAACTACGCTGGTTCCATGACCACTATTCATTGTAACCCATACTGCATTGGAACCCCTAACTTCACCCTTATGTCCCTGTAAGTTAAATGTATCGGGGTAGTTATTCTCCACAAAATCATATAATTGATTCCAAAAGTCAGTAACCTTACGGTCTTCTACTGGTACATAACCATGCTTTGATTCGTCCAATGCCTTGTCAATAAGGGCCATCTCAAATTCATCCGATAATACTTCACGGATTTCCTCATAAGAAACTTGGTAAGCATATTTCCCGGCTTCCTGATTATTGTTCAAATACTTTTGCGGAGCAACTATATCATAGCCCTATTGTATTCGGTTGCCTTAGCGACGGAAACCGACGAATAATCAATCGCCGTAAGTTTGGCATCCGGATACCTCTTCATAAGCTCACCCGCATTTCTTCCGCCGCAGCCATGACCGTAAAGAGCATGAACCCCAATGTAGAAGTTGAATATTTCGCTGAAAAGTTTACAGAAGACAACATAGACAGCTTTGTAGGCGATTCCGACTATATATTTGACTGTGTAGACAGCTTTAAATAC
>JAILGF010000185.1 GCA_024696945.1 Lachnospiraceae bacterium | reverse complement strand
TCAGTTCAAGTTCGAATGTACCAGAGTTATTTTCACATCTATTGTAATCTATCCAGTTACCGGCGAGTTTGATCTTACCGGCTGAACAGTACATATTGTACTTTGTATGCGAATAATAATATTCTGAAAAACATGTTATCAGGTCACCGCCTATGCTGAGGGCATCCGACTCATTATCCATCTTCAGGATTCCATCTATTGCCTGATAATGCTCATCAGCATCTATGCTTGCAAAGATGGCATTGCCATCTACTATCATCGTTCCACCGTCAAGATATAGTTCACTGTGCAGACCATCGTCATACTTATTCGAACCATTTTGGTAATCGCCCTTTACTTCAAGCTTCTTCCCTGAAAGCCTTATACCCCAACCAAGCAGGTTACCGTTTACACTAATATTTCCTCCTGCTTTTCCTATATGCAGTTCAATATCTCCATCGATATCCAAACTCCCTTTAGTCTTCTCAATATACAGGCAGGGAGATTTTTTAGATTTAGCCTTGGCTATAATAGATACCGAACTGTTTAACGTGCCTATATCAATATAACCGGAAATAGTGATACTTCGATCAGTACTGTTATTCACCGTCAAATTCGGGATAATAATCCAGCTAAAATTATTGTCCAACAGTTTCTGAGCACCACCACCTGTTAAAACAACTTCCAAATCCTCAGTATTGCCACATGCTCCATAATTTTCCCAATTTTTGGCTAATTTAATACATCCGGCGTTACAGAGCATTCCACACTGCTTTCCTTTATAAGAACTTCCATATAAATATGTTACAAGATTGCCACCTATAGTAAACACATCATCTTCATTATCCATCTTTAAAACAGCTTTTACTTCCTGATAATGCTCATCCTCATCTATCCATGCAAATATTGCATCACCATTTACTCTAAGCTCACCGCCATTGAGATACACTGTTCCGGCACGGACATAAAGGTTCTTTCCAACAATCAACTCTCCGCCTATACAGCTGATCTTTCCGTTATCTCCGTAAAGGTATACATTTCCCCCAACCGTTACAGTATGTCTGTTGCAGTTAAACGTTACACTGTCAACATACAGATCTCCGCTTACACTCAAGTCACTGCTAAGAATAGTATCTTGATCAATAACAACATCACCCGGATTAGCTGCATAAGCTATATTGCTTCCGGATAAGCATACAAATGCTATAGTTGCCATGAGTGTAGCAACCAATGAAAATGCGAATGTATCAAACATTCTTTTCAATGTCACCTTCTTCACCTATAAACCCTCCTTCGTAAAAAGACTAAAATATAAAAAACCATTATATTTATGGTCATTATATCACCCCCCCCCGAGTTAGTCAAGGACAACCGGCGTTTTCCCCTCCGATTCAAACTATATGGTTAAGTGTCACACTATATCTATCTTCAGAATGGTTCAAATGTCATTATAATAAACAATTTTTGACATAATACGCATTAGCTAATTATCTTATAACATAAGGCTTACGGCTTCCTTCAGATTTCATCTCGAAATGGGCACCCGTGCCGTTCATCTATACGCTTCCTCATTACCTATGCATGCTCGGGACTTACACCCATTAGATTACGCTATTGGCGAGTAAACTAAAAAAGGAGCAAATGTCCAATGACCTCGCTCCTTTTTATTATAGATTCTTCGCTACGCTCAGAATGACAAATATATATTGCATAGCACTAATTATAACAATCTATTACTCAGTTTTATTAAGAATTTTATCTTTTATATCTCCAACACCGTTTGCTTCAATGTTTCCGCCGGATATATGAGCGACACCCTTATAGGATACGCCTCCGTCTTCCGCAGCCTTAGTTCCGTTAAGAACAATACTGCCGCCTGTAATGTAGAGATTTCCGTTTGAATCGATGAAGTCACCGTCCGTTGCAATGCTTAAGTCTCCGCCCGTAACGGCAACATAGACGTCTTCAGATACTGCGAAGGGATCGTCCTCTCCGAAGATTACCTTTGAATCGGCATCGTCATCCTTGCTGTTTGAAGCCTTGATTCCGTCGCTCTCCGTGATCAGTGCAACACTTCCTCCGTTGACGGTCACACTCTTGCCCTTCAGTCCCTTCTTAGCATTCCCAACAGATACATTGCCACTGTTTACAACAATGTCGCCGTCAGCTTTAACTGCATCGTCAATCGTGCTGATTGAAACGCTGTCGCCGTCAAATATTATGTTTCCGCCTGCCTTTATGCCATCTTCAACGGACTCGATCTTAAGGCCTGCTCCCTTGATATAGATATTGTTATCTGACTTAATGCCCTTTGCACTCTTGCTCTCCTCGTCGGAGTCTGCATGTGCAACACCATTGTCGGTAGTGATATCGATGTTTCCGCCGGTTATCTGGATATGGCCAGTTGCCTGGATACCGTCTTTAGCACTATATACCTTGATTTTTCCACCTTCGATGATAATGTAGCCAAGGCTTGTGTTATCGGAATACGTGGTCTTGATACCGTCGCCCTTTGAAGTGATGTCAAGGTTTGCTTCCTTAATTATAACGCCTTCCTTACCTCTAACACCGTTATCAGCCGATTTTACTGTGATATTGCCGGAGATGAGCTTTACGGAATCGGTACTGTGGATGCCCTCTGAATATGTGGAATTAACTGTCAAGCTTCCGTTTCCGTTGATAACAAGGTCGTCTTTAGCGAAAATAACGGCATCGGGATGCTTCTTTTCTACGTTGTCATATACGTACTCCGAAGTATCGGACAGGAAGTTTTCGCTGCCATCGGCAAGGGTAATGACCATCTTGTCGCACTGCTTCTCGTAAATGGGAGCAGAATCCGTACAGGTAAGGTTTACACCGTTAAGGATGAGCCTTACGTCCTTTTCGTTTTCTGCCTCAACAATGATCTGACCGTTCGAGCATGAACCGGAAATAAGATAATCGCCCTTCTTTACGATGGTAACTGTCTTTCTTCCGTTTGCGTAGCTGATTTCCGTTTCTTTTCCGACTACCTTTACGTCATCCTCAGAGAAAACGATGGAGGTACAATCGCCGGGAACGTAGGATGTTGCAAGGTCCTTGTTCTTGTATTCGATGCTTACTGTTTTGAACGTAGCCGATGCAGGTACGCTGAATTCGGAATTTTCGGAATTATTGCCGGTCTGATTATCGGTATTGTTATCACCGTTTCCGTTATCGGGTGTGGTGCTTACCTCCACGGTACCCGTCGGATCCGTATTTGTATTGTTATTGTTTTTATCATTATCTGTATTGCTGTTTCCGGGATCTGCCGTAGCCGTCACCTGCGTGTCATTGCCGTTTCCGTTCTGTGAGGAATTCCCGTTTGAATCGGTACATCCTGCAAGAAGTGTAAGGCAAAGCAGGAAGGTAAATACTTTTGCAGCGGTTTTCTTAGTATTTCTCATTTTTTACTCCTAATTTCTTCTTATTATTGTCATTCTGAACGCAGTGAAGAATCTTAGTTTATAGAGGATTCTTCGGACTTCGTCCTCAGAATGACATATGTAGAGTTCTTATTAGAATTCTTGTTAGAGTTCCTCTCTGGGTGAGATGGGACGTCCGCATGTTACGTTAAGGTTGCCGTTCCTGCAGCGGATATCATCGATGAATTTCTTCTCGCTTACGTCCTTCTTCAGAACTATATCGAAGGTAAGCTCGTAAAGGCTTCCCATATTTGTTGTATGTACCCTTACCGACTCCCATTTGCTTGTATACTGGTTGAACAGATCGTCAAATACGCCTTCATAGTCAAGGTCCTCGGGGATTACGATCTTCAGGGTTCTAATGCAGCTCTTCTTTACACCGAAGTTAATGCTTGTAAGTACTATCACTATAACGCTTACAAATACGAATACGCATGCTGCGATCCCTATGTATCCGAGTGACATTGCAAGTCCCATTGTCACTCCGGCAAGAATGCTTGAAAGTTCTCTTGCATTGCCCTGTGCCGAACGGAATCTTACAAGGCTGAATGCGCCCATGACTGCGATCGAGGTTCCGAAGCTTCCCTTAACCAGCATCAGCATCGTCTGTACCGCAAACGGCAGTATAACGAGCATGATAACCATGTTTTTGGAATAATCGTTCTTGTACATATGTACCAGAGCCAGCAGAAGTCCCAGTAATAAAGATACTCCCGAGCATATCAGGAATTCCTTTCCGGTAGTTGCGTATACCGACTCTATGATACTGTCAAACATTTTTCTTCCTCCTGTTATTTTACGATCCGGTTCAGTTCCGGAGTCGATTTATAGTATGTTCCAACCTTTGAAAACGATGCCGGAAAGATCTTAAGCTCCGATAGAAGCTTGCTCATCCACAAGGGCATTTTTCCCGGGATTTTTATTTCGAGCAGTGATATCCCATCCGCAAGCAGTTTTTCTCCCTTGACTCCGTGTTTTAAATCAAGATCGTCATATCTGCAGGTAATGTCCCTGTCGATGGTCATACGAAAGTCCGGGAAATCCTTCTCATAAAAAGCACGCCTTTTGTATGTCAGTACTACTTTAGGCTTTACCGGAGCGTGCAGCTTTAAGAACCAGTCTATTTCCCTGAGTATCTGGGAATCCTTTTTGGGATGGATACCCTCGTACAGATATTTCTCCGCAGTCTTTAGCTTCATGGAAACTCTTCGTTTGTATACCACTCCGTCGAATTTCTTCTTTATCTCCACAAATGCGGTATGATTTTCGTCCTCGGGCACTCCGTAGGTTCTCAGCCTAAGTTTTTCCTTGTACAACGGCTTGTCGAGTGAATGTCTGGTGAGGCTAAAGATATCATCATCAAAATATATGTTGCAGATGATGTGCTCGCCGTACTGGTCCATTATCATACGGCCGTCTACCGCTTCAAGGAGTTTTTTCTCCTGATCGGCAGTCAGCAAATATTTTTTTTCGTATCTTTTAAAAACCTGCTGAACCGGCATAATCTACACCAATCTTTCATCTCAAAATAACTATCTATGAACTTCATGTATTTGAGGCAAAACTCTGTTTTGGCCCCAACCGATACCCGATTACACAAAGCTATCATATAAGATAACCTAAAATATACCCGGATGTCTTTATTATTATTGCCTATTTATTGTCAATTATTGTCACTTTGATTTAAAGTTTATTTGATCGCTGATTACAGTATATGATCAAATTAATTTAAATCTGTAGAAGAAAAGCTCTCAGGGAACAGTTGCTCTAAGGTGAATATTTTTTTCTCTTCCAAGCTCTTTGCAAGTATTATATAGAATTCCTTCGGTGAGCAGAATTCAGCCATTACCTGCCTGCAAACACCGCAGGGAGGGCAGAAATCCTTTACTCCCGATTCCGGTCCGCCTACTATGGCTATAGCGGCAAATTCTCTTTCTCCCTCACTTACCGCCTTAAAGAATGCGGTTCTTTCCGCACAGTTTGAAGGTCCGTAGGCAGCGTTCTCTATGTTGCAGCCACCATAGATCTCACCGGAATTTGTGAGAAGTGCAGCTCCAACCTTAAATCCCGAGTAAGGGACATATGCGAACTGCCTCATACTGAAGGCTTTTTTTACAAGTTCATCTATCAAGCTTTCGGTAACCAGAAAATTCTGGTCGATATTAGCCGGAACCTGTGCATTCTTTTCTTTTATGTCAGTGGTCATATCTAAAGTTCCTCCTTTGTCTCCCTTATCTCAGCTCGAAGATTTTGCAATTTTTACAAGCCTGCTGGTGCCGAGGCGGTCTGCGCCGAGCTCGAGGAATTTCTCCGCATCGTCAAATGAGGATATTCCGCCTGCTGCCTTTATTTTTACATCGGGACCGACATTTTCGGCAAAGAGCTTTACATCATCGAATGTTGCTCCGCCGCCTGCAAAACCGGTGGATGTCTTGATGTAGTCCGCACCTGCTTCCGTTACGCACTTGCAGAGCATTATCTTTTCTTCATCTGTAAGAAGGCAGGTTTCGATTATAACCTTTAGTATTTTCCCATTGCAGGCTGTCTTTATGGCCTTTATTTCTTCTGTCAGTTTATCCTTCATTCCTGCTTTAGCCCAGCCGATGTTAATGACCATATCTATCTCGTCCGCACCGTTCTTTACCGCATCTTCGGTTTCAAACACCTTTGCAGCCGTAGTCATATAGCCGTTCGGGAAACCGATAACGGTACATACCGCAGGTTTATTCTTGCAATCTTTTATTTCACCAAAGTACTCTGCCACCTGCTTAACAAAGGACGGCGGTATGCATACACTGGCGGTACCGTACTTTATGGCATCGTCACATATAACCTTTATCTCTTCCCATGTAGCTCCCTGTGCCAGCAGCGTGTGATCCACATGCTTTAAAATCTCTGATCTTTCCATAATATTTACCATGCCCCTTTCTATCAGTCCGTCTTTATTAATTGACGTTTTGTTTACATTTTCTTATCGTTTGATTCCTTGAGCTTCTTCTCCAGTATTTTAAATATCCACTCTATAAGAATCGTAATCAACATATACAGTATGCCGGTGAATGTTATCGAGAAGAACGGATACATTGTTCTGTGTCCGATCCCGTACATTACGCTTGTCAGATCGTTTACCGAAATGTAGCCGGCAACGGTTGTCCACTGAAGGAGCTGGATGGCAAGCCTCTTTATCTGAAACATTGAATCCTCCATTGCCTGGGGAACGACCATCCTGAAATAATATTTTTCAAGCTTTCCCTTTATTCCGCCGGAAAGCCTTTCCTGTGTCTTTTTTACGCTTTCAGAAATAATCTCCGAAAGATGTCCGGCACCGTACAAGCCTATTGAGAGTCCAGCGGTAATGATGCCGCTCAAGGTACTGCTCCCGAATACGCAGTAGTGCAGAAGCCATATTGAAATAAGTACCGGTACACTCCGCAAAATAAAGGAAAGTGCTCTTCCAAGGCGTGATACTACTTTCTTTTCATAGCTTTTAAGATAGCTAATGCCCACACCTGCGGTAAATGCTATGATCCATGCGATTATCACTATCAGTACCGTTACTACCGCTGCCTTTGCTATTAAATAATATGCTCCGCCTGAGATCAGGTTGTCGGATATTGCGTTAAATATATTGTTGATAAATCCCTTCACTGTGTACTCCTTAAAGAAATAAGATCATATCTGCCCATTTCATAATAGCCGTCTGTCATTATGAAATTCTGCTTGTATTCCGTGGTTATCCGTCCGGTTCCGTATGAGAAGATCAAATCCACTCTGCCCGACATAAGTGATGTAAAAGCCGTTTCATTCTCAATGTACAGGAACTTAACCTTTTTCCCTATCCTTGCCCCTATCTCATCCATGAAAGCTACGCAAAAACCGTAGGGCTCCATATCCTCATCCAAAAGCTCTATGGGAGGAACTGCTCCTGTTATTCCGATCGTGATAGTTCCGTCTTTTCCGTTGTTTCTCATCTTATCAGGATAGAAACGTGCTTCTTTACCCTGTTCGGTTTCATAGTATTCCGCATTTTCGATATACTTTGATATGAGACCTGCTAGAGTCCCATCGGTCTTCATATCTGAAATCGCACCGTTGATCTTATCCCTCAAGGTTTCTCCCGAATCTTTTTTCAAGGCCATTCCGAAGGAAAACCTGGCGTCCTCAGTTTTCTGGATATCAGCTGAAATCTCTGCATCTACCTTTGCTAAGTCCTCATTGATCTTTAAGAGATAATCGGCACTGACGTCGCAGGCCCATACCGCATCCGTCTCGCCGGATCTGAGCGCCAAGAGCGCCTCATCAAAATTTTTATAACCTTTATAGTTTGTAAGTTTCAGTCCAAAGGTGCTTCCAAAGAAAACAAGTGCGCTGTTCTCGGGCATCCTGCTTGAAATCCCGCCGATCTTCTTTATCTTTTTCGTACCTGTATCAGTTGTGCTTTTTGCCTCGGATTCTGTGCCCGAAGAATCCGATTTTCCGTTGGCGATCTTCGGCTTAAACGCACCGAGCCCCGCAAGCAGAATAAGGATCAGGAAGCATACCAGCACCGTATATAATTTATTCTTTATTTTCATAGGTATTCCTTAACTTTTAATAATCTGCTTATATATGCTTTACTCTATCTTCACTCCGAATATCTTCTCGCTTCTTGTTGCAAGTATCAGCCTGTTCCCGTAAAGTGCGGGAGTTGCCTCGATTCCCGAACCGAAATTTACGGTATCGAGAACGTTTCCGGTCTTTGCGTCAAAAAGGATCAGATCTCCGTTCTGACATCCCTGGATCAGATAATTCTTTCCCTGCTCTGAGGTAAAGAACACCGTTGAACTCCAGGAATACATATCAAGCTTCTTTGTCCAGACTTCCTCGCCCGTATGCTTATCGAGGGCTACCAGATAACCTCCCTCAAGGTCGGGAGTCTTTGATACGGAATAAAAGATGTAATCAGAAACAAGTCCGGTTCCTAAAGCGCCCGTTGAAAGAACTCCGCCGGCATAGCCCTTTACGGTATGTACCTCATAAGGCTTCCTCCAGATGATCTCACCGGTTACGGCATTCATCTTGTAGATCGAAGCTTTGCCCATGTTGTGGGAATTGTAACCGTATTTGAGTGTAGTTGCTACATATAGGAAATGATTTCCTCCGTCCGTCTCGAAGATGGGCGATGAGTTGATGTCTTCCGCCACATCGTTTATCCACACCATCTTCATGGAGTTAAGGTCGAGGCAATAAATCGAACCGCCGTTATCTCCTATAAAGAGATATCCGTTCCAGACACATGCACTGCATTCGCTTCCCCATAAAGTGCCGCCTTCGGCGTATTTTTCAGGGATATCGAAGCTGAACTTAACGATATCGGAGGGAGCTACGCTCAATGTTCCCGCTGCTTCGTCGTATGATGTGTTCAGCTTCATGGTATATATTACGCCGTTCTCACCCGGATATATAAGCGTATCCGTTATAGGATCGATAACCGGTGAGCTGTCATACGCGTGCCAGATACGCGGTGCAAAATCATCGTTGTAGCCACTCTCATAGAGAAGCGTTCCGTCTATCAGCGAATAAATGTAGAAGCGCTGTGAAACGTTCTCTCCGAAGGGTCCTGTCTGGGCATCGCCCGATCCGCAGAACAGAAGCGGTGTTTTCCCGTCAGGATAAAGAGATGCGGTACCCTTAAAGGTCATTCCCACATAAATCTCAGGTCTTGTCTCCTCGCCCGTTTCAATATCGAGGAAATGAATGCTGCCGTCCATGCCGGGATATATAACCTCGATAAGTCCGTCCTTGTTTTTGGCCGACTCGTTCAGGTTCATTACAGCCTTGGTCTCACTGCTCCACTTTGCAAGCAGGGGCTGACCCGTCCAGCCGTTTCCAGACCAGTAATCAACTCCGTTGCTCTTTAAGATCTTACCTGTATTGTAGGTCCATTTGCTTTCAGCAAATTTTTCCTTTGTTACCGAAGGAGTTCCTGTGGATGATTTTGACCTGGAATAATTGCCTCTAAAGGTCACAAGCCCCGAAATATCTGAAATACCGTTTAACAGGTCGTCCGTAAATTCAATCTTTTCAGTTCTTTCATAGGAATTAACCTTCTGTCCGTCAACCTCTATCGACTGTATAACCCCTTTCGTCTCAGGGTCCGTATTCTCCGTAGGCTTGGCCTTTCCGTCATCCGCGCTCTTTGCATTTGCCGTGTATGACTCCACCGGCAGGCTTCCGGCCGCATCATGCAGGTAATTGTAGAAGTACTTCGGATTCCCGACTTTAACAAGGAGCTTGAAGCCTATAAATAAAATGGCTAATATAATGATAACTATTAAGCTTATTATTATATTTTTCTTTTTGAACATTAAAATAACCTCATAAGCTCGGAGATATGCCCTACTCCTATGAGCTTCACTCCGCACTCTTTCGCAGACCTTATATTTACCTTCGGCAGGATTACAGTCTCATAACCTAACTGCTTAGCCTCTGTGACACGCTGCTCTGCTTGGGAAACTCCGCGGATCTCACCGGTAAGACCTACCTCACCGAAGCATATGGTCTTCTCTCCCAAGGGTTTATTTGAATAGCTGGAAAGCATAGCCATCACAATAGCTACGTCCAGTGCCGGTTCGTTCACCTTCATGCCGCCGGCCACATTAACATAAGCATCGCAGAAGGAAAGCTTTAATCCCAGCTTTTTCTCCAAAACCGCAAGCAAGAGATTTACCCTGTTTGTGTCAATACCTACAGCGGTTCTTCTCGGTATATTAAGCGCAGTCTGGCAGACCAGCGCCTGGATTTCCAGCATTATCGGCCTTGTACCTTCGATGGTCGCCGTAATCACCGAACCCGGCTCACCCACGGGAGTACCCGCAAGCATATATTCCGAAGGATTCCTGACCTCTCTTAAGCCGTTGCCCCTCATTTCGAAAACACCGACCTCGTTAGTCGAACCAAATCTGTTCTTGACTGCTCTTAAAACCCTGTAATCCGATGAATTGTCCCCTTCAAAATACAGAACTGTATCAACCATGTGTTCAAGGACTCTCGGACCGGCCACAACACCCTCTTTGGTCACATGGCCTACAATGAAAATGGTCACGCCATAGCCCTTGGCGAGCCTCAGCAGAGCGCCTGTAGTTTCCCTTACCTGGCTGACGCTTCCGGGCGATGCCGCAATATCGTCCCTGTACATGGTCTGTATCGAATCCACAACAACCACCTTCGGACGTTTCTCTATCACTATTTCCTCTACATTGTCAAGGCTTGTTTCCGACAAAAGCTCCAGTTCGCCGTCAAATCTGCCGAGTCTGTCCGCTCTCATCTTTATCTGTCTTACGCTTTCCTCACCGGAGATGTAAAGCACATCCAGTTTCATTCCGACAAGAACCTTGCATACCTGAAGAAGAAGGGTTGATTTTCCTATTCCGGGATCTCCTCCAACTAAAACAAGGGAGGAATCAACTATACCTCCTCCCAAAACCCTGTCAAATTCTTCTATTCCCGTAACAATCCTTGTATCGGTATGTGTTTCGATCTGAGACAGCCTCTCGGGCCTTGCCTTTTGTAAAAGCCCCGGACCTGCCTGTGCTGCCCCTTTTACAGCCTTCGACTTGGGAGCCACGGGTTCTTCAACCATGCTGTCCCACGCCTTGCAGGCAGGACACTGTCCAAGCCATTTGGCTGACTCTGCTCCGCACTCCTTGCAGAAAAATACACTCTTTTGTTTAGCCATTAATACCCCTATAAAAAAACAGAATTATGCGGCTGCCCTAAAACAGCCGCATCGATCTGCTTATCATTTCTCTACGATCTTAACTTCTCTCTTTGAGTTCTCATCAGCTTCAACACTGAAGGTAAGCTTTCCGCCGAGGTTGGTCTTCATAACTCCGAGACTCTCTCCCGCAACGATAACCTCATATTCCTTCTCTGCCTGAAGCTCCATTGTAATCTGGATATCGCCCTTGCCGGTCAGGCTAAAGTCGATCTCCTTATCCGAAACATTGAGATTAAAAACAGAAGTACCCGGAACCGACTCATAAACAAACGCTCCGTTTCTCTCAAGCCTTGTGATCTCGTAGAAGGACTTAACCTTGTACAGATCACCCTCATGCTTAAAATCTGATTTCTTCTGCTTCTCCTTTAAAGAAAAATCACCAAAACTAAGTGACCCATCCTTCTCACTCTGTATCAATGACTTTACGACTTCCATAGATTCCTCCTGTGAAATTAAATACGGTGGTTATTAGGATAAACTATCCCAAGATTATTCTACCAAACTATTTTAAAAATTTCCATAGATATTTTTAAAATTATTAAATATTTTATTTTTTTGACGGGGTCAGACCCCAAGGGGAGTCTTTTTGACGGGGTCAGACCCCGATGGGAGTCTGACCCCTTGTTTTTCTTCTTGACGGGGTCAGACCCCTAAAGGGAGTCTGACCCCTTGTTTTTGACCCCTTTCCTTTACTTACGTCCGGCTCTTCTTTTGAAGGTGACTTCTTTGGTGTCGGTGTTGAATCCTATGGTTACGGAATCTCCGCTCTTTACCACGCCGGCAAGAATTTTCTCCGAGAGGCTGTCCTCAACCTCGTTCTGGATGGCACGGCGGAGGGGTCTGGCCCCATACTTCTCGTCGAAGCCCTTTTCAGCAATGTGGTCGATGAAGGAATCGTCGCATTTAACCTTTATGTTAAGCTCGGAAAGCGCACGCTTTGCGATCCTGTCGAACATGATGAATACGATATCCCTGATGTTTTCACGGGTCAGTGAATGGAATACTATTATCTCGTCTATACGGTTTAAGAACTCGGGCTTAAAAATCCTCTTCACCTCGTCCATAACACCGGTCTTCATTTTCTCGTAATTGGCCTTATCATCGTTTGCGCTTGCAAAGCCGAGAGTCTTGGGAGATATGATATTCTGGGCTCCCGCATTCGAGGTCATGATAATGATGGTATTCTTGAAGCTTACCTTCCTTCCCTGCGCATCGGTGATGTGTCCGTCATCAAGCACCTGAAGAAGGATATTGAAAACGTCCGGATGGGCCTTCTCAATCTCATCGAAAAGCACTACGGAATAAGGATTTCTCCTTATCTTTTCGGAAAGCTGGCCGCCCTCATCGTAGCCCACATATCCGGGAGGTGAGCCTACCATCTTTGAAACACTGTGCTTTTCCATGTACTCGGACATATCGACTCTTATCATGGAGTTCTCGGTTCCGAATACAGCCTCGCTCAATGCCTTCGATAGCTCTGTTTTACCCACACCGGTGGGTCCTAAGAAGAGGAAAGAACCGATGGGCCTGTTCGGATCCTTAAGTCCGACACGGCCTCTTCTTATCGCCTTCGCAATGGCGCTTACAGCCTCCTCCTGACCTACAACTCTCTTATGGAGGATTTCCTCGAGCTTACGGAGTCTCTCGCTTTCTTCCTCTTCAAGCTTCTTTACGGGTATCTTAGTCCAGCCTGAGATAACTGCCGCAATATCCTCTTCGGTTACGAAAAGCTTCTGCTCTTCTCTGATCCTTGCGGTTTCCTCTTCAAGCTTTGCGATCTCTCTCTTGAGTTTATTCTGCTTATTCTTGATTTTTCCAGCCTTTTCGAATTCCTCTTTCTTTACCGCCTCTTCCTTCTCTTCCTCAAGAACCTTCAGCTTTTCTTCAGCTTCCTTCTTCTTGGGTGAATCCGAAAAAGCATCCAGCCTTACTCGGGACGAAGCCTCATCCATAAGGTCGATCGCCTTGTCGGGCAGGAATCGGTCATTGATATATCTTGAGGAAAGTTTTACTGCTGCCTCCAAAGCTGAATCGGTTATTGTAACCTTGTGATGCTCCTCATAAGCGGGACGGAGACCTTTAAGGATCACAAGAGTCTCTTCCAAGGAGGGCTCATCGACATCGACGGGCTGGAAACGGCGTTCGAGGGCCGCATCCTTTTCTATATATTTTCTGTATTCCTCGCGGGTTGTAGCACCTATTAACTGGAGCTCGCCGCGTGAAAGTGAGGGCTTTAAGATATTTGAAGCATCAAGCGCACCCTCTGCTCCTCCTGCACCTATTATGGTATGCAGCTCGTCAAGGAAAAGCATAACGTTACGTGAATTGATAACCTCATTTATAACAGCTTTTATTCTTTCCTCGAATTCTCCACGGTACTTGGAGCCGGCAACCATGCCCGAAAGATCGAGAGTTACAACTCTCTTTCCCTTTACGGAGTCGGGAACGTCGCCATCTGAAATCTTCTGTGCAAGACCTTCAACTATCGCAGTTTTGCCAACACCGGGTTCTCCGACAAGACAGGGATTATTCTTGGTACGCCTTGAAAGGATCTGGATAACACGCCTTATCTCATCCTCGCGTCCCACAACCGGGTCAAGCTTTCCTTCGGAAGCAAGCTTTGTAAGGTCCCTACTGTACTTGTCAAGGACAGGAGTAGCACTTCCTTCGCCCTTTCCCTTGGGAGAGTTCATTTTTACTTCAGCTGGATTTACTCCCATGGCCGCAAGGCAGTCGGTATATATTTTCCTGATGTCGATACCTATGGTATTA
Source organism: Lachnospiraceae bacterium (assembly GCA_024696945.1). Lineage (GTDB taxonomy): Bacteria > Bacillota > Clostridia > Lachnospirales > Lachnospiraceae > RUG11977. Next base: position 79,028 of record JAILGF010000185.1, on the reverse strand, counting down.
AGAAGCCTTATTGCTATACAATCCGATTCGGTAATAAGTGAAATGAGCAGATGCTCGGTTCCCACTTCCTTGCTCTTAAAGCGTCTGGCAACGTCATAGGCCTTGCCGATAACAGCTCTTGCCCTGGGGGTGATATTGTTGACCTCCGCAAAGCCCACCTTCCCGTCCGGGGCTATAAGCTGGTCGATAAGCTCCATAAGCTTGTCCTTGTCAAGTCCGTTGGTAACAAGTACCTTTGAAGCCACTCCCTCGGCCTCCAAAAGACCGATAAGTATATGCTCGGTACCCATGTAGTTATGTCCGAGCTGTTCGGAGGTATCCTCCGCTATTTTCATGGCAGATCTTGCCTGTTCAGTAAACTTCTCGTACAAATTCAGTCCTCCGTATCATCCTCTTCCGGTTCTATCAGCTCCGGAAGATGTTCATTAAGGTATTTTGCGCGCAGCTCGTCCCTCTGCACGCTTCCCATCGTCTTTTTGTAATAGGTCTGAAGATTTCCGGGCTGCATTTCTATCATAAGTCTGTGAAGACGGCTTCCACCGCCTTTTATGTCTATTATCCCGCAGTCGGATCCAAGCTTCAGCTGTGCAAGGAGCACCATCGCATCCTTCTGGGGAAGGTTCTTTGCATACTTCAGAACTCCGTATGACCTGTATACCCTGTCCTTAAGCTCCGTTCCGATATTCTTCATAACCTCCTTACGGAGCCTTCTTTCTATATCCACTATCTGGGCGGTAACCTGCTCGAGATTTTCAATTATCTCATTCTCGCTCATGCCCAAGGTTTTCCTGTTTGACAGCTGGAAAATGAATCCGGCACTCTTGGAGCCTTCTCCGTAAATTCCCTTCAATGCAACATCGAACCTCGAAATTTCATCCTGGAGTGCATCGGCCTTTCCGCCCATGGTAATGCCGGGAAGAGAAAGCATGTATGAAACATGGAGTCCCGTACCCGCATCCTGGAGCTTTGATGTGAGGTATCCGTATTTTTCACTGAAGCAGTAAGGCTTCTTCGAATCAAGGAAATCATCCACGATATCGGCTTGGCGGTATGCTTCTCTCAGATTATATCCCGCCTTAATTGCCTGGATATGTACGTGGTCCTCATCATTTATCATGATGCTCACGCCTTCGTCCTCTGAAAGGATAAGTCCCGAAGGATCCTTTTTTCTTTTGAGAGATGGAGTTATGGCGTGGCTCTCTATAAGCGCATCCTTGTCAACGTTGGAAAGCTTTTCCATTCTGCAGGAATAGTACTCTCCTCCCATCTTGGAACCGAGCTCAGCAGTGTAGCCTCTCAGTTCTTCAACAACCTTGGTGGCGTCCTCCGCGTTCAGCTTTGCAGGGAAATTGTAATCCGCAAAATTCCTCGCCAGCATACAGGTCCCCGAAAGGATTACGTCATGATAAGCGGCGGTATCGTAATACCATTTATTTCTTCTTTTTCTCATTTTTTACCTCTTTGGTTTTGCTTGCTGTTTTCCTAGTCTTCGTTTTTGTTCCGGTTCCTTTTTCAACCTTTCTTATCTCGTCCCTAAGCTTTGCTGCAAGCTCGTAATCTTCTTCGGCTATGGCATTTTTCAGATTCTGTTTTAAACCTTCAATATCCACCTGTGTGGGTTGTGCCTCGGCCTTTTTCTTTGATGTGCCGGTTTTACGTCCCTTGTTTTCGGTAATCTCGATGAGTTCTTCATCTTCTTCTCCGATATTAAGGGATTCCTCGAGTTTGTCGGAAACTTTAGAGCTTCTCTCCGGCTGGGGAGTCTCGTCTATCTGAATAAACTTCGCGAATGCGGGTTCTTTGCCGGTATGTGTCATTCCACCCTGCATGGTTTTAAAATTCTTGGCGATCATATCGCGGAAGGTGTTGTAACATACAGGGCATCCCGTTCTGCCGGTCTTAAGGAATTCAGACTCCGTTGTCCCGCATTCGGGGCATGTGGTCTCAACGCGTTTTTCGTTCGGAAGCGCTTGTCCCTTTGACCTGGAATAGCTGCTGAGTATTCCGGAAAGAATGCTTCCTATGGATGAAAGACCCTGACCTCCGATAATCTCATTTATAGGAACTGCTGTATATTCGGAAGCGCACTGTTCACAGAGATGCTGCTCCTTCTTCTGTCCGTTTACAACTTCTGTGTAGAAAATCTTTGCCTGTCGGGTCTGGCATATATCACATAACATAAAAAATCCTCCCTAATACATACTATCGGGATCGTCTCCCCTGTGCTTTAAGGCTACTCTGATAAGGATTATAAGGAGTGACATCGCAACTCCCGCAAGTATCGCTATTATCAGAGTCATTACATTCAGGCTCTTCTCGTAGCTGTTTGCAAGCTCGAGAGCCTCTATCGAGTCAGTCATGATATGCTTGACGACCGTTGCGGAATTATCCTTGTACCGCTGAAGTGTTTTTTCGGTCCTGTCATAGCTGTAAAGGACTGTTCCGTCAGCTGTTTTTATAGGTATCAGCATATAGTCCTCGGGATTATCCGAGGTATATACCGGAATCCTTATGCCGTCTATAACCATGGACGTTCTTTCATACCCTTCCGGAATTTCGATATCCTGCTTTTCGGTATCAACAATATATCCGACATCCGAAAATATCCGTACAACATCATTTTCCGATACGGCACTTATCTTTTTCTTATCAGGATCAACCTTAACGGTTCCTTCGTCCTGCTTCTCGGGTTCGTCATCATCCGGAACCTGTGAAGGCTCGGCTGCAGGAGTTGAGGTCGGCTTTGGCGACGGAGTCGGTGTGGGAGTAGGCGTAGCCGTTTCCCCGATAACCGTTATCTTAAGTTCATTTACCGAAACCGACATAAGATAACCTTCTTCGTACTCATAGATCTCGGGTACATCCTCAAAGCATATATCCGCGCTGCCGGGCTTTAAGGCCTTGAATCTCAATGAATATCTTCTGGTATTTCTGTTCGGTACGGAAGCAGGCTGGTCACTGATTATTATTTCTCCCTCGCCTTCAACGACTATATCCGGTCCCGATACATATTCAAGTATATCTGAAGGGAACGTCAGGCAGCCTTCAAAATCCCCCGGAAGGATATCCGCCTCGATATCAATATATATATCGACATTATCTCCCGGATAATAATCCGTCTTATCCGAATTTATAACTATATCCGCGCTGGAGGCCTGAGTCTTCGTGTATGAAGAAATGCCCAAAAAACACAGCATAAGACAGAAAAGGTAAATGAGCTTATGTCCTGATTTTCCTTTCATAAAGCCACCTCTTTTTCTGCCTTATTTCATTTAATATATCTTTTCTCCGGGTACCTCCTCCGGCGTTGCTGTCGGAGTTTCCGCCGTGGGAGAAGGTGTTACTGTAGGTGTTTCCGGAGTCGGTGTTGGTGTTTCCGTTACAGTCGGAGTACCTGTCAGCTCAGGTGTTGGTGTTTCTGTTACAGTAGGGGTACCTGTCAGCTCAGGTGTAGGTGTTTCCGTTACAGGCGGAGTACCTGTCAGCTCGGGTGTGGGTGTTTCTGTTACAGTAGGGGTACCCGTTAATTCCGGCGTAGGTGTTTCCGATACTCCGAGTGTAGGGGTAGGCTCTTCGGTAACCGAAGGCGTCGGAGTCGGTGTATCCGTTATTTCAGGAGTGGGAGTCGGCTCCGTATATTCCTCCCGCACGATATTTATTACATATTCCCTTATGTCTCCGTTTTCAGCCTGAACCTTGATGACAAATTTATTGGTTCCGACCTCAGGATTTATATATTCTTCCGAAACGATCTTGGCCAGTGAGCTTACCGTTGTAGCCTTGAATTTAATGTAGTCGGTTGAATTCTTTACGGTAAGGTTGTATTCCTGATCCTTTGTTACTGAGAATTCAGGTGAAATTGAAAGCTTGTTTCCGTTTTTATCGTAAAGCTTTAAGGTCTTCAGCCAATTGTTGGGATTATATTTCTTCTCAGGAACGGGGCAGGGTTCCTCCGGCATATTCAGATATACCGGTATCATGAAAACAATGGGGATCTCTCCGGGATTCTCATATGCCGCGAATACTCTCTTGCCTTCTGAATAAGGTGCTTCAACATTTGCCATATATTGATGGTTGTATGTCGAATTTGCGGTCATATTGAATTTCTGAAGATAAATGGTATTCTGGCCCCTGTTTATATAGTTGTTTCCTATGTAAAACGCTCCGCCAAGTATTGATCTTAAGCGGTTGTCCCAGGGAATAAGGCATCTCATGTTAAGCGCCGGACTGCTTGAGCCGTCCCTTGCGAAGCGCAGGCCGTTTGCTATAGCTCCGCCGGCTTCGGTACTGTGATAGGCCCCTATATTGTAATAATTGTAAAGATTCTCTAATCCCGAAACCGTTCCGGTTACGCTGTTGCTCATTGCTGAAGCTCCGAGTGTAACCTCCTGCTTAACTCGGGACGCCAGATGAAGCGGGCTTACTCCGGAATACTCTGCTGCCATTGCAAAGGTATCCGCATAAGATATCTCCCTGACCGTACCGAGTTCATCGGTATAGGTATAGGTGGCATTGTACATTGCTGTTTTTTTCAGTATCGTATCGATTCCTTCAATTGTCTGGTATGAAGGGTTGTAGTTTAATACTTCGAACTGAAATATGCTTTCATGGTCCAGGAAATTACGCGGATCCATATAGTAGCTGATCGCTTCCTTGGAGGCTGTGACCCACGATGAACCGTCAAATACTATAAACTTGTCTTCTTTCCAGCTATAAGCTCCCGCCTCCAGGGATTTCCACTCTACGCTTTTTGTATTGGGGATAAGGTTCTCTCCGACCTGTGATTCCCCTTTTACAGCCTCATTCCAATCAAGACCCGTATTAAATGCCTTAAATTTCCAGTTCGGATATTCGGAATGAAGTTGACGTAAGAGCGGCTTATAGCTTTCGGGAAAACCCTCAGCAGTCAGACTCTCTTCAAAACTCATGGCCGTGGGAGTGGCATTGCCCTGCTCTCCTTTTAAGTCAAGGCAACCATCCGTTTCAACATATATCGAGTTAATATAGCCCTGATAAATCTTGTCGTTGAATTTAAGCTCTATAAGACACCAGATATTTTCCCCGTCCGAAGCGGTTTCGATAACACGGATCTTCTGACCCGAATATACAAATACGGGCAGTTTGTCATCCGTAAACAGGGCTGAGGAAGAATACCTCGGTTCTGTTTTTACCGAAAGAGCTGCCGCATCCTTAATAACAGCATTCGGGTTCTCAATGTTTTCCTTCGGTGGAGGTGTGATCTCAGGTGTCGGTTCCGGACTCGGGGTAACCGTAACAATATCGGTAACACCCGGAGTCGGCTCCGGTGTGGGTGTGATCTCAACGGGAGGTGCCTCTGTAACCGTAACTACCGCCGGCGCTTCCTTTTCAACGTAATAGTTTATGGACACCGATTTGGCGTTTCCTTCGAACTTCACTCTAAGCTCCGGGATCCAGCCGGTAACGGTCTCACCCTTATATTCTGCCTCAACCTTGAACCACTTTCCGTTGTCCGTCTGTTCTTCCGAAATAATCCTTACCTTTGTCTTTTTCGGAAGCTTAACCTTTTTCCCTGCAGATGTTTTTACATTCTTGCCCGAAGACGAGGGCGTGGTCTTTAATACCTGCTTCTTGTAGCTTGTGGGCACTGAAAATGCAGTGGAATAGTTAAGTCTTACTGAATCTGAAAGAACATATCCTCTTTTAAGGGTTCCGTCAACAAGTGCAATGATCCTGTACCAGCGGACTTCCCTTTCCTCTTCGTCTATAGTCTGGAAATTTACGGAGGTCCCGACCAGGTTTATTACCGTATCCTTCGAAAGAGTTCCGATCTCTTCTCCGCGGACGTCGGAGCTATTTCTTAAAACTGTCGTCTCATCCGTAATGATTCCCAAAATTGTGTATTTCGATGTAAATTTCTTTGAAACAAGTTCAAGCTCTTTACCATCTGCGCTAAGTATCTTTCCGTCTTCTGAAACAATTGCTCCTTCAGGAAGAGGATTTACCATCTCCGTGGGGAAGGGAGTATCTGTAGGCTCTTCGATTATTTCTTCTGTAGGTGTCGGTTCGTCCGTAGGGTTGTCGGTATCCGTGGGCTTAGGTTTCTTGGTCGGCTCCGGAGTATCCGTAGGTTCAGGTGTTGTTGAAGGTTCAGGACTCGGAACTATATCTCCCCCATCATTTTCCTGAACTACCGTACCTTTTGTTACTGTAATATATTCCGCAGAGGAATAACCCTCCACCTTTTTCTTGTTTACCTTGGCGGTTATATGGTACCAGCCGTCTTTTTCTCCAAGTATTGTTACTTCCTGATCCTTTACAAGAACTGCTTTTTCTTCCTTTACAAGAATGTTCTCAAAATCTGTTCCGGGTCCTTTCCTTACATAGAGCTCGGAAGCCGTTACCTTTCCTTTTGCGGTAGGAACAGGTGTGGGTGTAGGTGAAGGCGTGGGTGTCGGAGACGGTGTTATTTCCTGAAAGTCCCCCTTTTCAGCCTTAACCGTCCCACTGGTAACCTTTATATAATCGGCCAGTGAATATCCTTCAACCTCGGTGTCATTAAAGGTTGCTTTAACGTGATACCAGCCGTCCCTTTCTCCGAGTATGGTTACTTCCTGATCCTTTACAAGCAATACCTTTTCTTCTCCGACATAGATGTTCTTGTAATCCGTGCTCGGTCCCGAACGCATGTATAGCTCGGAAGCTGTAACCACTCCTTTTACAGCCTTCTTAGCCCATATTTCGATCTGCGGAAGTGCCGTGATCACGAGTGCAATCATCAGCAGAACCGCTATCCTCTTTGATAATCTCTTGTTTCTCAATGTAAACCTCCGAATTTTGATGTTTCTACCGAGAAAATTTTCCCTCAAAAATGTGAAATGCATTTGAACTTGATGTAACAAATATGTAACATTTACTGCAAGTCCTTATTTCAGACTGCTCCGATGATATATGTAAAGATATATGTCAGGAAGGTAATTCCGTTTACAGCCATCCCGGCATAAACAATTCCGTAGCCTCCGTCCTGTTCCCGAACGCATTTGATGGAAACAATGAGCCCGATAAAGCTTACTACCATAGCCGCAGTGGCACATATGGCGAACGCCTTGGGAGTTTCTTCTTTTATACCCGAGTAAAGTATCAGCACCAGAAAGGTGATCAAAGTCAATATTCCCGAAATAAGCGAAGCTATCGCTTTCCCAGAATATCCGCTTTTCCTGAACTGCACGTTGTTATTTTTTTTCTTATCCATTCCCGGTACCTTGTTCCTTTTTAGTTTTTATCCTGTTTCGTCTTATTATCCGGTACAGTATGTATCCCATGACCGACCCGAAGGTATTCATTATGATATCATCCACATCAAATACTCCGACCTTTGTGACAAGCTGTATCGTTTCTATCGCCAGTACAAATACAAATGTAGCAAAAAGCGTTGCCAAAAAGAATCTGCCGGTTCTAAAGTTTTCTTTTTCACATACATAAGGGAAAAGAAAACCGAAAGGCATAAACAGCACTATATTACCGACTATATTTATAAAAAACATGAGATAGTTTTTGTTACGCATATCCGTGCAGTAACGTTTTATCTCTGCAAATGGTTCAAAATTATACCGATATTCGGAAAATGCTACCGTTCTTCCGAATATCTCACTGAAAAAGAGAAAGTATATCAAAAGTATCAGATATTCTGCAAACATCAGTATAAACAATGCTCGGCGATGGTTTACGAGACTGTGCTTTTTTCTGACTGTATTACTCATTACTTATTTATTGCTCCAAATTTATATTTACATTTCCATAATATTTTATTATACTATATTTAGTTTTTGTACGCAAGCACAAAACGGACTTTATAAAAATTTAAGGAGAGTTTTCACTCATGAAGATCATTGATTTTTTAAAGGATAATAAACCACATATAAGCTGTGAGCTTTTCCCGCCCAAGAAATGGGAGAACCTTGAGGCCGCAAAAAAGGTTGTTGCGGATACGGCTTCTCTCAAGCCCGATTACATGAGTGTTACCTACGGTGCTACGGGCGGCACCAGTAAATATACCGTGGATCTTGCCAATGAGATCCAGAATGTTTGCGGCGTTCCGGCATTGGGGCATCTTACTTGCGTTTCTTCCGACAGGCAGACGGTAAGGGCCATGATAAATGCATACAAGGAGCATGGTATCGAGAATATCCTTGCTCTCCGCGGCGATATCCCGGCTGACAGTGGGTTTGAACCTTCCAAGGATTTCCATCACTCCGAGGATCTGATGGCAGAGATCAAGTCCATGGGTGATTTCTGTATTGCGGGAGCATGCTATCCTGAGGGACATCCGGAGTCGAAGTCCATAGACGATGACCTGGAATATACTAAGCGCAAGGTTGAGGCGGGCTGTGATTTTCTGATTACGCAGATGTTTTTCGACAACAATATTTTATACAACTATATGTATAAGCTTCTGAAGAAGGGTATCGATGTGCCGATAGATGCGGGCATCATGCCGGTTACGAACAAGGCTCAGATTGCAAGGATTATTTCTCTTTCGGGCAATCTGGTTCCGCCCAGGTTCAAAATGATCGTAGATCATTTCGGAGACGATCCGGAGGCTATGAAGCAGGCAGGCATCGCTTATGCTACGGAGCAGATTATCGACCTGTTCGCCAACGGGGTGAACTGTGTGCACATCTACACCATGAACCACCCGGAGGTTGCAGGCGAGATCTTCAAAAATCTTTCGTTTATCGCGCCGAGGTAGTTGTTATATGCGGCGATGGGGCACAGGCATGTTTTAAAACACAGCAGCGCTCGCAGGGATATGCTATGGCTTCATCCACATTTTCACTTCGGACGCTCGCAAATCGTGTGCCCGCTTGATACCGGGCACACTTATGCTGAGCTTGGAAAACGATTTGGATAATCGTTTTCCACCTCGTTCAAATGCGTCTGACGCCCATGCATATCCTGCTGCTCGCTTTATGGTTTTATCCCATGCCTGTGCCCCGCCCGCCTTACTGCACTTTTAATTAGAGTTCAAATAAAGGATCAACATGAATATCATAAGCTTTGAGAACGGAAAAAAACTTAATATAGATAAAAAAGAGACTTACAGATATCTCGGTTACCACTTTGGCGGAGATGTTCCGGTTGATGATGAGCTTGAAAAAATGGTGAATGAGCTAACCAAAAAGCTGCAAGAGGTTATTACGCCAAGATGTATTTATGAAATTTATAGATTAAGAGTTGAAGATAATTTCTGCAAGTTAAGTATTCTTGATCTGGGGAATATTAGTTTCTCCACTGATAGCGAAAATCATGTTTCTGAACCTATAAATGAGCCGGTACTGATGATCGAGAGTAAAAAGCTGTCTGCTCACATTAAAGAATGTCGATATGCAATTCTTTTTGCAGCTACAATAGGTCCGGGGGCGGATATGATGATACGGAGATTCTCGGGACGTTCAACTGTGAAGCCTGCTATTCTTCAGGCCGCAGGGGCAGCTGCTATTGAAGCGTTTGCGGATGAGGCTACAGATATGATCAAACGTGAACTTGAAGATTATAAATATGGCATAGCTCTGCAACCTAGAGGAGAAAACGTTACAGGAGCAGATTCTGTCAGCTTCAGGATGCGCTTTAGTCCGGGTTACGGAGATTTTAATCTGGAACACCAGAATGATTTTTTCAGGCTCCTGCAATTGGAAAAGAATCTGGGGATGAGCCTTAATTCTGCGCTTTTGATGAGTCCATCAAAGAGTATCACCGCCGTTATCGGAGTTTTATAATCGATGTCACAGCAGACTTGACAGCGATGTATTTTAAACAAATTTTTATTATATAATTTGGCTTATATTCTAAATGAATAAATAATGTCTGCAGTTAGGATGAATTATATGAACATTAGAGATTTTATCGGACGCGAGCTTCTTTTTTCAGACGGTGCAATGGGCACCCTGCTTCAGGCGGAAGGCCTGAAAGGCGGAGATATACCGGAAACCTGGAATATGCTGCGTCCGGAGGTTTTAAGGGATATCCACACAAGGTATCTTAATGCGGGTTCTAATATTATTACCGCAAATACCTTCGGTTGTAATAAATTTAAGCTTGAACACTGCGACTATGATCTTGATACTCTTGTATGCAAGGGCATCGAGCTGGTCCGTGATGCTATTTCAAAGTTTGAAAGCGATTCTGAAAGTGCCTATGCACGGAAACCTCATTTTGCGGCTCTTGATGTGGGCCCTTTGGGAAAGCTCTTAAAACCGATTGGTAATATTTCCTTTGATGAAGCCGAAGAGGCTTATGCAGAAATTGTCCGTGCGGGTGTTAAGGCAGGGGCTGATATTCTTTTCTTTGAGACGTTTACGGATCTTTATGATCTTAAAGCCGCCATTATTGCCGCTAAGGAGAATTCGGAACTTCCTATTTTCGTTTCGGTGGCTCCCGATGAAAACGGAAGGCTTCTTACAGGTGGAGACCTCGAAGCCTATGTCGCATTGGTTGAAGGCCTGGGTGTTGATGTTCTGGGTATGAACTGCGGATTCGGGCCAAAGCAGTTCTTAAAGTTTCTTCCCGTTATTACAAAAGTATGCTCAACCCCCATTATTGTTCAGCCTAATGCAGGTCTTCCCAAGGTTGTTAACGGCAAGACTACGTTTGATGTTACGCCTGACGAATTTGCAATTGATGAACTCGAGTTGGTTAAGGGAGGAGTATGCATTGCGGGTGGCTGCTGCGGTTCCACACCGGAGCATATCGCTGCCGCAGTGAAACTATGTGAAACTAAAAAAATCCCCCTTGCTCCCATACAGAAGAAAGATCTCACAGTTATTTCTTCCTATACGCATGCCGTATATTTTGGTGACAAGCCCCTTCTAATCGGTGAGAGGATAAATCCTACCGGTAAAAAGGCTTTGAAGCAGGCTCTTAGAGATAAGGATATCAATTATATCATAAATGAAGCTATTGCCGAAGAAGAAGCAGGCTCGGACATCCTTGATGTTAATGTCGGACTTCCCGAGATTGACGAATGTGAAATGATGGAGACTGCTATTGAAGAAATCACAGCCATAAGTACTCTTCCGCTCCAGATAGATACATCGGACATTAAAACAATGGAAAGGGCTCTCCGTATTTATAACGGAAAGCCGTTGTTAAACAGTGTTAACGGCAAACAGGAAAGCATGGAAGCAGTATTTCCTCTTGCGAAGAAATACGGTGCAGCGGTTGTTGCACTGACGTTAGATGAAGCAGGTATCCCTGAAACTGCTGATGCCCGAGTAGCAATTGCGGAAAAGATCATCAACAAGGCAAAAGAATATGGGATTGATAAGAAGGATCTTATCTTCGATTCACTGACAATGACTGTCAGCACCGATATCAACAATGCCGCGATCACTCTTGAGGCTTTAAGGGAAATCAAAGAAAAGTTCGGTGTCAATACCGTGCTCGGCGTTTCAAATGTCAGTTTCGGTCTGCCTTTAAGAAGCATTATGACAAGTACCTTCTTTACACTGGCTATGGAAAACGGTCTTTCGGCAGGTATTATCAACCCGCTGGATGAAAGACTTATGGCAGCTTATGACAGCTATCTTACTTTACGGGGATTTGATAATCAATGCCTAAGATATATCGGAAAATACAGTGAGAAAACGGACCCTTATACTGCTCCGAAGAATCTTGGAATTCCCGGGCAGGCAGGTATAGCCGGACAGCCAAACGATATGCTTCAGGCTTTGAATACAGGGCAGTCGGGCATGTCAGCAGGGCATGAGAACTCGGGCGGAAATAACATTCCCGGGACGAATCCGGGATCGAGCACTCCGCTATACACCGCAGTGGTCAAGGGAATGATAGATAAGGCCGGTACCGAGTGCAAAGCCATGCTTGCAGCAGGTGTCACTCCCATCGAAATTATTGACAACAACCTGATTCCTGCTCTTGATACCGTTGGTGCAGGTTTTGAAGCCAAGAAGACCTTCCTGCCCCAGCTTCTTATGAGTGCTGATGCTGCAAAATCAGCTTTTGACGTTATCAAACAGTATTATGCAGAGAACGGGACCAAGGGGGAATCAAAAGGAACCGTTGTTATGGCTACCGTTAAAGGCGATATCCATGATATTGGCAAGAATATTGTTAAGGTGCTGCTCGAGAATTACGATTACACCGTTATCGATCTCGGCAAAGACGTTCCGCCCGAAGCGATCGTAGATGCCGTTCTTGAGAACAATATCAAGCTTGTAGGCTTAAGTGCTCTTATGACTACAACGGTTGTAAGCATGGAGGAAACAATAAAACAGCTACGCGAAAAGGCTCCTTTCTGTAAGGTTGTAGTCGGAGGTGCAGTTCTTACCAAGGAGTATGCCGACAAGATCGGTGCTGATGCTTACTCTCCGCAGGCAATGGATACTGTCAAATATGCTAAAGAAGTTTTTGGGAAATAATACACTCTTCAAGTAAAAAAATACTGAAGCGCAACAGGAATTCTCCTATGCACTTCAGTATTTTTGTTTTCAATCAAAGAACCGTACCTGTAATCGATTTTACGGCCCTATCATACCGGGGTCTATTACTTGGTAGCTATCTGCAATTATTTCTACCTCCGGATCATAGATAACGTTTGCGGGATCGTACAAATGTAGCGAAGTATACCTGTTGACAGTATATTTTCGATGCCGATGTTTTATCAAATAAGGCCAGAGAAGCAATTCGTTGATTCTCCGGCCATTTAATTTACTTTTTAAAACTCTATTCCCCAACCTCCGGCAAAGTAGCGTTTGAGCACCGTAACATCCTTAGGGCTTACGATTCCGTCTCCGTCCACATCTGCGGCTTCCATATCTATAGTTATGTTCCAGCCTCCGGTCAGATATCTTCTGAGTATCGCAACATCTTTCATATTTACATCACCGTTTCCATTAACGTCTCCTAACTTCACTTTTGACCCTGATATATCTGTTATCTCAAAAGGCTCCGTAGCATAATCGGTTTCATAAGCTCCATTAATATCCTCTGCCAGGATGTAGATATGATAATCCCCACCCAAAACTCCGATAATCCTGCTATCTAAGGTGAAATTTGCCGTTCCGATAATCTCTGTATCGTTAGAAATTATAGTGGCAACTTCTTCATACTGTAGGAATTTTGTTCCTTCGCTCCAGCCATTTTCAGTCCAGGCTCCATGTGTAACTACTACTGAAACACGATCAGGACTATAACGCGTATGACTGCTATCTACTTTGTATGGTATAGATATAACATTTCCTGAGGCTATTGCTTCATCAGTCTTAGCAATGTTCATTCCACGGTCTACGACTGTCAACTTGTACTCTGCACCATATTCACCTGCTTGCGGAGAGTTTTCATCATCTTTGATTAAAGATGAGAAAATTACAGAAGACAGATTGACATTAAATGCAGGGCACACTCCACGGCCATAAGACACACTGCCGACCATCAAATCACCTTCAGGAAACACACTGCCGCCGTACTTTCCAGAGGTAGATGAAGACCGCAGCCACCACCCTGCAGATGTATTATCACTTAAATCCTTCTTTGTTCTTGTTTCACTTGGTCCGCCATAAGTTTCATATCCATAAGCATTATTAGATGCGTCCTCCGCGTCAATAAGGAATATTTTCTCACCTGTAAGAGCTACATAATTGCCATAAAGACTTTGCGTCTCATACCAAACATTTACTGCTCCTGCTTCTGATGAATCTTTCGTAAGAGGATGCGCATCTATATTGCTGCCCATGATTGCAGCCTCTTCCACATCGGTAAAACTCGTGTTGATGAATGAATTCTCATTCTCCGTGTCATTCAGAACTGTAATCAAGTCACTTTCTGACCATATACTAGCGTTAGAAGCATTTTCATCTTCCCTGAAAATATCTTTAAATAATATGCTATCACAGTCAAGGAACATGGAATGAGCCTTTTCGACTTCCGTTGCTCCGATACTGAATTTTGTGGTATTATTGTCCAGTACCCTATATTTTACAGGTTTTCCATTATATTTACCATAATATACATAGCTGCCTGTCCAGGCATCATTTGATGACTCAGGTGCTTTAGGTTGCTTTATCAAGACTGTTCCAAGCATTAGTGAAGCATCAACAAAATCTTCACTGAATATGGATGCAGTACTTGTTATATCGACAGGAACTGTGGTATAATCGGTTTCATAAACACCATTTACATCCTCTGCCAAGAGGTAAATCTGGTAATCCTTACCCAAAGTTCCGGTAATGTTATTGTCTAACGTGAAATTTACCGTTCCGGTGATCTGGGAATCGTTGGAAGTTATATCTGCTACTTTTTCATACTGTAAGATTTTTGCTCCTTCACTCCAGCCGTTTTCAGTCCATGTTCCATCCGTTACTACTATCGAAACACAATTTGGACTCGAAGACGTAAGACTTTTGTCTATTGCAATTTTATACGGAACAGATATATCATTTCCCAAAATGATTTCAGCTCCGGTCTTTGCAATACTCATGCCGCCGTCTATGACTGTCAGCTTATACTCTGCACCATACTCTCCTGCTTCAGACGAGTTCTCATCTTTCTTGATCAGATATGAGAATACTATAGATGATAAATTAAGATTTAATGCAGGGCTATCACCACGAATATAACTTACGTCACAAACTTCCGTATCACCCTCTATGTTTATAGTCCCCGAATAACACAATAACTGATTACTGCACTCAGAACGCAACCACCAGTATGCTGTATAACCATTAAACTCATTAGTATAATTCTTCTTTTTATTATTACCTTTATCTGTATAGTATCCATATAGGGGATTAAAAATATCCTCTAAATCAAGCCAGAAGATTTTTTCACCTTCTATAACTACATATGGCCCATAAATATTTTTTATATACCTCTGTTCCCCTTCAGCCACTTCCTCAATATGACGTTCATGTGAAGTAACATAGCTTTCTGCAATACAGTTATTTTCAGCTATTGTAAAAGCCTTCTCAGAGAAATCAGTATTTAGCCTTCTCTTAGCCAAACTTTCGGACCAATCATTAAATGTACTAGCATACGTAACATTATCTAATATCCTATCACTGTCAAGGAACATTGTATGTGCTTTCCCTTGTTCTACTTCCTTACTAAAATCCGTAGTATCGTTTTGAAGCACTCTAAATTTTATAGGCAACGGTGTGTTGTCTTCAAAAGCAGAATACTTACCATAATAAACATAACTGCCTGTCCATGGATCATCTGCAGATTCCGGTGCCTTAGGGTTCCCTATCTTTCCTATACCAAGCTCAGGTGTATCTATGATAGGATATATTGTTTCCGCCTTTACATCTGTAACCTCGGGCAGCACCGGGATACTCCCCAGCACTATACAGATAGCAAGCACAAATGTAACGATACACTTTACGATGTATCGATGTTTCTGTTTCATCTTCTTTTTCCTCCTCCAACGAACTCAGCTCAAACTTATTCTCAATGTCAATAATTATTTAGCATTCTTCCACTCTTCCTTCATGGTCTTTCCGGTCTTGGACAGTACATTTTCGATGCCGCTCTTCAGTTCAATTACAAGTGCCGGACGGATACCAAATTCATCATCCTCTATATATAATTCATCTTCCATATAGTAGCCGGTACCTGTCGGATATTCATCTCCCCAACAAACATTAGAGCCGATCTGACCGTCATCCTCAACAAGATAGAATCCGTAATCATATGTATATTTAGTATCTTTGCGAGTCCGCAGCCAATAATAGCATGCAAACTTGTCTTCGTTTGCTACATGTGTTTTCCCATAATCTGCATATCCTTTGTAAACATATACTCCTTTGGCAGCCTTTGAAGGTGCACAGGTACGATCTGCCTCGCGTTCAAAACCATAATCCTTATTCGTTACTTCATCCAGGGATAACAGGAACACCTTGTCAGTGCAATCTGAATCCGCAAGCTCTGTATCCGCAATAAACTCGATCTCTTTTTCGTTAAATGCCGATATTAAAAACTCTTCGTTAAGATGCTTTCTGAGCTGGCTGTTTTTCCATGTACCGTCGAAAATATTGTCAAGCCAGCTGTTTGAATCATGATAGAAACCATCATCGTCATCGTCCTCATCATAATCCTCGTCGTCATCGTCGTCATCATCGTCGTCATCGTCGTCATCATAAAAACACTCATCAATGATGCCACCTTCCAATGCATATACACTTACCATAAAGAGCTTTCCGTTATCATTTGAAAGCACGATCCATTCTATGGGTTCTTTGCCGTTATCTTCATCGCCATCCTGTTCGAAAGAGCCAAAGGTAACGATATCGCCCTGCTTTATTTCAGAATCTAACGCATTGTTGTTCTCGATCGTAACAGACTTAGCCTTGCTGTATTTGCCATAAACAGTATTTCCGTTCTGTATTGCATAACCTCTTACCTTTACGGTATACTTTCCGCTCGGAACATTCCCTATAGTAAAGCTTCTCTTTTTCTTTCCGTCAAGCTCTAATATAGTAAGCTCTGTGTATTTCTTAGCTCCGGGCAGTTTTACCATTATCTGATACCCTTCGGCACGCTTTGTTTTCTTGATCGTAAGGGTAGCCGATGCTTTGTCTTTGGATAACGCAAGGGTTATCTTTGGTTTTGCAGGCTTTGTGGCTGCTGATACACGTTCACGAACAGGGAGCAGGATCAGCACCAGCACTAACATAAGAGCAACTCCCAAAATCTTCTTCATCTTTTTTGCTTTCATTTTCTCCGTCCTTTCATTTTTCCCGGTTCCCACGGCACAACCAACAAAACAGGATCAGGCTGATTGTCGTGCAGCCACCTTCTATAAAATATGCTACAAAGATATAATATCACACAACCGAAGATTCAAAAAGTCACCAAAAGTTACTTTTTCAATAATAAAAATATCGCCTTGTCAGGCTCCCCGACAAGGCGTAGTTTTTACTAAACAGTAATCAGAGGAATGAGCCTCTGATCTATTTTGTTTTGGGTTTAGTAATAGCATAAGGAATGTTAGATAAAAGTATGATTCTACATAGAATGACTCAAATACCGAAACCATCAGAGCTGAAATTACAGCCATCTGACATACTCTTATATATGTATCCATTTTGGCTTCAGGCAATCTCTTGGCAAAGCAGAGTGCATAAGTCAGAGTAGGAACAATTCCTATTGTTTTCAATATGCTTAAGACCGTATTATGTGCCGAGTCATATATAAGCATCTTTATATCTGTTCCGGAACCGAAAATAGGAAATCTTCTTATGAGCGCAAATGCCGCTTCCCATGTACCAAGACGATGGAAGGTGTTTCGTCCCATTACGTCTCCGAGATCTATTTCCACAACGTTGTTCACATAGTAGATTGTAAAAAGCCCGGAAAGCACTATTCCGACAAAAATTATTATATAATAATACTTATACGGGATCTCATTCCTGATAAAGTAATACAGCACACAGAACAGTATTGTGGCAAAGGTAGCTGAACGGCAATTTGATTCAAGTATCTTCAGCAAAAAGACTATTATTATCGGTGCTGAAACTATGTTTTTTGTAATTCTTCGAATTTCAAACGTTTCCAGGATGCTCAGCCAATTGTAGATGCAGCCCAGTGCAACTATTCCGACGGTGTTTTTCTGATAAATGATCCCAAAAAAGCTGTAATCGAATATTTCTCCGGTGGATATAGGATAATCACCTTTTACAGAGAAAACAACTATTATCGTCCAGAGTATTGCCGGAATCAGATGTATAAACAGATATATATTTCTTTCCACCTGTATGTTGTTGAATACAAAGCAGGCCAAAAGCATGTTCAGAAATACGATGGACACTCCAAAACTCGCATGGTAGACCATAGTGATAACTATTGAAGCAAGGTTTACAAAAAACACCATCAGAACAAGCTTATCGGACAGTATGTCGTTCAAAAAAGCAAGTGTAAACAATATACCAAAATGAACCAAAATCAGTATCTGATTTAGACTTGAATTACCGTAGGTATATAGGGCAAATGCCGATACAACGGAAAGAATTATTAAAAGTATTGAGGTTATGCTTTTTTTGTTGAATCCCATGTTTTTTTCCACAATAAAATCAATCACAGGTATGGTTCTGTGATTGATTTTAAATTAATATTAATATCCCTCAGGATTGTTTTTCTGCCATCTCCATGAGTCTTCGCACATTTCTTTAATACCGAACTGTGCCTCCCAGCCAAGCTCTTTCTTTGCAAGTGATGCGTCTGCGTAGCAGGTAGCAATGTCGCCGGGACGCCTTGCAGTTATCTCGTAAGGAACCTTTACGCCACTTGCCTGTTCAAAGGCCTTTACGATGTCAAGAACGCTATAGCCGTGTCCCGTTCCGAGATTGTAAATTTTCAGACCGCAGTTTTCTTTTATTTTGTTCAATGCCTTTACATGACCGAGTGCAAGATCTACTACATGGATATAATCCCTTACACCCGTTCCGTCATGTGTATCATAGTCATTTCCGAATACGTTCAAATGGTCGCGTTTTCCTACGGCTACCTGAGTGATATAAGGCATAAGGTTATTGGGGATACCGCTGGGATTTTCCCCCATTGTTCCGCTCTTATGAGCTCCGATAGGGTTGAAATAACGGAGAAGTATTACGTTCCAGTCCTTGTCAGCCACCGTGATATCGGAAAGTATCTGCTCGAGCATGGATTTGGTCCAACCATAAGGATTTGTGCACTGGCCTTTAGGACATTCTTCGGTTATGGGAACAAAGGCGGGATCTCCGTAAACTGTTGCCGATGAAGAGAATACTATGTTCTTTACCCCTGCATCGCGCATGGATTCAACCAGGCACAAAGTTCCGTATATGTTATTGTTGTAATATTCCATGGGCTTGCTTACGGATTCACCGACAGCCTTTAAGCCTGCAAAATGTATGCAGGACTCTATGTCGGGATTCTCAGCAAATATCTTCTTCAATGCTGCTTTGTCACGGATATCGGCCTCATAGAATTTGGGTCTTTTTCCTGTAATCGCTTCAATCCTGTTTAATACCTCGGGATTTGAGTTGCTTAAGTTATCGATTATTACTGCTTCGTAGCCTGCATTCTGCAGTTCAACCACTGTATGGCTTCCAATGTATCCGGTTCCGCCGGTTACCAATATTGACATAATACGCTCTTCCTTTCTTTATAGTAATTCCATCCTTACAGGATGGAGCTGTGTCACAAGGTTCCGTCACCTTATGACATATTCCATAATTTCTCCGGATATACTCCGGCATCGATCAGCTTTCTGATGGCTTCCACTACCTTCGGTCTATCCTCTTTATAGGTTACTCCGAACCATTTTGCATCTGTCTCAAGCAGTTTTACAGTTGCCGAGCCCGCATCAATTTCATCCTGAACAGCTGTAAGTAGATAATACTCAGCTTTGTTCAGCTTCTCACCCTTATTGATATCAAAGAATTCTTTTAAGCCCTTTTCAAGAGTTCCGAAGAATTCCGGAGTAAAGCCCCAGCAGTTCATAGATACGTGAAGATTCCCATCAAGTTCTTCAATATTACCGTTCTCATCGGTATTGATCAGCCTGCCGTCAGATAGTCTCTCGATCTTTGTATGCTCGGTGATGGAGGTAAGATTGCCGTCTTTATCAAGACATACCCCGCGTGATACAGATCCGTTCTCGGTGAGGGTGTTTTTAAGCATATATGCTGCCATGCAGTATCTGTGAACCTTTTCGCTCTCAGAGTTTTCTGCAGTCTTACCCAGGTATTCTGCCAGGCATTTAAATGCTTCCGCTCCGTAGAAATCATCGGAATTGATAACCGCAAACGGCTCATCAACATATTTTCTGCAGCAATACACTGCGTGTGCGGTACCCCAGGGCTTTACCCTACCCTCGGGTATGGTGCCGTTGTCGGGTATGTCTTCTATGGTCTGGAATGCATATTCAACCTTTATGGCTTTTTCTATCCTTTCGCCGACTGTTTCCCTAAAGAGCTCAAGATTTTCTTTCTTTATAACAAATACAACCTTATTGAAGCCTGCTTTTATGGCATCGTATATCGAGTAGTCAAGAAGGAATTCTCCTCCGGGTCCTAAGGGATCGAGCTGTTTTAAACCGCCGTATCTGCTGCCCATTCCGGCAGCCATGATAATGAGTGTCATGTGTTGTACCTCACCTTTCTAAATTATTCTGTCTTTAATATCTTCCAAGTAAAAAATCCACACCGCAGCGTGCCTGTTCTTCGAGCATTTTTATTCCTTTAATCGTCCTGCAGCCTGACGATAACGCTTTTTTTATCAGAAGTGTTTCGTCAGGATTATATACACAGTCGGCAACTATAAGCCGTTTGTCAAAAACGATACTTTCCGAAATCGGCAACCGGTTCTCATTCCCGTGTCCGTCTGCCATTCCTAAAGGCGTGGAGTTTATAAGGACCTCCGCTTCGTCTATTGCTGCCTGAATGCCTTCGTGGTCGTCACTGTCAACAAATACCGTCTCAGTATTGCCGGACTTTATCCTGCTCAGCATCTTCAGCGTCAGCTCCAGATTTGAAGGGGGCTTTGGGCTGTTTTCTTCGTTTTGCCCGGATCCGGAACTCATATCCTCATTTATACCGCGGCATACTATGTTGACTTTCCCGGTATTCCTTAATAGTGCCTCAGCTATTATGGATCTGGCGGCGCCGCCGCATCCAAGGATAACCATGGCTCCGATACGTTCCTTTCCCAGGACGTCTTTTAATGGATTCAGCATCCCCCGTCCGTCGGTAGAATCCCCGTACAGCTTTCCTCTTCTCGAGGATATCGTGTTAACGGCATCTGTGATGCGGGCAATGTCGGATATGTCATCCATGTATTGCATCATTTCGGTCTTCCATGGCATCGTTACATTGCAGCCGCTCCATATGCCTGTCTTTAATTCATCGACAAATCTTAAAAGCTCTTCTTTGTTTTCTATCTCATTCCGTTCGTATATTACATCCGTTCCGTAAACCAGACCTCTTTCTGTCGAAAATCTCTCAAACAGCTGCGGTGATCTGGAATGACCGACAGGATATCCTATCACGCAATATTTTCTCATTTATCATCCTTTCAGAACAATATATCTAAATGAAAATTTTACCATATCACTCAGAGTTTTTCAAGAAAAATAAAAAGTTACCGAGAAAACGCCTTCAGCGTTTCCTCGGCAACAAAATGATGCTTCGTATCTTCAATTACATTATAATCCGAATGCTTCTGTGTAGATAATTCTGTATTCGCCCTTGTATTTTCCGATATAAAGGTAGGTATCCTGTGACTGTGACTGTCCCATAACGTTCATGTCGATATGTAAGGAATACTTTACGATATCGCTTACGTCATCCATTGATACCTGTTTTGCGTTTAATGCAATAGTGTCAAGCTCCTCAGTGGTAACTTCTTCAGCCTCTCCTCTGGTAATCTTGATCGAATCATCGGTAATGAAAGCTGTGATAAGCTCCATCTCCTGCATTATACTGCCAAGTTCTGCAATGGCTTCTTCCTTTGTTGCCTCATCCATGCCAATACATGAATACATTTTGATCATGTCAAGCTTGGAATAAGCTGCAATAAACAGGTCTGCGATCTCATCGGCACTCTCGCTGCCGTTGAACTGATACATTAATGCTTCGATTTCTTCTCTGCTGAGTGTAGTATTCTCAGTATCGTCGATTGAAGGATCGATATCGATGATATCGTCATCATCATTTTCATAAACCTCATCGGTAGCGATAACCTTGTACTCGCCCTTATACTTTCCTACTATGACATTCTGATAAGTGTCGCTGCTTGCTTCCTGTAAGTAAGGAATAGTGGATGACATTGCAGCGGTAAATACCTGAAGATCGGTTACTTCATCAGTATTAACAAGCGCTCCGTAGATCATATCAACGTTCTCTGAGGATACAGCCGTTCCTCCGATAAGCTCTATGGTAATGAATTTGGAAAGATCTGTTTCTCCTCCGAGAGCTGCAGCCATTTCTGTTTTAATTTCATCAAAAGCGCTTTCAATTTCATCAAGCTCGCTCTTATGTTCCTCGTCATAAGCTATTGTTGCAACCATATCCTCTGCATTGTAAGTAACGAATGCATTCATGAATTTCTCGGCAACTGCTTTTGCGGAAGCATCAACATCCGATGAAAATTCACTGTATTTTGTTTCAAGAGGACTATTCACATCGTCAATAGGATCGATCTCGATAATATCGGGGTCGTCAGTTCCGGTAATCACGGGATCCATCTCTTCGGTACCTGTAATATCGGTGCCGCTCAGTCCGCTATCCGCAGCCTTTTCAGCCTCAGTAGGTTCTGCCGTAGGTTCTGCCGTAGGCTCTTCAGTAGGAACGGGTGTAGGTGTTGATGTGGGATCCGGTGTAGCAGTTACTTCCTCTGTAGGTGTGGTCTCGGGTGCCTTTGTAACGGCCTCGGTGACATTTTCGGGTTGTGCGGGTTCATCGGATGAACATGCAGCAAGTGCCGTCATCGCTAAAACCATGATCAATACGGCGATCAGTTTTTTTAAATTTTTTTTCATTTCCTTATACCTTTCTGCAGACATGCTACGGTCCTCATAAAGCTACTGACCGGTATTCCGAATAATACCGATGCATGGGCAGCGTGTCTGCGGCGCCGCCAACGACAGAGTATTGTAGCATTTTTTTTTCATAAAGTCAATCCCTATATATTTCCACCCTATTTATGGGGACTCCGGCGGATGAGAAACGTACTTCATATTCAGTCATGATGTTGCCTGCATTAAACTCACTGTTATGAAGATCGTAGGTTATGTTTCTTGTTTTCCAGCCGGCTTCCGCAGCAGCTATAAGGGAATAATCAAAAAGATTCCGGTTATCTGTTTTAAATGCAATATACCCATCTTTTTTCAGGAATCCGTTATATTTTTCAAGAAAGCGCGGTGATGTAAGTCTTCTTGACGCATGCCTGTCCTTAGGCCAGGGATCTGAAAAATTAAGATATATCCTCTCTACTTCGCCCTGTTCAAATACCTCCCCGATCTCATCAGCGTTGAAAGCAATAAGAATAAGGTTCTTCAGCTTAAGCTCCTCCTGTTTTCTCAGGGCTTTGTACAGCACTGTCGGAACACGTTCTATACCTATATAATTGATCTCGGGATTATTTACGGCCAAAGTGGTAATGAACTGCCCTTTGCCCATTCCGATCTCTATGTGGATGGGATTCTCATTCCCGAAAACCTCTTTCCAACGGCTCTTTCTCGACTTTGGGTCCTGCTCAACGTATTCGCTGTTTTCAACAGCTATATCTGCCTTGGGGTTATGTCTTAATCTCATTTTATCATCCTTTTGTTTTAACCCAAACGAAAAGGGTGGAAAAGTAACTATTCCGCCCTTTTTGTCTGTTATTTCTTATTAAGATTGTATCCTATCACCGTTCCCGTTATACCTCCGAGTATGTGGGTAAACTGGGATACGTTGTCATCTACGAAGATTCCCTGGTATATCTGCTGCCCTAAATATAAAACAGCTACAAGGATAAAGGTGAGCGGTATCTCACGGTCCTTAAAGCTTGTAAAGCTTGAAAGAAGTATAAATGCGAAAACAACTCCGCTTGCTCCCATAAGCGCGATGTTCGGGAACAGAATAAAGCTTGCGATTCCTGTTACCAGTGCGGTAATTGCTATTATTATCGCAATGCTCTTTCCGCCATATCTTTCCTCAAGCATGGGTCCGAGTACCAGTATCATCATCAGATTGCCAACAAGATGCTCTACACCGTTGTGACCGAATATATGGCCAAAGAATCTGATGTAGGTAAACGGACTGGCAAGCGATGATCGGTAAACGGAAAACACCGCGGCTGTTGAATTCTGAGCGGTAACCTTGTCCAATATGAGCGCTACCACGCATATGGCAGTAAAAGCAAGTATTACCGGAGAATTGATGACTATTTTCAATTTGGGTTTGCTGCTCGAAGAGTAGCTTGATCTTGATGCTGCCATTCTTTCTTCCTTATATAAAAAGCAGATTTTACAAGTGAAGGGCTTTAACCGCCATTACTTATGGTCATAGGGGAATACCGTCTTAATGGTTCCGTCCTCATTATAGAATATCTCGGTAAACTTAACGTTTCTTCTGTGGTTGATACCCTTTGAAATCTCACAGTCATGATAGAAGAGATACCACTTTCCGTGATATTCGATTATGGAATGATGTGTTGTCCATCCGATTACGGGCTCCATTAGCCTTCCTCTGTAGGTAAACGGACCTTCGGGACTAGTACCGGTAGCATATACAAGATAATGAGTTGTACCGGTTGAATATGAAAGGTAGTAAAGTCCGTTATATTTATGCATCCAAGGGCCCTCGAAGTAACGTCTGTCCTCATCACCGGCTTTTATAGGCTCTCCGTTCTCATCAAGAATCTGTACCATTTTGGGAGTTGCCTTAAAGGTCTTCATATCATCGTTCAGTTCTGCAAAGAACGGTCCGAGTGCGGGCTCGTCTTCACCGATTTCCCTGGGATTCTCAACAAATGAACCTGTCATCCATTTCTCAAGCTGTCCGCCCCAGAGTCCGCCGTTGTAGCAATAATATCTTCCGTTTTCCTCAAACACTGCGGGGTCGATGCTCATACTACCGGGGATGAAGCTTTCCTCTGCCTTAAAGGGACCTACGGGGCTGTCGCTTACGGCTACGCCAAGACGGAATACACCCTGCTGATCCCTTGCGGGGAAGTAAAGGTAGTATTTTCCATCCTTGAATGCAACGTCGGGTGCCCACATCTGCTTGCTTACCCACGGGATATCCTTCATGTGAAGTGCTTCGCCGTTATCGATGCAGGGGGTTGCTTCATCAAGATTATCCATGGAAAGGATATGATAATCCTCCATTGCGTACTCTATACCTTCATCATCGTCAGCTCCGTCATGAGGAAGGTCATGTGAAGGATAAACATAAATCTTATCGTTAAATACATGTGCGGAAGGATCCGCAGTGAAAATATTTGTTACTAAAGCTTCTCTCTGTTTTGCCATTTGTAATTCTCCTTTTATCAGATCAGTTCGAATGATTTGAAGCTGCAGCTTCCGCCTTCACAGAATGTGAAGTAAAGGGCGTTTATTCCGTCGGGTATTGCGATATTGGCCTCGTGAGCCTCCCAGAAATTGGAGCTCTCGAGCTTGATGGTTCCGAGTACCTCACCGTCCCATTTGGTCCTAACCTCAAAGTAGCCGTATGAGTAACCTCTGGTGGTAACTCTTACCTTGGTGATGCCCTTGCAGTCAAAGTACTTAAATCCGATGACATCACCCTTCTTAACGTTATATACATATCCGAGCTCTTCGTCACCGTCGCGCCCGTCCATGATGATCTTTGCATTGTTTCCGAAGGCTCCCATACCGAAGGGTCCGGGCTTTGCATCCTTATTGAAAAGGTTGCAGCAGATATATGTGGGATATTCACCCTTGCCTACCAACGGTCCGCCGTTAAGTCCGCAGGATGTCATCTCAACCTGTTTTATGGAACCATCCTCTTCGAAATGGATCTTCTCGGCACAGCCCTGGCGGCTGAACCATGTTCCGTTTGTCTGACGGTGATAGAAAATATACCAGTCTTCCCCAATCTGCACGATGCTTCCGTGATCGTTTCCGACTGTTCCCGCTACCATCTCCTTGGGCTTATAGCTGTCAATACCTATATCTGCGTTTGAAACTATAACTCCGCCGTATTTGAAATCGTTATCGGGATACTTTGAAGTCGCATAGCAGAGCTCGTGCATAACCTGTGAAGAATAGATGTAATAATATGTATCTCCGCGCTTTCTGATAGAAGAAGCCTCGAAGAACGCATGTCCCTCAAATCCGCTTCCCTCGCTGTACATACAGCCGGGAACCACTCTTACAGGGTCTTTTATTATTGTAAGCATATCCTTGTCAAGGACTGTACAGAAGGCACCTGTCCTTGATTTATCGCCCATTCCGCAGAAGCCTGTGTAAAGATAGGTCTTTCCGTCCTCGGTAATGACACCGGGATCAAACTGAGGCTCGTCACCCTCTCTTTCACCTAAACGGGTTCCGTCCTGATAATGAACGTGTCCGTAGAATTCATATTTTCCGGCAGGTGTATCACATACCGCAACGGATACAATCGGTACCTTGTCGAGGCAATAATACATATAATATCTGCCGTCAGGTCCTATTGTAACGTCGGGTGCGTAGAGAACCATTCTTCCGTCATTTGCCGGGTCTGCAAGCCTGGGGTAAGTGATCCCCTCATATCTCCAGTTTCCCAGATCGTCCACTGGTGCTGACCAGCCTACGTAATCCCCAAGACAGAATGCCTGTCCGTTATACAGGTCGTGTGAACCATAGACATACACACGTCCGTCGAATACATAAGGCTCTCCGTCGGGAACATATTCCCAAGAGGGCAGGTAAGGATTAAAAGCCTGTTTTTTCATTGTAAACCTCCATACATTTTTCAAACTTGAAAAATATTATATAATAAAATAACGTTTTAAGCAACCCTATTATCTTGTTTTTTTTAAAACAGAAGTAGGTACATCAAATAAACTCAAATACACTAAAACGGTATCAAAACGCATAATATACAAAAAATATCAAATATACAATAAATTAGGAATTCAAAACAGGAACTGTGCCAGCGCCACCATAACCGGCATTGTGATTATACATACGATCGTCGTAAAGGATATCATTCCTGCCGGTACCTCGGTGTCCCTGCCGAATTTCTGTGCCAGCATGCCCGAAAGTGCTGCGGAAGGAGCTGAACAAGCTATAATGCAGGAGGTTGCCACATCACTGTCAGCCTTAAGCAGAAAGCATATTCCGAGCGCCACCGCAGGTGATGCAATAAGCCTTAAAAATGCTCCTATGTATACCCACAGATTTGAAAAAGTTGCCTTCAAGTCTGCATTTGCCAGATAAAACCCGATAATGAGCATAGGAAGCGGAGTATTCAGATAAGAAAACGCCTGTAACGGGGAGTATACGATATCCGGCAGCTTAATTTCGGTCACAAACAGGATCATTCCGATAAAAATGCCTATTATGGGAGGATTAAGAAGGATCTTTTTCAGCGGAGAAACGGAACCGTTCCTTGTCTCCTTTTTCTCGAGCAGCTTCACCCCGTACGTCCATATATAGCAATGGAACATGCCGATGTAAGCAGCGCCGAAGAATACACCTATGTCCCCTAATATCGCACGCTGCAGGGGAAGTGCAAAATAACCGGCATTCGGGAAGGCCGAAGCGAAACGGATAACGCAGTTTTTATCAGGATTCTTCTCCCTGATCACAATTTTTGCCATCACGCAGTTTATAAAAAACACGATAAATGCAGCAAGAAAAGAGAGTCCGAGATTTACTATCAGCTCATTCTTAAACTCCCTCTGAAAAGAAATAATTATGTTGGATGGTGTAACAATATATACGACGATATCTATAAGTCCCGCGACTCTTTCTTTTGTAAGGACCTTTGTCTTAGACAATATTACGCCGACACCTATGATAATAAAAAGAATGACGACCTGAGTCGCCACCGAAACTATGTTATCAAACATTTTTTCACCTTAACAGTCATCTCTGCTTCGCATATTATTAATGGAGGGACTGCCTTTCAACAATTAAAAAAGTTTCAAAAAATCAATCATCAGCACTGAGGCCATAGCTTTCAAGAACCATCTGCAGAATGGCCTTCTCTAAATCCTCTTCAGTTTGGGATGCAAACTTCTTAGCTTCATCATCAGTCATCTTCTTAAGTGCGACAACCATTTTTCCATCATCCTGTACCTTTGTAAGTGACAGGTTATCGCCGTTACGTGAATAATCCATGTAATCCGTTGTTCCGTCATCATTCTTCATTTCGAACTTCTTGTCATCGTATGTAAACTCTATACTTTCATCACCAAAGGTCAGGTTACCCTTACCATCTTTACAGGTCGCGCCAAGATAGTAGCCCTTCTGAGCCAATGCATTAAGGTCGATTCCCTCAAATGCGTCCTTGTCGTTGATCGTCATTGATACAAGCTTCCAGCTTCCGTCAATATCTGCTTTGCTTCCGCAAGCTGTCATTGAAAGCACTAATACAAGTGCCATTACTACTGCTAATACTTTCTTCATCTTTCCCTCCAGATAAGACCGCCCCATGTCATTTTTACTCATCGGGCGATCGATAACATTCAATTTCAAATATCCCTCCATAATATGCGAAGCAGAGATGACTAGCACGCATTATAGCATATTTTTAAGTTTTGTCAATCCCGTCCCTCTGTTTTATCTCAGCGACGTTTCTGTTCTTATCCCTTGACCATTTCTGGGTTACATAGCCTTTTTCTTCAAAGTATTTTGCCATCAGGATTGCAAAGGTGAGAGACCTGTGCTGTCCGCCCGTACACCCGAAGCCGACTACCAGCTGGGCCTTTCCTTCCTTTTCGTACATAGGCAATGTACATTCAAGATAATCGATAATACGCTGATAAAGTGCTTGGGATTCTGGCTGTGCCATAACGTAGTCGCGTACCTCTTTATCCATACCGGTAAGATTCCTGAGTTCCGGCCTGTAAAACGGGTTCGGAAGGCAGCGTACATCAAATACAAGATCGGCATCGGAAGGTATTCCGTATTTATAACCGAAAGCAACAAAATTCAGCTTCATCCTGCCGTCACCGCTTTCGCTTATCACCTGTAGCAGTTTTTCTCTTAGCTCCGAAGTGGAAAGTGATGATGTATCGATAATATAATCGGATATCTGACGGATGCTCTCAAGCTGATGCCTTTCTTCCTGTATCGCAGAATTAAGATCCAGTTTTGAGTCAAATACCATAAGAGGATGGAGCCTTCTGGTTTCCTTGTATCGTTTAAGCAGGATTCCGTCCTCGCTGTCAAGGAACAGGATTTTTACATCAATACGCCTTTTTATCTCTTCTATCTCACCGGAAAGTTCCTTGGAAATATGCGGGTTTCTCGCATCTGCAGTAATAGCCATGTATTTCGGAATATCTTCCATCTGAAGCATCATGTTTACAAAGCCCGAGAACAGCTTTATGGGGAGGTTGTCCACACAATAAAAGCCGTTGTCCTCAAGCATTTTCATGGTCTTTGATTTTCCGGATCCGCTCATCCCGGTAAGTATGAGTAGTTTCATGTTAAGTCCCTTGCCTTTCAATTAATGAATCCATAAAACCAGCAATAAATTTCAAGCGCCTATCTATTTAAGATAAAAAGTCTGCAACAAGCTTCTCAGCCTGTGATAAAGGATCGGCCTCCATGTCAAGCCAGATGATATCCTTACGCTTCCTGAACCAGGTCATCTGTTCCTTTGCCAAGTGTCTTATCTCCATAAAAAGCTTGTCCCTGAAGGCTTCCTTCGAAGGAAAATTTCCTTTAAGATAGAGCATTATATATCTGTATTCCAGCCCCAGCTTATACAGAAAATCATCGGAAACCCCTCTTGACATCAGACCTTCTACTTCTTCTATCATACCTTGCTCCAGTCTTCTGTCAAGTCTTTCCTCTATTCTTTTGTATAGCTTCTGTCTCTCCCATGTAACTCCGAGGCAAAGTGTATCATAGCGTTTAACGCTCTCCAAGTTCAGCGGTTTATTCATGATAAGCTTCTCAGCCGCTCGCTCCAGGCGTCGTTTGTTGTTCATATCCAGGTTGTCCGGAATCCCTTTATAGTTCATTCCGGCACTCATTTTTTCCCTGATAAGCTTCTGTAACTCCTCCAGGCTCATGGCTTCGACTTTCTTTCTCAAGGTCTCATCCACAGGAGCATCCGTCAGCTCGTATCCGTCTGTAACGGCGTTTACATAAAGCCCGGTACCTCCTACGAGAAACGGTATCTTACCTCGTGCCGTTATCCCGTCTATAGCCTCGTATGCCAGTTTCTGATAGTCCTTTAAGGAAAAATAATCTCCCGGTTCAGCAACATCAAGAAGATAATGCGGAACACCCTTCATCTCTTCTTCGGTTACCTTTCCGCTTCCGAGGTCAAGTCCCTTAAAAACCTGCCTTGAATCAGCGGATACTATTTCCGCCCCAAATTTAAGCGCAAGTTCTATCCCCAGCCCGCTCTTGCCCGAGGCATTTGTACCAAGGATTACTATTAATTTGTGAGGCTGCCTTTCTGACATTTATATTTCCCCCGGATTATTATGTGACTGTATTGCTATGATCCGGCAGTGCCGGGATATTGCTCACTCGCCTGTCGAGTTTTCGTTTTATTACCAGATAGCTTGTAAAATGTATCACAAAGGTCGCAGTCCATGATATCGGATAAGAAATATACACCATCTCTATCTTGTGAAATTCCGGTATCTCAAATATCGTAAACAGCCATACCAACCTTATACCGCAGACTCCGCAAAGTGACACTATCATCGGCACGAAGGAATAACCGAGTCCTCTTAAGGCTCCTACCATAACGTCCATAACACCGCACAGGCAGTAGCTTGTGCATATGATTGACAATCTGGTCAGTCCCGCTTCCACTACGCTTTCACTTGAGGTATAGATACTGAGAAGCGGTCTGCCTAGGAAAAACTCGAGGTTTCCCAGTGTAAGTCCCGTGATCGTTACGCAGAACAGACCGCCGAACGTGATCTTTTTAAGTCTGTCATATCTTCCGGCTCCGTAATTCTGGCTCATGAAAGACAATGTCGCCTGATGGAAGGAATTCATGGAAACATATACGAAGCCTTCGAGATTTGAAGCTGCCGAGCTTCCCGAAACGGTAGTGCTTCCGAAACCGTTTATAGATTTCTGTATCACAACGTTTGAAAGAGAGAATATACACCCCTGCATTCCCGCAGGAAGACCTATGCGAAGGATCGATAACAGCTCTTTCCTGTCAATCCTTAGATCCTTCAGGATAAGCTTTATAGCTCCCTTTTCCTTCATCATACAGATAACGACGAGCGTCGCGGATATTGTCTGCGATATAACCGTAGCTATGGCAACTCCTGCCACTCCCATTTCAAATTTTATGACAAATATAAGGTTAAGTATTACATTTACCACTCCGGCAAGGCTTAAGAAATACATGGGACGTCTGGTATCTCCTATGGCACGAAGTACTGCACTTCCGAAGTTATAGACCATGTTCGGTATCATACCAAGGAAATATATTCTAAGGTAAAGTGCCGCTAAAGGAAGCACTTCTTCGGGAGTATTCATAAGTCCCAGTATGCCTTCCGTAAAAAGCACGCCGACGAACATAAGTATCAAGCCGCCTATAACAGAAAGGAGCATGGCTGTATGAACGCTTTTTTTCAGCTCATCCTCCTGCTTGGCACCATAGTGCCTTGCCACCATTACATTTGCACCAACACTTAAGCCGATAAAAAGATTGCACAGGAGATTTATCAATGAACCCGTGCAGCCTACGGCAGCCAATGCGTTATCTCCGGCAAATTTGCCTACCACGACCACGTCAGCTGCATTAAATAATAATTGAAGAATGCTCGAGAGCATAAGCGGGACCGCAAATTTCAGCATTTTCGGCAATACCGCACCCTCGCACATATCCATTCTGTACGTTTTATTTCTCAAATTTCATCCTCTTGATCGTCTTTAAGAGCCGCGATCCGAACGTCATTTCTGGGTTACGGAAATATCCTTTCCGTCGGTTTCGATAATGACGCGGCCCTTTCTCGTCTTATATATCTGGACATTGTGGTCCTTTAAGGTCTGGTTTGTCTCATCCGCTTCCTTTTCGTCTTTCGAAGAAGTAATAACAGCATATTTGGGCTGTGTCTTCTTCAAAAGCTCATCAAGCCCGGGAAGATACTTTCCGTGATAAGGCATTTTAATAACCGAACATTGCTTAACATCCGTCGAAAGATATTCCTTTATCCTCTCTCCCTTGGCATCAGCCATGAACAGGAACGATTTCTCCCCATAGCTTACCCTGATTATAAGCGAAGAATTGTTGCTGGGATCTTCTTCATAAATGTCCTGTATGGGTGTGTTAACTTCAATCTTTATCCCTGCAATTTCATATTCGGAATTTTCCCTTAAAACTGCTGCCGAAATCTTCTTCTTATTTACCGCGGACTTAAAATTATCATATTCTCCGGAGGATTTCGGATAGTTGCCGGTATAAATCTGCTTGACTTCAACAGCATCGATTATCCTGGACGCACCTCCCACATGGTCCTTGTCAAAATGGGTGATAAACATATAGTCCAGGGTTCCGATCTCTTTCTTTTCCATATATGTTAATATATCTTCGGCTGATTCGGATTCTCCTGTGTCAATAAGGATTGCCGCACCGGAATTATATATAAGGAAAGCATCCGCTTTTCCGATTTCAAAAAATACCACCTTCATGGGATCCTCAGCAAGTTTTTCAGGGTTATCGTTTTCTGTCTGTCCCTGCACGGGAGTTCCGGTAGCATCGGAGCCGTTAGGGTTTCCGTTGTTTTCATCACAAGCGGTCAGTGCAAGGACAAGTGTCATTGTAAGAATGATTGCCAGCAGTTTATGTCGTATATTCATTTTTACTCCTTTTTAATGGGTTCTGTTTTATATATCCCGTATATCATAGCAAAACCGATTGTCTTTAAGCCATTTGCTCAAAGTCGATGCCTGCAGCAGCAAACAGATCGGTTACACACTTCATGGGAACCCGGAGATTGTCACAGCGACCGGTACCGATCTCGAGGCCGGGTTTATTGTCTCCGTGATAGTCCGAGCCGCCGGTCATAATGAGATCGTATTTGGCGGCCAAGCCTTTTACTATCCCCTCATCCATTCCCATGTTTGAAGAATAATATGTCTCTATTCCCTTTAGCCCCATTTCCTTCAGGTCTTTCACAAGAAGATCAACCTCGCTGGAATTAAGTCCGTAAAGCATGGGGTGTGCAAGCACAGGTATTCCTCCCGCATTAATAATGGCTTTTACGGCCTCTTCCCTTGTCATATAGTCCCTCGGTACGTAACAGGGGCCGTCATTTCCAAGGTATTTCTCAAAAACCTCTGAATTCGACTTGCAATATCTGTTTTCTACCAGCCATCTTGCAAAATGTGCCCTGGTTATAACAGAACTTCCGCTCATCTTCTTAATGGCTTCTAAATCAATATGTATTCCGAAGTTGTCGAATTTATCGGCAATCTTTATGTTTCTTTCCTCTCTTTTTTCCCATGCTGCCTTGAGGATATTGTTGAATTCTTCAGATCCTTCATTAACAAAATAACCCAGAATATGGATATCCCTATCTTTAAACCCCGCGGATATCTCGATTCCGGGTATAAATACGATTCCAAACTCCTTGGCTGCCTCTTTTGCCTCGGCCACTCCTCCAACAGTGTCATGGTCCGTAAGCGCCATCACGGAAACTCCCACATCCGAGGCATGTTTAACAACCTCCCGGGGAGATTTTGTTCCGTCCGATATATTTGAGTGGACGTGGAGGTCCACGAGTGTTCTGTTAGATACGATCTTCATTATATATACCTTTCGCATTGTAAGGTTCCGTCTGCTGCTAACTCAATCTTTAGCACTCCATCGCAAAGCGATGGAGCCACATTGTAAGGTTCCGTCAGCTGCAAACTCAATTTATAGAACTCCATCGCAAAGCGATGGAGCCACATTGTAAGGTTCCGTCTGCTTCGCAGCCACCTTACAATATATAATGCCACACTTGAAAAATTATTTCAAGTGTGGCTTTTATCTGATCATATTATTCTGTTTTAATTACTCAGCAACAACAGGTGTCGGTGTTACTTCAGGTATTACTGTTGTAGTTGCTTCGGAAGGTGTACCGGTTATTGTCTGTTCGCCGGGATTCTCATCGAGCCCTCCGTTCTCATTTCCGTCTTCGGTTCCGTTATCCACATCTATCAGGCCCTCAAGGCTTCCGGTCTCAAGGTATTTCTCATAGCTTTCTTCATCAAGAACATATACCTGGCATTCTGCCGATTCACCGTTGAGAAGGAAAGCAAAAACGCTCGCTTCACCGACTCCCTTGGCTCTTACACGTCCTATCGAAGAAACGGATGCAACATCCTTATCCGATGAGTAGAATACCGGTTTTTCAACCGTATTAAGCGGAGAAATAATGGTTTTCAAGGTTTTTCTCATTCCTACGCTAAGCACCAGCTCTGACTTGGTAAGCTTAATGCTGATAGCTGCAGGACCGACCGTAATGTTGCATTTCAGAGTATCTACAGGAGTGTCTTCAACAACCACCGTGGCAGTAACAATGCACTCGCCGTTCGAAATGCCTGTGATATAACCTCTGCTGTCAACATAAGCTACGGATGTATCGCTCGATCTGTAAAGTATCCTTGAATTTTTGGGCACATTGTAAATACGGAGTCTAAAAACGCCATCCTTTGCAATGGCTGTCTCGGTAACGTTAAGGCGGATCTCTTCATCTGCCCTTGCGGAAACATTCTCTCCGAAAGCGGCAAAAACAAGCGTAAAAAGAAGAACCAATCCGAACAGACGGGCTATATGCTTGATTGAAACACTCCTGTCCATGGCAGATCCTCCTTTCCTAAACTTAATATCGTCACCTTTGGTAGCTTACATAATACTCTCCCTTTTTGGCAAAATCAAGGCGATTTTGTAACAAACTTGTGAACTTATGAAAACTTTTTTGAAATTCACACTTTTTTCATAGCCAAATGGTATTAATATGTGGTATGATATTTATATATGAAATTTTTATAAAATCAGGACTAAAGCTCGAGAAGTTTTTCAAGCTTTCTTCGATACCGCTGCAGGCACGGTACCGATGGTCACTATGCCTGCGTCAAGGAAAGTAATATGCAATACATTCTTATAGCTGATGACAATCCGGACATAACCGATGTATTGTCCAATTATGTAAGGAAGGAAGGCTTTGAACCGTTGATTGCAAGTGACGGAGATGAGGCTCTTGAAAAATTCAAGGAATACCAGCCGGTCGTAGTGCTTCTCGATGTCATGATGCCTAAGAGGGACGGTTATGACGTTTGCAGAAACATTAGGCAGACTTCCGATACTCCTGTAATCCTGGTAACAGCCAGAGGTGAAGATTTTGAAAGGATCATGGGGCTTGATATCGGTGCGGATGACTATATTGTTAAACCCTTCAGTCCCAGCGAGGTCATGGCAAGGGTACGTGCGGTACTCCGTCGTATGAACCGTCAGGAGCACGAAGAAGACGGTGAACGCACAAGACTTACCATAGGAAATATGACCATCGACATCAAAGAATACTCCCTGTATATGGATGATGTTCAGGTCAGCATGACAAAAAAAGAGCTTGAAACCGTCTGGACTCTGGCCAATAATCCGGAAAAGCTCTTTACAAGGGATAATCTGCTTAACAGTATCTGGGGCTATGACTATTACGGTGAAACCAGGACCGTCGATACACATATCAAGCGTATCCGCGGTAAGCTGGACGCTTATCCGCATCCGGACTGGAGCATCAAAACCGTATGGGGTGCAGGCTATAAATTTGTTATAAATAAGGATGCGAGGTAAAGCTGTGGCTTTAAAGGGCAAAAAATTGATCAGCAGCATATTCTTAAGGGTATTCAGCTACTATGTTGTGCTTCTGTTGCTCTTTGCAGTGGTTCTCGGGCTTACGTTCATGAACCTCTATACAAACTCGAATGTAGACCACCGAGGCACTGACCTTGAACGTGTCGGGAATAACGTTGCCAACAATCTGAGAAGTTTTATCCTGGACGATGACTTTGAAGGTGCGCTTGAATACCTCAGTATGTTCAACGATATCGAATCGGGAGAAATATGGATCGTATCCAATCCCGATGCCTATCGTCCGATAGACTCTGTCTTAGAAAGTGTCAAGCTTTCAACGGTAAGGTCACAGGCTGAATTCTCCGACCTTTTGGACAATGCTTTTAAAGCAAAAACCAAAATTGCCAGCTTTTTCAGTGATATACACGGAGCTACCACCATTTCCGCAGGAATACCGCTCAAAGGTAAAGGGAACGAAGTTTGCGGTGCCCTTATCATCATTGAGGAAATGTCTGACGTTGACGAAGTAAGAAGTACCGGTTTTAAAATGGTCCTTACAAGCGTTATCGTCGGATTTCTGGTTACCATAATCGTATCTGCCTTGTTTGCAAGCCAGATAACAAGACCTGTGATGAAGATAAAAGCAGTGACAACTTCCCTGCAGAACGGTGATTATTCCGTTAAAACAAATCTCAAAAGAGATGATGAGATCGGTGAGATGGCCAAAAGCATCGATATGCTTTCCGACAGGCTGTATCAAAACCAGCAGGAAGCAAACAATCTGGAACAGATGCGTCAGGATTTCTTTGCCAATGTTTCCCACGAGCTGCGCACTCCCATCGCGGTTGTCCGTGCTTATACGGAATCAATGGTTGACGGAGTTGTTACCGACCCGGATAAGGTTGCTCAGTACAACAACAGGATCCTTGCAGAATGTAAGAGCATGCAGCGCCTTGTAGACGATCTTCTTACTCTTTCAAAGATGCAGAACCCCGATTTCAAGATAGATGCTGAACCGGTCAATCTCGTACATATCTTCGACGAGGTTGTACGTTCCGCCCTAGCGATAAGCGCCGAACGGGGTATACAGATCCTAATGCACCGTGAGAGCAACGTATATATGATCATGGGCGATTACGACAGACTCCGCCAGATGTTTATCGTAATCTTAGACAATGCGATCAAATTCTCGGATCCCGGAAAGACCATCCACTTAAATCTTACCTCCGTTAAACGTAAGATAATATGCAGCATAAGGGATGAAGGAATAGGCATCAGTGAGGAAGAACTTCCGAACATTTTCGACAAATTCTATAAATCAAAGCTCCGCCAGAACGCTAAAGGCACCGGTCTTGGTCTTCCCATAGCCAAGCAGATCGCGCTGAAGCATGGCGGAACAATCGATGTAAAGAGCACTCCCGGCAAGGGAACCGAATTCATCTTTACATTTGATGAAATCTACGAAGAAGACATGTGAGAACGCTACTATCTCTGAGGCTGGGCAAGACGCACGAGTAATCATAAGCTGCGAAGCAGCGACATACGGCGAAGCCGGATGGATTATGAGTGCGGATTGGACAGACGTGGATAGTAGCTGACGATATTTGTAATCAGTACAAGGAGAACCAAACCATGTGGCTTGCAGACAACTGGAAGGACTATGAGGTCCTGGACTGCTCTGAAGGAGAAAAGCTCGAGCGATGGGGAAAATACCGACTGCTCAGGCCGGATCCTCAGGTAATATGGAATACTCCCAAAGAGCCTTCCCTGTGGGGTAAGCTAAACGCTCACTACCACCGCAGTACAAAGGGCGGAGGTGAATGGGAATTCTTTGACCTTCCCGAGCAGTGGAGCATAGGCTACCTGGATCTAAAATTTAATCTTAAACCCTTCAGTTTTAAGCACACGGGTTTGTTCCCTGAACAAGCTGTTAACTGGGACTGGATGAGAGGCATTTTAAAAGAAGCCATTAGTAAAAACCCCGGAAGGGAATTCAAGGTACTTAACCTTTTTGCATATACAGGAGGAGCAACCTTAGCATGCGCAGCTGAAGGATATATCCACAGAGCAAATCCCGGTGACGGTCAGTCAAGCCCCATAAGCGTAACGCATGTAGATGCATCAAAGGGAATGGTGAACTGGGCAAAGGAAAATGCTGCTTCTTCAGGACTCGCCGATGCGCCTATACGATATCTCGTGGATGACTGCCAGAAATTTGTTGAGCGTGAGATA
The DNA here is from genome assembly GCA_024696945.1 of Lachnospiraceae bacterium. Taxonomy (GTDB): domain Bacteria; phylum Bacillota; class Clostridia; order Lachnospirales; family Lachnospiraceae; genus RUG11977. Next base: position 41,346 of record JAILGF010000185.1, on the reverse strand, counting down.
CGGCGTGGGAACCGCTACGATGCCATAATAATGGATCCCCCTTCTTACGGAAGAGGACCTAAGGGAGAAATATGGAAGCTGGAAGAAAGTCTTTTCCCTTTTGTTGAACTGTGCACGAAAATCTTAAGCGAAAAACCGGTATTTTTCCTTATCAATTCCTATACCACAGGACTTCAGCCCGCAGTGCTTTCATATATGATAAATTATCTTATTGCCAAACGCTTCGGTGGCAAAACGGAAGCAGACGAAATAGGGCTTCCTGTATCATCCTCCGGACTGGTACTCCCATGTGGTGCCTCCGGAAGATGGCAGATGTCATACTAAGAAATAATCCAATAAAAGAAAGGACTATCAAAATGAACGATCAAAATGAAAACGAGCTTGAAACCCAGGTTGAAAATGAGCTCGAAACCAACAATCCTACTTCTTACTCTCCCACCGCCGCGCCCGCGGGAAGTTCAAAGGTGCTTGTAGGAGTGGTTGTTGCTCTTGGTCTGGTAATAATCGGACTGATCATATTTATCATTGTAAAGCTAGCAAGCAAAGACGATAAACCCATTTCTTCATCAGCAGACCCAACAAAAATTGAAACAACCATATCGGCCGATCCAAATGTAAACGGCGACGTCAACGGAACCGAAAACGGTACCTCCGATGAAATTACCACGCTTCCCGAAGAACCTAAATTTAACGTTACCGTTGAACTCGGCCAGTACAAGGGTATCGAGGTAGATTATGAAGTACCCGACGTCACCGAGGAAGACATTGAAGGAGCACTTACTTACTTAGCTGAGACTCTTACGGAGAAACAAGCCGTATCGGGCAGAGCTTTAAGAGACGGGGATATCGCAGTCATTGATTATGTCGGAACCATGGACGGAGAAGTTTTTGACGGCGGATCTGCTACAGGGATGGAACTTGAGCTTGGCTCAGGAACCTTTATCAACGGTTTTGAGGACGGATTGGTCGGCAAAAATATCGGAGATTCGGTATCCCTTGATCTAACATTTCCCGACCCCTACCCCAACAATCCAGATCATGCCGGAAAAGCAGTCAATTTCCTTGTAAACATCAACGAAGCTTACGAATATGTAGTTCCCGAGCTTACCGACGAACTGGTAGCAGCAAATTCGGAGTATGCTTCCATTGAGGACTACAGGGCTGCCGCTAAGACTGAGCTTGAACGTCAAGCTGTTGAGTATGCGGACTCAAAGGTAAACAATGACATCATCCAGAAGGTCATTGACAATGCAACCTTCGGAGGCCAGATAGATGAACAGATCGCATATGAGATCCAGGATTGCATAGATTATTACGATTCCCTGTACCAGAGCATGTACGGAGTTTCAGGTGCGGTATATTTTGGATATATCTGGGGCGTGACCGAAGACGAATATCTTGCCATCGTTGAGGAAGAAACCACTCTTTCGGTTAAATACAACGCACTTCTCGATGAGATTGCAAATGTCGAAAATCTCACCTGCAGCGATGAAGAATTTGATCAGATGTTCCAAGAGACATTTATAGATAATTATGGATTTACTTCCAAGGAAGAGGTTTATCAGCAGGTAGGCGAGGATCTGACGAATGAAACCGTAAGGGGCTATGTACTCCATGACAAGGCAGAGTCCATTATCATGGATTCAGCAATAATAAACAATAAGCCCGAATAATCATTATTGTAAATTTTTGTAATGTAAAAATATATAGGAGAGTAACTGTTATGAGTGAGAACAACAATCTAAACCCCGACGAAATGGATGACGCATTTGACCAGGTGACCCTCACATTAGAGGATGGAAAGGAAATGACCTGCGACGTCATCGCCATCTTCCCCTGCGAGGACAGGGACTATATTGCCCTTCTTCCCGAGGATGACCCTGACGGAGATTTCCTTCTCTACCGCTTTATTGACAACGGTGAAGGCAACTATGATTTAGACGACATCGAAAGCGACGAGGAATTTGATGCCGCCAGCGAAGCCTTCGACGCCCTCATGGATGACGAAGAATTTGACGAAATGTTCGGAGACGAAGAAGACGAATAATAAACAGCGGTTTAAACACAAGAATCTCGATATTAGGATAAAGATAGGCGTATCTGTACTCGTCGGCATATGCGTCTTTCTTTTGGCGCGTTCGGATATCGAATTCATCAACAATTTTAACATACGTGTTTCAGACACTATATACCAGGCCAGATCCGTAAGCGTCCTTCCCATTACTATAGTAAGAATAGACGAAAAGACGATAGATGCTTTAGGTCAGCCGCAGGAATGGAGCAGACAGGTTTATGCCGATCTTATAGAAAAGCTGGACGGATCAGGGAATGCTCCTTCTGTTATTGCCTTCGATATACTGTTTTCCGGTTACAAGGATGAGGCCGGCGACACAGCGCTCGCCGATGCTGCCGCAAAATACGGCAACATTATTGCAGGGATCAAAGCCAATTATTCGGAAAAAGGAAGCGGAAGGAACAAGCTTTCAATAACTGACCTTGTAGCACACATAGATTCTGTTTCGCTTCCTTATGATGAACTGAAAAATGTTGTAGACCTCGGTCTCGTCAATTGCCAGCCCGATCAGTATGACTATATTACCACAACCATTACAGGAACGTGGTTTGAAGGCAAGTGGTACGACAGTCTTGCAATAAGTACCTTAAAAAAATTTGCCGAAAACACCGCTAATGATGAAGAGTATTCTTCCTTCCATCCTGATTATGCAAATCTAGTTCTTCCGGATTATTCAAATGAAGAAAATAACATCTACAGATTTTCATTTTTTGAAGCTCAGGGAGGATTCGGATGGGTTTCCCTTATCGATATCCTTACAGGTGAAGTAGATCCCAGAAGTTTTGAAAACAATATTATGCTTGTAGGATGCTATGCTTCAGGTTTCGGTGATGATTTTAGTGTTCTTATAACCGGTGACAACGGAGAATCCAGAATGTACGGTGTTGAAATACATGCAAACATCATGGAGGCCACATTTGCAGACCGGTATCAGACAGATGCCAACAAAACCCTAATGGCTGTAATCTACGGTCTGATCTCAGCGGGACTTGCTTTTGCAATGCTTTCCGTTACTATTATAAAGGGTATCCTTATAAGCCTTGGTACGCTTATATTACACTTGATTGTTTCCCTTATCCTTTATAACAACGGAATCTACATCATGCTTGTGCACATGATATTTGCATGTATCATGCTTGTCATAGGAATAGTAGTTTTCCACTACATTTCGGTCCGTGCAGAAAGGGTAAAGATAAACAACGCCTTCCGAATGTACGTGGCACCTGAAATTGTTGATGATGTAGCGGAATCCGGTTCTTATGAGCTGCATCTCGGTGGAAGGAATAAGGATATTGCGGTTCTTTTCGTAGATATAAGAGGTTTTACAACCATGTCAGAGAACCTTGCTCCCGAAGAGGTGGTTGAGATCCTGAACGAATATTTCGGAGTTATAACCGATGCCATCTTTAAAAACAAAGGAACTCTTGATAAGTTCATAGGCGATGCTGCCATGGCGGTTTTCAACTCTCCTTTTGATCTAGATGACTATGTATACCGTGCGGTAGCAACTGCGTGTGACATAGCTAAGGCTTCCGAAGCCTTGGGAGAAAAGCTTATGGAACGCTTTGGCAAAAAGGTAAGCTATGGTATCGGTGTTAACTGCGGCCAAGCTATTATCGGTAATATAGGAAGCAACTTCCGAATGGACTATACCGCCATAGGTGATACCGTTAATACCGCTTCACGTCTTGAGAGCAATGCTAAGGCGGGTGAGATCCTGATCAGCGAAGAAGTTAAGAAGCGTCTTGAAGGAAGGATCGAGACTGAGGATGTCGGCGAGATTCCTCTTAAAGGTAAATCCAACAAAATTTTTGTATACAGGGTTAAACATTTAAAAGAAAATGACGATAATGTAAAACGATAAAGTAAAACAAGCGGAGAGGTTTATGATACTTGAATGTATTCCCGATTACAGGGAAGCTGAAGACTGGGCAGAGCTGGCTGAAAAGGAAAAGCTGGTTTTTGAGTATAACGAATTTTTTAATCCTACGGTTTTGGAAGACAATGAAAAAATAAAGGAAATAATAAGTATATACCGTAGCCTTAACAGGGATACCTCCAACGATACCGTACACGGAGCTTTTTTCGATATCACAGTTTCAAGCTCCGATCCTCTTATAAGGAATGCCTCAGACTACCGGGTTTCCCAGAGCATAGAGATCGCTGAAGCCTTAAATGCAAGAGGTGTTGTTTTCCATACCAATTATCTTACGGATTTTAAATCTGTTCCCTACAGGGATAACTGGGTGGATGCCAATATTCTCTACTGGACCGAAAAATGCCAAAATCATCCCGATATAAATATCTATCTGGAAAATATGTTTGATGAATCGCCCGAGCTCATCGGAAGGGTTGCAGAAGGAATGAAGGAGCTGCCGAATTTCGGAATATGCTTAGATATTGCTCATGCCTTTCTTTCACAGGTACCTGTCGGAGAATGGATAGGAACACTTGAGGGATTCATAAAGCATATACATATAAATGATAACGATGGCTGCGAAGATCTGCATCTTGCGGTAGGCAGCGGAAAAATCGACTGGTCCGTTCTTAAATGCGAAAAGCTTTTTAAGCTGAATCCATCTGTTCTGATAGAGGTTTCAACCAGAGAAAGACTTGATGCATCGATCGGATTTCTTAAAGCTATGGGGTTTATGGAGTAAAGGAAAATAGATGAAAATAACAAATGATCTTAAGAGGATCCTGGATATAGCAATAAATCTCACAGCTGAGAAAAACTATTCCAAGCTTCTTGATTATCTCCTTAGTGAATGTATGGAGCTTTCCGGGTGTGACGCCGGAACGCTTTACATACTTAAGGATGATAAGCTCGAATTCATGATCCTCAGAAACAATACAATGAACGTTTACCGCGGAGGCGAGGGTGAACCCATAGATTCCATGCCTCCGGTGGAGCTCGACGATAAATATGTCTGCGCCCACTCTGCTATTTACAAGGAGACCGTAAATATCCTGGATGTGTATAACGACTTCTCCTTCGATTGGCAGGGACCAAGAAAATATGACAAGATTACAGGTTACCATACACAATCCATGCTTGTTGTGCCTCTTATAGACCACGACAACAAGGTGATCGGTGTTATCCAGCTTATAAATGCGCTGGACGAAAACGGTGATATCACCTGCTTTTCGGTAGATAGTGAAAGCATTGTTTTCTCCATTGCGTCAGAGGCGGCCATCTCATTATCGAACATGATCCTGGTCCGCCAATTGAGAAAAATGTTATACTCCTTCGTCCGTTCCCTTACAACGGCTATTGACGAAAGAACCCCTTACAATGCAAATCATACCTATAACGTGGCTGCTTATTGCAACAAATTTGCAAAATTCCTGATGCGTGAAGAAAAGGAACGTTCGGATTTTGAACATATCACGGACAGTGAGCGTGAACAGCTGCGGATGGCCGCTATGCTGCATGATGTGGGTAAGCTCATTACTCCCATCGAAATAATGAATAAGCCTGACAGGCTTGACTGGCGTCTCCCCATTATGGAGAGCAGATGGAAATATTTTGAAGCATTGCTTAAGATCGATCTGTATGATAAAATCATTTCCGAGGAAAAATATCATGAAGAGAGTAATACATTAAAAGAAGGCAAGGAGCTTATACGAACCTGTAATACCGCTCCATACCTGTCCCCGGAAAAGCTCGAGGCTATCAAGGGTTTAAAGAAGCTTGTTATTGTTGACAGAGATAACAATGAAACCGTAGAATTCCTAACCGACGAAGAGCTTCATGAAATGCTGATTGTCAAAGGTACTCTTACCGCAGAGGAACGTAAGATCATTGAAATGCACGTTGTGTATACAGATAAGATTCTTTCAAAGATCGAATTCCAGGATAATTATAAGCTCGTCCGCAAATTTGCGGCAGCACACCATGAATATTTGGACGGAAGCGGTTATCCGAACGGACTTACGGCCGATGATCTTCCCCTTGAAGTTAGGATTCTTACTATAGCAGATATCTTTGATTCGCTTACCGCAGATGACCGTCCATACAAAAAGGCATTATCAAAAGAGAGAGCTCTCTCAATACTCGCTTCCATGGCGGATGAGGGTAAGCTCGACAAAGGACTTGTAGAACAGTTTACGGATTTTATTAACGAAGAAGCAAAGAGTAATCCGACAGGATCGTGATGCATCCCGTCAGTATAGATTAGGAGGATAAAAGGGTGAATAAGAAAATCTTAATGTTTGGGGGAATAGGAACTGCTGTGATCGCTATCGCAGTTGTGCTTATAATTATTCTCTCGGGCGGTGAGAAGGCTTACCGTTCCATTATAATCCTTGAATGTGAGGGTACTGTCAGTGTTAAAAGAGACGGTTCCTCAGTGAGTGCATATCCTAATATGAAGCTCCGTTCGGGTGACGGTGTCGAGGTAGGAGGAAATGCTTTTGCCAGACTTAAACTCGATGGAGATAAGTATGTATACCTTGATGAAAATACGATCATCTCGCTTAAAGCCGAAGGTGATGATATTAACAGCAAAACAATAATATATGTTGAACAGGGAAATATGCTCACAGAGATTCAGAGCAAGCTCTCTTCTCAATCCGCATTTAATGTTGTAACCCCCAATACGACTATGGCAATAAGAGGAACGGTTGCAGCTACAAGTGTAAAGCTTGATTACACAACTTCCAAAACCACCGATTACACTGATGCTGACGATTCCGGTCAGTTTAACGAATCAGAAGATGGTAAAGGAAAGTTAAGTTATATTACCGATAACTACTTCTTTGAAGGCCAAGGTTATATTACCACGTACATGAATAAAAATCATAAGGTATATTACTTTACCAAGCTTTATACTGAAGGAACAGGTCTTCATGTTGTTACTGCAGTAGATGAAACTGCAGGAATGCCCTACGTAGAAGAAAATCGTGAAAAAGATATGGATATTACTTGGGGCGAAGAAACACAGAATACTTCCTCCAATAATGAACAACCTGAGACGCCAGAAACGATTGAAACGGTTGAAGCAACCGAAGAAGAATTCGCCGGAAAGACCAGAACCATAGATGAAGACTATGCTGTAAAAGAACTGTTTAGTACCATGATCGATCCAAGGAGCATAAAAGGTGCAAACGGTTCACTGTCCGAAGACACAATCGGAAAAATCGATTCTTCAAGAATTATTACAGCTGCACCCACTCCCGAAGATACAGCAACTCCCGAGCCCACTGCGACTCCCGAACCTACAGCGACTCCGGAACCCACGGCTACTCCGGAACTCACTCCTACAGAGGAACCTGTAACCGAAGTTCCTACCGCTACACCTGAGCTTGTAACAGCTGTACCTGTCACCGATGAGCCTACTGCGACTCCGGAACCTACTGCGACTCCCGAGCCCACAGCAACTCCTGAGCCTACGGCTACTCCGGAACCCACAGCTACACCTAAACCTACGGTCACACCTAAGCCTACAGCTACACCAAAGCCGACAGCCGCACCGAAGCCTACACCGAAGCCTACGGCTACACCTAAACCTACACCGAAGCCTACGCCTAAGCCCACGGCTACACCTAAACCTACAGCTACACCTAAGCCTACAAAGGCACCTAAGGCAACAGCTACCCCTACTCCGAAGCCTACAAAGGCTCCGAAGGCTACGGCTACTCCAAAGCCCACGCCTAAGCCTACGGCTACACCGAAGCCTACAGCTACACCGATGCCTACGGCTTACGCAGCACCTACGGCTACATCAACGCCGACACCGACAGCAACATCAACACCGACGCCGGTACCGACAAGTACGCCGACACCCATACCTACAAGTACACCGACACCTTTACCAACACCGATCAGTACGCCTATACCTGTTCCTAAGACGCATAAAATAACTTATAACCCGGATGGCGGAACGAATGACCCCGGTAACCCTTCAAGCTATACCGAGGATCCTACCAAGACATCTCAAATGATATCAATCCATCCGGCTACAAAAACAGGATATGAATTTTTATACTGGGCAGACAGTACAGGACAGCCGGTTTACGATATCGACCCCAACACAGCAACCACGGATTATAATCTTACTGCTAAGTGGGAACCAATAGAATTCTATGTCACCTTCTATGACCAGTATTCATATCCGGTTGAAGGTTTTGAACATAAAAAAATAACTTACGGAAGTACTGTTACTGCTCCAAGCTCTTTCTCATCACTGTTTTCCGGAGGTGTTTATACCGTTCCTGAAAAGTGGGTAGACAGTGCAAACGAGGTAACTGTTAACGCCGGTCAGTCGATCGGTACCCTCACCACTTCAATGGGTGCGGAATTTACATTTACTATATCCGGATATTCAACACCATAAAATATTCTTAAACCTCAAAAGAGCACTTACGATTTTATGTAAGTGCTCTTTTTAATATCAATAAGTAACCTCTAAAACGCCTTCAGCGTTTCCTCGTTTTATCATTCCGAAACCCTTGCTTCGGTGCATATGGTCTTTACTATCCTTTCGGTGTAAGGGTCAGTTTCGTCTATTTCCATTCCCATTACCACTACCACCTTTTTATCCAGCACCCTTATGTAGATGATGACCGAAACGTCATTCTTATTGCTGACACAAGTTCCGGCTACTCTTCCGAGATATCCGTCATCGGTGCTGATTATTTCCATTACCACATCTTCAGTGTTGAAGTCCTTTTTGAAGGAATCCACTACTATACTGCAGGCATTCATGAAATTCTCTTCCGAGCTGTTTATCATTTCCATCTCGGCTTCCTGAAGGTCGGCCACCTCAGCACATACCCATTTGAAAACATCGCTTCCGAGGCTATACTGATATATCTGTGTTTGAACTGCTCCGGAATATTCCCATACAGAACTGATAGGAAGCCTTACCTCATTAATTGTTACGGCGCTGTCCAAAAGCTCCAGTGCAGTATCCTTAACCGTTACTTTACATGTAAATGTCTTTTTTCCTACCTTGGCGGTTATCGTGCACTCTCCATGTGACAGCGCATAAACGTTTCCCTTTTTGGATACTCTGGCCACTTTAGAGTTATCGGATTTCCACTTAACCTTTTTCTTATTATTCTTAACCTTAAGCTTGATCCTCTCTCCCACATCCATGGAGATTTCGGTTTTGTTCAGCTTAGCTGCAGCTGCCTGAACTACGAAAGGTTCTGCTAAAACAGCTGTACCTATTGTCAGTGCAATAGCTGCAACAAGCATCAATAATATTTTCTTCATTATACTGGTTCCCTTCTGTAAAATACACGGATTGATCCGTTGCCGCAGAACCTAAGGAACTCCGGTAAATATTATTATAATATTAAAATTTAAAAAAATCAACTATTTACATTTATGTTGGAGTTAAGTATCCGGCATTTTTTGCCGATATACTTCATAGATACATTAATATCACTTCTCTTTTTTAGGAACGGAAGCTTAAAACAGGGGAGATTTTCACACAGAACGGAGGTTACTATGTCTGTAAACGGAATTACTACGAACACAGGACTCACCACTGGAAAAACATATAGCTCAAGCGCTAAGAAAACCGATGAGACAAAGTCTAATAAGGCTGATTCTTCCCAAGCTGCGGTATATGAAAAAAGTGATGAGACCGCTACCGTCACCAAGACGGAACGTAAGATCGACAGCGAGACTATCGCTAAACTGAAAGCAGACGCAGAGGAAAGAACCGCTTCGCTTCGTACCCTTGTAGAGAAAATGATGACTAAGCAGGGAATGACTGTTGCCAAATCGGGTGTGCTTGATTTTGAGAACGGTACAAATCTTGCGGAGATCTTCAAGAACCTCGACGTAGATGAAGAAACGAGACTCCAGGCTCAGAAGGACACCGCTGAAGACGGATATTGGGGTGCGGAACAGACCTCGGAAAGAATGCTTTCTTTCGCAAAGGCATTGGCTGGTGATGACCCGAAGCTGGCCAAAGATATGCTGAATGCCATCAAACAGGGCTTCGAGGAAGCAGGCAAGGCATGGGGAGAAGATCTGCCCGGTCTATGCCAGGATACCATGAAGCTTACCCTTGAAAAAGTAAATAAGTGGATCGATGAATTAGGATAAAAAAGCCGATATTTTGTTGGTTTTTTACAGAAATGCGTGTACATTTTTGTACACATTTTACAACATTGCCTTTTTCTTAATACTTTCATTTTCCTTGACTCCGTAAAATTGCACAATTTCCCTCGTTGGATTTTGTGCAATTTTACTTTTTAGAGAACATTTTCCTCCTGTTTTTCACAAATAACTCTTTGACTTTAGTGGGTTAATGTGATACAATACACTACATATTGTGGTAGTAAAAAAATACATACAATACAGGAGGACGCAAATGAGACAACCGGCTAATATGTGTAAGGTTTACAATCTGATCCAAGACAATATAGGAAAAAGAGTTCTGGTAAGAACAAATCAGGGCCGCAACCGTTTTGATGAAGAGGAAGGCGTTATCGAAGAAATGCATCCTCACGTTTTCTGCGTAAAGGTTGGCGAAGATGACTGCTTCAAGACCGTTTCCTTTAGTTATACAGATGTTCTTATCAGGGACGTAGAGCTGGTTTTCTGATATTTACGTCATTAACATAAACCGATGATATGCCACTCGAAGCACGGGTTGTTCTTCGGGTGGCTTTTTTAACAAAAAATATAAAGGTACCACTTATAATGAAAATACATGGAATAAACGGATTAACATTACTTGATTATCCCGGCAAGATGGCTTGTACGGTCTTTACCGGGCACTGCAATTTCAGATGTCCCTTCTGCCATAACGCCACTCTTGTACTTAACCCTGATTCGCAGCCTTTAAAACCCGAATCAGAGGTATTTGACTTATTGAAAAACAGGGGCGGCAGGCTTGAGGGTGTTGCGATTACCGGCGGAGAACCTACCATTAATACCGATCTGCCGGATTTCTGTATGAAAGTCAAGGACATGGGGCTTTCAGTCAAGCTCGACACCAACGGAAGCTCCCCTGATATGATAAAAAGGCTTATCGACGATGCACTGATAGACTGCATAGCAATGGATATAAAGGCTTCTCCCGATAACTACGCAATTGCAATAGGACTTACCAGCTTTGATATGAGTCCCATATTTGAAAGCACCGATCTTATTATGCAGAGCGGTTCTCAAGGAAAGATCGATTATGAATTCCGCACCACCGTGGTTGGAGGGATACACACTGAAAAAGATTTTATGAAGATCGGTAAATGGCTTAGGGGAGCAAAGGCCTATTTTCTTCAGGGCTACAGGACTTCCGAGGACCAGTTAAACCCTGCGGGACTCTATACTGTTTCCGTGGAAGATATGCAGCATTACAGAGATATTCTTCTCCCCTTCATTCCACAGACCGAATTACGCGGAGTGGTATAGATAATTAAGGAATGTTCACATGAAACTGAGATATGAAACCGAACATCTCGTTCTTGCCATAGGCAATGAGATGTTTGCAGATAAAATAAATGAATACCTTGTACGTAACCGTGAGGATTTCTCAAAGTGGGACCTGAAGCTTAATGACAGCTATTTTACCATGAATTATCAGATAAGGGCCGTGCAAGCCGAACAGAGGATATTCCTAAAGGGTGAAGGGGCGCGGTATTATCTTTTCCTAAAGAACAATCCGCATATAGTTATAGGCAATATAAGCTTTGCCCTAACAGATAACAAGGAGGATCATGCCTGTATCATCGGATATAAGATCGATGCGTCGGAGCGTGAAAAGGGATATGCCTACGAAGCTTCTTCCTATCTGATTCCCATAGTAGCCAAAGAATATGGCCTGAAGCGCTTTGAAGCAGAAATACTACCGGAAAATCTACCGTCAAAGGCATTGATAGAAAAACTGGGATTCCGTTTTGAGAAGGTTCTCAGGCATGCTCACGAATTCGGGATGGGCGAAAGGGACAGCCTGCTTTATGTACTCGATGTTTCTCATTCCGCATAAACATCTGATCAAAAATACCACAAGGAACGGAGTGTAATAAGCTCATGAAACCGGAAGCAGCCAAAAATGTAAAAAGGACTCCTCTGACACCGGAAGAGGACATTATATTCATGAAAAAAGCTCTAAAGCAGGCTGAGCATGCTTTAGAGCTTGGTGAGGTTCCCATCGGTTGTGTAATAGTTTATGATAAAAAAATAATCGGACGCGGTTTTAACAAGCGTAATACCAAAAAGACAGCATTGGCTCATGCAGAGATCACAGCCATATCCCAAGCCTGCAGAAAGCTTGGTGACTGGAGGCTCGATGGATGTACCATGTATGTCACCTTAGAGCCCTGCCAGATGTGCTCAGGTGCTATAGTCCAGTCCCGCATAGACCGTATTGTAATAGGTGCTGCAAACCCCAAAGCAGGTTGTGCAGGTTCAATCCTAAATCTCTTAGACCGTCCTGAATTTAACCATCAAGTTGAAATTACTAGGGATATATGTGCAGAAGAAAGCACGGCTATACTGCAAAAATTCTTTAAGCAGTTACGGAAATCTCTCCGTTCTATTTAAACAACCTTCCTATGAGACAGCGGACATAGTTCCCTGTTTCTTTTTTAATACCCTATCTCTTTCAGTACTCTGTCTATCAATTCTGCATTTCTTATAGAAAATGCCGGTGATATATGTGGCTTATCACCATATAAGATACATCTGCTCATATTTTCTATTTCAAGGGAATAGTTCTGAGGGACGGATACTTTTCTTTCTGTGACACCATCTGCATTAAATATCCGATATGACAGTTCTCCTGCCTGATTGTATTCAACCTCGGATCTTATCGAACCCCTTGAACCGTGGATATAGAGCCTGTCGAATCTGGAATTTGTATTTTCACCGAGTATCATTCCCACATTAAAGGAAGCCCTTACACCATTTTGAAAGCGGATAATACCTGAGGTATTAAGATCCACAGCAAGATCTGAGAATTCCGCTACCGCTTTTACAAGATCAGGATCAGAATCTACAAGCGACAGGATCATAGTGGTACAATAACAGCCAAGATCATACATTGCCCCACCGCCGAATTCCTTATGCAATCTAAAATCCTCTTTATACCCTTGGGTAATAAATGCAGATTCTATATAATCAACATCACCGATAATACCACTGTTAACGTCCTGCTTCAAAGCCTCAACATAAGGACTGTGCAGATATGCATACGCTTCCATCAGATGAACTCCGTATTTTGAAGCTTCCGCATACATTTCGGTAGCTTCATCCGCATTTAATGCCAAGGGCTTTTCACAAAGCACATGTTTTCCTGCTTTAAGGCATTCCTTCACCCATCTAAGATGGATATCATTCGGAAGAGGAATATATACTGCCTGCACTTCCTTATCCATAAGAAGCTCTTCATATGTTCCGTAGGCTTTCTCAAATCCATATTCCTCTTTGAACTTCTCAGCTTTTTCTATGCTCCTGCCGGCTATGGCATAAAGTTCACAGCTCTCGGCAAGCTTCATACCGGGAATTGTTGCCCAGCGGGCAATGTTCGCCGTTCCCATAACGCCCCATTTAACTCTATCCATTTCAATTCCTTTCTACATTTTAACCTCGAAAACGCATTCAGCATTTCCTAAGTACTAAGCGATGTTCTGTATTTTCAGTTTTTGTTATAAGGTGAAGGATATGACTCTGCCTTCGTTACCGCATCCTCCAAGGTCATTCCGTTAAAGTCCTGTGCTCCGAATAACCTGCCGGACTTACCGTCGTTAACAAAAGCTCCTACCACTATTCCGGGTATGGTCGATTCGGGTGCATTCGGAGCATTGGGGCCTCCAAGATCCGTTCTGCACCATCCGGGATCTGCAAGTGACAAGATGACATCCGTTCCGTTCAACTTATATCCCAAATCTACGGTCACCTTATTCAGGGCGGCCTTGCTTGCCGAATACCCTGCCTGTTCAGCCTCTAATGCGATGCCGCTCGTAGTGTTGACTATTCTTCCGAACCCCCGCTCTATCATCTTTGGCAAGAAATGATAACATATCTTCATGGGTGCCATAGTATTTATAAGAAAGCTCTTTTCATAGTCATCCACCGGTGTGGCAAGATAATCCGTCCTATAGGCTATCTGCAGTCCCGCATTGTTCAGAACAATATCCACCTGGGCACCGCTCTCATCTATTGTTTTAAGCATAGCCTCCACTTCATCCATATCTGAAAGCTCTGCCGCCACACTGAAAGCCACTATACCCTTGGATTGCACTTCGTCCAAAAGACTCTTTGTTCCCTCCTTGGTCCTGGAATGCAATATAAGATTACATCCCTGTTCAGCCATAAAAAGGGCCGAAAGCCTGCCTATACCGCGGCTCGCCCCTGTTATCAGAACCCATTTTCCGTTTAAATCCAACATTCTTATACCCTCCCGTGTTTTTGTCATATTATAACATCGGAGTATTTGTATTATCCACAGAAAATAAAGGTATTATATTGTAAAATTATAACCGTTTTCAGACTATATCCGCCGGTTTACATCCCGCAACCGAAATAAGATCTGAAGGTGCAAGTTCTATCTGGAATCCGACCTTACCTGCACTTACAAATACTTTATCAAACCCTGCAGCAGTTTCATGTATAAAAGTCGGAAACTGTTTTTTCATCCCAATGGGTGAACAGCCGCCGTGAACATAGCCCGTTAGCGGCAACAGCTCCTTTTGTTTTATCATGCTTACTGCCTTCTCTCCCGAAGCCTTTGCAGCTTTTTTCAGATCAAGCTCCTCCTTAACGGGAACCACAAATACATAGTAAGCTCCGCTCTTTCCCTGAGTAACAAGTGTCTTAAATACCTTGGCAGGGTCTTCTCCAAGGATTCCTGCTATTTCCTCCCCTGTCAATGTTGCATCCGGTTCATATGAATGGCTCGCGTAGGTAATTTTCTTTCCGTCAAGCACTCGCATGACATTTGTTTTTACTTCTTTTTTCATAATATATCCAACCCTTTTTAATCCGGCTTTCTGTACTTCTCAATATGAAGGTAATAATCGTTTTTATAAACTGTTTTTGATTCTCTCTCCGACTCGGTCTCCATATACATCGGTTTGTCCGTAGGCCATTTTGTCTTTACTTCCTTCTTGGGTTTCTCCTTTGGTGTGTTTTGGAAGTTTCCCCATTCATCATACTGCTCCGGTTTTTTTGTGTTATGCTCCAGAATACCCACAGCAACAACTATATCCCTGACCTTCATTTTGGGGATACGGGTATTTATAAGCTGTAGGACATTTTCCCTGATCAATGTCTTATAATGCTGAATTTTTGCCTTCGGTCTGTATTCATCTTTAGGTATAAAAGGCAAAAACTCGAGCTGCTTTTCTATTCCTATCAGTTCAGGATAGTCCGGGAAACACGACTCATATTTTATCTCCACAAAAAACCGCATGTGTCCGTAATTCGGAAAGAAGCAGTCAAATGCCTTCATTCTGAAAAACATATCCGTTATGAAATCATGGGACGAAGCCTTCCACTCCAGCTCAATATTATTTTTGTATCTTCTGTAATTCCCGTCGATCCGTTTTGTCGGGAAATCAAACTGAATATGCCTCGCCTCAACAAAATGAAGATCGAGCGCCAGCTTATAATATGGCTGAGTATCGGCCAGTTCCTTCAGTTTCTTTTTGGTCTTTTTACCGGTAAAGCATTTATAAACGGCATAAATGATCCCTGCTTCAAGGACACCTACAGCCAGGAATTTCCATATCCCGGAATTCTTTTTAAGATCAAGCAGAGCGTCCAAAAAAGCAAACAGAAGTATAAACAGTAAAAGACCGATAACGGTAAAAATAAATGCCAATTCTACGGTCAGCTTTATCGATGATTTTTTCAGTTTGTTTTCTTCCTGCTGCAATCTCCTGCTTAAACGACCGGAGCTTGGCTGTTGTACCATATATTCAAAATGCTCTTTTTTCAGGTTTTCGATCCTGGTAGAAAGAGCAGAGAAGGTACTGAATTTTTTATCATCCGTTAGCGTATTTCTGTAAGCATTATAAAAATCATAGTTAAGTATCGGACGGGATTTTGTAGCAAGTCTTACATATTTTTCATAATAAGGATATTTTCTGCTTAATTCGTTATCAAATTTCAGATTACCGAAATCCGTATTGAAGTGACTGAAAGGGTAATCCACATAATTATCATCATCCATTTTTTCAAAATGAGAGCCGTCATTTATACTGCCTTCCAGTTCTTCATCATAGAAACCTCCGACGTACCCGTAGTCTTCCCTATCCTCATACTCTTCATTTTCTATCCTGGCAACTGAGGTGTTTTTGGTATTCTGTTTTTTCTTTTTGTACTTCTTCCCCATATACTTGTCTTTCTTTTAAATAATAGCCACACCACATATATTACCGTATTTCAAAAATTTCAATCAAAGAACAGTCATTCAGGTTGATTTTTTATTCCCCCTATAGATAGCGAGAGCTGCAATCAAAAATGCAAATACCGCACCTATTGCAAGAGATACTCCGTAGGGTAAAGAAAATCCGATCTCCGCTCCCATTATATACGAGCACGTTACAAACGAATAGAATACCAAAGGGATAAGCGGTATCCACAGATACTTTTTCTTATCATGCTGCATCAGCCATATCAGGATGGAAGCCAGGGCAAATATCGCAACCGTCTGGTTCGACCAGCCGAAATATCTCCATACAATATTAAATCCGTTCGGATTAACCTTAGCTATTATGAGAGCTATAAACGCCAGTGCAAAGATCGGTATTGCCAGCATCAGTCGCTTAACATTCTTGTTCTGTTTTATATTGAAGGTGTCCGCAAGGATAAGCCTCATAGACCTGAGCGCCGTATCCCCCGAGGTTATGGGAAGAACTATAACTCCAATGATAGCAATTATCCCACCTACAGATCCGAGCATGTTTTTACATACTACTCCGACAACACTGGTGGCTGAAATCTGCTTAAGCTGACCTTCAACGAGCATAAAATATGCCCAGCCCTTTTCAGTCTGCTGCATGGTAATGCCAAGGTCTCCTGCTCCGAGTCCGATCATAGCCATTGTTCCTGCTGCCCATACCATAGCTATAAAGCCTTCGACTATCATCATGTTATAGAAGGTAACACGTCCTTCCTTCTCATGCTCCATGGTCCTGGTAACAAGAGTGATCTGAGTGGAATGAAATCCCGAAAGGATACCGCACGCAACGGTTACAAAGAAGGTTGGTATAAAATGTTCCCCGCTAAAATAAGCTCCAAAGTCAAATCCGTTAAGATTCCATGAACCCCAAAGCTCTGCCATGGGATAGCCATTCACAAAGAGCATGACAAATATGCCTACGGCTGACAGCAAAAGGATTGCTCCGAACAGAGGATATATCCTTCCTATGATCTTATCTATCGGCAGTACCGCCGCTATCAGATAATATATAAATATCGCGGAATATATTATCCAAGTCGATGCTTCTCCGGCCGTCCCGCCGAAGCCAAATACATGGGTGGCCATGATATCACCGGGTGTATAGATAAAAACTACGCCGACTAAGAATAATACCAGACAAATAAATAACGTATAAAGCTTATGAATACCCGCATTTGTGTTCTGCTTTACCATTTCGGGCATCTGTATTCCGCCCTCCCGGACAGAGATCATTCCTGAGAAATAGTCATGCATTGCTCCGCCGATCACGCAACCGATAGGAATTGTAATAAAAGCAATGGGGCCGAAAAGAATACCCTGTATAGGTCCGAGGATCGGGCCTGTTCCGGCTATATTAAGCAGGTTTATCAGTGAGTTTTTCCATTTCGGCATCGGCACGTAATCAACACCGTCACCCTTTGTATATGCAGGTGTTTTTCTGTCATCGGGCCTGAACACCTTCTGGCAGAATGCGCCGTAAAGACCGCCGCCCACAAAAAGAATCATTAAACCGATAACAAAAGTAAGCATAGTTTAGGCTCCTTTCCTTTAACATATTCCATTACTTTACAAGCAGAGAAACCGCGTCCTTCCAACCACTTAATCTCTTCCTGCGTTCACTGGGATCCATATCCGGTCTGAACTCCGTATAATCCTTCGAAGATTTCTCTATATCGGCTTCATCGTTCCAAAAGCCCACTGCCAGTCCTGCAAGATATGCTGCTCCGAGCGCAGTTGTTTCCACGCACGCAGGTCTTATGACAAGGGTGTCGCTGATATCCGCCTGCGTTTTTACCAGATAATTGTTATTGCTTGCCCCTCCGTCAACCCGCAGGGCACTGACCTTGCATCCGGCGTCCTGCTCCATTGCGGAAACAATGTCGTTTACCTGATAAACTATGGCGTCAAGAGCGGCTCTGACTATATGGTCCCTTCCGACGCCTCTGGTAAGCCCGCAGATAATACCCTTCGCATCAGGCTTCCAGTACGGTGCTCCAAGTCCCGTAAAAGCAGGTACTATATAACAGCCGTTTGTGTCCTTCACCTTTCCGGCTATTTCTTCCGTTTCGGATGCTTTATTTATCATATGGAGCTCGTCCCTTAGCCATTGAACCAATGCTCCGCCCATGAAAACAGAGCCTTCAAGTGCATATGTCCGCTTTCCGTTTATTCCCCAGCCAATCGTCGTTACCAGCCCGTTTTTGGAAAACGTGGGATTTTCACCGGTATTCATTAGCAGGAAACAACCGGTACCATATGTATTTTTCATATCGCCCTTATGAAAACATTTTTGTCCGAACAAGGCTGCCTGCTGGTCTCCTGCCGCACCTCCTATTTTAATGCTTCCGCCGAGATATTCAGGTGCAGACTCGCCGTAAACTTCACTGTTTGAAACGTGAGTCGGAAGCATACACATAGGAATATCAAGAAGCTTACATATGTCTTCGTCCCATTCAAGAGTATTTATGTTAAAAAGCATTGTACGGGATGCATTACTGTAGTCGGTTACGTGTACCTTTCCCTTGGTAAGCTTCCAAATAAGCCATGTTTCAACCGTTCCGAACAGCAGATCGCCTTTTTGGGCTTTCTCCCTTGCCCCCTCGACATTATCAAGTATCCACTTAAGCTTTGTGGCTGAGAAATACGGATCGACGATCAGACCGGTCTTTGTACGGATCATTTCTGAGTAATCTTTAAGCTCCGAACAGTATTCCGTAGTTCTCCTGCACTGCCAGACTATTGCATTATAGACGGGAAGTCCCGTGTTCTTATCCCATACGATAGTGGTTTCCCTTTGATTTGTAATACCAATGGCTTCTATTTGTTCAGCACTTATACCGGCCTTTGTCATAGCCTCGACCGCCACTCCGATCTGAGATGACCATATTTCCATAGGATTATGCTCCACCCATCCCGGCTGAGGATATATCTGGCTAAATTCCTTCTGCGCCACACTAACTATTTCACTGTTTTTGTTAAATATGATCGCTCTTTCCGATGTGGTACCGGCATCAAATGCCATAATGTATTTATTCATAATCTTTTTTCTCCGGGATACCCAATCCTTTTTGTAGGATCAATTGGGTTAGTGTCATTCTCCACTTACTTTATAAAATCCAGGATATCTCTGTATACCCTCTCTTTGCCGATTTCGTTTAATATTTCGTGCCTCATTCCTTTATACATCTTACCGCTTACATTCTTGTAACCCTGATGTTTCAATAACAACATGGCATTTCTGAATGCTTTATAAGATACCGCGCACGGATCGTCCTTGCCGGAAAAGAATTTGATCTTCAGTTCCGGGTTATTCATAGCATACCCGGATCCGGAATATGTTTCTTTTGTGAGCTTCAGCAGGTTTTCATAGCCGTTTATTGTGAAGCTGAACCCGCTTAGCGGGTCCTTAGCATATTCAGCAACCAATTCGGGATCGCTGCATATCCATGCACCGGGACCTTCATCCTTAAATTTATTGCCGTAATTGGAGTCCATGACTAAATAATCCATGAATTTTGAATGCTCCCGTCCGCCCTTCAATAGCTTTAGGATATTAACTATGATCAGTCCCGGTATTACACCCGGTTTATTTGAAGGACATCCTATCACGCATAATCGGTCTATGTCTTTATCGTATTGTTTTATATAACATCTTACCGCTAAGGAACCCATACTGTGTCCGAGCAGGATAAAAGGTACACCCTCTTTTCCGCCAATAAGCAGGCCGCGTTCATTTTCTGCATATAATTTTGTTTCGAGAGTTATTTCATGAATATCTTCTATAAGGGCTTCGTAGCCTCCTTTATAAAAGTATCCGTAATCATCCTTGCTTCTGACACTTTCTCCGTGTCCTCTGTGGTCATGGATAACCGTAATATATCCATGCTCAGCAAGATATTTCATAAAAGCTATATATCTTTCCTTATGTTCAACCATACCATGAACCAACTGGACGATACCCTTTATCCTGCAGTTTTCGTCAGGCTCTATTCGAAGCACAGACAATGGTAATCCGTCCGTTTTTGATATATGTGTGTATCTGTATTCATTGAAAATCATAGCCACCTCATAATAATCCAGAAAAAGTTATGCCTCACAGAAAAAGCCGGCATATTCAAATCTATACATTTTTACCTTGTTCCCGAACAGATCCATATCCTTACCTTCCGCTTTACCTGCAAGTATCTGTTCAGCCCCCTCTATAAGCTTGGGTATAATGTCGGGATATACCGGGCATTTATCATGGCAGGGATAGACAATATCAAATCTGCCCTCATATGCCTTAAGCTTCTTCATGCTTTCAATATAGGTTTCCAGATTCCTGTATTGACCGAACATGAAAATGATACCCGACTGTACAGAGTCGCCTGAATAAAGAACTCTGTTGTTTATATCCAAAATACCTATGCTTCCGGGAGTATGGCCGGGCATATCGATAATCTCCAAGGGACGGTCACCGGGGTTAATGATATCTCCTCCCTTTACAGGGATGATGGTACACTGTCCACCGTTTTTTCTGTAATTTTCTTCCTCTGCGGGATGCATATATACCTTATCAAAGGCGATATTCCCCGCAATATGATCTCTGTCAGCGTGAGTATTGATAAGCTCTATCGGTTTGCCTGTCACCTTCTTTGCCGCATCGATAGCGTTGGGATTATTCATGCTGCTGTCAATCATCAGAGCTTTTTCCGTACCCTCAAGGATAAAGAAACGGACTCTGTCATCCTCGACTCTGTAAGTATTTTCGTTTAGTTGCATTATGTCCATCATAGTTTTTTCTTTGCCTCCCCGTTAATTGTATTTTTACTATTATACACCATTTTTAAGAATAACACAAATACTTTAAGTTTATGCCTATCCAAGCATCTGTCATAAGTTCCATATATAAAAAATGTCCTGCGGTATATCCAACCGCAGGACATTCTCAAAAACCAATCTAGTTCCCGTAAACCTTATTCCCATTTTTATCAATTATAGAAAACTTATTGCCATATGTCCTAATACCGCTTCCCTTGATCCATTCAAAAATTTCCTGATCTAAGGTATAGCCTTCTTCTGTGTTTAAAATTAATTTCATGCTTAGGCTGTCTTCACTCTTTATATCATAATCCTTATCAACAAGGATGCTGCAATCCCCCACAGCCTTATTCATATAAGCCATAGCATCGATCGTTTCCAATACTTCCCCGTTCTTCTCTACGATAAGTTTTGCAGATGAAATATGATACTGCGCCTTGTGATATGAAAACAGATTGATGGTACCTACAGATATTTTATCTGAAGTATGATAAATATCATAACCTGCACTGTCCAGCGAAGGGATCACCAACTGCCAGAATTCGTCAGCGTCATCATTTTCGGGATATGAAGATTCCACATAGCTCATATCCCCTTCCTTAATGGAAAACGATGTATCACTTTCAGTATTTGCGAATAGATTTATCTTTGTTTCTGCTTCGTAAATACCTGCTGCCTTTCTAAACATATCAACCTGTGTGCCATCCGGCAGCGTAAGCTTTACCGTGGTTGCATCGCTGTATGTTTTTAGACGTAAATTATGTTTAACGACACAAGTATTATCCTCGGCATTAACATCAGATATATACCTTTTGTAAGATAAAACCCTGCTATTAGCCTGTACCATATCATCCTTAAGGTTTGAAAGTTCAAACGACAGAGATGAAAACTCTGCTGAGTTACTTAATCTGAGATTCTCGATTTCCTGTTTTAATTCAGAAATGTTCCCCAGACTGATAATTATCCATACAAGAAGTATCAATACCACTATCTTCATTATTGCGCTAAAGGTATCCGCCGGTGCCGGAACTCCGATATGTGCCCCGCTCATCTCTCCTGCAAGTGCCTTTTTTACCTTTGATCTGTATATCGCATATATTATTATACCTATGATCAAAGCCACACCTATTATTATTGCTATTCCTGCGATTCTTATTCCTGATACTGCCATTTTTCCGTTCCTTTCTTGTTCGAATTCTTTATAATTTTATGGTTTTATAGTTTTATTTTTGAATTTATAAACATCCATAGTATAATTCAATCAGATTCTCATTTGTTCCCTAAATGCATGGTAGTAACTTCTCGTAACATCCACCAAGGACTTATCCGTCATTTCCAGTACATATTTCATAGAAAGTGATGGTTTGATCCGTTTTATCTTCTTTTTGGAAATAATACACGAATTACTGACCCTTATGAAGTCCCTGCCGGCTAACTCCTGTTCCAGAACATACATCCTCTCAGATGCTCTGAACACCTCTTGTTCGGTATGAACATCCATGTTCCTGCCAAAGCTTTCTATAAAAACTATGTCATTAACAGGTATCCTCATCCGATCTCCGACATCATTTTTCACATTTAGGAATTCTGCCTGTCCAAATCTTTCTATAAGCTCAAGATCCGCATCATCATCTATATCTATTCCGTGATCACAAAGTTCGTTTTTTATTTCATAATATCTATTTTCACTCACTGAAAGTCTGACCTTCAAATCATTTATCCTCCTACTTATTTTTTGCTTAAGCATTTTGTCGATGATTTGATTATACACATAAACAGATAAACTGCAACCCTTTTGTCATGGATTGCAGTTTATGTGTCATACTTTGATTATTTACAACTATATCAAGGACAAAATACGGAATCGTTTGACTTGATCTCAGAGTTTTGTTATGATACTTACAGAAATAGAACAAAATTGATATTATTTAGGGAGTGTAAGTAAATGACAGAAGAAGAGATCAAAAGCACGAACTGGACACAGTCAGTGGCAGGTGTATGCATAAAAGACGGCAGGGTTTTGCTGGGACGTCACACATATGGTTCAGGCAACGGTAAGCTTATTATCCCGGGCGGTTATCTGAAGTTCGGAGAGATACCGCAGGAAACCTTAGCCAGGGAATTTATGGAAGAAACAGGTGTCACTGTAAAAGCAGGCAAAATGATAGGCATCCGTTTCAGTGAAAAAGACTGGTACACCGTATTTATTGCAGAATATATCGAAGGTGAAGCAAGGTCCGACGGAGACGAAAACAGCGAGGTCATCTGGATGGATATAGAAGAAGCTCTCAGGGATGAAACTGTTCCCGGACTTACCAAAACAATGATAGAGGCCGCAGTCAAGGATGGCGGGATGGTACTGACTCCTTATAATACTACCAGGCCGAGGAACTATCTTTATACATAAGAAATACTTCATGGCAACCACCGGTGAGCAAAAGTAAACTTGAGAGGAAAAAGATTATGAAAATACAATATAGAAAAATGATTCCCGCCGATGTTGATACCTTCATAGCCATGCGTATAAGGCAATTGCGTGAAGAGGGTGCCACAGAGGATATAGACCTTATACCGGCACTTAAGGATTACTACGGCAGACATATGGCTGACGGTACCTTTGTATCATGGCTTGCTGTAGATGGTGAGAAAATAGTCGGTACCAGTGGTATGTCATTTGTGGAAAAGCCACCCTATTTCAGCTGTCCTACAGGCAAAATAGGACTGCTTTCGAGTATGTTCACCGATCCCTCCTATCGCCGTATGGGAATAGCAAAGGAACTGCTTTCAAGAGTGGTGGATGAGGCCAAAAAATACGGATGCGGGTCTGTGCAGATTACCGCATCCGATATGGGTGTATTGTTATATACAGATTTTGGTTTTGTAAAAAACGGAAACTTTATGCAGTACAAACTTTAACCGATCATATCTTATTAAGACACCATTCCGAGTCCCCAAAGAACCGTTCTGCACATGCCCATCTTAAGCATACGCATGACAATTCTCGCACGGAAAGGTATTTTATTGATATGAACATACTTTATAATATCCGTTTCTCTTAACTCTTTTTTCAAAAGACTGCCGGTTCTATTAATATCGGAAGTCTTTTTTCGCATACTGATAACATCGTACAATATCCTGCTTGCATAAAAACAGTCCATCTGCTGATCGATCACCTGCCCATAGGACGAAAGGCGTTCCTGAATATATTGGAAAAGCCGTAAACGTTTTCTGATCCGTTCCGGATCATCCTTTGATAAAATAGAAGTCGGGTTCAGCCGGTTGCAATTATACAATATTTCCTTACAGATAACAGCGCTTTGAGCATTAAGAAAACACTCGAAAACAAAAGCTGTGTCCTCGCCGATCCTGATTCCTTCATCATAACAGTGATGCTCTTCCAGCAAGCTTCTTTTATATGCCTTATTCCAAGGGGCAGGTAAAATGATGGAATCCTCTATATACCTAGTCCTGTCACTGATTAGGCTTGGAAATATTTCCGTTTCGAGCCGGTGTCTGTCATAAAAACCTTCAGAAGCATTAATAATATGTATCGACTGTCTATCGGCATAAATACCCATCGATCCGAAGACCACGATATCCGGGTTTTCAGGCGCAGAATATATTTGGGTCGAGATTACCTCCATCCAGTTCTGTGATACCCAATCATCTCCATCCACATAAAGGATGTATTCCCCTTGTGCCTCTTTTATGCCTGTATTCCTTGCACTTACCAGACCACCGTTTTCTTTATGGATCACACGTACCTGACTATTGTTTTGAGCATATTCATCACATATTGCAGAACAACCGTCAGTAGATCCGTCATCAACCAAAACGATCTCATAATCATCAAAATTCTGTGATAAGACGCTGTCTATGCATTTGCGTAAAAAGTCTTTAATATTATATATCGGAATAATTACAGAAAAAAGCATATGCAACCTCCCTATTAATGAACCATTTTCACACTTTAAGATAAGTATAATTTCTCTACCTGTTTTGCGGTATTCTTTATATCAAATCTGGCTTTTCGGACAGCTTCCACTCCCTTTTTACGGTCCTCGCAGTATGTTATCGGAATAGCATCAATCCATTTGGATATGTTTTCATCACCAATGGGTAAAAACCTAACACTTTCACACATCTTTACATCATCAGGAAGGATATCTGACGCAAGCACTGGAAGACCGGATGCTTGTGCCTCTACAACCGCAAATCCAAATGCCTCATGTACGGACGGAAATACGAATACATCCATTGCCATAAGGTATCCTGCCACATCAGTCGTATTGCCCGCAAAGATTATCCGCTCGTTCAAGCCTTTTTGTTCTACTAATTTCACTAACGCATCCCGATCCGGTCCATCACCGACCAATACCAGTTTAGCATCAGGTTTAATCTGCAAAAACTTCTCAAATATATTTATCAGATAACCCTGGTTTTTTTCATAACTAAGACGGCCGACATTTCCAAGAACAAATTCAGAATCGGATATATTCATTCTTTCACGTATTTCTTTCCGGCGCTCACGATCAAACATAAATTGTTCCGTGTTTATACCGTTATTTATTATATGGGCCTGTTTTTGATGTTTGGGAATATATTTCCACTCGGCAGCAACCTTTGAACAAGCACAAAAGCAGTCAACATGCCTGCTCATGCTAAATCCTGCAATTCTTCTGAAAACACGCATTACAAATGTAAATTTGGAACCAGTCCCATGGGAATGGACAATTACCTTGGTATCTTTACTGCTTGCTGCAGCTGCTATAGCGGCCAATTCCTGTATTGAAGAAGCATGTATATGGACAACATCGTAATGATGTTCTTTCAAAAAAGATTTTATAGGGCGATACGCATAATTCAGGTTCCCGTTTTTTTTCAGATTTAGTTCGAAAAGATTTCCACCCCGTTCACTTAAATCTTTTCTGAAATCCTCATTTACACAGTTCAATGGTGTAAGGCAATCCAAATGTATCGACTTGTCAACAGACCTTATCAATTGCCAAACAAACATATCTATACCGCCATATCTTATCGGATAAGCCAATATTTCCAGTACTTTCAGCATATTCCCTCCATTTCTGTCAGGCAGTAAAAGCCTGCTCCATTGATTCCCCTTTTTGTATCAACCTTGTACTGTCATAATAAACCCATAATATAAAAAAAACAACTAACCAAAAGTTAGTTGTTTTTGTTTTCAATCAATATAGCCCTGAAATCTACCGATTAAATCTTTATGAGATTTATCAGATTTCAATTTCGAAATAAAATCTCCCGAGAAGTATGATTTCAGTTCCTCAAGAATACCATTATCAATGATCTTCGGACATTTTTCCAAGTATTCACATAATAGCAAAGCTTTATTTGCCTTTTCCAGCGGGGACAGGCTTTTATCAAACCAGATATACTTTGACACTTTATTCAGGAGAAATTTTCCGAGTTCTAAAGTATTATCATGAAGATGGGATATAAATTCCGGAGTATCCTTTTCAAACAGCTGTTCCGTTTTCTGACCAGCGGTCTGATACCAGTCAGGAAGTTTTTCAGCGTATAGCGCCACGGCTTCTTCGGTATGCCCTGATGAATGCAGTATTTTCCCTTGCATAACGTAGGCGTCTCTCCTAATAAAGTCGTCCCGGCAGTTCTTTAGGATCTTATCACATATCTGTCCAATTTCTGTTTTGTGTTTCAATATAGTGTCAGGGTTATTATCCGCATATCCACCTATAAGGTCCCACATATACAGCTCCATGACCCTGTAATCCTGAGGATACTTTTTATATGCAGCCTTTGAAAGTCGCAGGCACTCCTTGGCATTATATGCTTCTGCGGCTTTTGTATGTTCTGTAATAAAGTCTTTGATCGCAAGGTCAACGGCACATGCATCATAACTCATGAGTTCATCAATCGATACCTGAAAATAATATGCCAGTCTCGGAAGCATGGATATATCCGGCATTGTCTCACATCGTTCCCATTTGCTGACTGCCACAGCCGATACATTCAAGGCTTCTGCCAGTTGCTCCTGTGTGATATTTCTGTCTGTTCGTAATCTTTTTATATTTTCACCTATCAATATTTCCATAGATCATAATCCTTCCTTCTTTTAGTTTTATTTCGACGTCGTAACTACATTATAACAGATTTTTCTAAAGAATGAAGATAATAATCGGAAATATCCGCTTAACCATCAGTTATATTTTAAACTGTTAATTTATCGCTCAACTTATCAAGCATTTCACTATATTCATCAAAAACTTTTTTGTGATTTTCCCTTATATAGTCGTAGTTTCCTTCCTTTGCAGCAAATTCAAGCGCTTTGGCATGTTCTGAAAGTTCGACGGCACCGATGTTTAAGGAAGTGCTTTTCAGTGCATGGACATATGTTTTATAATCCTTCCAGTTCTCAGCTGCATACGTATCCGCTATTAGCTGTCTTTTATCATTTTCCACATATGTTCCGATTATTTCGACATAAAACTCTTCATCATTCATGCAGTAATTCATCCCGGTCGTTGTATCAAGCATAGGAAATCTTTCAGTAAGACTTGCTGGTTTGTCTACCTTAACTGTCCCACATTCCGGCACATTCTTTACGGCTTTATCATCCTTCTTTATATCCGGATTTTCTTTAGAAGGTACATTTACCAACGTCTTTGGGAGATACCTGAACAGCATGTCTATCAGATCATCACGTCGTATAGGCTTTGAAATATAATCCGCAAAGCCCTTTTCAAGATACATCTCCTTTGCTCCGACAACAGCATTCGCAGTGAGAATTATGACAGGTGTATCTTTATTGGGATTATCCTGTTTTCTCATCTGTTCCAGAGTTTCAATACCATCCATTTCAGGCATCATATGGTCAAGGAAAATAATATCGTAATGCCGTTTTTTGATTTTTTCAAGGCATTCCTCACCGCTGTATGCAGTATCTATGTTGGCGCGTGTCCTCTTTAACATACCCTTTACAACCTGGATATTCATATCGACATCGTCAACAACAAGTATTGAAGCATCATGGATGTCAATCACATTGGTATTCTCTTTTTTCTGATTTACAAACTCATTGTATTGATCTGAGAAATTACCGACAGGTGCAGCATTTACTATTTTCTGTGACAATTTTACACTAAATGTCGAGCCTTTTCCGTATTCGCTCTCCACGTTTATCTCTCCACCCATAAGCTTTACAAGCTTTTCTGTGAGAGAAAGCCCGAGTCCTGTTCCCTCAATGTTACGGTTCTTCTGTTCATCCAGTCTGGTGAAATTCTTAAAGAGCTTACCGACATCTTCTTTCTTTATACCGATACCCGTATCAGCTACCTCTACGGACAGTTCAACATTATCACCTTTTCTTGACAGTTCCTTAAGGCGAAGTGATATTTTTCCGGTCCGAGTATATTTCACCGCATTGGAAAGGAAATTGTTTATGATCTGTCGGAAATGTACCTCATCACCGTATAGTACCGAAGGAATTCTGCTGTCAATGTCTATCTCGAACTTAAGCCCCTTTTCCTCCGCCCTTGACAATGTCATGTTATAACAGTCATTAAGCACCGAGAAAATCTCGTATTCAACGGGTATGAGTTCCATTTTACCTGATTCTATCTTGGATATATCAAGAATATCATTGATTATCGACAGAAGTGTCTGGCTCGCGCTGGTTATGTTCATCGCATACTTACGGGCATCATCAGTATTTCCCTCATCGAGCTCGTCAATAAGCATTGTGTTCATACCCATGATACCGTTAATCGGGGTACGTATCTCATGTGACATGTTGGCCAGGAACTGGCTCTTTGCCTGGCTTGCAACGGCGAACTTATCCGCAAGCTCTATTTCCTCAGTAATGTCAGAAAAAACCATAAGGATACAGTAAGGCTCTCCATAAGTATCCTTTACGGAATTAAGCTTTACAGAATATGCCTTTTAGCCCTTCTTATCCCATAAACGGGTAGAGTAGATCTCATTGGCACCTTTTTCAAACATATGGCTGATATCCGCATCACTGATGTTAAACAGATCATTAAGCTTATCTCTTTTTTCTCCGGACAAATGATTTTCGGCATAAGCATTCATAATAGCAATATGCCTGTCAGTATCAAATACTAATACACCTGCCTCTATAAAATCAAACAGCCTGTGTGTGATATTGCCCACACTGACGTTAAACGAATTGGCTATGATCGCGCCATACCACATTACGATCGTACAAACAGCCCCGCCAATGCCTGATGTTGCAACACCCGGGAGTCCAAAATTAGGGAAGATACTATCAGGAATAGTAAAAAAGAGCAGTGAGAAATTTGCCATAAAAAGAAAAGCCATGAATTTTCTCGAACGCTTTAGCCTGGTCTTTTTCAGCCATATAAGTGCTAAAGTAAAAAGTAGCAAAAACATCAGGACTTCATAAACATTGTGTACATAACGCCCCAGCTGCATCTGAGAATTGGCATACCACCTGGTATAACCGTCCTCACACACAAAAATATCAATTTTTTTGTTTGCAAATAGAACATGATCGATAACGGATGCAATTGCTGCAGAAACGCGTAAAATTATTGACACACGTTTGCCTATGCCCGCCATTTCTGTTGCAAGGAATACCTCATTCATCAGGAAACAGTTTATTGATATCAATCCTATAATCCTTATGTACGGACAAAGCGAAAGATCCTGCATTACTCCAAGAATGGCATAACTCAGGCACCAGAGTGCGGAAAACAAACCATAAAAAAGGATGTAACGCCGAATACTGCCGGCAGAGCTGTTGTTCCTTAGATAAAAGCTCACTCCCATAACACCGGCAATGGTTCCAAATATAAGCAAGGCATAATTATTTATTATCCATATCATTACAAAAACTCCGTTCACTAAGGCTCTCCGTTTGCAAGCAGGCTTGCATCGAGGGCATTCGATTGTCACACAAATGAAAAGCCTTGAAACATTATTGTTTCAAGGCTTTCCCAAATATGCACCTTCAGGGGCTCGAACCCTGGACACCCTGATTAAGAGTCAGGTGCTCTACCAACTGAGCTAAAGGTGCATTTCTTGTTTTTCACAAGCACAAGCGGTATTATACACCCATATTTTAAAAAATGCAAGTACTTTTTTAAAATTTTTTCAAAATTTTTTTTCAAATGCCATAAGCCCTTTATTTTCAACGCTTTGCGAGATTATTTGAATATAAAAATCCCCTTACCTTTTATGGCAAGGGGAATCAATAATCATCTTTTAATCCACATTTTAAATACTTATATCGATATTGCTGCCGACATTGGGGTTCACGCTTGTCTCCATAAATGTCCTGTTCATCATATCTATCATGGCAGCACCGGCCTGGTTTTCGGTATCCATCTGCTTTGCAAGCACAGCCATGCCTATATCGTTACGTGTCTTAGCATCTGATAATGTAACTGTTAAAACGCCGCCAACATCCATACCGCTACCTCCTTGTAGTACTCCAAATATTTTAACCCAATGCAGATCTCCTGACTCTAAATCAGGGTGTCCACTTTGTACCTAGGGATATACTACCATAGAATTTTTGAAAAAACAAGATAGCAGCACGCGGGAAATCATTATATTTTTATTAAGATTCTTCGCTATGCTCAGAATGACATTTTAAGATACCTTGCTACCTTAAGCACCATGAGCTGTGTCTTTGCATCCGGCAACTCACCGTTCATAGCCATCTCAACAGCTTTTTCTATCGGAATGCGCTCAGGTTCTATGAACTCATCCTCGTCAAGCTCCAGCTTATCCGATTCCTTATCTACGTGGCAGAAGTACAGACGGTCTATCTCACTGCAAATGCCGGGAGTGGGATACATATTTCCCATTGATACCCAATCTTTGCCTGTGCACCCGGTTTCTTCCTTAAGTTCCCTCTGGGCTGCCACAAACGGATCCTCGCCCTTTTCCAACTTGCCGGCAGGAAGTTCTAAGAGAACCTCCTTAAATGGATACCTGAACTGTCTGCCAAACAGGAGTTCATTATCCTTCGTCAGAGCCGCTATACACACTCCGCCCGGATGTTCAACAACTTCCCTGTATCCCGGCTTTCCGTTTGCAAGCTCTATATCGTCCACATGCACATGGATTATCTTGCCGTCAAATATGCTCTTAGTATTTAATGTATTCTCTATTAATTCCATTTTAGAACTCACAGTTGTTAGGTGTTCTGGGATAAGGTATAACGTCTCTGATGTTTTCAACACCGGTAAGATACATGATAAGTCGCTCGAAGCCCATGCCGAAACCGCTGTGAACGCATCCGCCGTACCTACGGGTATCCAGATACCAGTCGATACCGCTCTTATCTACGCCCATTTCATCCATTCTCTCGAGAAGCTTGTCAAGATTTTCCTCTCTCTGGCTTCCACCCATAAGCTCGCCTGCCTGAGGAACCAGAAGGTCAACTGCAGCTACGGTAGCGTTATCAGGATTAACCTTCATGTAGTAAGCCTTGATCTCCTTAGGCCAGTTGGTAACGAATACCGGACCATTGAAATAATCAACCAGATATTTCTCATGCTCTTTAGCAATATCCTCGCCGTAATCGGGCTGGAATTCCCACTTCACGTCAGCCTTCTTTAAAAGATCTATGGCATCATGATGACAGATTCTGGTAAACTTGGCATTTACAATGGCATTGAGCTTATCCTTAAGTCCCTTGGAAACGAACTTATCACAGAAATCAATTTCCTCAGGACACTTCTCCATTACATACTTAACAATAAACTTAAGCATCTCCTCTTCGATATCCATAAGTCCCTGAAGATCGCAGAATGCCATCTCGGGCTCTATCATCCAGAATTCGTTTGCATGAGTCTGCGTATTGGAATTCTCGGTTCTGAAGGTGGGACCGAATGTATAAATGTCACCGAAAGCCATCGCAAAGGTTTCACCCTGGAGCTGACCTGAACCGGTTATAAACGACTGCTTTCCGAACAGATCTTCCTTGAAATTAACCTTTCCGTCCTCAGTAAGAGGAAGGTCGTTCATGTTTAAGGTAGTAATCTTAAACATCTGATCCGAACCCTCGCAGTCTGCACAGGTAATAAGGGGTGTATGTACATAAAGATATCCCCTGTCCTGGAAATATGTATGGATAGCCAT
Organism: Lachnospiraceae bacterium; assembly: GCA_024696945.1. GTDB lineage: Bacteria > Bacillota > Clostridia > Lachnospirales > Lachnospiraceae > RUG11977. The sequence continues at coordinate 8,976 of JAILGF010000185.1, read as the reverse complement.
TGCCGCAACGCTTCTTATTCTGAATACTGCACTGAACAGATTTGTACGTGGACGAAGATGCGCTACAGTACGAAGGAACTCTCTTGTATGACGTTTAGGCTGAATCGGATAACTCTCAGGACAATCCCCAAGAATTTCAACCGACTTAGCTTTAACCTCAAAAGGCTGCTGGTTCTCGGGAGTAAGCACTACCGTACCTACAACCTTCACACTCATGCCGACCCTTATCTTCGAAATCTCTTCAAAATTCTCTATACCCTGCTCGTAAACAACCTGCAGGTTCTCAAAAAATGAACCATCATTTATATTCAGGAAGCCAAACTGTGCCTGCGATCTGTTCGTACGCACCCATGCACATACAGTTACATCCTTTGAAGCATACTCACTCGTGTTTCTAAACAATTGTTTAATCTTAGTCCTCATTTCTAGTACCTCCTAAATATATAATAAAAAACATCATATCATTTTTTTCAGATTTTTCAAGTGTTTTTTATTATTTATCCATATGAACATCCACCTGCTGGAACGGAATGGTAATTCCATTTTCATCAAAGGCTTTTTTCACACGTTCCATCATATCAAAGTATACTTCCCAGTAATCAGCACCGGAGCACCATACCCTAAAGGTATAATCCAATGAGCTGGAAGCCTGAGCCGTAAGCCTCACAAAAGGAGCAGGATCCTTTAGAACCTTCTCGTGAGCTTCAGCAACACCCATAAGTACCGTCTTCACCTTCTCGATATCATCATGATACCCCGCACTGAATTTAATATCCACACGTCTTTCGGGAAGTGTCGAATAATTGATGACATTGGAGTTTGTCAGTGTACCGTTCGGAATTGTTACCACCTTGTTGTCAACAGTATGAAGGATTGTATATATGATCGTAATATCCTTTACCGTACCCATAACTGCACCGTTCTCGATAAAGTCCCCGATTTTAAAGGGCTTGAAAATAAGGATCATAAGTCCGCCTGCGAAGTTAGAGAGAGCTCCCTGGAGAGCAAGACCTACAGCTACGCCTGCCGAGGTAAAGATCGTAAGGAATGATGTGGTAGGAATACCCCAGATAATAGCCGCACTTGCAATGACCAGTGCGTACAGAATGATCTTAATAAAGCTTAACAGAAAGCTCTGAACACTAACCTCCAGCTTGCTGAAAGCTTTACCCTTTGATACGAGCTTCACAACAAATTTAGCTATCTTCAGACCCACAAAAAGGACTATCAGTCCAAAAATTATCTTTAACCCGACATCCGTACCCAGTTGTTTCAGATATTCAATAATACTCAACATATTCTACCTCCCATATTTAACACCTTAGACCACTGATTTCCATCACGGTCCTATCACTGCACCTGTTTCTTCATCATCGTTGATTATTCCCACATCGCCTTGATCTTCTCCCAAAAGTATGGAAACATCCCCGTTTACCGCAGCTTTTACTATCATCCACGTACCTTCGGGATCTCCGCCGAGCATCCAGGCTGCGGTACCTCCCAGATCCTTTTCACCGATAACCATTGCTTTCAACGCCAAGGATTTTTTATCTTCTGCCCAAAGCCTGAATCGTCCGTCCTCTACTTCGTATTCATAATAATACTGACCTTCTTTTTCAAGCCATTTTCCCTCAAGCCCAGAGGAAGCAATATATTCATCCTGTTCTTTCATATTCATGGTCTTTATTACATAGGCCTTGATAGTATCCCCGTCAGGAGCTTCCTTCCATAATCTGGTATAGAACGGAATTCCCATGATTATCTGCTCCGGACCGCACTTCTTAAGTGAAATGTCTACCGCATGCTTAAACCATGAAAGAGACGCTACAGAACCGGCATCGGAACCGGCATAATGCTCGTCATAACCCATGATCACTATATAATCCACAAATCTGCTCTGTTCGGGAATATTGAAGAATGCGTTGTACTCCTCGGGAATGTAGTTATCTACCGAAAGAACGATCCCGTATTCCCTGCACTTAATACTTAATTCCCTTAAGAACTGTACGAAATAAATGCCGGTCTCAACCTTAAGCCCCTCAATATCTATATTTATTCCGTCTGCGCCGCATTTTTTCACAGCTTCCACAAGATTCCTTGCCAGCCTCATCCTGCTGTCATATTTCGAGAACAGCTCATGCATCTGGTCTGCGGTATAATAATCTCCTGTAAGCGTTTCTTGGTTTAGTACCGCCCAGACATTCACCTTTCTGTCATGAGCCGCTACCACATAGTCCATATCACCGTAGGAAACTATCTCCCCATTTGTTCCGTTCATAAAGAACCATGTTGGAGCCACTACATTCAATTCCGGATTTGTCTCAATATACTCGGTCATCTCATCAATATGACCCATGCCGTAAAAAAGATGCCATACAAGATAAATCTTTTCCGGACTTAGCAGAGGTTTATTCTTTTCCTCTTCGAAATCGTTGAATACCGGCTGGGTATTGTATCTGTTTCCCCAGTCAAGCTTTTCCTGAAGGAAATATCCCCTAACGCCGTCGGAGCTCATCACTTTTATGAACCCCTTCTGCTGTATCCCTCCTCCCTCTATGATCCTGACAACAGAACCCGCGGGAAGCTTTTCAAGATAGTCTGCCTTTATATCCTGAGAAACCCTTATCGAAGACTCTTCCTTTACGGTCGCACAGAGGAATTCATCGGTACTGTATGTCACAAGTATCCTGGCCGGATCGTCATACATTTCATAAGTGATATTACTGCACTCCTTAAGAAACGACATGGAAACATAAAGGGTATCCTCTTTCATCATTACGGGAGGAATATCATATATTATTTTCTCTTCGTTTACCAGTATGTCCTTCGCCCCCGGAGTAATCATATATTCCTTCGAAGGTGTTGTATAATACATCCTGTTTTCATCGGGACTCCACATAAAAAGAGTGGTATAACGTTCCGTAACGGTCGCAAAGTCAAGATATGGCTCGCCGTCGAAAAGCATGGCGTTCTTCTCATATATCTTCTCATCAAAAATAAGCATAGCCTCGCCCTGAGGAACATTGTAATAATCACGCAGTTCTGTCTTTACTTCGCTTTCCTTATATTTTTCAGCTATCTTTTCATATATTATTATACCTGCTGCGGCCAGCAGTCCCAAAAGGATAACTGCAGTCAGCCCGACCAATACTTTTTTATACATGTTATGCCCCGATCTTTTGTTTTTTATGAATTAGATTATACCTGTAAATCCGTTTTTTTACAAGTATTTTCGCCTGCATTTTGCACAGTATTTTCCTGACGAGGTTTCTATGAACTTCATTATTTTTCCGCAACCCGGACACTTTATGCGGTATCCCTGTATGTCTTTTGACAAAAGCTCGTTTATTTTCCTGCTCAGGCGTTCTCTCTCATCGTAGCATCCGGCATCGATATTTACACGACGGAGGACCTGATTATAACAGTCATAGCCCTTATATTGGCGTTCACATTCCTCCAAAGTCTTTTCTCCGAAATCGGGTTTGGGTACATCTTCAGGATTTCCCTGCAATACGGGAACCGCACATGCAAGCCAGTATTCCGCCAGCTCCGGGCTTCCGGTGTCCACCGGGCAGGTGATAAGGCTGAATACCAGTCTTCTGTCTGCATCCTTAGGTATATAAGGCTCAAGCATATGATAAAGCTTTGCCATATCCTTGATATCTTCTTTTATCGCAAGCTTGCTTCCGGACGGTGAAAAGCTCCATTCCTCGAAAAGGCTTCCGAAATCATGTCCTGATTCGGCAAGCTCCTCAGGAAACGGTATTGTATATGTAGTTATCCATGACGGACTTCTCTCGAGTCCTTTCATTATGAGGTCTTCGTCTTTTATAGCCGCTACATAGCCCACATCATAAATTCCAAATCTGCCGGCACGTCCCGCGATCTGGCGTATTTCGGTATAATTAAGCCGTCTTGTGGTGGAACCGTCATACTTTTCGGTTTCCATAAATACTATGCGCCTTATGGGGATTGATACTCCCATTCCTATGGCATCGGTGGCAACGACTACCTTTGTCTCGCCCTCAACAAATTTCCTTACCTCTTCGCGTCTCGATGTCGGTGGAAGCGCTCCGTAAATAACAGAGGCATTTATCCCCGCATCTGCCAGCTCTGCTGACAGCGAAAGCACGGAACGTCTCGAAAAGACTATGAGGCAGTCTCCGTTCTGTACATCCTTTAGGGAACTGAAATTTCCGGAATACACTAAAGGAGCAAGACGCTGATGTTTAACCCTTTCGTACTGTCCTCCGAATTCTTTGATGATCTCACGGATAATCTGCAGTGCTTCGGGTGCCAAGCAGATATGTACTTCTTCGGCATCCACCATGCAGATAGCTTTTGTCCACTGTGCTCCGCGGTATTTGTCAGCGATCATCTGAGCTTCATCTATTACCGCCACCTTATAGTGCCTGCTATAGTCACATAATTCTATGGTTGAGGATATGACGTTGGCACCCGGAACCTCCTCGTGTTCCTCTCCCGTCAGCAGGTCACAGGGAATGCCCTCACGGTTCATCTTATCAAACATCTCAAGGGCAAGAAGCCTCAAAGGTGCAAGATAAAGACCGTCCTTTTCCTCCATAAGCCGCTGTATTGCTTCATAGGTCTTACCGCTGTTGGTCGGACCCACATGAAGAATGAATTTTCTGTCCAGTTCACCGGCTCTTGCCATATAGTATTCTGCGGTATAATGACTGAAAAGCTCATGAATATCCGAAATCTTTCTTGCGTTTGCGAGAAATGCCGAAGATTTTACCCTTGTACTCAGTATTTTGTTAGACATGGCGTGAGCTATATCGCTTCTTGAATAAAGTATCCTGTCTTTTTCGGGCTGATCGGCCGAAGGAACAACGTATTTCTTTACAATATCCAATTTTACGCCCAGCATGGCACTTACGCCGTGAGCCGTATACCAGGTTACTCCGTCCTTAACCACATTCATCTGAGGCTTATAGGAATGCCTGTCCCTGTTCCTGCTTTTATAATAATATTTCCTGCTTCTTCCCATTTAAAATAGCTCCGATAATACTTTAAAAAAGCACAGTCATCCGGGACAACCGTGCTTATACCATATTAATTATTATATCTGTCTGTCTTTGTTCTTAGGAGGCTTTGGACCCATAAACTCATACAGATAACTTTTAAGCATACCATTGTATATTTTCCGGTTTTTGTCAGCCTGGCGTCCGATATATTTTTCTGCTTCCTCATACCCTGTAATAATGAACCACGACCAGGAATCGAGCCTTGAGAACGAATCACCGATGGTTTTATACAGGGCCGGCATGGACTTTTTGTCTTCCATTCTCTCTCCGTACGGAGGATTGGTAATAATGAAGCCGTACTTTCCGGTATCGGCAAGCTTTTTTACGTCCTTAGCCTCAAAGTGTATCCTGTCAGAGACACCTGCAAGCTTTGCATTCTGAACCGCAGCCTTGACTATCTCGCTGTCAATGTCATATCCGCTGATATCAAGCTCCGCGTCACGTTTTATCATATCATTTGCTTCCGAGCGGGCATCCTCCCAGACTTTTTTATCCAGGAAAGAGAAGTTTTCCGCCGCAAAGCTTCTGTTAATGCCGGGTGCGATATTCATCCCTATAAGGGCCGCTTCTATAGGAAACGTTCCCGAGCCACAGAACGGATCCACCAAAATCCTCCCGGGCTTCCAAGGAGTATGAAGAATAATGGCCGCCGCAAGCGTTTCGGTGATAGGTGCCTTACTTGTAAGCTTTCGGTATCCTCTTTTGTGGAGTGAGTCCCCGGAGGTATCGATCCCGACTGTCACTTCATCCTTTAATATGGAAACCCTTACCGCATAATCCGCTCCTGTTTCACTGAACCATTCGATCCCATACTTGGCTTTCATTCTCTCCACCATGGCTTTTTTCATGATGGACTGGATATCGGAAGGGCTGAAAAGTGCACTCCTTACCGAGTTTGCCTTTGTAACCCAGAATCTCCCGTCAGCCGGTATGTATTTCTCCCAAGGAAGTGCCTTGGTCCCTTCAAACAGCTCATCAAAGGTAGAAGCCTTAAAGCTTCCTACTTTAAGCAGAACTCTTTCGGTAGTCCTTAAGAAGATGTTTGCTCTAGCAAAAGCACTTTCGTCACCCTTAAAAGTAACCTTTCCGTCCTCCACCTTTACTATTTCAAGGCCTAATGCAAGTATTTCGCGTTTTAATACCGCCTCCAGACCGAAATGGCAGGGGGCTATGAACTCATAATCCATATATTGATCCTTATGTTTATCCGTTATTTCTTTTGTTTTTTAGAGGAACCAGATCTGCTTTTTGTTCCCTTTTCCTTGCTTTTCTTATCTGTTTCTTTTCCGGTTTTATTGTCCGTTCCGGGCTTTTCGGACTTAGAAGTGTCAGATTCTTCGGTTTCGTCAAGCTCTTCGAATTCGTCGAAATCGTCATCATCCATTATGATGAAATCCTCATCCTCTTCCTCGGGTTCCCCGTTCTGACGGTTTTCCGAGCGTCCGTTGAAATATCCCATATCATCAAGAAAATCGTCATCATCTCCCACATCATCCGCCTGGATAGAACTGTTCGCAGAGCCATCCTCGCTGCTTGACGCGTAACCGAGGGCAGATCTGGCAGCCTCTGCGGCGGTACGGTTCTTCGATTTCTTCTTTTTCTTATCCTTGGCCCTTAAGGCAGCCGCAGCTTTAAGCCGTCTGTTATCAAGTGCCTTATTAAGCCATTCTAGGATATCCTTTATAATTTCCGCACTGTTGGTTTCGTGGAGAAGATCATGACGGGCTTCCTCGTATATGGTGCAATCAACCTCCGTAAATTTATAGTGCTGGAAAATATCAAACAGGTCTGTAATATCTTCGCCGTAGTCGCACACGGGATCGTTGCTTCCTCCGATAAGAAGTATGGGAAGGTCATTCCTAATCTGTTTCAGGTTTGTCCTTGAAACCGCTTCATCCATAAGGTTCAGTATATCGATATAAAAGGCAACCGTTCCCAAAAAACCGCACAGCGGATCGCTCATATACGCTCCTACCATCTGGTTGTCCCTCGAGATCCAGTCATATGCAGTCCTGTTGGAATACTTGGTAAAGCTCTTAAATTCGGTAAGTTTTTTTGAAAGATATACCGATCTGTGCCAGGGCTTCTTGGTAAAACGTATAAATTTAGCAGCCGTAAGCTGGGAATTGATCACCTTATGGGGAGGATTCGGCGAAGAGCATAAAATGCATGCGTCAATCGACTCAAATGCCTGTATTACGCATCTGGCGATAAGGGCCCCCATTCCGTAGCCAAAAATGATGAGTTTTCTGCCGCGGTTGTTTTTCTTTATATATTGTATGACATGTATTGCATCCGTTATAAGAAGGTCATGCCCGTTCTCTTCAGCGATGAAACCGAGCTCTTCATATCTTATTTCCGAGCCATGCCCGCGGTGGTCATAGGAATAGGTATCGTACCCCTTCTGATTTAAAATGCGCGAAAAATCATCGAAGCGCCCGTGGTGCTCTGCCATATCATGAAGAAGAACTACTGAGCCTATAGGAGTAGATACCTCGGCAAGATTGGCATAGATGGTGGTTGTGGTCTTATCCTCCTGACGGAGGGTGATTCTGCTGGTTTCCATATATATTCTTTCCGGTAAAAACCGGTATTCCTTTCGAGTAATCTTTTTTAGGCAGACCTGCCTGTATATATTATAATAAATTTACTTGAAATTGCAAGCAGAATGAAGTAAACTTAAAAAATGAGGAAAAAATCAAGGAAAAGAGAATACTGATCATGAGAACGATTATTTTTGCCACGGGAAATATGGGAAAACTTAGAGAGATCAAACAGATAATGGAAGGTCTCCCCTATGAGATAATATCCATGAAGGAAGCGGGGCTTGAAACCGATGTTGATGAAACAGGGACAACCTTTGAGGAAAATGCCATTCTAAAAGCAAAGGCCGTAGCCGAAAAGGCAAGGGAATATGAAAAGTATTCGGACGCACTTGTTATGGCGGACGATTCCGGCTTTGAGGTTGATTATCTCGGAGGAAAGCCCGGTATATACTCCGCACGGTTCATGGGAACCGATACTCCTTATTCAATAAAAAACCAGAAAATACTCGATGAGATGAAGGGCGTACCGGATGAACTCCGCGATGCCCGTTTCGTCGCTGCTATTGCCTGTGTATTCCCGGACGGTACCTGCGAGGTGGTAAGGGATACCTTTGAGGGGAAGGTGGCTTACGAAGCCAAGGGAGAATACGGTTTTGGCTACGATCCCATTATGTATGTTCCCGAAAAAGGCTGCAACTCCGGTGAACTTCTTCCCGAAGAAAAAAATAAAATAAGCCATCGTGGGAAAGCTCTGATGAAGGCCAGGATAATGCTCGAAAAAGACAGCAAAAAATAATTTTTTTGAAATTTAAAAAAAATGTTGACAACTTAAAAAAGACAGAGTATAATATCCCTTGCGTTGTGAAAGTGACGGGGTGTGGCTCAGTTTGGCTAGAGTGCTAGATTTGGGATCTAGAGGCCGCAGGTTCAAGTCCTGTCACCCCGACGATAACTTAATAAGTTTTGTGATTTGCGGGTGTAGTTCAATGGTAGAACACCAGCCTTCCAAGCTGGACACGTGGGTTCGATTCCCATCACCCGCTTTTTGTGCGGGAGCGATAAAAACGGGCAAAAACTTGTTTTTGATCCGTTTGTTGAGCGAGCGTTCATCTCGAAAATAAGATTTGCGAGATGTGCGAGACAAGCACAAAATGTAAGTGCCAGTAGCTCAGTTGGATAGAGCAACGGCCTTCTAAGCCGTGTGTCGGGGGTTCGAATCCCTTCTGGCACGTTTGTGTTGTTTTTATGGTGGGTATGGCGCAGTTGGTTAGCGCGCCAGATTGTGGCTCTGGAGGCCCTGGGTTCGAGTCCCAGTACCCACCCGCTTAGGGCTATCGCCAAGCGGTAAGGCACAGGACTTTGACTCCTGCATTCGCTGGTTC
>JAILGF010000133.1 GCA_024696945.1 Lachnospiraceae bacterium | reverse complement strand
AATCATCTTACAGAACAATGCGGGTACGATGGTGTTAATTTGCTTAATGCCAGTGATGAGAGTGCCGGACAGTCTGTACCTCATTTGCATATACATATCATTCCGAGAAAAAGGAATGACGGGATAGATGCATGGCCCAGATTTGAAGGGGCAAGGGAAGATATTCAAACTATATTTGAGAAAGTTAAGATGTAGACAAGTTTGAGTTTATAGACGGTGACAAATTGAAGTTGGTGGAGGAGAACAGAACATGAATTATGATATAGTCCCATTACCAAAAGACCGGTGGAAAGGCGTAGCTATACCATTGTCCACCAGAAGCGACAGTTATTATGACTTTGAAATAAGCCCCTTAAACAGTGAAGGATGTACGGTCTCCATTATCAGAAAACGGGCAGATAAAGAAATTGTCCATACTCCGGAGGAATATGATTATCCTGATAGACTTTATCAGGATTATTGGGAAGGGGCGGAAGCCTATGGTGTAGTGAGTGATGCCGGCGAAATGATGGCCTGCATTGAAGTGTGTCCTGAGGAATGGTCAAACAGACTCATGGTTACAGAACTATGGGTTAGTGAGGAACTACGGGGAAAAGGCATCGGAAAGATGCTAATGGATAAAGCCAAGGAAGTCGCCGTCAGGCAGGGAAGGCGAGCAATCATTTTGGAAACACAATCCCACAATACAAATGCAATCGGATTCTATCTTCATCAGGGTTTTGAACTGATCGGGTTTGATACGTGCTGCTATACAAACAATGATATTGGTCGCCGGGAGGTCAGGATTAACCTCGGATACTTCTTTCACAGAGAAGGGCGCAGAAGATAGTTCGTATAATCCCTCTTATCCGGAGCATGCGATAGTTAATTATATTTCAGTGTAGAAAATACGGATGCTGTATTAAGGCACGCGGAACAAATCGGAGAATTTTTACATAAGCCTATAGAAGAGCTGAAGGTTCCGATGCTGCTGACGGGAAGCCTTGAGGATGATATGTTCCAAAAGGACCATTATAAGGTTCTGTTTGATGAGATATGTGCGAAAACTTCATTCGCTAAGGCACATATCTTTGAGCATGGCGGTCATCCGGCTATGCTAAGTAATATGGAGGAGTTTGTTGTTTTAGGATAATCTCCGAAGAAAAAATTGTTAGTGAGGTAGTCTATGGACAATCATGTCGATGAGAGGGATTACAAATTGTTAGAAAAAGATACCTACTCTTTCTTGGTTCTGCGAAGGATTATTGGTTCCGAGTGTAGTCTGCTGTTAACGGACCATGAGAGACTTATTATTTGCTTTACAGGTGAACCTTATCCGGTATGGATATGGACTCCGGATGATGCTTTGGATAAAGAGTATAAAAATGCTTATCAGATTGTAAAAGAGAATGGATTACTTGATGGAAAACATACATTTAATGTTAAATATGAACTTGCTGAATATTTTATAAATAGAGCTACAAATGACAATCTGACATTTAAGATAAAGATGAATATGTTAGCATACGATTGTCAAAACCCTGTTCCACCTAAGTCAGAGGTGGATGGGATTATACATAAATGTACTGAAAAGGATGTGGATGATCTTGTTGATTTCCTTGATTTGTTCCATAAAGAAGTTGAAGTAGACAAGAAGAGCATCGTAGAATATCGTCAGGATGCTGAGAATTATGCCAAGACAGGAAGACTGTATTTCTGGGTCAATGATCAGGGAAGGAAAATAGCAAGCTGTCAGTATACACCTACAGGAGATATGGCTTCACTTAATTTGGTATATACACAAAAGGCATACCGTAGGAAGCATTATGCAGAAAATCTTGTTTATCAGGTTACAAAGATTGTTCAGGATTTAGGATACACACCAATGCTCTATACCAATGCAGATTATGTGGCATCAAATGCCTGCTATGAAAAAATCGGATATGTCATGCAAGGAAAACTCTGCACATTAGGCACTGAAAGATGACTATAGTAAAGTCAGGGAGAATAAAATGATTATTATGCACACTGCCAATAGAGATGAATACGAAAGCGAAATCAAAACAGGTCACTATGGCAAAAATAGTTTGAAAAAATATGGATTCATTCATTGCTCGGATTTCGACACGTATTATTTGGTAGCTCCAAATTTTAAGGATGATTATGCTGAAAAGGTAATTCTGGTAATCGATACGGAAAAATTGGATTGCGATATAAAACGGGAAGATAGTGGCGGACTCGATTTCCCACATATTTACGGATTGTTATGTAAAGAGGCAATTGTTGGCGTTTATCCGCATATCTGGAGTAATACAAGAGAATGGGTTCCAAATGAAGAACTGGAACAATACGCAGTAAATGGATTCCACAGGGCATGGAACAGTAAGACATAAGAAATAATTACAGACTTGAAAGTATGAAGGCAGATCTCGAACTTATAGTAAATGATGATGGAGAAATAGGCTGTGGAAATGATAAGTAATTATATGCTCGATGAAAAATTACGACATATGTTAAATGACCTGACTCACAAAACATTCGGATTCGATTTTGAGAAGTGGGTTACAAATGGATATTTTGAAGGAGAATATATTCCTTATTCTTTGACGGAAAAAGGCAGGATGCTTTCAAACGTTTCTGCAAACATGATGAAGTTTATGCAGAACGGTGAGGAGAAATATTATATTCAGATAGGAACGGTCATGACGGATGAGGATTATCGTAAGCAAGGGCTTGCGTCAAGATTGATCAAGCATGTCATAGCTGAGTATGAGAATGCCTGTGACGGAATTTATCTGTTCGGGAATCTGGATGCGGTTAGCTTTTATGAAAAAATGGGATTTAAAACCTTAAATGAGTACAGATACTTTGTAAAAGAAGAGTTCCTGGGCCATGATGACAGTAAAGAAGCTTTTCAGCCATTATCGGATATGGACGATGATGTTAAGAAACATTACTTGTACATGGTCAGAAACTGTGTTGATCTATCTTCATTTGCTCAGACCAACAAGTACGGACTTCAGATGTTTTATACAGGAGAGTTTAATAATGTGTTCTACGCAAAGGATTTAGACTGCTTTGTCGTATATGAGCAGGAAGACGGAACAAAACTTCAGTCCGTTCTCTGCAGGGAAAATGTTCTGCTTTCGGAGATCCTGAAATGTATTGATCTACCGAATGAATGTGCTTTGGGATTTACACCAAGGAAAGAAGATATGGACATATGTACTTGTGAGAAATATGATGGTGCAGATGATTACAGACTATTTTACATTGGTAGAGAGTTGGAAAGTATTGAGCGTGACAGATTATACTTTCCGGAGCTGTCACATGCTTAAATCGAATACCAATATTATGGGGGCAAAAAATTGCTAATAGATTATGAAATTGAACGAATTGATGAAACAAATTATTGCCGGTTTGATGATATGGTATTTCGTCGTGAAAAAGGTTATGATAGGATTCCTTCAGATACCCCGATATCCGATAACATAAAAAACGAATTAGCTAATCCAAACCTGTATGTTTATGCCATAGAAGTTGAAAACCGGTATGTTGGCTGGATTTCTTTAATATATATGCCGAAAGTCGGAAAATGGAATGGAAATGGGCATGTGTATGTGGACGAACTTTGGGTTGATCCGGAATACTGTGGTAAAGGTTTGGGAAAAGCTCTGATGGCTAAAGCTGATGAACTTAAAACGGACTTGAAGGCGACAGGTATCCGTCTTTATGTAAGTATTGACAATCCTTCAGCTGTAAACTTATATAAGTATTGTGGCTTTTCAGAGGGTGGACAGACATTTTTTATGGAAAAATAATAGAAGGTGAACACAATGATGAAATTT
>JAILGF010000118.1 GCA_024696945.1 Lachnospiraceae bacterium | reverse complement strand
GTCGTCCTTGCCACAGGCTGCCAACATACAGACCGTAGAAATAACCAAACAAAATGCTACTATTTTTTTTAACATACGTTAAAAACCTCCTGTAAATATTTATTTATGAAACAATCATCATGACTGTGTTTCATCATCTTTTGATAATCCGAGTACCGTATCCGCAAGTGCATTATATATATCGCACATCTGAGATTCTTTTACATATTGCAGTACAGTTCCTCCCCTGTCCTCGGCAGTCTGGATATCCTTGCATCTTGGGATATATGCCACAACCTCAGTTCCTATTTCTTTTACGGCTTTTTCAACTATCTCCCTTTCATTTTCAACATTGCGGGCATTAAGTATCAACCCCGCTACACGTGCATACCCGCGGGATGCAAAATTTTTAACTGCCCGGGCAATATTATCAGCCGCATAAAGCGCCATCATCTCACCTGATGAGACTATAAATACCTCTCTGGCGTAGCCTTCACGTATGGGCATGGCAAACCCGCCGCATACTACATCTCCAAGTACATCATATATCACTATGTCCGGCTTATAAGTTTCAAATGCTTCTAACTCTGCCAGCTTCTCAAATGCCGATATTATACCCCTGCCGGCACATCCGATACCGGGTGTAGGGCCTCCGCTTTCTACACAGAGAACACCTCCGTAGCCTTCAAAAACTATATCATTCAATGTAACATCGTCTTTTTTCTCTCTTAACTGATCAAGAACTGTCGGTATCCTTTTACCGCCCATCAGACCTTTGGTCGAATCAGCCTTGGGGTCACATCCTATCTGCATCACCTTATAGCCCTTTAGAGCCAGTGCTGCAGAAAGATTGGATGTGGTTGTACTTTTTCCGATACCTCCCTTTCCGTATATTGCTATCTTACGCATGTTTATGATCCTTCCTGCTTATTTTTTGTCTATTTCATCCTGAAAACACCTTAAGCGTTTCCCGGGATATTGACATCCGTAACTACTGCTGATATAATATTTTGTGTTAGCATTTGCTAACCGCAAGCGGTAGTATAGCATAATATAAAAAACGATTACATCTAATATCTTGCACACAATCTATAAAATATTGACATGGAGTTGAAATGACGACAAAAGAAAACATAACTATAAAGAATGAACATCTCGAATTAATATACAATATGCACTCCATCTGTGAAGCATTGATCTATGACAGTTTAAACAGTGCTGCTGTACTTTTTTGTGAACGTGTAAAAAAAGTGAGTGCAATATCAAAAGGTAAAATACCCGAAGTGGAAGCTATGATAATGATCACTTCTCTGAACAGATGTCTCTATGATTTTTTTCAATTTCATATGCATATGAGCCTTACGGATTGCTGTTATAAAAACCGTGTCACCGCAGGTTTTTACTTGACGGATGAAGACGTAAAAAAGGCCGGGATAAAGGTTTTAAGCGATTACCATAAATCCTTTACCCTAAGCCGTGAAGCCTGCGGACATTTGGAAAAAGCCCGTATTTATATCCGTGAGCATATCAGTGAACCTCTGTCATTAAAAATGGTGGGCGATGCCATCCATATCAGCAGCGGATATCTAAGCAGGATTTTCTCTACTTTGGCAGCTCAAACCTTCTGTGATTACATTAACGAAGAAAAGATTGCTTTCGGCCGCAAACTGTTGTCACAGACAAGTTTGAGCATAGATGAGATAGCGGAACGCTGCGGTTTTAATACGCCCAATTATTTTGCCACAGTATTCAAAAAATATATGGGGCAATCCCCGGTTGCATACAGGAATTCTCTGTTAAAAACCGATTAACTCACTTCCAATTCTGTTTTCAAACAAAAAATGCCAAACCTGTAGAAGTCTGGCATTTTTCATCATGTTATTCTCGCGATCGATAATTTTGTATCTATCTGATCATTGTTATAACTTATTCTGTTCCGTTTTTTCGTCAAAGTCACCTCGAAAACGCCTTCAGCGTTTCCTCGGTAACAAAACGATGCTCCGCATCTCATTTCAGTCGGGGCTTGAACCCCGCCTGAAACGAAGATATCCTCCACCTTCGCTACGCTAAGAGGTGGGGGATATCTTCTGTTTTGTTATACTAATCAGGATAGGGCCTTAAAGTATTCCTGTCTTACTGCACGTGCTTCAGGTACAAACTCCATTGCACCCCAGCAATGCATCATATCTTTTC
>JAILGF010000081.1 GCA_024696945.1 Lachnospiraceae bacterium | reverse complement strand
CCACGCTCCACGCTCTTTAAGAAAACAAGACCCTCATCAAATCTTTCTGTAAGCCAGGCCTTCTTTGATGACACCTGTACATCCTTATTATTCGAAATAGCACAGCAGATATGTTCCTTTTCCAGATTTTCTTTTGTAACTCTGATATAATCCATTATAATTCTCCTTCAAATGTGACATTTGGGACGGTTCTCTCTGTCACATCTATTTTTTCTTTATTGGATGCCTGATTACAGTTTTCAATTTCTCAGGAGCAACCTTTCTGGCATCACTTAAATATATCTCATGATGAAGACGCTTATATGTTATATCCAATTCATAGCCCTGTTGTTCCATAAACTCATGCATTTTAGCAACCGACGCAGGCTCATCATCATATGAACCTATATGCATACACTGGACACACAAGCCTTCATCATAGCTTAAGAACTCCACTTTTGAAAAATCCGTTTTTTTCTTTTTAGTTGCCTCTTCCACAGCCCAATCAAAATCCGCTTTTGTTACAAAATCAGGCAGTCTGATTACTGATATCCAGTTAAAATCTTCTTTACGACTATAATCAATCCCAAAGGTGGTTCCCTGCGGGTAATGCCCCCTCCCTTCGGTTGGCGGCTGGACGGTCATCGCATTGATATTCGACTCCGTCGTGGCGGCGACCTGCCACCAGAAACCTTCCAGTGGGGTAACTACATAATCAAAATATCCATCTATCCTATGGTCGCCTTTCTTACTCATCTTGATAGTAAAGGCTATGCCATATAAAAGCCCGATCGCAGCATTGTAATCACCGGTTTCGTCATTCGGGTCACCCTTTCCTCGAACCGCGATATAATTCATCTTGGGAACTGTAATGATTGCCGGTTTATCTTTTTGCATATAAAAATCTTTATATTCCTTCTTAAAATCAAATGCCATCTTTCTCACTCCTTAAGCCGTTTTACTCTCTCGTGTGACAGCAAGAACCATCCCCACTGTCAACCCCGCTGTCAACTATTTTGGACCACTAACCCCGTCCCCCTGGTCCAAAAGTTAGCCGCTTTACTCTCTCATCAACGTTCTTCATAAACTCTTCTTCTGACATGTTCGGGTCTCTTGTTCCAAGTATGAGGTCACAAGGTAGCTTATCACATTCACCACATGACTTAAAACCGTTCTCTATTTTACAGCAATAATAGATAGGACATTCCTTTCCTTCCGGCGCATGGAACACCTTACCGCATACGGCATTGCAGCCCTTGCACATATTTCCAAAACAATAACAGGTACTGCAGTCTGAGCCGCAGCAGCTGATCAAGTAATTTGCATTATTCATTTCCAAGTATCTCCTTCTGTTTCTTTTTGCTAAGTCCATCAAAAACTATCTGATATGCATGATCTAACATGTCCATTAATAAATCATCCGGAACATCCCCATTTGCTTTCACAGAATTCCAATGCACTTTGTTCATGTAATATCCGGGGATTATATCTTCATATTGTTTCCTCATGAAATCTCCTTCCAAAGGCTCTAACTTCAATGTGATGTAATATGGCTGATCATTATCATCCCTGCAGATTGCGGCAAACATCTTTCCCCCAACCTGAAATCGAATCCAATTCCATTCCTCTTGTAAATCTTTGGTCACTCCCGGTTTTTTTAACAGATACTCTTCAATCCATTCATATTTCATATTTTTAATCTCTCCCGTTGATTTCAATGTTACTTTGAAAACGCATTCAGCATTCCCTCAGTAACAAAACTCCTGCCAATGGTCCTGTCTTATAACGGACATTTTCCGGCTTACCCACAATACGCAACCGCGTCAGCCTGAAACTGTAAACCCTCTTTCCCACCTACGTGAGCAAACTCGGTCTGAATGGATTTCCGCACAGGATATTTCCCATGGAATCTTTCCTTTATAATCTTTTCCATGACCGGAATATTCCACACATCTCTGAACAGACAATCCATCTGAACTACGGATTCCAGAGTAAGACCCACCATGGCAAGTCTCTTCTCCATTTGATCAAAAGCCCCGTTTATCTGTTCTTCTATACTGCCTCCTATATTTCCTACGCAGTAACTTAAGAAACAAAAATCACCTGCCTTGATGATGCCGGAATGTGCCCATTCTTCGCTTATGTCGTATCTTTCAATTTCTCCCATTTTTACTTTCCTCCATATATTTTTATCATTGA
>JAILGF010000052.1 GCA_024696945.1 Lachnospiraceae bacterium | reverse complement strand
TTCAGCAAGTTCAGCTCAAAGGTGTCATATGTTAATTACATTATCCACTTTCCTGTAGTAGTACTTTGTCAGTATTGTTTTAATGTGATCAATGTCGGGAACATTGCTAATTTCTTTATGACGCTGGTGGTTTCTTATCCGTTAACATATCTTCTCTGTTATGTGGTTGATAAAACCAGGTATCTCAGGGTTGTGTTCGGATTGAAAATAGATAAATAAAAAAGAAGGATTAAGATGAACAAGCAGACAACCAATATAATTTTTGTCCGTCATGCACAGTCTGTTTACGGTGAAGATGACAGAAACAGACCGCTGAGTGAAGAAGGGCTTAAGGACAGAGAGATTGTTTTAGCTACATTGAAAGACAGAAAAATAGATGCTTTTCTATGCAGCCCTTACAAAAGAAGTATTGATACCAATAAACCTGCTTCAGAATATTTTGGTCTAAATATAGATACGGATGAAAGATTAAGAGAGAGAAAAACAGGAAGCTACGAACCCGATCTGTTGGAAAAAAGATGGGAGGACTTCTCTTTTGCCGAGGATGGCGGTGAGAGCTTAGGTTCCGTACAGACCAGAAATATGGAAGCATTCAAAGAAATTCTCAAAAAATACAGAGGTAGGACTGTCGTTATAGGAACACACGGAACTGCATTAAGTACAATACTTCAATATTACAATAAGAGTTTCAATGTAAATGATTTTCTGAGAATTGTACATTGGATGCCATATATAATTGAAATGAGATTTGATGGTGATAGCTTGACCGAATTAATTGAGCTGGCATATGTGGATAAAAAGAATGCTGACTAATTTGGCATAAAGGGATAGAGATATGGATACAACAAACAGATTTGACGGATATTCAAAGAATTATACTGTAGGAAGACCGCAGTATGCAAAGGAATTAATTGACTGCCTTTATAATGAGTATGGAATGTCGGAGGCATCCGTTGTTGCTGATATCGGATCGGGTACAGGTAAGTTTGCCATGCATCTGCTCGAAAGAAAAAGTGAAGTTTACTGTGTGGAACCCAATGATGATATGAGAATGGTGGCTGAAAATGAACTTCGTATGTTTAGCAATTTTCATTCCATAAAGGGAGATGCTGAAAACACGACTCTTGAAGATAACTCGGTTGATTTTGTCACTACGGCACAGGCATTTCACTGGTTTGATGTACAGAAATTTAAGCAGGAATGCACCAGAATATTAAAGAATAACGGTAAGGCAGCATTGATATGGAATATGCGTGATGAGTCTGATCCGTTGAACCAGGATATGTATCGTATCTTTTCAGAGCATTGTCCGGATTTTAAGGGATTTGGCGGAGGAATTGCGAAGGATGATACAAGAATTAAACTCTTCTTTAACGATAAGTATGAGTACATATCATTTGATAATCCGCTGTACTATGATAGGGAAAAGTTTATAGCAAGAAATCTTTCTGGATCGTATTCTTTAAAAGAAGGGGATAAAGGTTTTGACGATTATCTGAAGGAAATTGATAATACCTTCAATAAATATGCCCGAGATGGAATTGTATCAATAGCCAACAGATCGGTGGTGTATATCGGTGAGATGATTGAATGATGATAGAGAATGAGGATTTTGAGATGAAGATATATGTTGATTATGATGACTGTCTTTGTGAGACAGCCAGGGCATTTACTGTAATAGCAGAAAGGTTATTTGGAAAGAGAGTTCCTTACGAAAAGGTACGTTTCTTTAATCTTCAGGATTCTTTTAAGCTTACGGACGATGAGTATGAGCAGATCATGATAGAAGGTCATCTTCCTGAAGTGCTGCTTTCATATGAAGAAACACCCGGTGCCTCAACAGTGATCAATGAATGGGTTGACAAGGGGTATGAAGTTGATATCATAACCGGCAGACCTTATAGCACATACGAAATATCCAGAAGATGGTTAGATGAACATGGATTAAAAAGAGTAAATCTGTTTTGCTTAAACAAATATGGCAGAGACCTATTCTATAAGAAGAATGATTATAGCCTTGAACTGGAAGATTATTATAAGATGAAGTTCGATTATGCTATAGAAGATTCGCCGATGGCATTCAGTTTTTTTGATCATTTACCCGAACTAAAAGTATTGGTATATGACAGACCATGGAACCGGGAATGTAAATTACTTAACAGTAATTATTTTCGTTGTCCGGATTGGGAATATATTAGAGGAAAAGTGATATGATAAGTAATCAGGACCTATTTCATGTCCATACATTCAGGTGCGGACATGCGGAAGAAGTTCCGGACAGGGCATATATTGAAAAAGCCTTAGAATTGGGTGCAAAAGGGATTTGGTTTACAGACCATTGCCCTTTCCCAGGTGATCACTTTATGCGTGCACATAGAATGCTCTATAGTGATCTTCCGGAATATGTTGATACTTTAAAAAAATTAAAGAAGGAATATACCGGCAGAATAGAAGTTCATATAGGGCTCGAGACAGAATATTTTATTAAGTACGATGAAATGGGCTATTATAAGGAACTTCGAGAGAACAATGATATCGAAATGCTTCTGCTGGGACAGCACATGGCGGAACTGCCCGATGGAAGATACTCTTACGATCTTGGCAAGGAAGAATTGATCGAGCGTGAGTATAAACTGCTTGGAGAAGAAATGATACTAGGTATTCAGAGCGGCTATTTTAATGCTGTGGCACATCCGGACAGAATATTCAGGAAAAGGCGAGTCTGGGATGATGAAATGAATGCTATGGCGATAAACATAATACATTATGCTAAACTTGCCGGAATACCGCTTGAACAGAATGAATCATCTAAAGCTACTCCAAATTATTACAGAGATGAATTTTGGAGATTGGCTGAAGGCAAAGCGGATATCATTCGTGGGCTGGATGCTCATTTCCTTAGAGAGATTAAATTAATCTGAGGGACAGTTCTGTGATTAAAATGATTGGGAATTTATAAAAATGGATAATACAATAGAGAAAATTTTGAAAATATTTTTTGATCAGTCGGCAAAAAATATTACTATTCTTGATACGAGGGATGACGATGATGATTTCAGGGAAGCCATCCGTATCGATTTGGAAAATGGCGAACGATATGTATTAAAACTTGCCGCTAATGATTTTACATTCCCGGACAGAATAAGGATGTGGGGAAGAACTGCCGATGAATATCGAAATCTGGGATACTATGCTCCTCGGATAATTCCTGACAGCCGGGGC
>JAILGF010000014.1 GCA_024696945.1 Lachnospiraceae bacterium | reverse complement strand
CCAAAATCCAGTATAAAAATCCTTGACAAGGACCAATAATTTATGTATTTTAAAAAAGAGCCAAACAGTAGCAATAATGCTATTGTTTGACTCAATAATTATCTTAGGAAATCTAATTTACAGAAAAACTTTCACACACTCTAATTATTCGTGTTTTACTGTTTTGAGATTATGTACCTACATTTATCTGCCTATATGAAAATCCTGGTTCCCGTTTTAATGGATTTAAGCTCAGCCCGTTGGTATAGTTTTTGTGGGATCTTTATATCAAACGCTTTTAATATAAGTGCAAGATCAGGATCATCTATGTCGTTGAAACGGTACATGCTGTTAGAAAGAGCATCTACTTTCCATTTATTGGGCGCATCCTGTATACGTTCGGCACTCATACCTACATTCCAGTAAACATCATCTTTCTTTGCTTCTCCGTGGTCTTTTATTCTTTTCTGTATAATCCTTACTGCGACCAGTGCTATCATACAGATAAGCAGGTGGGCATCCACATGCTCGGGTGTCCTTACATAAACCGGACGTGTCTCTAAGTCGCCCTTCATTACGCGAAACTGGTCCTCAATCTGTGTTAATCCATGGTACTTGTCGATGACGTCCCTTGCATCCATCTTAAGCTCGGATGTGATTATCTGGTAGTATCCCATACCTTCCCGGAATTCCTTTAACCGATTATTCTGCAAGGATCACTACTTCGGAAGAAGCCGTACTCACATATAAGTCTTCCAGGACAGAAGGACCTAAGATTACCGCTCAACCGAAAAATACAACGGTTACGGAAGGTGAGCTTGCTTATTTCGATGTTCAAGCAAGCGGAGAGGGACTTAAATACCTTTGGCAGTATAAGGAAAAAGGTAATTCAGTATGGACTGACTGGAATACAAAGACTACCCCTGCTATCACAGTAGCTTATAAGGCTTCACGTAACGGTATGGGACTCAGATGTGTTATTACGGACAAGGACGGAAAGACTGTAACCTCTGACGAGGCTGTCCTTACCTATAAAGCCTTGGATCTTGTGATAACCAAGCAACCTGAAAATACCGGTGTTGCCTCAGGAGAACTTGCATATTTCAGTGTAAAGGCTGCAGGAAGCGGACTCAGATACTTGTGGCAGTATAAGGAAAAAGGTAAAACCTCCTGGACGGATTGGAATACAAAAACCACCGCTGATATCAGTGTTGCATATTCAGCACGCAGAAACGGCATGAGCTTAAGATGCGTTGTTACCGATAAAGATGGGAATACGGTTACTTCAAATGAAGCAGTTCTTACTTATAAGAGCAGTTCGGGACCAGTCATTACTTCACAGCCTCAAAATACTACCGTTGTCTCTGGAACACTTGCATACTTCAGTGTAAAGGCAACCGGTGATGGACTCAAGCACTTATGGCAGTATAAGAACAAGGGCGAGAACTCATGGACGGATTGGACCACTAAGACCACCGCTGACATCAGTGTTGCATATGCAACATACCGCAATGGTATGAGTTTAAGATGCGTTGTAACCGACAAGAACGGTAATGTAGTTATTTCGGATGTTGCAACACTCACTTACAGCAATTGATTCGGCACATAAATAAATTGACGTTTAAAACTTTTTAGGTGTATAATAAAAGCCATGGCAAATGAAAATATATTTGCCATGGTTTCTTTAATAACAGATGAATAAATAGGAGGTTTACACATGGGAAGAAAACGAAAGCACCAAAACTCATTGTCCCGAACGTTATGTACGGCGCTGATTCTGACAGTATTTGTGGTTACAAGCTGTATCACTGTACCGTTTGTCAGCGTATCCGCGGCCGGGGATGTGGCAATCAATGAAACCAATTTCCCAGATGCGGGATTCAGGGCATTGGTTAAAACGTATGATAAGGATAGCAACGGAAAATTATCTGAATCAGAAATTGCAGCTGTTAGAAGTATTAGTATTTTCCTTAGCAATGGATCAGATAAAATATCAGATGTAAAAGGAATCAATTATTTTACTAAATTACAAACGATAAATATATATGATCCATACGAATGCGGTCATATGTTTACTCTTGATATAAGCGGATGTACCTCCGTTGAAAACGTGTATGCTACAAATGGCGGATTAAATGGTATTAATGTTACAGGGTGTACTTCCCTAAAGAACCTAAAATTAATAACTTGTTGTATTGAAAGTTTGGATCTTAGTACCAACACTAATCTTATAACTCTTTGCTGTGCTGAAGGGTTGCTTTCCGCGTTGGATATCAGCAACTGTAAAGAGCTTACTTACATAGATTGTCAAGATAACAACCTTGGCTTTATTGATTTTGGTGAAAATACTAAGCTTACGTACTTAAACTGTTCACATAATGGGATGTTTGACTTGGATCTTACATGTAATACAGCACTTAAAACCCTTCTTTGCGATTATTGCGGTTTAGAGTGGCTGCGCATCGATAATTGTAAGGATCTGGAAATACTCTCCTGTGGATACAACCATCTGGATATCAATGATATACAGTTTGACCGCTATAAAAATCTGAGAAGCCTGAATATTGGCGACAATTCAAATTTCTATTCCTTGGATATCAGCCAGAATACTTTACTCGAAGAATTGAATTGTGCAAATGATCAGATACCGAAACTTGACATTTCAAATAATCCGAATCTGTTATACATTGACTGTTCCGGTAACTCTATCAGGTCACTTGATACAAGCAATCAAAGATATCTTCTTTATCTGGATTGTCATGATAACTGGATGGACGAAAATCTGAACCTTAAAAATAATCACTGGCTTGATTATCTTGATTGCAGTTACAATGGATATAGTTCTCTAAATGTTCAGAACAATCCCAAATTGGTTACACTCAACTGCTATGGAAACCTATTAGCCTCTCTAAATCTGAATAATAATCCGCTGCTGAATTATCTAAACTGCGGTAACAACGAATTATCAACTCTTGATGTCAGCAAAAATGAATTGCTGGAGCAGCTTTTCTGCGATTATAACCCGATATCTTCTTTAGATTTAAGTAAAAACCGATATTTATGGGAAATTGATATCTCAGAAACCAACTTATTATCGCCAGAAAAAGAATTAGATATTACAAATACCCAGTTATTTAAACTATTTATCTCAGACTTATATCCGGACATAACTGTAATCGATAATTCCGTTCCTGTACAGATTAATTCGACGAATTTCCCGGATGAAAATTTTAGAGAATGTGTTCGTAATCTTGATTATAACTATGATGGGAAGCTCTCAAAGAATGAAATAAGAGATTATGGCGAATGGATATTTCCTGAAAATGTTTCTTCACTAAAGGGAATTGAATATCTCACCCTATGTAAAGGCCTTTCTTTTGATGGCAATGTTTCCAATCTTGACCTAAGTAATAACAGGATTATAAGACAACTTACTATATTTGAATGCAATCTTGAAGAATTAGATCTGACAGATGTTCCTTTACTAGAGAAATTAGACTGCGCCGATGATACAAATCTTAAAAAATTAGATTTATCAAATTGCAGCAATCTGATCCGTGCAAATGTCGAAGGAAATCATATTGATGAAATTGATCTGAGCGGAAATGTTTATCTCAGGAAGGCTTTAAGATCAAACGACTGGACACTAGATAATATTTATTTAGATAATGACAGACATGATAATTGGGGCTTTGAATATAATTATCTATATATCGATTCTGATATGTGTTCAGATTACAATACCGTATTATTGGACGATTCCGACCTTATAGATATTACAGTACAACCCAGATCGGTTACCGTAGCAGAAAACGAAACAGCAACCTTTGAAGTGACCGCTAACGGGTCAGGTCTCAAATATCTATGGCAGTATTATCTGCCTAATGCTACGAAATGGGTTGATTGGACCGCGAAGACTACAAGCAAAATAAGTGTTGCATATTCATCTGAAAGAAACGGAATGTTCTTAAGATGCAGGATTACCGATCAGAACGGTGATGAGGTGGTTACAACACCCGTGAAGTTAACCTATACGAAAAACAACTCGATTAAGATTACGGAAAATCCTTCCAATGCAACAGTTAATGCAAATGAAATTGCATACTTCAGTGTAAAAGCAACAGGAAACGGACTTACGTATCTTTGGCAGTACAAGAACAAGGGCGAGAGTACCTGGATTGACTGGACAAATAAGAAAACAGCAAGCATCAGTGTAGCATATCTGGCAAGCCGTAACGGCATGAGTTTAAGATGTGTTATTACCGATAAGAATGGTAATAAGGTAACTTCACAAGAGGCTGTTCTTACCTATAAGGCCGTTTCAGGTCCGATTGTTACCACACAGCCTAAGAGTACGACGGTGAATGCCGGAGAACTGGCATATTTCAGTGTAAAAGCTTCAGGAAGCGGCCTTACGTATTTATGGCAGTATAAGGAGAAAGGTAAGAGCACGTGGACCGATTGGACAAGTAAGAAAACAGCCGAGATCAGCGTAGCATATCTGGCAAGCAGAAACGGCATGAGCTTAAGATGCGTTGTTACCGATAAGGATGGTAATAAGGTAACCTCTGGCGAAGCGGTTCTAACTTATAAGAGTGTCTCCGGACCGGTCATCAGTACCCAGCCTAAAAAAACGACTGTTGCGGCAGGTGAGCTTGCATACTTCAGTGTAAAGGCAAGCGGAAGCGGTCTTACATATCTATGGCAGTATAAGGAGAAAGGTAAGAGCACCTGGACGGATTGGACAAGCAAGAAAACAGCCGAGATAAGCGTAGCATATCTGGCAAGCAGGAACGGAATGAGCTTAAGGTGCGTTGTTACTGATAAGGATGGGAATAAAGCCACCTCAAACGAAGCAGTTCTTACTTACGGAAGCTCTTCAGGACCGGTTATCACCACTCAGCCTAAGAACACGACTGTTGCAGCAGGTGAACTGGCATACTTTAGTGTAAAAGCTACAGGAAGCGGGCTTACGTACCTTTGGCAGTACAAGAACAAGGGTGAGAGCACCTGGACGGATTGGACAAGTAAGAAAACAGCCGAGATCAGCGTAGCATATCTGGCAAGCCGTAACGGAATGAGCTTAAGGTGCGTAATAACTGATAAGGATGGTAACAAAGTAACCTCAAGCGAAGCAGTCCTTACATATGGAAGCTCTTCAGGACCGGTTATCACCACTCAGCCCAAGAACACAACAGTAGGCAAGAATGAACTGGCATACTTCAGTGTAAAGGCAGCAGGTGATGGGCTCAAGTACTTATGGCAGTACAAGAACAAGGGCGAGAGCACCTGGACAGATTGGACCACTAAAACCACAGCTGACATTAACGTTGCTTATGCGGCTTATCGTAACGGAATGAGCTTAAGATGTGTTGTAACAGACAAGAATGGCAATACAGTTACTTCTAATGCCGCAACACTTACCTATAGCAATTGATAACATTTATATTATTACACAAAAACTGCCGGAGTTTTAGCTCCGGCAGTTTTATTCATCTAGAATGCTCCATATATAAATGCAGTGTTTCCAAAATAACCTAAGATCAGAGTCAGTCCGCAGAATGTAAAAAATGCTACCTGGCACGGGATTTTTGACAGATCCAGAATCGGATAGAATCCGTTAATGGTATCTTTTTTAGGCTCTGCTTTTTGCTCTTTCGATTCATCTGTGCTTTGTAATAACCCTGCCGCTATAGTTCCTTTTTTATATCGGATAACTGCAAATACCGTAGCTGCGGTCAGGCAGAGTATTGCAAAAAATGTCCAGACATAAGGTTGGCTTATACCGCCGTGAACGGTAAATATACCCTTCAACATATTAAGTGCTTTCGGAAGACTTTCCGCACGGAACACCACCCAGAATAAAGTAACTATTATAAATGTAATTACTCCGTTAACATAAGGATTAACATTTTTAAGCTGCTTTTTCAAGAGATTCTGAATACAGCTTGCAAGCCCATATAAAGCACCCCAGACGATGAATGTCCAGCCGGCTCCGTGCCAGAGTCCCGAGACAAGCATAACCAGCATCAGATTTATCAGAGTCCTTATCTTACTCTTCCTACTTCCGCCAAGCGGAATATACAGATAATCCTTGAACCAGGAAGAAAGGCTTATATGCCATCTTGTCCAGAATTCGGATACATTTTGTGAGATATAAGGGAGATTGAAGTTTGGTTTAAAAGCAAAACCGACAATTTTCGATACACCTATCGCCATATCCGAATAACCTGAAAAATCAAAATATATCTGAAGGGAATAACTTAATACCGCAAGAATAACCGTTCCGGTATTGAATATTTCGGGAGTCTTGAATACGTTATCCACAAAAACACCAAGCCGGTCTGCCAGTACTACTTTTTTGAAAAGACCGAATACAAAAATCTGTGCTCCTTCAAGGAAGGAATTCCATTCGATACCTCTGTATTTCTTTATCTGTGGAAAGAAGTCCTTTCCCCTGACGATGGGACCTGCCGTAAGTTTTGCAAAGAATGCAATATACAGGGCAAAATGAAGTATGTTCTTTTCAGCCTCATAGTCTCCGCGATAAACATCTATCAGATATGCCAGAGCGCTAAATATATAGAACGAAACTCCCAATGGAAGTATTATATTTAATGTAACAGAATCATATCCGAAAAGCCCTCTGAAGGAATTTACAAAAAATCCGGCGTATTTAAACACTCCGAGGAACAGAACCAGAAAAACGATTCCTATTGCAAGAAGACCTTTTTTATGCTTCTTCTCCAACTGCAGTCCGAATAAATATGTCCATACGGTAACACCGGCGATGCACAGACAGAATCTCCAATCCGACATGTATATAAGAAAATAACTGAATAAAAGCAGCCCTGCCAGCTGAAGTGTTCCTGCAATCCGGAGTTTATTTCTTAATAACTGTAATAAAGCGACCAAAACAACGGCGGCACAGAAATATAGGACAAAATGGAAGGAATTAAGGCTCATTTGTATATGTCCTCCTTTATCACCTGTGCAAGACGCTGCGCTGTAACCAGATGCCCGTCAGTGTTCAGATGTCCTGAACCCACTGCGGTATTTGTAAAGCCGTGAACCAAAATATCTTCGTTCTCAAACTTCTCGCAATAATCATCTGTCATATCGATAAAAATGATATTGTTTTTTTCGCAGGCTTTGGCAAAAACAGCGGTATCATTATCATACCTGATAATATTACCGTCATCATCAAGCTTTGTCGGTGCAGTATAGAGGATGATAAGCTTAGGTCCGTTGTCACCTAAACATCCGGAAGCTGATGCCAGATATCTGTTTAAAAGATCTTCATAAGCAGAAGGGTCGTAAATTTCGCTTTCTTTCTTTTTTTTCTTATTATCGGCCTCTCGCCAAGCATCTACCTGTACCATAATTTTCTTAGAAGCAGGGATATAGGTTTGGATAAGCTTGAACAATTGGCTTGAATCGGATTCAACTTCCTCATAAGTACCCGAAAGAACCTGCTCCATTTCTTCTGTTGTAGGAGAAACGGAATCTGTCTGGATTACCACATACCAGCTCGGCTTAAATGTTTTAACCGCATATTTAAGGTTATTGATACAGGAACTTAAGTAGTGTCCTGTCATTCCGATATTATAAGCTCTGAACGGAAGCAGATCGTTTAATACATACCCCATGTTTTCGGTTGCTGCAACTTCTGTTCCCAACAAATGCGAACTTCCCATAAGAAGAATATCCACCTGCGTTCCTGTGGCTTTCTCGTGGATATTGTTATATCCGTTATCATCCATCTCAAGCCATGCGAAACCTTCTTCCATGGTATTCATGGCTTGCTCGGGAGCCCATGTGAAATCCGTAGGTGCGTTGGGAGTGATAACACGGGTGGAAGTATATTTATAAAAATAAACAAAAACAGATAACACTGCAAGGGATATTACACCGGACAGCATTAATCGAAGTATTTTCTTTAATATCTTCAACATATGATACCATGCCTTTTGCGATAGATTAACAGTAACAGGGGTATTATATAATAAAAATCCGTTATTTACAAGTTATTTTTATAGGTAGAAACCAGGTCGACAAAATTGTTGACATAAGGATAATTATGGTATACAATATAAATTGGGTTGTTGGCTTTAATTATAAATATATAGGAGGTTGCTGATGAAGCAAAAATGTAGTTTTAAGAAAAGTTTGTTTTTTGTCTTGTCAGGGATCCTTATTTTTGGCTGTTTGTTGATAAGGATGCCTTTGACCGGGGCTGATGCTAAGGAGCAGGAGTTATCCGCCATTGAAATCCAGGAGCAGCATCCGGAAGGCGGGTTGGATCCGTATGTAGTCATTGAGGCTGAAGATAATGATGAATTATTGGCAGCTATTGAAAAAACTCAGGAGTCAATCGTATTAAATCTTTATGCGGACCCGGACTCAGTACTTGTTAAAGGTGCAAGCCATAACGGTTATGATTCCCTGGAAAGTGATGCAGAGAGGACGTATTATAATCGTTTGAACCAGATTGGATCTACCTTTTTGACTTATGATAAGGATATTGAAGGTCAGGATGATGGTAAAGGAAATATATTATATCTGATCGGTGCGCCTCAATTTGATGATCTGGGTCTTACCAGAGCTCAAGCCCTTCATGTTTATTGGGCGTATGATTTTGACCATCCTAATTTTTATTGGACGAGCAATGCGGTGCAGATTACTTCTACTAGGATTTATATGGAGATTTATGAAATCTATGCATCCGCCGAGACAAGAAGGAGAGTTGACGCCATCATAGAAGAAGGAGCCAAAGAATATCTGGAGCTAGCCGGAGCAGTGGATGATACTCTTGATAAGATACTTCTTATCCACGATCTGATGGTTACGGAAGTTGACTATGCCAAAGACAGTGCCGGTAATGCAGTTAAAGAAGGATGGGCCCACAACCTTCAGGGAGTATTCGATCCTGAATTAAAGAGTGTTGTTTGTGAAGGATATGCAGACACATTCGCATTACTCATGAACTGTCTTGATATTCCGAACTATTTTGTAAGCGGTACGGCTTCGAGCGGTGGAGGACATGCGTGGAACCTCGTGTCTGACGATGGTGGAAAGACTTATTTTTATATGGATCTTACCTGGGATGACCTTGGGGAGGACGGAGGCTTTACATATATGTATTTCGGTATGCCCAAAACGGAGTTCGAAAAAAAGCATACCCCTTTCCCGAGCAATCCGTCTCAAGAGCTTGGTTTTTGGTATTATGATATTAACTGTAACATTAGCAATACTTTTGAGGGTACTTATTATTACAAAGGAGGAATTTTCTACAAAGGTGACGGTACTGTTTCTAAAAGTGAATTAGCGAATTATGCAATGACGAAAAGTTTCAGGCTTACCAATTATGTCAGTTATCTGGCGAAAGATGAGTCTACTTTGGGAGATATTTCCTATTATATGGGAGTTAACTTAACTTCTTATTATACGGTTTTTTACGAAGGGGCAAGTTTTTGTATTGCAGCATTTCCTGTAAATAACAAATTTCTTAATGTCAATAACGCTATAATTAGTTTTCCTCAGCGGGAATATTTATATCTGGGTGAAGAATTAACGCCTGATCCTATAGTTACATTGAATGACGTCAGGCTGATAAAAGGATGGAATTATTACCTTGATTACTATGATAATGGTGAAGGAAGTGACAGAGGAGAAGTATATGCAATAGGACACGGATATTTTTGTGGATCCAGAAATGCATATTTCTATATCAGTCAGCCGAGGGTTGTTAGTCAGCCGAGGGATATAGATATAAAAGACACTGCTTTGGAGACATCTACTGTAAATCGATTTACAGTCAACTTTGATCCAGTAAGGGTTGAACTGTATCGTGGCGGTAAGCTGGTTCAGTGTGCCGAGAAAGGAATTGGCAGCACTTTTGGATTTGTCGTTGATGCAGATCCTAAAGATGCTAATGTTGTGCCGCCTAAGTATCAGTATCATATATACTATTCAAAGTCAGGCTATGTGGCTACTCGGGAATTTACTGTTACCAAGGAGCTTGCGTTCCTTTCTTACCCAATAAGCTATACTGTGTTTGATACTTCTAATGCATCGGCCGTAACTATTTCATGGAGCACAAACTTTATACCAAACAAGATAGAGATTTATTCTGACAATGATTGCATTATTACCTGTACAGATGATTTGTCTGACTCTATGAGTGCAGCAATTTTAGCTGATAAGAAGACTGACCCTAAATACAAATTCATACGTGCTTATTATGGCAATGACGGATACTATACAGACAGTAGTTTATTCACGGTGACCAAGAATTACAAGTTCGTTGCTCAGCCCTCGGATATCGAAATTGGGTTGGAATCCGATGATAAAGCTGGGGAGGTTTCGTGGACTACGAACTTTGTTCCTGTCAAGTTTGAAGTTTATTCGGATGGAGTTCTTGTAGATTCGTTTACACCGGCTACGGGTTCAACGGATATTGAGTTTTCGAGAGAAGTGGCTGCAGATCCCGAAGAAATAGCTGAAGATAAGTTTGTCAGAGCCTACTACTCTGAAACAGGTTATCTGGACAGTGACATCTTCCAGGTTAAAAAGGTTTATGGCTTCCTCACACAACCGCAGAGTGTTGAGGTTGCTGCGGACTCGTCTTCTCTTACAGCAACGGTCAGCTGGTCGTCCAATTTCGTACCTGTAAAGGTTGAAGTTATTACGAAAGACGGCATATTCCAGGATGTAGACGAAGATATCACTTTAGCTAAGAGCATGTCTTTAGCTGTAGGCGTGGATCCCGATAACGCCATAGAGAATAAATATATCCGTCTGTATTATTCGCCCGATATATTCTTTGAGAGTGAAAGGTTTGTTGTATTTAAGCATTTCCATGAATTTGCGGAAATCCAGGGAAAACCTGCGACCTGTGTTGAAGAAGGACAGCATGCATATTATGTATGTACTCTTGATAACTGTGGACGTAAGTTCTGGGATAAGGACGGACTTGACGAAATAACGGACGATGATGATCTGATCATTCCTGTTGATCCTGATGCACATGTATGGGGAGAAGTTCATTACATATGGGCGGATGATCTTAGTGCATGTACAGCAACATGTACCTGTCAGCTGAATGACGAGCATGTTGAGTCAGAGGATGTTGAAGTACAAAGTGAAGTTATAGAAGAACCTTCATGTGTATGGACAGGGATCAAGAAGTATACGGCAACATTCACAAATCCTGCGTTTGAAACCCAATACAAAGAAGTGGAAATTCCTGTTGATTCTGATGCACATTTATGGGGATACGAAGAGTATATATGGGCAGAAGATTACAGCACATGTACAGCGACACGTACCTGTCAGCTAAATGACAATCATGTAGAGTCAGAGGTGGCCACCGCAGAAAGTACTGTTGAAAAAGAGGCTACCTGCTCAGAAACAGGAATCAGGAAATATACTGCAACATTCACAAACACGGCATTTGAAACACAGTATGAAGAAGTAGAAATCCCTATTGATCCTGATGCGCATGAATGGGGTGAATGGGTAGTCACAGTTCCGCCTACAGTTACATCTGAAGGTGAGAGACAGAGGGTTTGCAAGCATAATCCTAATCATGTTGAAACGGAAAAGATAGATAAGCTTACCAACAATCCGACATTTACCATTACAGAACAGCCTCAGAATGCCACTGTATATGAGAACGAGCTGGCATATTTTGAGGTAAAGGCGAGTACCGGCAACCTTTCCTACAGCTGGGAATATAAGTATGCAGGAACTGATGCCTGGGTAAAGTGGACATCTAAGAAGACTGCCAAAATCAGTGTGGCATATTCAAAGGAAAGAAATGGAATGAGCCTTAGATGTACAGTAACTGATGCAGAAGGCGGTTTCATAATTTCAGATGAAGCAGTTCTTGAATATACCCAAAGACCTGCAGAAACCATTAAGATCACAGCACAGCCTCAGAATTCCACAGTACCTGAAAATACACTTGCATACTTTGGCGTAAGTGCAACCGGAAACGGTCTCAAGTATTTATGGCAGTATAAGGAAAAAGGAAAGACCGAGTGGACCGACTGGACTACAAAAACTACAGCAACTATCAGTGTGGCATATTCAAAGTCCAGGAATGGAATGGCTCTCAGATGTAAGATAACCGATAAGGATGGAAATACCGTGACATCTGATGAAGCGGTTCTTACTTATGAAAGCGGAAACTCACCAGCTATCACGATCACCACCCAGCCTCAGGATACTACGGTACCGGAGAACACACTTGCATACTTCAGCGTAAATGCAAGCGGAAGCGGTCTCAAGTACTTATGGCAGTACAAGGAAAAGGGAAAGACCGAGTGGACCGATTGGACTACTAAGACCAAGGCAGACATCAGCGTGGCATATTCCAAGTCCAGGAACGGAATGTCTCTCAGATGTAAGATAACAGACAAGGATGGAAACACTGCAACAACAAATGCAGCAGTACTTACATATGGAAACGGAAATGCATCAGCCATCACAATCACCACTCAGCCTCAGGATACTACAGTACCTGAGAACACACTTGCATACTTCAGCGTAAATGCAAGCGGAAGCGGTCTCAAGTACTTATGGCAGTACAAGGAGAAAGGAAAGACCGAGTGGACCGACTGGACTACTAAGACCAAGGCAGACATCAGCGTGGCATATTCCAAGTCCAGGAACGGAATGTCTCTCAGATGTAAGATAACAGACAAGGATGGAAACACTGCAACATCAAATGCGGCAGTACTTACATATGGAAACGGAAGCACCTCAGCCATCACTATCACGACTCAGCCCCAAAATACTACTGTGCCTGAGAATACACTTGCATACTTTAGCGTAAATGCAACCGGAAACGGTCTCAAGTACTTATGGCAGTATAAGGAGAAAGGAAAGACTGAGTGGACCGACTGGACTACAAAAACTACAGCAACTATCAGTGTGGCATATTCCAAGTCCAGGAACGGAATGTCTCTCAGATGTAAGATAACCGATAAGGATGGAAATACCGTGACATCCGGTGAAGCGGTTCTTACCTATGGAAACGGCAGCGGTTCAGGAGTATCAATCACAACACAGCCTGTGAATGCTGTAGTAGACAAGGGTGAACTTGCATACTTCGAAGTAAAGGCAAGCGGAACAGGTCTTAAGTACCAGTGGCAGTACAAGCTGGCAGGGGAAGATACCTGGATCACTTGGACAAGCAAGACGACGGCTAAGATCAACGTTGCATATGCTTCCTACAGGGACGGAATGAGTCTTAGGTGTATAGTGACCGATTCAAGTTCCAATACCGCAGAAACTGATACAGTAACTTTACATTACATAAAAGAAATGTAAAAATCTTATGAAAGAACGAAGCCGCCGGGGAGAAATCCCCGGCGGTTTTTTAGTTTGGATTGTTGCTAGAAAGGTATTAAAATATACTAAAAATGAAGGTTTTGCCTTGACCGATTTTTGGGATGGGTGGTATAATAAATATTAAACATATTGTTTGCGAGGGAGGAACCATCATGACGAAGTTATGATCATATAATGTTCCAACCGAAATGTCGCCGAACGAATGTGAGAGGTCAATACATATTATATGTGGAGGAGTAGATGAATGAGAACACATAGGAATCTGATAAGGAATTTTATGTTTATTGCTTTACTGGCGGCTATGATCATAGCATTTCTGCCGGAAAGAAGTCTTCAGGCGAAGACGCGTGAAAGTTCTGATGAAAATCCAATAAATAATGGAATACTCGTCGTTTTTAAAGGAACTTATAGAACTGATGAAAGACAGAAGGCTTTAGACAGGATAAATGAGATAAGACTTGAAGCATGTAAGGAAGGTGTTTTAAATCCTTCGACAGGTCAACCGCTTACGGAAAGCGACTATGTACCGATCAAGTGGTCCTCCGACCTTGAATTGATAGCACAGACCAGAGCTGCTGAAGCTGATGTGTTCTGGGACCATACCCGCCCGAATGGTAAAAGCTGTTTTAGCGTAAGCTATAATGGTACCCAAAGTTGGGGCGAGGTTCTTGCGTGGAACTATAACGGTAATATGGTATATGGAGTAAACCAGTGGTACGGCGAGAAGACTGCCTGGGTGAATCAGGATTCCACTGCCGTTACGGGACATTATACCAGCATGATCAATCCAAGAAACAAGTATGTCGGACTTGGAGCTTTTATGTACGGAACTGAAAAATGGATCTGCATTTCCGGAGAATTTTCTTCATTTTCCGGACTAAAGGAAGGTTTTACGGGAGTAACCGGAGATTACTATCAGGTTATTGAAATTCCCAAAAACAATCTGAATGTAATTTTTGAAGAAGGGACGAAAAAGCTTACACTTGGCTATGAGAATCTGGATTCATGGCTGTCAGGTGACTATATAGCCTGCAATGCATATGTAGGAGTGGACTGGAATACACTCAGAGTAAATAGCATTACAGCTTCAGAAATAAAAGAAAAGCTTGATGATATCTTAAGTGTAATGTCACAGAATTATTCCGGAGGAAGCTTTAGTATCCAGAACACAAGTCAGATGCTTAAGCCGGGAGATAATTTGGTATATCTTATGCTTACTTCTTCTAATTCGACCGGCGGTACGATAAAGGATATTGCATGGACGGTATCGTTATCAGACCCGGATGACCTGCAGGAATTTAGCGAGATTATTATCAGCAAACAGCCGGAGAGTACTACTGTAACGACAGGGAATCTTGCTTATTTCAATGTAAAAGCGTCTGGCACAGGGCTTGAGTACCTATGGCAGTATAAAGAAAAAGGAAAGACGACCTGGACTGACTGGACCAACAAGAAGACCGCAAGTATTTCCGTAGCTTACGCAGCATACAGGGATGGTATGAGCTTCAGGTGCGTTGTAACGGATGCGAGTGGCAGCAAGGTGATTTCAAACGCTGCAACACTTACCTATAATACTCCATTTGCCATTACTGCCCACCCTGCAAACTCCACTGTAAATGCTGGTGAGCTTGCAAGCTTTGAAGTCAAAGCGAGCGGCAAGGGACTGAAGTATCTGTGGCAGTACAAGGCAGCAGGAAGCAGCAACTGGACCGACTGGACAAGTAAGACTACAGCGAAAATAAGCGTAGCATACGCTTCCTATAGGGACGGAATGAGCTTCAGGTGTGTAGTGACCGATGCAAACGGCAAGAAGGTTACTTCAAATGCAGCAACTCTTACCTATAACAATCCGCTTATCATCACCACCCAGCCTGCAAATACAACCGTAAACAGCGGCGAGCTTGCATACTTTGAGGTAAAGGCGAGCGGTAAGGGACTTAAGTACTTATGGCAGTACAAGGCAGCAGGAAGCAGTACCTGGACCGACTGGACCAGCAAGACTACAGCAAAGATAAGCGTGGCATATGCTTCTTACAGGGACGGAATGAGCTTCAGGTGTATAGTGACTGATGCATCCAATAAGAAGGTAACTTCTAATGTAGCAGTGCTTACCTATTCCGTACCCTTAGAGATTACCAAGCAGCCTGTAAGCGTAACAGTGAACAAGGGAACACTTGCAAGTTTCAGTGTAAAGGCAACCGGTAAGGGACTTAAGTACCAGTGGAAGTATAAGAACGCAGGAGATACAAGCTGGACAACCTGGAGCAGCAAGACTAAAGCGGACATTACAGTAGCCTATGCTACATACAGGGATGGAATGAGCTTAAGATGCGTGATAACTGATGCATCAGGCCAGAGGGTTACAACAAGTGTGGTTACATTAAAATATAAATAATCAGATAATCGTCAGGATACATTTTTACAGATCTTAGAATTTAATACTTGGCTAATGCAATAAGGCAAAAACTGTTGCGAAAGGTTTTATTTCTTGCTATAATATACTGGAAATAAAACCTTTTTTATATTTTAATAGGGAGGATATTGCGTATGAATACGAAACGGAGACTTTGTAGTGCGTTGCTTTTGGCAGTATTTGTCCTAACCTGTTGCATTAAAATGCCTGTTGTCAGCGCATCTGCAGCTGATGATGTGGAGATTAATGAGACGAATTTCCCGGATGATGGGTTTAGGGCTGTTATTAAATTTTTTTATGACAAAGATAAGGATGGGAAGCTGTCAGCGGAAGAGATAACAAGTACAACTAATATGTTGATATTAGGGCGTCTTCCCGAAGGAGATGTTAATATAATAAACACTAAAGGACTTAGTATATTTAAAAACTTGAAAACTGTTCAAGTGCATATTTATAACGTTAGCGATTTAGATTTAAGTGGATGTACTTCTTTGGAGTCGGTTTATGTACATGGTAAATTGAATAGTATTGATTTGACAGGTTGCAGTTCTTTAAAAATACTATCTTTGTCAGAAACAGGAATTAAGGATTTGAATCTTAGTACCAACCGTAATCTTGAGGTTCTTGTATGTAATAATAACAATCTGTCTACCTTGGATGTAAGTAAAAATACCAATCTAACAGTGCTTGACTGTTCTAAAAATGGATTAACTGAGCTGAATGTTGCTAATAACACCAAGTTGACAAACCTTAACTGTACAAACAATGATTTAACGGAACTCATTTTAAGTAATAATACGAAGCTTACAAGTCTTAGCTGTTCATATAATGGTTTATTTGATTTGAATTTGAACAATAATACCGCACTTAAAACCTTGAATTGCTCTAATAATACTTTGGAAGTTATTAAACTTTCTAACTGTAAGAATCTAGAGTTTTTGTCATGTGCAAACAATCATTTGGATTATTCTGATATTGATTTTACAGTATTCAAAAATTTAAAATGCTTGAATATCAGGGCAAATGCGAATTTCTATAACCTTGATTTAAGCCAGAATACCCTGCTTGAAGAACTTGATTGCTGCGAAAACATGGTAAGTACACTTGATATTTCCCATAATCCGAAGCTTGTTTATGTTGACTGTAGCGAGAACTGGATAGGATCTCTTGACACTAGTAATCAGAAGGAGCTTGTGAAATTGATCTGTTATAGCAATCAGCTTGATAAGCTGGATGTCAGCAAAAACCTGTGGCTGGATTATCTTGACTGCAGAGAAAATACTATAGGATCGCTTAATGTAGAGAATAATCAAAAGCTTGTGGTATTAAAGTGCGATCGGAATCTGATCACTTCATTAAATGTCAGTAAGAATCCTTTGCTTAACATACTTAGCTGCCAGGAAAATTCGCTTACAAAACTGGATGTCAGCAAGAATGAGCTGCTGGAGGAACTCAATGTTGGTGGCAATTCTATTAATTCTCTTGATCTGAGCAACAACAGATATCTGAGAAGTATCGCTATTGGCGGAAACGAAATAAAAAATCTGGATGTTACAAATGCTTTGCTGTATGGTCCTGATGTTTCTTTAGCTTATCCGGAGATAACGGTTGTTGATAATTATGTTCCTATAAAGATTGATTCAACCAATTTCCCTGATGATAATTTTAGAGAGAAGCTGGTTAGCAGCTGGCTTGATCAAGACAGGGATGGATTTTTATCAAAATCAGAAATGATTAAAGATGGACCTTACCTTGGACAATATCCTACAGAGGTTGTAACATCGTTAAAGGGTTTGGAATATATTCCCAGCTGTAGATCGCTTCAAGTTGCAGGTCCTGTTACTGAACTTGATCTGAGCAAAAACAGAGTAATAAGAAATCTTGCATTAAATTGCTACATCACAAATCTTGATCTGAGCGATGTACCTTTGTTGGAAAGAATAAGCTGTTCCGGCAATACTAACATTAAGTCGCTTGATATAACAAAATGCAGCAGATTGAGTACTATTGAAAATCTTCAAA
This sequence comes from Lachnospiraceae bacterium, assembly GCA_024696945.1. Lineage (GTDB taxonomy): Bacteria > Bacillota > Clostridia > Lachnospirales > Lachnospiraceae > RUG11977. Next base: position 30,328 of record JAILGF010000014.1, on the reverse strand, counting down.
ACAATATCGTTAGCCTGGATTTTTCAGGAAATGTTTTACTCAGAAAGATGCTTAGGTCAAACAATTGGTCTTTGATTCCCGGCTATACTACATCAAGTGATGAATATAGGGCTAACTGGAGTATTAACAGTTATTATATGTGTACTTCTAGCAGAATGTCATCTATAGACTGTGATATAGTATTAAATGATAAGTCGGATAATATTTATATTACCTCACAGCCTGAATCAGTGACCGTTTCGGAGAACGGACCTGCATCCTTTGAGGTAAAAGCTAATGGGACAGGTCTTAAGTATTTGTGGCAGTATTGCCCCGCAAATGGTGGATCATGGATTGACTGGACATCAAAGAACACCAGCAAGATCAGTGTGGCATATTCCCCGGAAAGGGATGGGATGTATCTTAGATGCAGGATCACTGACCAGAATGGAGAAGAAGTAGTTACAACTCCTGTAAAACTGTCATATATTAAGGAAAATTCTTTAAGGATTACCCAGCAGCCTTCTAATGCTATAGTCAATGAAAATGAAGCTGCATCATTTAGCGTAAAGGCAGAGGGTGTTGGCCTTAAGTATCTATGGCAGTACAAGGAGAAAGGAAAGACTTCGTGGACTGACTGGACAACCAAAACTACTGCTGATATCAGCGTTGCGTATGCTGCATACAGGAATGGGATGAGTCTGAGATGCAGGATAACGGATACAGAAGGAAACATCGTATTTTCAGATGAGGTAGTTCTTACCTATGAAAGCAGCGGTTCCGGCATTGTCATTACTGTTCAGCCTAAGGATACGACAGTAGCCGCAAATGCCCTTGCAAACTTTAGTGTAAAGGCTACAGGAACCGGACATAGTTACTTATGGCAGTACAAGGAGAAAGGAAAGACTACCTGGACTGACTGGACTTCAAAGAAAACAGCTGAAATCAGCGTTGCATATGCTTCCTACAGGGATGGAATGAGCTTTAGGTGTGTGATAACGGATGCAAACGGTAAAAAGGCTACATCCAATGCGGCAACACTTACTTATGAAAATTCACTTGCCATCACCACTCAGCCTGCAAATACTGCCGTAAACAATGGTGAGCTGGCATACTTTGAGGTAAAGGCTGCCGGTAAGGGACTTAAGTACTTATGGCAGTATAAGGCAGCAGGAAGCAGCACATGGACTGACTGGACCAGCAAGACTACAGCGAAGATAAGCGTAGCTTACGCTTCCTACAGGGACGGAATGAGCTTCAGGTGTGTAGTGACCGATGCTTCGGGCAAGAAGGTTACCTCAAACGCAGCAACTCTTACATATAATAATCCACTTACCATCACTACTCAGCCTGCAAATACTACCGTAAACAGTGGCGAGCTGGCATACTTTGAGGTAAAGGCGAGCGGTAAGGGACTTAAGTACCTGTGGCAGTATAAGGCAGCAGGAAGCAGCACATGGACTGACTGGACCACCAAGACCACAGCAAAGATCAGTGTGGCATATGCAGCATATAGGGATGGAATGAGTTTCAGATGTGCAGTAACGGATGCTTCCGGTAAGAAGGTAACGTCTAATGCCGCAGTACTTACCTATGAGAAGCCATTTGCTATTACCCAGCAGCCTGTAAGTGCTACAGTAGATAAAAATATGATAGCGAGCTTTGGCGTAAAGGCAACGGGCAATGGACTCAAGTACCAGTGGCAGTACAAGAATGCAGGGGATTCTGACTGGACAACCTGGGGCAGCAAGACTACTGCGGACATTACAGTAGCATATGCAGTATACAGGAACGGAATGAGTTTAAGGTGCATTATAACCGATGCATCGGGCCAGAAGCTCACAAGCAATGTGGTTAAGCTGAACTATAAATAAAATCGTAGAACCAATAAGAAGGTTTATACCAAAAATAAAAGACTCCTGTGTGCTTATATGGCACAGGAGTCTTTCCCTTGTGTAAATGATTAAATGCATGAAAAAAGCAGTTGTAAATGCGTCGGTGAGGTAATGAGATTACTTCACCGGCGTAATTTTGTTGTTTAATAGATAAAAATGTCGTTTCCGACTTGACCTACAAATGGGCCGATAATATATAATTTCAAGTACATATAAGAGGTAGTGTATGAAAAATGGTTGTAATAATTACTTGTTTGTGATATCCTAATTATGCGATTTTATTTGTCGCAACACAACTAAAAGGGAGGATTATATATGCAAAAATCAGTTTTTAAAGGCATGGCAGGCATATTTCTTTGCCTTGCATTATTGTTGGTATTGCCTTCGAATGGTTCAAAGGCAGATGGAGGGGAGGTAGCTGTCAATGCGACCAACTTCCCGGATCCAGTTTTTAGAGAGTACATTTCTCAAAATGTGGACACTGATAAAAATGGGAAGCTTTCGGAATCCGAGATGTGGGCGGTAGAGAATATCAATGTATACCAATATGGAATAAGTAACCTTAAGGGAATTGAATTTTTTACATACTTAAGAAAATTGGAATGTGGCGGGAATCAGCTTACCAGTATAGATGTAAGTAAGAATACCTATTTATATTCTTTATATTGTCCGGATAATCTACTTACAAAGCTTGATGTAAGTAAAAATGATTGGTTGGAATCCTTAAGCTGTGGCAAGAATTTGCTGACTAGTATAGATGTAAGTAAAAATTCTCATTTGGTAGAATTTTATTGCTGGGATAATGAACTTTCAAGTTTGGATGTGAGTAAAAATCCAAATCTTAAATCATTGGTATGTTCAGAAAATAAACTTACAAGCTTGAATTTGGGCAATAATCAGGCGCTGAAAGAATTGAATTGTAGCGGTAATCAGATAACAAGTTTGGATTTGAGTAAGAATCTTGAACTGTCATCGTTAATTTGTAGTGAGAATAATTTGACAAGTTTGGATGTAGGTAGGAATACAAAGCTATATTATTTTTCATGTACGGATAACTTGATTGAAAAACTGGATGTTACTAAAAATACGAATTTAATGGCTTTGGATTGTAATAGTAATAAGATTACAATCCTTGACATAAGTAAAAATACAGCTTTGGAAAATCTATACTGTAGTTCTAATAAGCTTACCAGCTTGGATGTGAGTAAAAATACTCTTCTAACGCATCTTGGTTGTGGTGGTAATGAGTTGACATCTCTAAATCTAAAGAATAATACCGCCTTAACCCAGCTGGCATGTAATCATAACTTGCTAACTAGTTTGGATTTAAGTAATAATACCGCACTTACATGGGTGGATTGCGACAAAAATCAGCTCGCCAGTTTAAATATAAGCAAATGTACTGCTATAGAATATCTGAATTGTGAGAATAACCAGATTGTTTCATTGGACTTAAGTAAAGATACTGCTTTGACGAATCTTCAATGTGAGAATAATCAGATATCGTATCTGAATATCAGTAATAGTCCGGCTTTGAAATCTTTAAATTTGAGAAATAATCAGCTTTCTTCTTTGGATGTCAGCAAAAACAAGGCTCTTGAAATATTGTTGTGTGATGATAATAAGTTGACACAACTGAATGTTGGTAACAATACTTTGTTAACGGCGCTTACCTTTGATCACAATCAGGTTACAAGTATAGATGTGACCAATTGTCCAAACCTTTTAAACCTGGGCATATGGGATAACAAGATTAAAACTGTTGATGTAACCAAATGTCCTAACCTTAATAGGCTTTCCTGTGGATATAACCAGCTTACCAGTTTGGATCTTAGCAAGAATTTGAAGCTGCAACAGCTTCACTGCCAGGGAAATCAGCTTAAAAATCTGGATGTAACTAAGAATACCGAACTCTGGCTTCTGTATTGTGATGAAAACCAGCTGACTCAGTTGGATATCAGCAGGAACACTCTGCTGAGAGAACTGGCTTTAAATGATAACCAGTTTTCGAGCATAGATGTAAGCAAGTGTACAGGGCTGATAAGACTGGCATGTAATGGCAACAAGATTAAGACATTGGATGTAACTAATAATATATTGCTTGAAAGTTTGAGATTTGATAGTAATCAGGTAACAAGTATAGAACTTAGTAAATGTACAAACCTCAAGGAACTTTATTGCTGGAACAATAAATTGAAGAACCTGTATGTAACCAGGTTACCCAAGCTGGAAAGACTATCATGCGGAGGAAACCTTATAACGAGCCTGGATATCAGCAAATGTAAGGCTTTGGAAGAGTTGTATCTTGATGGTGATCATATTACCGATCTGGATCTCAGTAATTGTCCTGGTTTGTGGAAAATCTATGTACATAATACTGATATTTCAACTCTTGACATCAGCAATAATGAAAAACTCGTAGCAACATATAAATCTGGAAAAAAGACAGAATTTGATGACTGTACTGAGTATTTGTTGAATGTTGATGGTGTCGAACGTGTTATGTTGTGTGTCCCTGAAACCCAAATAGTATATGACAATATAAAGCTCGCTATCACTTCTCAGCCTGCGAATGTTACTGTAAACAGCGGTGAGATAGCAAGCTTTGAGGTAAAGGCAACCGGTAAGGGACTTAAATATCTGTGGCAGTACAAAGAAGCCGGGAAGAATACTTGGACCGACTGGACCAGCAAAACTACGGCAAAGATCAGTGTAGCATACGCTTCCTTCAGGGATGGAATGAGCTTTAGGTGTGTAGTGACCGATGCTTCAAACAACAAGGTTACATCAAACGTAGCAACCCTTACCTATAATGTACCGCTTGCAATTACCGCTCAGCCTGCAAATATTACTGTAAATAGCGGTGAGATAGCAAGCTTCGAGGTAAAGGCAACCGGTAAGGGACTTAAATATCTGTGGCAGTACAAGGAAGCGGGAAAAACAGAGTGGACGGACTGGACTACCAAGAAAACTGCAAGCATTTCCGTAGCTTACGCTGCATACAGGGATGGCATGAGCTTCAGGTGTGTAGTAACGGATGAGAATGGTAAGAAGGTAACTTCAAATGCTGCAACCCTTACCTATAATATTCCACTTGCCATCACTGCCCAGCCTGCAAGTACTACTGTAAACGGCGGCGAACTTGCAAACTTCGAAGTAAAGGCAACAGGCAAGGGACTGCGTTACCTGTGGCAGTACAAGGCAGCAGGAAGCAGCACTTGGACCGACTGGACCAGCAAGAAGACAGCAAAAATCAGCGTAGCATACGCAGATTACAGGGACGGCATGAGCTTCAGGTGTGTAGTGACCGATGCAAACGGCAAGAAGGTTACATCAAACGCAGCAACACTTACCTATAATATTCCTCTTGCAATCACTTTAAATCCTGCTAACACCACTGTTAACAGCGGAGCGTTGGCAAGCTTTGAGGTAAAGGCAACAGGCAAGGGACTAAGCTACCTGTGGCAGTACAAGGCGGCAGGAAGCAGTACCTGGACCGACTGGACCAGCAAGAAGACCGCAAAGATCAGCGTAGCATACGCAGACTACAGGGATGGCATGAGCTTCAGATGCGTGGTAACTGATGCAAACGGCAAGAAGGTAACTTCAAACGCAGCTGTACTTACTTATGAGAAGCCTTTAGCTATCACTAAGCAGCCGGTAAGCGTTATAGTTGACAAAAATACGGTTGCAAGTTTCAGTGTTAAGGCAACCGGTAAGGGGCTTAAGTATCAGTGGCAGTACAAAAATGCAGGTGACGCAGACTGGACAACCTGGGGCAGCAAGACTAAGGCAGATATAACCGTAGCCTATGCGGCATACAGGGATGGAATGAGCTTAAGGTGCGTGATAACCGATGCATCGGGTCAGACAGTTACAACGAATGTAGTTACATTGAACTACAACTAAAAAGAAACAGAAAAGTTAAGAGAATATGAGCCGCCGGAGAGAGATTCCAGGCGGCTCTTGTGTTATAACATCTTATACTTGACAAATAAATAAAGGCATAGTACCATTTTACAAAACGAATAAGGGTATCTTGTAGCGGTCAAACTTGTTTCTTGGAGGCATTGCATGAAAAAGATTATTTGCATTATTTTGAGTATAGTGATAATGATGGGTTGTCTTGGGATAATGCCGACCAATCTGATATCTGCAGGCAATGCTGACGGTATTGTTATTATAAAACAACCGGTAAATGTTACGGTAGAAAGAAATAAACTTGCATACTTTGAAGTAAAAGCCAAAGGAAAGAATCTCAAATACTTATGGCAGAAAAAGGAAGTCGGAAAAGCCGAATGGAGTGATTGGAACAGCAAAACTACAGCGGCTATTACTGTGGCATATGCGAGCTATCGTGATGGAATGAATTTAAGGTGTATTGTAACGGATAACAGAGGACAAAGCATTATAACGAATGAAGTTGTTCTTCGTTATGATGACCCGATAATCATAAATGTTCAACCACAGGCTTCCACAGTACCCGAGGGGATGATAGCTAATTTTTCTGTCAAAGCCAGTGGTATGGGACTTAAGTATCTTTGGCAAAAAAAAGAAGCAGGTTCGTCTGCTTGGAGTAATTGGGATACAAAAACCAAACCTGATATTACCATAGCCTATCTTGCAAGCAGGGATGGAATGAAATTACGGTGTATCATAACTGATAAGAATGGAAAACAGGTAATATCGGATGAGGCTGAACTTAAGTATGATACTATAAATATTTCGAAACAGCCTGTTTCATATTATGCTTCAGTAAACCAATTGGCATATTTTGAGGTAGAAGCAAAGGGAAACAATCTAAAATATCTATGGCAGAAAAAGGAAGTTGGGGCTTCTGAGTGGAGCGATTGGCCTACGAAGACTACACCAAAGATATGTGTGGCATATGCACCATACAGGAACGGAATGCAGCTTAGATGCAAGGTTACGAATACAAACGGTTGTGAGGTTTATTCCGGGAATGCAGTACTGTACTATACAGATGGCAGCCCCACGAAGATTGCTGTTTTTGAGACAAGTGATCTGCACGGATGTCTGTTTGAATCCTCTGATGGAAACGAGGATACAGTTGAGTATAGGCTTGCATATATTGCCAAAATAGTTGACAAGGCCAGAAACGATGCAAAATATGATGATGTTTTATTGGTTGACGGCGGAGATATTTATTATGGTGACAAGGTGTCGGGTATTCTTAAAGGTTCTGCAATGAGGGCGGCACTTGATAAAATGAAATATGATGCAGTTACTGTTGGAAACCGTGAATTTAGATGGGAGATAACGGAGTATGGAGCGGATTCTGACGCTACTGTCCCGGCTTACAGTATTGGTGAATATGAAGGTGATCCATCCATACCTGTAATAGCTTCGAATCTGTACTATTCGGGAACAAATGAACGGGTGGGATTTACTAAAGATTATGTGATAGTTGAAAAGGCGGGTTTTCGTATAGCTATAATAGGATATGTCGATTATGAACTAAGTCGGGAGGTAAATTCCAATCTGTATAAGGTTGATAGTAATTTGGATAACCTTTCCCGGCGTATTAAAGAAATAAATATGCTTGAGAACCCCGATGCTACTGTTCTGCTGACACATTCGGATTCTGCTTTGACAGCCATGAGATTGGATCCTGATGAAGTTCAGCTCGTTGTTGGTGGGCATAGCCATAAAGGGGTTTATGGCATTTCCAAAAGCGGGGTACCATATATTCAGGCCAATTTAAGTGCTACGGGCTACGCGTCAGCAGCAATAAGCATTGATCTGTTCGGAAATGTTACAGTCGAAAACTTACAATATACCTGTATAACCGACAATCCCGAAAAACTATATGACATCCCTGAAAATGCAGATAAATTTGACTCTGCTGTACTTGGCATTTCGCGTGCTGCATACAATATTGCCGGTATAAATGAATCGGCTGATGGTTTTATAAAGATAACGAAACAGCCGGCCGATACAACGGTAGAAGAGGGAGAACTGGCTTACTTTGAAGTGAAGGCTGAAGGAAAAGGATTAAAGTATTTATGGCAGAAAAAGGAAGATGGGCAGACTGACTGGACCGACTGGAATACAAAAACAAAGGCGTCGATAAGTGTTGCATATACTCCGCAAAGGAACAAAATGAAATTAAGATGCATTGTGACGGATTCCGCAGGCAGAAGGCTTTTTTCGAAATCAGTTATGCTTACCTATAAAAATAGTTTTGCAATCGTGAAACAGCCTTCGGACTCTTCGGTGAATCAATTTTCTCTGGCTTATTTTAGTGTGGAAGCAGAGGGCAGGAATCTCAAGTACTTATGGCAGTATAGGGAGGAAGGACAAAGTACATGGACGGACTGGCTCACTAAAACTACTCCGTCAATAAGCGTTGCTTTTGCATCGAATAGGATAGGGATGAGTGTAAGGTGTAAAGTAACGGATGGCTCGACGGGGAAAAGTCTGGTTTCGGATCCGGCTAAGTTGAGTTTTAAACCCATGTGGCGTATTGACAGGGATGATTTTAACGCATGGCAAAAAAGCCTGGAAAATGTACGTTTCTTAACCGAAGGAAGTTACAGTTTTAAAGCTCTTGATGAAATATATATGGTTGATCCTGATTATGTACCGTCAACTAAGGGAATGGATACCCTCAACATCTCCGGAAGTACGCAGTTTTCGGAACAACAGTTTCATGATTTTGCTAATACTCTTCGCTCATATGCAGATGGAGATCCGGTGTATGTAATAGATCTTCGCGGCGAAGATCATGCTATTATAAATGGCAGGGCTGTATCGCTTTACGGTTTTGAAAATATGATAAACGATGGCAAGTCCAAAGAAGAAATATTAACAAATGAGAAAATGCTTTTTGATTCCATCCGCGGTAAATCCATTGAGGTCTATGCATTGTCGGGGGAAGATAAGGGTAAATCCGAAACGGTTTTGGTGGAGAACCTTATTTCGGAACAGGAACTGGTTGAAAGCGAAGGATTCGGATACCTTCGTCTGACTGCTGTTGATCACGGCTGGCCGGATGTGGAATTGCTGGATACTTTTATTGATTTCGTAAAAGGACTGGATATGGATCATGTCTGGCTTCATTTCCATTGCCAGGCAGGGCATGGGCGCACGGGAGCTTTGATGTGTATTTATGATATGATGAAGAATCCTGATGTTTCATTGGAAGATATAGTTATCCGTCAGGCAATGACCGGAAGTGCCTACCTTTTCTATACTGAGCAGTCTAACAGTTACAAAGCCTTAAAGTATGCCGAAAGGAATAAAATGGTCAGGCTGTTTTATGAATATGTTCAGGAAAACCATATAGGTAATTATGAAGTTTCATGGAGTGAATGGCTTAAAAGCAGAGAATTGAATGAAGCTGCCTGAGAGGAATCTCCGGCGGTTTCTTATGCCGACTGGGACAACCTGGGGCAGCAAGATTAAGGCTGACATTACCGTAGCATATGCTGTATATAGGGACGGAATGAGCCTCAGATGTGTAATTACGGATAAGGATGGTAATAAGGTTACATCTAACGAAGCATTATTGAAATATACAGGTTTATAACAAAATAAAAGATATCCCCCACCTCATAGCGTAGCGAAGGTGGGGGGAGATCTTTGTTTCAGTCGGAGTACAAGCCCCGACTGAAATGAGATGCGTAGCATCATTTTGTTACCGAGGAAACGCTGAAAGCGTTTTCGAGGTGACATTGACTATATCAGCATGTAAAAATGGCAATAAAAAACTTTATAATATCGCACGGTGATATGTATAATGGCTCTTGCACAGTTTGTGGTAAAGCTTGTTTAGCGCTATGAGCATTACGAACAATAGTATTCCTTGAACCACATACAGAATTTTCTAAGACCATCACGTATAGTTATCTTAGGAGTAAATCCATAATCACGCTCAAGCGCTGAAGAGTCAGCGTAAGTGATGGGGACATCTCCGGGCTGCATTCCGACAAGCTCACGATGCGCTTCAAAATCGTAGTCCTTGGGGAGGACTCCCGCATTGACAAGTTCCTCTTGAAGGGTGCTAATATAGTCTAGAAGGTTTTCCGGTTGTCCTCCGCCGATGTTGTATACCGCATAAGGCGGAATGGGCAGACCATCTTCGCCATTCTTTTTCTCGGGGGCGCCCTGCATTACACGTAGTACTCCTTCAACGATGTCGTCTATATAGGTGAAGTCCCTCTTCATATTTCCATAATTGAAGATTTTAATTGTTTCGCCCTTTACCAGTTTCTGGGTTGCGCTGAAATAGAACATGTCAGGTCGGCCCGCTGGTCCGTAAACGGTAAAGAAGCGAAGTCCTGTAGAAGGAATATTATAAAGTTTGCTGTAAGCATGGGCGAGGAGCTCATTGCTTTTTTTTGTTGCGGCATATAGTGATACCGGATTATCCACCTTGTCTTCGGTAGCGAAAGGAACCTTTTTGTTTCCGCCGTAAACCGAACTGGAGCTTGCATATACTAAATGTTCTACGGGATGGTTCCTACAGGCTTCCAAGATGTTGTAAAAGCCAATGATATTGGACTCGATATATACATCGGGGTGGTCGATCGAATAACGAACGCCCGCTTGCGCTGCAAGATTAACTACCGCATCAAAATGGTATTCTTCAAAAAGTCCATCTATTAACGCTTTGTCCCCTATGGAGCCCTTAACGAAGCTATGGGAAACGCTTGCTTTTTCGGCTGCCTTCTCTACGAGTCCAAGACGATACTCTTTTAAGACGGGGTCATAATAATCGTTCATGTTATCAAGGGAGACGATGGTACCTCCCTTAAGTTCGTCCAAAAGACGTATTACAAGATTGGCACCGATAAAGCCGGGACAGCCTGTAACTAATATTGTTTTGTTGTTCAAATCTATTTTATTCATTATTATTGTCCTTCTTTTAGTTTCTTTGAAATTAGTCTCTTTGGAAAAGGTCTCTGGTATAAACCTTGTCCTTGACGTCATCCAGTATTGTGTCATAGCGGTTGGCGATTATGCATCCGCACATCCTTTTAAACTTCTTTATATCATTGACAACCAGTGAACCGAAGAAGGTGGTCCCGTTTTCGAGTGTGGGTTCATAGATTACTACTGTGGCGCCTTTTGCTTTTATCCTCTTCATAACACCTTGGATGGAAGACTGACGGAAATTATCGGAGTTACTCTTCATGGTAAGTCGGTATACACCTACAACTATCTCTTTCTGTTTTTTCTCCTGAGTTGAGTTATATCCTGCCGATGCGGTATAACTTCCCGCTATTTCCAATACTCGGTCGGCAATAAAATCCTTTCTTGTACGGTTGGATTCTACAATCGCCTGGATAAGGTTTTCGGGCACATCTTGATAATTTGCCAGGAGCTGTTTTGTATCCTTAGGCAGACAGTATCCGCCGTAACCGAAGGAAGGGTTATTGTAATAGTCACCGACTCTGGGGTCAAGGCATATGCCCTTTATGATGGAGGCGGTATTTAGGTTTTTGACCTCGGCATAAGTATCCAATTCATTAAAGTAGGAAACGCGGAGTGCCAGATAGGTGTTTACAAAAAGCTTTGTGGCTTCGGCTTCGGTGGTTTCCATAAACAAGATGGGAACGGAAGTCTTTATCGCGCCCTGCTTTAAGAGATCGGCAAAGGTTTCGGCGGCCTTACGGTTTTTCTCATCGCTTCCGACTATAATACGGCTGGGATAGAGGTTATCATACAACGCTTTGGATTCTCTTAAGAATTCGGGGCTGAAAATGATATTGTCCATTCCGGTCTTTTCTCTTATATGCTTTGTATAGCCGACCGGGACGGTTGATTTTATGACGATGGCAGGCTTGTTCTTTGCTTTGGCGGTAGCGTCTTTTATTGCGGAAAGTACCGATTCTACGGCGCTGCAATCGAAAAAGTTTGTCTTGGGATCATAGTTCGTGGGAGCGGCGATGATAATAAAATCTGCTGAAGCGTAGGCTTTTTTTGCATCGGTTGTAGATTTAAGGGAAAGCTTACGTTCCTCGTGCTCCTTAAGGAACTTTTCTATATAGTCATCCTGAATGGGGGACTGCCAGTTATTAAGCTTGTCTACTTTTTCAGGGACTATGTCAACTGCGGTTACATCATTGTGCTGTGAAAGGAGTACTGCGAGGGAAAGTCCCACATACCCGGTACCGGCTACGGCAATTTTCTTTTTACTTACTCTTACGGTTTCTACAGAGTCTTCGGTAAGGACATCCGACAGCTTAAAATCAAGCACGGATGAGAGCGAGAGCAGCTGATCTACCGAGGGAGTATAGTCCATAAGCTCTAAACGTGAAAGTATCGAACGGTTGATGCCTGTTTCTTTTGCAAGAGCTGTCTGGGAGAGTTTCTTGGATTTTCTCCTGTTTATTACGGTTTCTGATAATAGTTTTAATGACAAATGTTCCATCTGCATTGTCCATCCTTTTTATATGAAAATGTGTAAATTTTTAACAATGACGCTGATAGCGTCAATAGTTTGTGGCTTGACACTGGTATAATAGCATAGTTCGTTACGAAATGCAACACCTTTTTCTATTTCTTGACGCTATGCGTCTTTTATGCTATCATAAACCTTAAGTATTGGGTCAGGGAAGAGTATGTGAAAGGGGGCTTTTAGATGGGTAATCAGGATTCTTACAAGGGGTATTCTACTGAAGAGGATAAATGCTTAAACTGCGGAGCTGTTAAGGTCTTCAGCGCCCTGGTGTGTCCGGTGTGCGGTATAGCTTATGCAGAGTCTCAGATGCTGCAAAAAAAGGACAAGGTATCACGTCTGGAGCAGTTTCTGAAGAATAATCCCGTTTCCGAAGAGGAGAAGGAAGCAGAGAAGAGCAAGGAACCATTTGATCCGAATGCTTCCTTTAAGGAATTTAAGAAGTTTCTTAATGAAGATGAAGATACGAAGGATAAAGCTGCTTCTAAGGATAATGAAACAGTCAAGGAAGGTTCTGATGAAGAAAAAAACACTGACGAAAATTCCGAAAAGTCGGTTATACAGGAAGAAAGCAGTACAATAATAGAGGAAATTACAAACAAGGAAAATCAAGAAGACGAGAAAAACGAAGAACCTGCTCCTCCAAGTATTGACGAGGCTCCGGAGAACAGCGGTTTATATAAGAAGGAACGTCAATACCGTTTTAGCTCAGAGCCTGAAAAGCCTTTTGTCATGTCCGAGAAGCGCCCTAAGCCTGAACCGGATCAGACCATAGTTCCGACAAGATATGGCCTTGATAATGCAACCGTACGCGAGAAAAGGGAGCAGAGCCAGTCAAATGAAACAGGAAAGTCGAAGATGTTCAGTACAACGGTGAACAACCATTATGATGAGTACAGGACAAATACCGAGAGCTCCTTTGAAACAACACCGTATTCCTCACCTTACAGCAGAGGATCGTTTGATGCGGCACCTAAGGAGAAGTCGGATACCTGGAAGAAGGTTATTCCGTTGGCAATTGTGCTTATCCTGTTGCTTATTGCAGGTTACTTCCTATATAAACTGTTTGGATTGTAAAATCTTTATACCAAAGAATCGGAACCTGTATGTATGAGAGAAAGGACGGGCGCCGCGAGACGTGAAGTATAGGATATTAAAAGAGGAAGAATACGAGAAACATAAATTTGTGCTCCCGAACCCGAACAGGCGCTTTTGGATAGAGAGCAGCAGGGAGCTGGGACCGAAGAGATGCGGTTTTGTAAATGATGAAGGAACCGTGGACAGGAACGGAACTTACTGTTCGGATACGACCCTGTGGATCCGCCCGGTTATCGAATACGAGAAGGATGAAAAGAAGGATATAGAATTCTCTGAGGGAAAGAAGGTTATACTGCACGGACTCGAGTGGACGGCAATATCCGATACGGTTCTGGTATGTGACAGGTGCGTGGAGGATGTGAAGTTTGATGATTCTACGACGGATTTTGAGAATTCATATCTTAAGTATGCAATCTACCAGTATTTTAGAAAGCGTTCATCCGTGGAGGCAATTACAGCATCTTCGGGGAAACAGGAAGCAGATCTGACTGCAACTATTACAGAAGCAGGATCATCTTCAGGGGTAATGCTCAATCTGGCCGGAATGCTTACCGCAGGTATTACAGGTGTTATCTGTACCCTTTCGTTTAGCCCCGTGGCTGCTTTGATAGGGGTTGCCGCATCGCTTGGACTTGGGATCTTCAATATCTCTAAAATAAAGAAATTCTTCTCGAAAAAGAAGAGCGTTGAAATCCCGACCTTAGGGCTGACAACGGAGCCTGAGATGCCGGCCGAAAAAAATGAGCAGGAGCTTAAGCTCAGTACCGGTAACATTACGGATTCCGTAATCTGTGATAAGACCGCAGAGATAAATAAACTGATCGATGCGCTTATTAAGACGGGAAACAGAACGATCCTTTCTAAGGTGAAGTTCTTTTATCTGCCCGAAACGCAGAAAACACTGGAGCTTTACGATAAAATCCAGGAAAACGGAATAGACACCCCTAACAGTAAGGAGTGCTTGGATATAATCTCGGAAAACCTTGATAAGACAATCAGGCTTCTGCGTATTGAGTATGATAAGGCATCGGCAGACGATGTACTTGATGCAAGGCTGCAGTCAGGCATCATAGGAAAGATGCTGGATGATGCGGAAAAAGCAGAAAATCTGGAATTAAAGCTATAAAAAACTTCGCCAAGCTTTATGAATGGCGAAGTTTTTTATGGAATATAAAGATAGATATAAATCTTAGGTAAGATACGGATCACCCGTGGAAGGTTTCATCGGTTACAAGTGCGAGTGCCGCGAAGAGCAGCTCATCGGCATCATTTTCAAATGTTATATCATAGGTATCACCAACGGAGACTATTTTCTTCTTGATGGTGCCTATTGTTTTTTTGCCGGCATCTTTAATCACGAATTCGGAGAGAATGCTGTTGCCGTCAATGGTTATCCCTTTTGAAGGATAATCAAGCTTGTTGACACCCGGAATTTCTTCGTATTTTATCTCACCTTCATCGTTACCGTTTAAACTGATCTTGAAGGTAAGAGGCGAGGTTTTGCTTACGACCTCTACGGAGCCTACGGTTCCTTCTTCTTTGTAAATGTCATATACGGGCATTTTAGCCATAAGCTTGCGGCGCTTGATTATGTATTTTAATTCGTCTCCGCAGTACAGTTCATAGTTTTCCCTGATAGACAGGGCTTTTTGCTTCATAAATAAAGTTCCCATTGTTGCTCCTTTCTTAAAGGTCTGTCAGTTTTTTTGAATAGAAGAACTCATGTGTCATCCTGTCATATTCGGCCCAAACGGGTAATGTACGGCACTCGGAGGCTCTGGGGCATTCCTTGGCATCCTTTGCAAGGCAGGCCACGGTGACAAACGGACCTTCGGTACATTCAAGTATTTCGCCCAAAGAGTATTCTTCGGGCTTCTTTATCAGCCTGTATCCGCCGCCTTTACCGCTGATGCCCTCTACAAGCTTTCCGACGACCAGCTCCTTTACTATTATCTCAAGATATTTTTTTGATATGCCCTGTCGTTCCGCAATGCTTTTCAGTGTAACGAATTCAGTATCGCTGTGCTCAGCCAGATCCATCATTACACGCAGGGCGTATCTTCCTTTGGTTGATATCATATTATAACGCACCTTTCTGTAGATTGATTTTAACCTATTATAACATAGGCAGGTAGGTAAATCAAGAAAAATTGAAATAATGGTTGACAAAAATGAAAAATGATGATATCATCACTTTAACACTTTAAAGCACAACGCTTTAAACCATTAAAGTAAACCACAAAACAAGGAGGCTGCCGATAAGCGGCAGATATGTATTATGGTAGTAAAAATTCTTATACTGGTTATCTTCTTTACATTAATGATCCTGGTAGGTGTCAGCGCAAAGAAAAAGGTAACCGGAGTAGATGATTTCGTACTCGGCGGAAGAAAGGTCGGTCCTTGGATGGCTGCATTCTCTTTCGGAACATCCTATTTCTCGGCAGTTATCTTTGTAGGATATGCAGGACAGTTCGGATGGAAATTCGGTATAGCATCCACATGGATAGGTATCGGAAACGCTCTTATAGGTTCCATGCTCGCATGGGTAATCCTCGGCAGAAGAACAAGGGTTATGACAAATCACCTTAAGTCTTCAACCATGCCGGATTTCTTCGGAAAGAGATACGACTGCAAGGCTTTAAAGATTGCCGCTTCAGCAATAGCTTTCGTTTTCCTTATCCCTTATACGGCATCTGTTTACAACGGACTTTCAAAGCTTTTTGCACTTGCCTTTGATATCCCTTATGCAGCAGTAGTTATCGGTATGGCAGTACTTACAGGAGTTTATGTAATCCTTGGAGGATACATGGCTTCAAGTATGAATGACTTTATACAGGGTATGATCATGCTGGTCGGTATCATAGCAGTTATCGCCAGTGTCCTTGCAGGACAGGGCGGATTTACCGAGGCGATCAAAGCTCTTTCAAATGTTCAGGCAGCAGAAACAGCTGAGCAGCCCGGTGTGTTTGCTTCATTCTTCGGACCGGATCCTTCAGGACTCTTAAGCGTAGTTATCCTTACCTCGCTCGGTACATGGGGACTTCCTCAGATGGTCCAGAAGTTCTATGCTATAAAGGATGAGAAATCTATTAAGACAGGAACTATCGTATCGACATTCTTTGCTATCATCATCGGCGGCGGCTCATATTTCATGGGCGGCTTCGGAAGACTTTTCGGCGGCGAGGGTGCAAGCTTTATCAATGCTGAGACCGGTGCCGTTGCATATGACGGTATCGTACCCGCTATGCTTCAGAATTCACTTTCAGACATCCTGATCGGTGTGGTTGTAGTGCTTGTGCTTTCAGCTTCGATGTCGACACTTTCGGCACTTGTTCTTACATCAAGTTCAACACTTACACTTGACTTATTAAAGGACAATATTATAAAGAATATGGACCAGAAGAAACAGCTTCTCATCATGAGGATAATGATCGTCTTCTTCGTAGTAGTTTCAGTTGTTATCGCACTCGATCCGCCTACAGCCATCGCACAGCTGATGGGTATTTCGTGGGGCGCACTTGCAGGTTCCTTCCTGGCACCTTTCCTTTACGGCTTATATTGGAAGAAGGTTACAAGACCTGCTGTATGGGCAAGCTTCTTAAGCGGAGTCGGCATTACCGTAGCCAGCCTGTTTATTGATTCCCTTTCACCGATCGTTGCAGGTGCCGCAGCTATGATAGCAGGGCTTATCATTGTTCCGATCGTTTCTGCTGTTACAAGAAATTCTCAGAAGGACAAGAACCGTGTTGACAATATCTTTGAATGCTACAATGTAAACATCACCGTTAAGAAGTCAAGACAGCTTTCAAGTGATTGATAACAGAATCTCCTTATAATATCTGAGTCCCTTAAGAAAATCTTCGGATTGTCTTAAGGGGCTTTGCTTTATCATATTTTGTTGCATTTTTAAGGATAAAGTGGTAGAATTATAATGTTTTATTTTAAACGATTCGGAAAGGATAGGTTTATACTATGAAAAAAATATTTATTATCACATTGCTGGTTATGACACTGGTTCTCGGAGGATGCGGTTCATCCGATTCCGGAGCCAAAACGGGTGGATCTGACATTAAGAGCGCGGATGACCTTGTAGGAAAGGTTATCGGTACCCAGCTCGGTACGACCGGCTATATTTTTGCGGGTGATGTTGAGAACGCTACCGTTGAGGCATACAATAAGGGTGCGGATGCCATCCAGGCATTAAAGCAGGGCAAGATCGATGCTGTTATCATTGACCGTGAGCCTGCCAAGGAATTTGTTAAGAAGAACGATGATTTAAAGATCCTTGATGTTCCTTTTGTTGAAGAGGAATATTCGATCGCATATAAGCTGGGAAACGACGAACTCGGAAAGAAGCTTGACGATGCCATTTCCGCTTTAATGAGCGAAGGCAAGCTTGACGAGATAGTTTCCCACTGGATAGGTGAGGATGCAGATCATGCTTCATATGTTGCGGATTCATCGATAGCAAGGAATGGAAAGCTTATCATGGCCACAAATGCAGAATTTCCTCCTTACGAGAGCATGGAAGGCGGACAGATAGTCGGTATCGATGTTGACATGATGAGAGCCGTATGCGACAAGCTCGGAGTTGATCTTGAGATTGAAAATATGGAATTCGATGCGATCATCAGCGCTGTTGATTCAGGCAAGGCCGATGTAGGTGTGGCAGGTATTTCCGTTACTGAGGATCGTAAGAAGAATGTAAGCTTTACTCAGGGTTATGCTACTTCTACACAGGTTATCATTGTAAAGAAATGAGTTTGAACGCCGGATAAAACCGGTGTTATCGGAGGAGATTGATAATTGAGTTCATTTTTGGATAAACTCCATGAAACCTTTATAGTTGACGACAGATGGAAATATCTTGTTGACGGACTTAAGACCACACTCATCATTACGGTTTTTGCCGTTATGATAGGTATGCTGATAGGCTTTCTGGTTGCAATCGTGCGTGCCACGCATGACAGGACCGGAAAGTTTAAGATAATGAATCTGGTCTGCAAGCTTTATCTTACGGTCATAAGGGGAACACCCGTTATGGTGCAGCTCCTTATAATCTACTATGTTATCTTTGCATCGGTGAGAATCGATAAGACCATCGTCGGAATACTTGCTTTCGGTATTAATTCAGGTGCATATGTGGCTGAGATCGTGCGTTCGGGTATCATGTCCATTGACAAGGGGCAGTTTGAAGCGGGCGCAAGCTTGGGACTGAATTATGCCAAGACCATGAAGCATATCATACTGCCGCAGGCATTTAAAAACGTGCTTCCGGCTCTGGCCAACGAATGCATTGTATTGCTCAAAGAGACTTCGGTTGCAGGATATATCGCCTTAGTCGATCTTACCAAGGGAGGAGATATTATCCGAAGCAATACTTATGAGCCGTTCCTGCCGTTGTTTGCGGTCGCCCTTATCTATCTTGTTATAGTTGTGGGTCTTTCCGCACTTGTAGGAAAGCTGGAAAGGAGGCTCAAGAAGAGTGATAGAGGTTAAAGGACTGAAAAAAGCCTTCGGTTCCAACGAGGTACTGAAAGGAATAGATACCGTGATCAATAAGGGTGAAAAGGTGGTTGTCATAGGACCCTCGGGCTCGGGAAAAAGTACCTTCCTAAGATGCCTGAACCGCCTTGAAACTCCTACCGCGGGTTCTATAGTTTTCGGCGGTGTGGACATAACGAATGCACCTGAAAAGCAGCTGTACAAGATAAGGGAAAAGATGGGCATGGTTTTCCAGCACTTTTACCTTTTCCCGCATCTGACCATAAGGAAGAATCTTACGCTTGCTCCGGTAAAGCTCAAGCTTATGTCAAAGGATGAGGCAAATGCAAGAGCCGACGAGCTATTAAAGAAGGTGGGGCTTTTTGATAAAGCCGAAAGCTATCCGGATATGCTTTCCGGCGGACAGAAGCAGAGGATCGCAATTGCGAGAGCCTTGGTCATGAAGCCGGATGTGATGCTTTTTGACGAGCCTACTTCGGCTCTTGATCCTGAAATGGTCGGAGAGGTTCTTGAGATAATGAAGCAGCTGGCCGAAACGGGTATGACCATGGTGGTCGTAACCCATGAGATGGGCTTCGCCAGAGAGGTCGGCTCGAGGATAATGTTCATTGATGAAGGAGTTATTGCAGAGGAAGCTCCCCCGGAGCAATTCTTCGGAAATCCGAAGAGCCCCAGGCTGAAGGAGTTCCTTTCTAAAGTTTTATAAATTAGAGACAGGAGGATAATAAATGTATATTACAAACGACATAGTTTATGTAGGGGTTAATGACCATCAGATCGACTTATTTGAAGGTCAGTATGTAGTGCCTGAGGGAATGGCATACAATTCATATGTGGTCAAGGATTATAAGATTGCCGTTATGGATACGGTTGACAGGAATTTTACTCATGAGTGGCTTGACAATGTGGCTAAGGCTCTTGAGGGAAAGAAGCCCGATTATCTGGTGGTACAGCACATGGAGCCCGATCACTCGGCCAACATTGTGAATTTCATGAACACGTATCCCGAGGCAACGATCGTTTCTTCTCAAAAGGCTTTCGGTATGATGAAGAATTTCTTCGGAAAGGAATTCGAAGACAGAAGGCTTATTGTTGCAGAAGGTGATGAACTGCCGCTCGGAAAACACGTTTTGAAGTTTATTGCGGCTCCCATGGTTCACTGGCCTGAGGTTATAATGACCTATGATACCTTTGACAAGGTTCTTTTCTCAGCAGACGGCTTCGGAAAATTCGGCGCACTTGACGCAGAGGATGATGACTGGGCTTGCGAGGCAAGACGTTACTATTTCGGGATCGTAGGAAAGTACGGTGCACAAGTTCAGGCGGTTTTAAAGAAGGCAGCAGGGCTTGACATAGCTAAGATATGTCCTCTTCACGGACCGGTCCTTACCGAGAATCTGGGCTATTATCTGGACCTCTACAATACCTGGTCAAGCTACGGAGTAGAGTCGGACGGTATTATGATCGCCTATACCTCCGTTTATGGAAATACAAAGAAGGCAGTAGATCTTTTGGCTGACAGGCTGAAAGCAAAGGGCTGCCCTAAGGTGGTTGTAAACGATCTGGCCCGTTCCGATATGGCAGAAGTGGTTGAGGATGCGTTCAGATACGGCAGGATAGTGCTCGCCACAACAACTTACAATGCAGATATCTTCCCGTTCATGAGGGAATTTATCAATCATCTGACCGAGCGCGGATTTAAGAACAAGACCATAGGCCTTATAGAGAACGGCTCCTGGGCTCCGATGGCTGCAAAGGTTATGAAGGAAATGCTTGCAAACTGTAAGAATCTGACATTTACTGATACAACCGTTAAGATCACCTCTGCACTTAATGACGTCAGCAAGGAGCAGGTTGAAAAGCTTGCCGATGAGCTCTGTATGGATTATATGGCAGCAGCTCCCGATACGGCAAACAAGAATGACCTGACTGCACTGTTTAAGATCGGTTACGGCCTGTACGTTGTAACTTCAAATGACGGCAGCAAGGATAACGGCTGCATAGTTAATACCGTTTCGCAGGTTACCAGTACTCCGAACCGTGTTGCTGTCTGCATAAATAAGCAGAATTATTCGCATCATGTGATCAAACAGACCGGTATTATGAATGTAAACTGTCTGTCTGTTGAAGCACCATTCTCCGTATTTGAGTCGTTTGGTTTCAGAAGCGGCAGGAATGTTAACAAATTTGAAGGTACGGAGGTTATGCGTTCGGACAACGGACTGGCATTCCTCGGAAGATATATCAATGCGTTTATGTCATTAAAGGTTGAGCAGTATGTGGATCTCGATACCCACGGAATGTTCATATGCTCGGTAACAGAAGCGAGGGTTATGTCCGACAAGGAGACCATGACCTACACCTATTATCAGGACAAGGTTAAGCCGAAGCCCGCAACAGAAGGAAAGAAGGGCTGGGTATGCAAGATCTGCGGATACATCTATGAGGGCGACGAGCTTCCCGACGATTTTATCTGTCCGTTGTGTAAGCATCCGGCATCCGATTTCGAACCTATTAAGTAGAAAACGTTTTTACAGAAAATTTGTCATTCTGAGGTGCTTCCGCACCGAAGAGTCTTAAAGCTTGACAATAAATCATAGGAGAAGAGAAGATATGGCAAAATTTGACGGAACATTTTTTTCGAAAACATTATCAAGACCTGTACATTTTGTAGCTGTCCTTTGTAACGATAACGCAATGGGCACACCGGACACGCCTTATTTTAAGCGTACGACTAAAAACGTGTATCTGCTTCACGGATACTCCGGCTGTGAGAGTGATTGGTCTTCAAATGCGCCTTTGACGGATCTTGCAAATAAGTATAACGTGAACTTCTTCATGCCCAACGGTGACAACAGCTTCTATTTAAACAACAAGGCTACCGGCTACAGATATGCTTCTTATGTGGGCGAGGAGTTTATCGGGTATACAAGAAAGACCTTTGCTCTTTCTGACAAGAGAGAGGACACATTTATAGGCGGTCTTTCGATGGGCGGTTTCGGTGCTCTTCATACCGGTCTTATGTTTAACGAGACCTTCTCTAAGGTTATAGCTCTTTCATCCGCACTTATCCAGGGTATGATAAAAATCCTTTCTCCCGAAATGGATAACCCTATGGCTAACTATGATTATTACAGATGGACCTTCGGTGATCCAAAGGATATAGAGACTTCAGAGAACAACCCGGAGTACCTTGTAAAGAAGCTTATCGAGGATAAAAAGCAGTTCCCCGATATCTTTATGGCATGCGGAACCGAGGACTTTCTTATCGAACCTAACCGTCTTTTTGCAGCATTTCTTGAGGAAAACAAGGTTCCCGTTACTTTTGTTACTGGCCCCGGAATACATGATTTTAATTTCTGGAGAAAATACCTTGAAGAAGGTCTTAAGTGGGCACTTGATTAAGTAATAATCTGAAAAAACATTTAAAAACGTCGAAAAATCAAGGATTTATGCTTGACAAATCGCTTTATAAATATTAAAATTGCGATGTAAAAGTAATTTTGCCCATAAAAACAAAATCAGAAGGGCAAAAATATAGGAGGAAATATTAATGAACAAGACAGAATTAGTAGCAGCTATCGCTGCAAATGCTGGATTATCAAAGAAGGATTCTGAGAAGGCTGTTAAGGCTTTCATCGATGCAGTTACCGCAGAGCTTAAGGCAGGCAAGAAGGTTCAGCTCATCGGCTTCGGTACATTTGAGGTTGCTAAGCGTGCAGCAAGAAAGGGCAGAAATCCTCTTACAAAGAAGGAAATCACCATCAAGGCTTCTAATGCACCTAAGTTCAAGGCTGGTAAGGCTTTAAAGGATGCTGTTAATTCAAAGAAGAAATGATCGCATTTAGCTAGAAAGCTTGGAACCCCGCGGTATTTATCGTGGGGTTTTTTAGCAATTTTGCCCTAAAGAGGGACGAAACTACGAGAACCTAGATGGTGCCTGCATTATAAAAAAATGGAGTTGGCAGGTCAGGTTATTAGTGAGGAAAAACAACAGTGAGACTTGATAAGTATTTAAAGGTATCCAGGCTGATAAAAAGAAGGACAGTGGCCAATGAGGCGGCCGATTCCGGAAGAGTCCTGCTCAACGGAAAAGAAGCCAAGCCTTCAGCAAACGTTAAGCCGGGCGATATCATAGAGATAGGCTTCGGCAATAAGACGGTAAAGGTGGAAGTGCTGGCCATTGCGGATACCACAAAGAAAGAGGAAGCTAAGGAACTCTTCAGATATATTTAGGCTTTGTTTTTTATAAAAAGGAAGAAAATATGGCAGGTAAGAGGTTTAAAAAACGGAGCAGAGTAGGGTTGGCTGTTATTCTTGTAGCAGTCATGCTTATCTGTGGATTTGTTTTCTGGAAGACACATCAGTTAGGCCAGGAACGCAAAGAACTGGATAGCCAGCTGGCACAGGTTCAGGAACAGATCGATTATGAAAATAAGCAGAACCAGACTATAAAGAATGAGATCAAGTATCGTCAGACGGATGATTATATTGAGGATCAGGCGAGGGATACCTTCGGACTCCGCGATTCTGACGAAACAATTTTTAAACCCGGCAGTGTGGATGATTCGGATTGATAAGATGAGGAACAATAACCTATTAAGAGAGCTTATCGTGCCCGGAGACCGGATTATCGCGGGAGTTTCCGGCGGCGCGGATTCCATGTGCATGCTTCTAATGCTTTTGGAGCTAAAAAAATCTTTGGATATAGAGATTATCGTGGCACACGTAAACCATGGGATACGCGGAGAGGAAGCAAAAAGGGATGCGGAGTTTGTTGAGAAATTCTGTAAAGAAAGAAATGTGCCTTTTGAGCTTATAAATACCGATATTATCGGGCTTGCTAAGGAAACGGGGACTTCTACGGAGGAGGCCGGAAGGAATTTCAGATATGAGTTTTTTACTGAGCTTGCCCATAAATACGGGGCGGGTAAAATTGCGGTAGCTCATAACAGCGATGATAATGCTGAGACGGTACTCTTTAATATTTTCCGGGGAAGCGGTATAGGCGGATTAAAAGGGATACTTCCTCAAAGGAGCATAAGGGGAAAGGACGGAACGACTTATACCCTTATCAGACCGGTACTCGCCCTTTCAAGACGGGAAATCGAGGAATACCTTAAAGAAGCGGGTCAGGATTTCTGCATCGACAGTACAAATAACGGCGAGGATTATTCCAGAAATAAAATAAGGAATATTATCCTTCCGATGGCAAGGGACAGCATTAACGCGAATACCTTCGGGCATATCGGAAGCCTAAGCAGACAGGCGGGCGAGATTTTTGATTTTCTGGAACAGGAAACGGAGAAATATGCCGGGGTACTTGACGTTCGTGAGGACGATCACGGAATTGCCGTAAGCGTGTCGATCGACTGCGAAGCTATAGCCGGACTGCATCCGGTAATAAGAAAGAGCCTTCTGAGGCGTGCCATAGGAAAAACAGCGGGGAGACTTAAAGATATTGAAGAAATCCACGTTGAAGACCTTGAGGCTCTTACGGAAAAGCAGAGCGGAAGGAGGATATCACTTCCGTACGGTATAACAGCCGTAAAGGAAAATAAAAGGATCCTTCTTTCAAAGAACACGGGGGATGAGACGGGCTTATCGGTTGATATACATATGGAGGTTTTTGACCGTGATGAGCTTCCGGAGGAAATTCCGAAGGAAAAAGAACTAAAATGGTTCGATTATGAAAAAATCGGTGGATGGCCCACAGTACGTAATCCTAAAAAAGGAGATTATCTTCTTATAGGTAATGAAAAGAACAAAAAGAGCCTGAACCGTTTTATGATAGACAGCAAAATACCGCTTCATGAAAGAAAAAGCATTGCGGTGCTTGCGGTAGGCAGTCATGTTTTGTGGATCGTAGGATACAGGCAGGATGAGAGCTGCCTTATAACCTCTTCTACAAAGAAGGTATTGACCGCAAGGATAACAGAACAGAAAAGGTAGCGTAGATTAATGAAAAAGTCAAACGGTTTCGGAATATATATTGCACTGCTCGTGGTTATGATAGTGGTAGTGTATCTTATGAAAACTATTTCCGAATCAAATTATGTGGATTATAATTATCAGTCCTTTGAGGATGCCCTCAAAAAAGGGATCATAAGACAGGTAAACCTGATACCTCAGGAGGAAGTCCCGACGGGCGTTGTAAAGCTTGAGTTCAATGATGGACAGAAAGCTAAATTCAACTGTTCGGACATAAGAGAGATCGAGCAGATGCTAAGAAACTCAGGGGTTCTTTATTCGATGGAAGAGGTTGAAAAGTCGGGCTGGTTCCTAACAGGGATATTCCCTTATATTCTTATCTTTATCATACTTATTGTTTTCCTATTTATGATTTCCGGACAGAGCTCGGGAGGTCCTAACGGAACTTCCAAGGTGGTGAATTTTGGAAAGTCCAGAGCCAGCATGACGACCGGAAGGGATAACAAGGTTACTTTTAAGGACGTTGCCGGTCTTAAGGAAGAAAAGGAAGATCTGGAAGAAATTGTTGACTTCTTAAAAAGACCCGCAAAATATACCGCAGTAGGAGCCAGGATCCCCAAGGGTATCCTGCTTGAGGGTTCTCCAGGAACAGGTAAAACATTACTTGCCAAGGCAGTGGCAGGTGAAGCGGGTGTACCGTTCTTCTCAATCTCAGGCTCTGACTTTGTTGAGATGTTCGTCGGTGTCGGTGCTTCACGTGTAAGAGGACTTTTTGCGGATGCCAAAAGAAATGCTCCCTGTATCATTTTCATCGATGAGATTGATGCTGTTGCGAGAAGACGTGGAACAGGTATGGGCGGCGGCCATGATGAGAGAGAGCAGACATTAAACCAGATGCTGGTAGAAATGGACGGCTTTGGGGTAAATGAGGGCATTATCGTTCTTGCCGCTACAAACCGAGTTGATATTCTGGATCCGGCTATCATGAGACCCGGACGTTTTGACAGAAAGATAGTTGTCGGAAGACCGGATATCAAGGGAAGGGAAGATATTTTAAAGGTTCATTCGAGGAACAAGCCTTTGTCGGATGAGGTTAATATCAGTGATGTGGCAAGGACTACGGCAGGATTTACCGGCGCGGATCTTGAGAATCTTATGAACGAGGCGGCTATAGCTGCTGCAAAGGCGAACAGAAAGTTCATTAACGAAGAGGACATTAAGAAGTCATTTATTAAGGTAGGTATCGGTACGGAGAGAAAGAGCAGAGTGGTATCCGAGGAAGAGAAAAAGATCACGGCTTATCATGAGTCGGGACATGCGATCCTGTTCCACTTGCTTCCCGATGTGGGTCCGGTTTACACGGTTTCCATTATTCCTACCGGACTTGGTGCTGCAGGCTATACCATGCCGTTACCTGAAAAGGATGAGATGTTCTACACCAGAGGACATATGATCCAGGATATTATGGTGGACTTAGGCGGACGTATCGCAGAGGAGATAATCTTTGACGATATCACAACAGGTGCATCCCAGGATATCAAGACCGCTACGAATATTGCCAGAAAGATGGTAACAAAATACGGATTTTCAGAGAGCGTCGGTATGGTGAACTACGAGAACGAGGATGACGAGGTGTTCATCGGAAGGGATCTGGCACATACCAGAAGCTACAGTGAGAGCATTGCCAACAAGATTGACGAAGAGGTCCACAATATCATTGAAATGTGCTACAATGACGCAAAAGAGATCATCAACCAGCATATAGATGTTCTTCATAAATGTGCAGAACTCCTTATCGAGAAGGAAAGAATAACAAGAGAGGAATTCGAGGCACTCTTTGAAAACAGAACTGAAACAACATAAATAAGCTAAAGACAGGGGCCGATCGGTCCCTGTTTTTTACAAAAAGCATAAAAGAAGTGTCTAATAAGGTATCTCATTTGGTAAAAATGATGAGAAACCGGATGGGGATGGGTAAAAATGCTCAAAAAGAAATATAAAAAAGTATAATGTTTGTGCACACTTATTCATAAAGCATGCTATAATACATACTCGTAAACCCCAATACATTTATAGTTTTTGCTACACCCCAAAAAGTGCAATTGGCACTTTAGCAAAAATACCTTCTCCGTAAAAGAGTGACCCCCCAAGGTCATTCTTTTTATTTTAAAAAGTAGTTGACAACCGTATTTTTATATGATATTATACGATTTGTTGTGAAAACAGCATGACCGAAGACAGCAGGTACCTAACCGTGTAAGTTCTTATGAACGCCTGCCGAGGGATTGATGTAATATTTGATATTTACAGCTTTCCTGATTTTTGGTCGGGGAAGCTTTTTTTATAGCTTCCTTATGTCGGATTCTGCGAAGCAGAGTTTGACAGTCAATTTGGAAAAAGGAGGAAAAACAAAAATGGCAAAGGTTGAACTCAAGGCCCCCATTATCGAAGAGATCAAGGGTCATGTGTCAGATGCTAAGGCTGCCGTTATTGTTAACTACTGCGGTATCACTGTTGAGCAGGATACAGCACTTCGTAAGAAGCTCAGAGAAGCAGGCGTTGTATACAAGGTATACAAGAACACCTTCTTAAAGAGAGCTTTCGAAGGAACTGACTTTGCTCAGCTTGATCAGGTTCTTGACGGACCTACAGCAGTTGCTTTCAGCAATGATGACGCTACAGCTCCTGCAAGGATTATCGCCGATGTTATGAAGACCGTTCCTGCACTTACTTTCAAGGCAGGCGTTATCGACGGAACTTATTATGATGAGGCCGGATGCAAGGTTATCGCAACCATCCCTTCAAGAGAAGTACTCATCTCCAAGCTGCTCGGCAGCATGAAGTCACCTATCTCGAACATCGCTCGTGTTATCAAGCAGATTTCAGAGAAGAACGCAGAGGCATAATTACAGTAACTTTATTATCTTGTTTTTACGCCTCATATTGTGCGGCGTAATATCTGAAGAACTTTCAGATTCATATGTCATTCTGAGGGCAAAGCCCGAAGAATCTTATATATAGAATCTGAAAACTAACTAATATTATATGGAGGATTAAAAAATGACAACACAGGAATTTATCGATGCTATCAAGGGCATGACCGTTTTAGAGCTTAATGATTTAGTAAAGGCTTGCGAGGAAGAGTTTGGCGTAAGCGCAGCAGCAGGCGTTGCAGTAGTAGCAGCAGGCCCCGCAGCAGCAGCTGAGGAGAAGACCGAATTCAATGTAGAGCTTACCGAAGTAGGCGCAGACAAGATCAAGGTTATCAAGGTTGTTCGTGAAATGACAGGTCTTGGACTTAAGGAAGCTAAGGAAGCAGTTGAGTCAGCTCCCAAGGTACTTAAGGAAGGCGTTTCTAAGGAAGAGGCTGAGGCAGCTAAGAAGCAGCTTGAAGAAGTTGGCGCAAAGGTTACTCTTAAATAATTTTCCTACAATTCAAATGACAATAAAAACGGATTCGGCATTTCGCTCGAATCCGTTTTTTGTAGTCAAAGTCACCTCGATCTGACTTTTGAATTTATCTCTTCAAAAAGGGTGTTGACCAGGGACTTGGTCTCATTCAGTGCATCTTCGATTGCGACAAGCTTCTTTACGCTTTTATCTCTGGTGGATATCTCTATCTGGCCGTTTGCCAGGTTTTTGGGACCTACTGTGACTCTTACGGGGATTCCGAGCAGGTCTGCATCGGCAAACATTATACCGGCGCTTACGTTCCTGTCATCATAGATGACTTCTATGCCGGCTTTTTGGAGCTCATCATATATTTTATCAGCTGCAATCTTACATTCATCTTTGTCGGGTCTCATGCAGCAGAGGTGTACCTGCCAGGGAGCTATCGTGATAGGCCAGATAGGACCGTAGTCGTCATGGCGTGCTTCTATAACGCTGGCAGCGAGTCTTCCGACTCCTATTCCGTAACAGCCCATGATAGGTACTTTGACACTTCCGTCCACATCGGTATATGTCATACCCATTGACTTTGAATACTTAGTGCCGAGCTGGAAGATGTTACCGACTTCTATACCACGGCTTATCCTGATGCTCTTCTTGCCACAGCAAGGACAGATATCGCCGGTTCTGATCTTTGCCACATCCACATATTCAACATCTCCAACATCACGTTTTATGTTTAGACCTACATAATGGTAATTCTCTTCGTTTCCGCCGCAGAGCATGTTTTCCAGTCCCATCAGGGATTTGTCGTATATCACCTGGCATTTTGCTTCCTGTTTGTAAGGACCGCAGAAGCCGGCAACCAGTCCGCATTCGGGAGTGATATTGGCTGCATGTACTTTGTCTTTTAAGAGATTTGTCAGTTTGGTTTCGTTTACTTCATAGTCTCCGCGCAGGAATACAACCACATATTCATCCGTCATATTTTTCTGGTAAACAACGGCTTTACATGACTCCTCAACCTTTGTCCCGGTGAAGCTGCATACTTCTTCTATAGATTTGCAGTCTGGGGTCAGGACTTTTTTCAGCTCTCCCATAGGAGTGCATCCGCTGTTATCCACTGTGGTATCTGCTGCTTCCATGTTTGCGCTGTATCCGCACTCGTCGCAAAGCACGATGGAATCTTCACCGGCATCTACGAGAAGCATATATTCATGAGACACATTTCCGCCTATCATGCCCGAATCGGACTTAACGGAGATAACTTCAGGCAGTCCGGCGCGCTCAAAGATCCTGAAGTATGCATTAGCCATCACATCATAGTATTTTTCCAGATCTTCCTGAGAAGTGTGGAATGAATAAGCATCTTTCATAGTGAATTCACGCACACGGA
Source organism: Lachnospiraceae bacterium (assembly GCA_024696945.1). Taxonomy (GTDB): domain Bacteria; phylum Bacillota; class Clostridia; order Lachnospirales; family Lachnospiraceae; genus RUG11977. The sequence continues at coordinate 708 of JAILGF010000014.1, read as the reverse complement.
TGAGACCCGCTCTGGGACGTGTTTCATCCCTGAACTTGGTCTGTATCTGGTAGATGGAGAAAGGATACTTTGCATAGGTATTGCCCCATTCACGTACCATCTGAACCGCAGCCTCTTCGTGAGTCATACCGAGCACCATGGAAGTATCGTTCCTGTCCTTGAATCTCAAAAGCTCTTCGCCAACGCTCTCAAATCTTCCGGACTCCTCCCAGAGTGAACCGGGGAGCACTACAGGGAACAGGACTTCCTGGGAATCTGCAGCATCCATTTCTTCCCTGATGATATTCTCTATCTTTGCCGTAACTCTCTTCATGGGTGGATACAGAGAGTAAATGCCGTTTGCCACATATTTGATATATCCGCCTCTGACGGAAAAAGCATGTGAATCGATAACACAGTCTGAAGGGCGATCCTTAAAACGTTCGCCTACCATATTTGCTAATTTCATATCTGACCTCTTTTGAACTGAAGATTTTCCCACCTGAATCCGGGAACAGCTTTTGTAATTATATCATAAATGTAAAAATTTACAAATTGTTTTTTAAAATAAAAAGAATGACCTTGGGGGGGTCACTCTTTTACGGAGAAGGTATTTTTGCTAAAGTGCCAATTGCACTTTTTTGGGGTGTAGCAAAAACTATAAATGTATTGGGGTTTACGATTATGTATTATAGCATGGTTTCAAGATAAGTGTGCACAAACATCGTC
>JAILGF010000217.1 GCA_024696945.1 Lachnospiraceae bacterium | reverse complement strand
CACGCTTATACTTGCCGTTGTCTTACTGGTCCAGTCTGTCCATGAACTCTTTCCTGCTTCCTTGTACTGCCACAGGTACTTGAGTCCCTTGCCTGTTGCCGTTACGCTGAAGCTTGCTGCACTGTTTGCCGTTACTGTTACACTTGCAGGCTGTTTGGTGATCGAAAGAGGATAGTTATATGTTAGGGTTGCTATGTTCGAAGTTACCTTCTTTCCTGATGCATCTGTAACAACACATCTTAAGCTCATTCTGTCCCTGTAATCAGCAAATGCCACGCTTATGCTTGCTGTAGTCTTGCTGGTCCAGTCTGTCCATGAACTCTTTCCTGCTTCCTTATACTGCCACAGGTACTTAAGTCCCTTGCCTGTTGCCGTTACACTAAAGCTTGCTGCACTGTTTGCCGTTACTGTTACACTTGCGGGCTGCTTGGTGATTGAAAGAGGATAGTTGTATGTAAGCGTTGCTACATTCGAGGTTACTTTCTTTCCCGATGCATCCGTAACTACACATCTAAGGCTCATGCCATCCCTGTTTGCTGCATATGCAACATTGATGGAAGCTGTTGTCTTGCTGGTCCAGTCTGTCCATGAGCTCTTTCCTGCTTCCTTATACTGCCATAAGTATTTAAGTCCGCTGCCCTTTGCAACTACGGTAAAGTCAGCACTCTTGCCTTCATTGACCGTAACGCTTGAGGGCTGTGTGGTAATTGCTATCGAAATATTATAATTAAGTGTTGCTGTATTTGATATTACCTGTTTACCGTCAGCATCCGTAATGATACATCTGAGCTTCATGCCGTTTCTTGCTGATGAATATGCAACGCTGATGCTTGCTGTAGTCTTGGTTGTCCAAGAAGTCCAGCTTGTTGCTCCGGCATTCTTATACTGCCACAGATATGTAAGTCCTGTTCCTTTAGCGGTAACTGCAAATACTGCTGTCTCATTTTCATTGCAGGTGCAGTTTGCTGGCTGCTTTGAAATGGTAGGCATATCGTCTGCATTAAGTGCTGTTTCATATGTTCCGTTATTATCTGTATCTACCTTGAATCCAATTCCGCCTGACGCCTTCTGGTAGATAAGTGCAGAAGGATAGGTTGTTGTAAGGGTTCTGGTAAGGGATTCTTCTTTATTGCTTACTGTTACTTGTACGCCCTTAAGATTATCCGAGGTAATAATATAGCCCTCTTCACTCTTCCTAAGTGTAGCTAAATCAGCACTATTGCCACTTGTCCCAATAGCAAACCATTTAGTAGGATAATTTTTGTTAAATACCATTTTTATCGAATAGTTCGCAGACTGTCCCTTTACTAATACCAAGCCTTCCTTATCAAATATAATAGATTCTCCGGCTGCAGAATATCCATACAAATCGCAGTCTTCATAATCCATTAACAGATCTAATTCTACTGGACTTTTCTGTTTAACTTCATATGATGCATCAGGATCAAACAGAGTATATCCCACAGTACCACTCTGTTCAGAGCCTGAAAAGTCAAACATAAAATCTTCTTTTATGTCATTGGGACCGGAATTTTTAGTCGTATATTGACCGTTCTTTTCTTCTACCTTCGTAATAGATCTATCTGAAGCTATCTTTAATGCATCTACTCTAGCAATAAATGAATCTCCATAACTACGATTGTTTCCGGATAAATAACCTCCCGCATTTAGCTCGTTAATATCTGATCCGACAAAATCTATATATGCTCCTTTTGAAGAAGCCCCACCATCACTCTTGTAATACGGGATTTCCCAACTGTATGTGGTTGTGTTAAAATAAATATGGCGATCGTCACTATAAGACGAATTAGGATCACTTATCAAAATACGTCCTTGATATGTTACCCCATTTTTTGTCCAACTGCCATACTCATAATCATAAGCCACGATTGCATGTCCCCACTCCTGAGTGCAGAAACATATCAATACTGCAGCATTCTTATCCAATAATGCAATAATATCTTGAATATTTTGTTTATGACTATTATACATTCGGTGCAAGAAATGTTGTCGAATAACTGTTTTTTTCTGCAACATATGATAATATGTAACTAATGACTTAACATCGCTTGTCAAAGAAAGCTCGTACAAGCTTTTAGCCCCACTTTTATAGTTAGCGTATGGAACAACTCCCTGTGTGGAAAGTGTCTCCAAAACAGACATGCCATAACAAGAACCTTTCCACTCACTATTAATGTAACCTAAAGTGTTTCTATCTCCAAACACCCTAACAAACTCAACATTGTCAAGAACACTCTCTAAAGCCTTAACATAATGGTCACTTATCTTACTTCTGTGCGTTCCGGAACCAAAGTAACTTGTCCAGTTGAAGAAGCTCCAGTTGTCCCTACTCCAAGTAAATGTTTTGTTTTTGGTAACCTCTACTATACAACTCGAATATTTACCATTAGTACTCTTTGCCGTAATTGTAGCTTTTCCGGGTGCAACAGCAGTTACTTTTCCGCTACTTGTTACGGTTGCTACAGACGTATTGCTCGACGTCCATGTAAGAGTCTTATCTGTGGCATTCGAAGGAGATATAGTTGCTGTCAGAGTCTCACTCTTCCCTACAGTGAGAGTAAGTGATACTTTATCAAGGATTACGCTTGTAACCGCGACAGGATTTACCGTTACCGTACATGTAGCCGTCTTTCCATTATTGGTCTTAACCGTGATGGTTGCTGTTCCTGCTGCCTTAACGGTTACTTGACCACTACTTGTTACGGTTGCTACAGACGTATTACTAGATGTCCACGTAAGAGTTTTATTCGCAGCATTTGAAGGGGATATCGTTGCAGTCAGAGTCTCACTCTTTCCGATATCAAGCGTGAGTGACGTCTTATTAAGGCTTACACTCTTAACTGAAACAGGATCTACCGTTACTGTACATGTAGCTGTCTTTCCATTATTGGTTTTAACCGTAATGGTTGCTGTTCCTGCTGCCACACCGGTTACTTTTCCGTTAGAAACCGTAGCAACAGATGCATTGCTGGTAGTCCATGAAACGGATTTATCGGTTGCGTTAGAAGGCGATATCGTAGCTGTTAATGATTCACTTGATCCGATTTCTAATGACAGTGATGTTTTATTTAAAGATACCCCAGTTACACCCACAGGTATAACTGTAACAACGCAGGTATCGGTTTTGCCGTTAAATGTCTTAGCAGTAATTGTAGCGGTTCCAATAGAAACTGCAGTAACAACACCTTCGCTTGACACAGTTGCTACATTGCTATTACTTGTAGTCCATAAAAGATTTTGCCTTGTGGCATTTGACGGTGAAATGGTCCCGATCAATTTCTCTGTCCCACCGACAGGAATTGAGGTTGAATTTTTATTCAGTTTAACTCCGGTAGCGTAAATTTCTTCTTCGTAGTAATTATACTTCACATATATCTCTACATTTGAAATATTACCACCGGCAACAACTTCTGTCTTTGATTCTCTTTTCTCTACACTGCCTTTTTTATAGAAATATATTTTCTTATAATCGGTATAGTTTGAAGCATAATAATCAAACCTAAAATATCTTGGTGTTCCTGTACCTAACGATGATTTATCAGGCATTACATTTACACAGTTGTAGCTAGGTTGATTACGGCTACAGCAGTAGTAATTATCCAGATACGGACAATCTACCGATGACTTGAAGGCACTAAAATAGCCAAACCAGAATCCTCCGGATTTTCCATACTGGTCAAAACTACCTTTTCTATCCGAAATCATTCTGGCGGTATTATTGGCATAATTAACATTATACATCCAATGCCAATAAATATATCCCTTCCAAGTATTATTTACGGTTCTTTTTGCACTTGCATTCTCATAAGCCTCTAAGGGGCCCTTGTTCATACTGGTATACAGCGCATCCTCAGTATTATATGTGCTCGGGAAATAAGCATATTCAACACTTCCGGATCCCGACTGACGCCATTCACTTCCTGTTTGCGTCCAACCACTGAGACTGCTCTCATAGGATTCTGTCTCTTGGTAGTCATTATAATCGTATACCCATTTTCGGTCTACAATTTCAGCTCCCAAGGGAACTTCTGAAAACTTCGTCCAGTCCGAAACAGCAATATGTTGTTCCGCTCTGGCGGGAATTGTGCCAACACACATCACTATAACCAACAGTGATACGATCAGCCTTGACAAAAAGTTTTGTTTTTCAATTTGTCCTAATTTTTTCATGAAACTCTCTCCTCTCATAATAGTTTTGTAGTACTTTTTTTACTCCAAAAGTATACCACACAAAGCATGTAATTGCAATAGAAATAGTATAAACAGAAGACTAACTTTAAACCCAAAAAACTGCCCCTACCAAGGACAGTTTTTTTGGCAAATAATCTTATGATTTTCTATTTATAACTCAATGTCGCACTATTCGAAGTTACCTTCTTTCCACCGGCATCCGTTACCACGCATCTTACGCTCATTCCGTTTCTGTAATCTGCATATGCTACGCTTATATTGGCCGTCGTCTTGCTTGTCCAATCTGTCCAGCTTGTATCTCCCGCCTTCTTATACTGCCACAGATACTTGAGTCCTTTACCTGTTGCTGTTACACTGAAGCTTGCTGCACTGTTTGCATCCACTGTTACATTTACAGGCTGTTTGGTTATCGACAGCGGTATATTATAAGTAAGTGTTGCAGTATCAGAGGTCATTTTCTTTCCGTTTGCATCCGTTACCACACACCTGAGGCTCATTCCATCCCTATATGCTGCATATGCTACACTTATACTTGCCGTTGTCTTGCTTGTCCAATCTGTCCAACTGCTTGATCCCGCATTCTTATACTGCCATAGATATTTAAGACCTTTTCCGATTGCCGTTATTCCAAAGCTTGCTGTATTATTTGCATCTACCGTTGCATTTGCAGGCTGCTTGGTGATCGACAGAGGTACATTGTAGGTAAGCGTTGCGGTATCTGAAGTAACTTTCTTTCCGGTTGCATCCGTTACCACACACCTAAGGCTCATTCCATCCCTATATGCAGCATATGCAACACTTATATTGGCTGTGGTCTTGCTGGTCCAATCCGTCCAGCTTGTGTCTCCGGCATTCTTATACTGCCACAGATATTTAAGACCTTTTCCGGTTGCGGTTATTCCAAAGCTTGCTGCGTTGTTTGCATTTACAGTTGTGCTTGCAGGCTGCTTGGTGATCGACAGAGGTACATTATAAGTTAGGGTAGCTATATTTGAAGTAGCCTTTGCTCCCGTAGCATCCGTAACCTCACACCTGAGACTCATTCCATCCCTGAAGGCTGCATACGCAACATTGATGGAAGCTGTTGTTTTACTGGTCCAATCTGTCCAGGTAGTCTTTCCTGCTTCTTTATACTGCCATAAATACTTAAGTCCCGTTCCCTTTACAATTACAGAGAAGGATGCGCTTTGTCCTTCATTTACTGTAGCATTTGCAGGCTGTGTGGTAATAGCTACCGGTATATAATAATTCAGCGTTGCCTGGTCCGATGTCACCTGCTGACCGTCTACATCCGTGATAATGCATCTTAACTTCATGCCGTTTCTGTATTCTGCATATACAACACTGATGGATGCAGTTGTCTTTGAGGTCCAATAAGTCCAGTTAGTATCACCCGCATACTTGTACTGCCATAGATACTTAAGTCCCGTTCCCTTTGCAACAACTGCGAAGTTTGCCGTTTCTCCTTCATTACAAGAGACATCTGCGGGCTGCTTTGAGATGGTAGGTTTTTCACAGGGGATTACATTTACGGTACAGATGGATGACTTATCATTTGAACTTTTAACAGTTATGATTGCCGTTCCCTGTGAAACAGCTGTAATCTTGCCGTTATCCGTTACGGTTGCAACGGAAGGATTACTCGATGACCAGGTAAGGGTCTTATCGGTAGCACTGGAAGGGGTGATCGTTGCGGTCAGCGTTTCGCTTTTTCCTGTATTAAGAGTGATCGAAGACTTGTTCAGCATAACGCTTGAAACAACGATATCCTTCGGAGTAACTGTTACCGCACAGGTAGCTATCTTTCCGTTTACTGTAGTAACCGATATGCTTGCTGTTCCCAAAGCAACAGCCGTAACCCTGCCACTGCTTGAAACCGAGGCTATAGATGGATTGCTGGATTTCCAGGTAACACTCTTATTTCCTGCATTGTCGGGAGAAACCTTTGCAACAAGAGTCTCGCTGCTTCCCTGCATGAGATAAAGCGTATTTTTATTTAAGGATACTCCTGTAGCCACTACGTTAGAAATATAAACATGAACTACACATGTAGCCTTTTTCCCGTTCGCGGTTTTAGCGGTAATGACTGTGTCTCCGCCGGATATTGCTGTTATCTCACCATCATATACGGTTGCGACAGACGGGTTCGTCGATGCCCATGTGACCGTCTTGTTGGTCGCTGTCGTAGGGATAATATTTGCATTAAGCTTTGCACTTGTTCCGGTTGCAATCGTCATTTCGGTTCTGTCCAATGTTATTCCCGAAACTTCGATCTCACTGGGATTGATAACCTGGATAGTACACGATGCAGAATAACCGTTATAGGCTTTAACCCAGACCTTAGTAGTCCCGACTCCGACAGCCGTTACTTTCCCGGCGCTTACGGTAACGACGCTGTTATTTTCGGAAGTCCATGTAACAGTCTTGTTAGTCGCATTGGAAGGAGATATGTTTTCCGTAAGGGTATCCGTCTGTCCCCTAACCATTAAAACATTTGTCTTGTTTAATGTTATTCCTGTGACAGGGATATTATCATCCGCACTTACCTGAATAGTTCCGAAAATCATCGTAAACAGGAAAAGAACAGCCACAAACCGAGGAAAAACCCTCGTATTTTTTGCGTTTTTCTGCATAAAAATCTCTCCTTTTTGTTTTATTTTGGGAGGAGGTCTTCTTTCTCCCCTGCCCCATCCATATATGAAAATTTTAACACCAACCATACCCCATGTCAATTAAAAGAATATGAAAGAATACCTAATTCCGGCAACAAAAAACTGCCCTGAATGTCAGGACAGTTTTTGTATAAATAGTTTTCTCTTTTTATTTGTAAGTCAACGTTGCACTGTTAGAAGTTACTTTCTTTCCGGAAGCATCGGTCACTATACACCTTACGCTCATTCCGTTCCTGTAGTCTGCATATGCAACACTAATGCTTGCAGTTGTCTTGCTTGTCCAGTCTGTCCAAGAAGTATCTCCCGCATTCTTATACTGCCACAGATACTTAAGACCTTTCCCTTCCGCCTTTACGTTGAAGTATGCAAGTGTCTTCTTTTCTACCGAAACACTTACAGGCTGCTTGGTAATCGTAAGAGGAATAATATATGTAAGAGTTGCAGCATTCGAGGTTATTTTCTTGCCGGACGCATCTGTTACTATACATCTTATGCTCATTCCGTCACGGTATGCCGCATATGCTACGCTTATGCTTGCCGTAGTCTTGTTCGTCCAATCTGTCCAGCTTGAATCACCAGCATTCTTATACTGCCACAGATATTTAAGACCGTTTCCGCTTGCTTTAATGCTGAAATATGCTAATGAATTCGCATTTACCGTAGTGTTTACCGGTTGCTGAGTTATAGAAAAACTCTTATTGTATTTCAGAGTAGCTACGTCAGATGTAACTTTCTTTCCTTCAGCATCCGTTACCACACACTTTAGACTCATTCCGTTCCTGTATGCTGCGTATGCAACACTGATGCTAGCAGTTGTCTTGCTTGTCCAATCTGTCCATGTGGTCTTTCCTGCTTCCTTATACTGCCACAGATACTTAAGACCGTTTCCGCTTGCTTTTACATTAAAGTATGCAAGAGCATTTTCGTCAACAGTGACATCTACCGGCTGCCGGGTGATCTTCAGTGGCTTTGTATATTTCAATATTGCCTCATCAGATGTAGCAGTCGAGCCGTTTGAATCTGTTATAACGCATCTCAGACTCATTCCGTCTCTGTACTCTGCATAAGCTACACTGATGCTAGCAGTTGTTTTACTTGTCCAGTCTGTCCAGGAAGTCTGGCCTTTCTGCTTATACTGCCACAGGTATTTAAGACCTTCTCCAGTAGCCTTAACTCTAAATGAAGCTAAACTTTCTTTTTCTACGGTTGTGCTCGAAGGCTGTGAGGTAATCACTATCTTTTGAGGAACTGTACATGCCAATCGTATGCAATCAGACCTGTTCCCAGATGGGTCAAATGCATAGATATCGGTAATGTACCATCCGCTTTCATTATTATGATTAGATATATTTACATGGAATGTTGCTGTATTTCCATTTAAATTAGCTGTATAGTCTTTAATATCGTCCTGACCATTGTAATCAGTCCATGTAGGAAATTGTACCCTGTCTACTGCCACATTATCTGTTACGGTACAGGATACATCATATCCGTCTGTAGTAACATTTGTAATTTTGGCATCTGTAACAGTCGGAGGGGTAGTATCTTTTTCGGGAACTATACATCTCACTTCCACGCCAGCTGATATGGTTCCTGTTGTGTCAAATGCATAGATATTGGTGATGTATTCTCCGCTCTCACCATTGTGATCTGATGTATTAACATGGAAAGTAGCCGTGTTTCCATTTATTGTACCTCTTATTCGTAAATCATCCCACCAGTTGCTATTCCAATCAATAATAACATCGTCCTGACCATTGTAATCAGTCCATGTAGGGAACTGAACTACGATTACTCCAACATCGTCTGTCACCGTACATGATACATCGTACCCATCAGCAGTAACATTTGTAATCTTGGCATCTGTTACTACAGGTGGTGTATTCTTCGCCGGAACATATACCGCATCAATCGCTACGCTTGAATAATTATTGTTATTATCAAAAGCATAAATATGAGTATTGTACCAACCATATTCTCCGTTATGATCACTTATATTAACCCTATAGGTATATGTGTCACCATTTCTTGTTCCACTGGCAACAGCTTTATGCCACCAATCATTCTGTATATCATCCTGATCATTTGCAGAAGTCCATGTCGGGAATTGTACCCTGTTAATTCCGTTAGGGCTGGTAACAGTACATATTACGTCATATCCTTCCCAAGTAACATTCTCTATCCTTGCATTCAAAATGGTAGGTTTTGTAGAATCTATTACATTAAATGACTTTGTATAAACCTTGCACCCAACAGTATCTTGAACAAAAATGTTCAGTGTATAACTACCAACTGCAAGTTTGTTAAATAAGAGTTTCTGGTTTACATTAAGAGGTCTTATTTCAGCAGATGTAGCACTGCCATCAAAGGTGTCCGTTGTTTCCTGTACCACAACTCCGTTTGCATTAAAAATTCTTCCGGTAACCTTCCTCAACGGGTTGTTTGATGAAATTGTTCCTCTGATACTGAAAGAGTCGCCCTGTTTTACAGAAGACGGTGCACTTGTGAGATTAATGCTGATATTATCGTTGTAGGGAATCAGCCAGAATTTCTGTGCGGTATTATTATCCCCATAGCAATTAAATAACCAAAGATTTGCACCCGGAGAACTGATTGCATTGTCCTGAACATCCATTACCCATTTAGGCTGGCGATTAGGAGCAGCACCGACTTCATATGCTGAACCTATTGTATATGACAAGTCATCATGCTGATAAAGGAACCATCTCTGATTCTCGTCACCATACTTATCATATATCTCGATATTCGATCCATTGATGGTTGTCGCATCCCAATTCATATGTACGTCCAGCACTTTTCCGCTGAAATCATTGCTGATTATGTACGAATTGTCACTCTGGCGGGTAAATCTAAACAACTGATTGGCACCATAATGAGGTGTTGATACAATCACATTCGTCTGATTTGCAGTTCCGCCACCTGCTATATCCACAGCCATTCCTCCCAATGTCTGGATATAGTACAGACCATCATTAATACTGCAGTTCCATGCTGTAATCTTTGCCTCAGCCGGAACTGAAGTTCCCAAGGCGCTTCCGATAGTAACAAATACTATCAGTAAAGATAAAAAAACAGCTAGTTTTTTCTTCATGAAAATCTCCTCTCTTCTCACCGATCAGCCCGGTGAATATGTGATAATTATACTATCAATTTCCCTCTTAGTCAAGGTGCTTAAGCCGCATTGTTTCTTATCCCATTACATAGGAGGAATCATAACAAAAGGCTTAATAAGACTTTTGGGGTTATCATTAGCTTGAATCAAAAAACTGCCCTTTATATCAGGACAGTTTTTTGTATTAACCATTCTTACTATTTTTTATTTGTAGATCAATGTCGCAGAATTAGAGGTTACCTTCTTTCCCGTTGCATCGGTTACGATACACCTTACACTCATTCCGTTCCTGTATGCTGCATATGCCACACTGATGTTTGCTGTAGTCTTGCTTGTCCAGTCTGTCCAAGAAGTATCTCCCGCATTCTTATACTGCCACATGTACTTTAGTCCCTTACCAGTTGCCGTTACGCTAAAGCTTGCTGCAGATCCGGTATTAACTGTTGCGTTTGCAGGCTGCTTGGTGATAGTAAGGGGCTGGTTGTATTTAAGGGTTACAGTATTTGATGTAACCTTCTTTCCGCTTGCATCGGTCACTACACATCTTACGCTCATTCCGTCACGATATGCCGCATAAAATACATTAAAATCATCATCAGCTTCACTAATTTGGGTAGTCTCAGGTATTTCGATAGATGTCAGTTCGTCACAATACTCAAACGAATCTCTAGTCTGCTTTTTTACCACCTAAATAGTTGTTCCTTTCTTTTTATTGTGCCTTCTTTACTACAGCATCTACAATAGTTGTTATTATCCACCTCCCCAGATCAGGATTTTCTACTGTATAGGTCACGGATTTAACATAAGCCAGATCCCCATCACCGTTTACAGTGTATGTATAACTTACATCATTAGATATATCCCGGTCCATGAATCTGATCGAAAAAGCACCCTTGATGGTATCTTCGTTGATTTCGGGATACAACTTTTCAACTTTGTCTGTCATAGTAATATTAAGTCTAGGCTGGTCGTCAACCACTTTGAATTCCTGTTTGCCGACCAAAGAAATCACCTTAGCGAAACCGGCCGTAGTCTCAATAGTTTTAACCTCAAATGCCATAATTTCATATGTTCCGGTAGGCATTTTCACAGCATAGCCGGATGCATCCCTTACCACACTATAGAAAGTATTGGTTGAAAGGTCAAAATTCTGTCCCAAGGTCTGTTCATTTATTATTATTCCATTCTTCTTAACAGTATAAACATAATATGTGCCAAAATTCTCATCACATTTTCCTGACTTAGGTATCTCTCTTGAAAACATTAAAGCTGTTCCGGGTGTTACAAGCCCTGTTACAGACCTTCCCTCCAGAGACACCGTCAGTGTACTTGCACTATTGGTAGGTGTAACTGCGTTACCTAAACTATCGGCAGAAAGCTTAAGTATATATCTTGAAGTCGAAATAGCGTATCCGATTTCTACTTGTATAACATATGATGCGCTTCCGCAAGTCAGCTTTAGATCAACATATCCGTTACAAAAACTAGAAGTCGGAGAAAACATATCCGGGGTAAGTGTAAGCATCTCACCTGCCTTTATAGTAGCCGGTCCTGAATATATATATTCATTTACCGTTTGCTGTTGGATATTAACCGTTGCTTCCATTTCCTGCCCGTACTGATCCCTTACTACAGGCTTAATGGATACGCTGTCTTGTGCATATGCCATATTCAGGGTACTCTTTTCGCTGGTCCAATAACCAATAACCTGGCTCGGAACAGACTCGGGAAGGACCTCAACCTCACATTCCCCGATAAATGTTTTTCCTCCACCGGCTTTCAAGCCGTATACTGTGATGGTTACGGTTCCCGCACTGACGGGAGTGATCCCGATTCTGTCATTGTCCGGAGAACTGCTAAGCATCAGTATTCCGTTATCAGAAGACTTAATCTCGTAACTCTCGAAGGAACCGAATTGTCCTGCGGTTGAGAATGTCTCACATCGAAGCTGGTAACTTTCCGATTCATAACCGTCATACTTTTTGTAGTTCACAGCCAGAGCCAGAGCGGAAGCATACCCATTTCCTGCTCCGTCAATTACAATCCTCTTTGCTACTGTTTTAGGATTCAACTGACCATTAGAATCTACGAACCTGGGAGATCCCTCGGGTACAGACATAAGCGTTATTCCGTTTACTTCCCATTTAAGTTCTTCTTTGGAAACAAACTTCGCCTGAGCCTCTACGGTATTCATATACCAGTCCCCGTTCTTATTCCATTTATACTTTCCGACTATGACCGCTTCTTCATACACATCGTTAAAGGTGATATCAAAATTCTTTCCGTCACCATCAATGATAACGTTTAGATTGGGATTGCTTACGGAAAACTCCAGTTTTCCATCCAAAGCAGTACCAAGTGCGTCGGTTATATCAACGCCGTTTATGTCATAAAGCCGGTAATTGATCCTTGATGTCTTATTTACTTCCAGTACTCTTTGTGTTATGTTAATAAATTTTACCGAATCAGGAGTCACAGTTGCGGATACAAAGCTTCCGACAAGCTCTCCCATAAAGTAAACGAAATATTCCCTGCCCTGATCAAAAGAACTGTAAAGTTTTACTGTAGCCGTGTTTTCATTTGTATAGACCACCTGTGCTGAGGCAAAAGGAATGCGGGTATCCCCTATCTTATAATATATTTCAAAGTCGCTTTTTAAAACATCTTTAATTGCAGCGTCAAAATCAACCTTGTAGGAATCAAGACTTGCCTGCGCGGTACTCAGCGGCTTAGGGATATTGTTCAGTGCTCTGCTTACCGAAATCTTTTTAGATGCAAGCTCAACCTCTGAATAATCGTCCTTAACTCCGTACAGTGTAACGGTAGCTTCTCCGTAATTCTTACATGTGAAAAGCTGCTTGCCGTTAGTTACTTCACCGAGTTCAATTACATTCTGATTATCGGTCTTTAATCTGTAGATAATATAGTCTCCGACTCCAAGATCAGCGTCAAAGCTTTCATACCTCATTCCTTCCGCATTGTAGTAAGGAACCGCTATCTGTATTGCATAGTTCTGAGGTGTATCCATGCTGCAGGTCATCACCTCGGTAACGCTATTCCTTGTACCGTCCGCATTAACCAGACGGTTCTCCGTGCTTGAGGTAACTAAGATTTCAGAATTATACCTATAATCGAAAGAATAATCGTCATTTATAAATGATGATACCGTTCCGAATGCACTGATGCTATTGGTAACATATCCCTGTGAATCATCAGTAGCAATGTAGCTAAGTGTTGCATATACATCATAGATTCTGTTCGGAGATCCGATAAAAATGTTCTTTCCACTTACATAAGCATCCAGATCATTATAGGAATTCAGAGTTATGCTTAATGTTGCCGACTTATTTTGAAGATCATCAAGAGAAATCTCATTTCCTTCCGAATCTTTAGCAATAATCTGCAATTGGGCATAGTTACCCGGCTCAATGTTCTGGACAGGTATTTCAAGGGACGCCACATTTAAAAGCGGCATTTCAGGACAGCCTGAATTCTCCAGTTTCACTAACTTATTCTCAGAGAACACACCGCAACCGGCTCTCAGACTGAGAAGTCCGGATACTCCGGAAGTAACATCGGAGGATGTTATCACAAAAGTGCTACCTGTATAGGCCGGCCTTGAGAAATTAGTAGGAGCATATTTCGGATCGTATCCGATATTCACCGGTTGTCCTTTTATTGCATCCCCATACTGATCGCGAAGATCAAACGAAAGTATTATTCTATCATTAGGATTTGCCAGATCAAGGACATTTTTGTCAGAAGTAAATGTAAATACAGCCGGAGCTCTCTTGTTAAGGAACTGAACCGGAATCGCTCCTACAACGGTTTCTTTTCCGGAGGCTTCCACTCCGTATACTATTATAATGCTTTCTCCCGGAGTATTTCCTATAAGTTTGATCTTGTTTCCCATAACGCTACTGATCATCACACATTTTTCAGAGGAACTTCTAACCTTATAGGATGTATACATGTCTGCAATGCTTCCGGCAGTATCCATGCCTTCATAACGTGTCTTTCCGTTCCAGGTATATCCTACAGCTATCTGAAGTTTAGCATCAAACCCGTCTCCGAGAACCCATTTCTCGTTACTGTAACCGGAATTTAAGGTCCCGTCAGGGTTTACCAAAACTTTTGAATCGTCCTCGACGGTAATCAGACCTACCGTACCCGAAAGCTGCCAATCGGGTTTTTCAGGTAGTTCTATACCCCATCCGCCTAAAAGATAACGCCTGAGGGTCGTGACATCCTTCGGTGTAATCTTGCCGTCAGCATCCACGTCCGCCTTTTTTTCATTTATCTTTACATCCCAGTCGCTGCTTAAGAAACGTCTGAGAAGGGTAACATCCTTCGGAGTAATCTTGCCGTCATTGTTTACATCTCCGAAGTATATCTCTGTTTCCCCGTTCCGGGGCTCTGTCGCTTTTACCCTTTCAGCGGTTCCAAAATATGAAACAAATCCTGCTGCTAAAGCCAGCCATAATACCATGCTAAGTATCGACCTTGCTAACCTGCTTTTCATTATAACTATCCTGCCCTTCTTGAATCTTTTAATCTATACCCCTGGATTCTATTACATTTCCATCGGGATCGGTCTTGTAATATGTTAATTCATCTCCAAATTCATCATAGGTATAGTATTCCGTATACCCTTCGGAGTCGCCTCTTTCTTCCGAAATTTTGGCTCCATCATTGCGGAAATCCTCCTTCCAGTAGCTTCCGTCAGGATTTTCCCAGTACTGGGTTTTCCAATATCCGTTAGGATAAAACTCATAACTACCGTTCTTTCCGACAGTATCCTCAATTCCTTCCCACTCTTCGTACATTACACAGTCTTCATCGGGGTAGTAGGTTCTGGTAACGCGGTATTTTTCTCCAAAGGAATTAAGCTCGGTAAAAGCTATGTCGCGGTTCATTTCGTTATAGACATAGTCTGTACGGGTATAAACTATCTCTCCGTTCTCCTTACGGATTTCAATGGCCTTATTTCCATTCTCATCGCAAGTAAAATCTGTCTGGCTGCCATCAGGATCATACCAGCCACCCTTTATCTGGACTCCGTCATCATCATACTCACCGTATGATCCTGCAGTATTATCGGAATTCCAGCACTTCTCGTATACTCTGTTTCCCAGTTCATTAAACTCGGTATACCAGGTATTGCCGTCTGAATTATTACCGTCTTGTCTCTTTAACCTGCCGCTATCATAGTAGGTGTATGAAAGTGTCGTAACAAAACTAACAGTACCATCATCATAATCAGTCACTGTCTCACGTAATCTTTTACCACTTTCATCATACTCAATTTCACCGATCCTGATAATATTTCCCTCGGCATCCATCCATTCATATTTCACTTCATTATCGTTTTCGTCATATGTCCGATACTCTGATGAGCCATCAATATACGCACAGAATTCTGATATTCTGGTTCCATCCTCGCGGTACTCTTTTTGGTGTTCGCTTCCGTCAGATTCTATCCACCACTCTGTTGACCACTGTCCGTCATAATAGCGTTCACATCCCCAGACGGTTCCGTCGGAACATACTCTTGTTTCTGTCTTATTATGTGACCAGTCTTCTCCAGCCTCTCTAGGATAGTAGGTAAATGTACAGGTATAAGTTTTCCCATCCTTATCTACTTCCGTAAATCCGCTCTCGGCTCCATGTTCATCAAAGGTATAGTTTGTTCTTGTATACTCTACATTACCTGCCGGATCTTTACGTACTTCCTTTATCTTTATTCCATTCTCATCAAACGTACTTTCATTTTCATACCTGTTTTCGTCCTTGTTCCACTCAGACTTTCTGGTACCGTCCTCGCGATAAAGAGTTTCCCCTTCGCTTCCGTCAGGATTCTTCCACCATTCTCTTGACCATGTTCCGTCATAATAGCGCTCGCAGCCCCAGCTTCTTCCGTCTGAGCCCACACGTGATTCTGACTTATAATGCGGCCAATCTTCCTCAGAATTTCTCGGATAATAAGTATAAGTCCAGGTATAGGTGTTTCCATCACTGTTTGCTTCTGTACATCCTATCTCATATCCGTTCTCGTCAAAGATATAGCCTGTTCTGGTATATTCAACTTTACCGTCAGGATCCTTACGTACTTCCTTTACCTTTTTGTTATTTCCATCAAACGTACTTTCGTTTGTATATCCGTCTTGGTCCTTATTCCACTCCGATGTTCTGCTTCCGTCCTCACGGAACAGTCTTTCACCTTCACTTCCGTCAGAATCCTTCCACCATTCTTTTGACCATTGTCCGTCATAATAGCGTTCACATCCCCAAGTATGTCCGTTGGAGCCTACTTTAGTGTCAGTCTTACTATGTGACCAGTCTTCTCCTTCTGCTCTCGGATAGTAGGTATACGTCCATATATATGTATATCCATCACTGTTAACTTCAGTACACCCTGTCTCATCTCCGTTCTCATCAAATGTAAAGTCAGTACGGGTATATTCTACTTCATCTTTGGAATTGTAACGTATTTCCTCAGTTTTTATTCCTTCCTCATCAAAATAGCGTTCATCCGTAGAACCATCGGTGTTTGTCCATAATTCGTACTCTCTGGTTCCGTCTTCACGGTATGCGCTCATTCCTTCACTTCCATCGGAATTCGTCCATGATTCATAGGATATGTTTCCGTTCTCGTGCCAAAGTGTTACATGTTCATCTCCTGCAGCACTCTTCCAAGTATCAGTTTTAGTATGTCCGTTTTCATAGTACTCACGTTGGATCTCGGTTCCATCCTCACCGATACGCAATTCGGTCTTTAAATGACCCCAATCGTCTCCGCCGGTACCTACAGGATAATAAGTAAAGGTACATTCATAGAAGATTCCGTCCCTGTTTTCCTCGGTATAGCCGATTTCCCATTCATTATCATTATAAATAAAATCAGTATGGGTCCATTCTCTTTCACCTTCAGAGTCAAAACGTACTGCCTCTGTCTTTACGCCATTCTCATCAAACGTCCATTCTTCTGTAGCACCGTCTGAAAATTCATGGTATTCATTTTGTATGGTACCGTCCCCACGATACAATTTTGTTCCTATATGTCCGTCAGGATCCGTCCAGGTTTCAAAATACATAATACCGTTTGTATCATACTCATGAAGCCACTCTCTTCCGTCCGAGCATACACATTCCTCTGACTTCATCAGCGGCTCGCCATGTTCGCCCGTTTCATCATGATATGTGTATGTATATTTCCAAGTTCTTCCTTCTGCATCTTTTTCTTTATGACCGGTATCCCTGCCTGCTTCATCATATGTAAAGTCATAGCTTTCCCAGGTCGTTTTTCCTGCAGTGTCTTTCTGAATAATTTTGTTTAATCTGCAGTCATTGTCATAATAATATTCGGTTCCTCTGTAATATACGGTCATGCCTGATGCTACATTCATGAATCCGCCTTCCATGATGCCGGATGCAGCACTCAAGTCAAGGCTTTCCATAGGATTTCCGAATACATCAATGTCTATCAGCTTAGAATTAGCACTCAGATCAATGCTGTTAAGCTTGTTGTTTCTTAAATAAAGAACTTCCAGATTGGTGTTATTGCTCAGATCCAGCTCGGTCAGCTTGTTTTCTCCGCAGTCAAGATCCACCAGGTCGGTACAACCGCTTATATCGAGGCTTTCCAAAAGGTTCTCGTAACAGCTGATGTTCCTAAGCTTAGTATTTTTACTCAGATCAAGCTCTTTTACCGGGTTCTTATAGAACCAGATCGATTCGAGCTCCGTAAAGAACTCGATACCTTTAAAGCTCTTGATGCCGTTTCCGGATCTGAAGTATGCATCAATGGCTTCGTCCCATTCCTCTTGGGTAGTATTCTCGTCCACGCCCAGTTCGTTATACGCATATATTCCGGCAAAGGCATCCATGCTGTGCACTTCTGCTATCTCTTCTTCACTTAAAACATCATTATGGTCAAGATCAAAATTGTTCCTTACCAGTACCCTGAACCAGAAATCCGGGAAGTTGGTTTTATTGATAACCACGCCCGCAGGAATAACCTTTTCCTTGAGAGTAACGTTAAATCCCCCTGCCAGATATCTTCTGAGAAGAGTAACATCTTTAGGAGTGAGTTCGCCATCTCCGTCCATATCGGCGTCAAACAGTGCTGCCTCAGCCTTCCAGTTTCCTTGCAGATAACGCTTTAAGAGAGTAAGATCCTTCGGAGTTATCTTGCCGTCGCTGTCAATATCGCCGACATATTTTTTGCCGGCCTGAGGTTCATTAGCTCTTACCTTTGTATAGCCGAAAGCTGACAGCATACCGAACATCAGCGCCAGACAGAGAGCCAGGCTTAAAATAGTTCCTGCTATAGATCTGTTATGTTTTTTTCTGCCAAAATTATTACCCATTCTCAGGCTCCTCCTTATCTAAATTTATCCCCAAGTGTACATTAAAGCGGGAGCAATAAATGTTCCCGCTTTAATGATATCAAAAAATACTATTATTACTCTGTGTAGGTCAATGTTGCCGCACTCGAAGTAAGCGTGTTCCCTGTTGAGTCAGTGATCACGCACCTGAAGCTCATTCCATTCCTGTAATCTGCGTATGCAACGCTTATATCCGGTTTTGTCTTTGAAGTCCAATCAGTCCAAGTGCTGCTTCCCTTGGCCTTGTACTGCCATAAGTATGTAAGGCCGCTTCCTGTTGCCTTTACGCTTAAGAATGCCAGTGATCCTTTTGCAACACTTGTATTTGCAGGCTGTGTGGTTATCGTTATCGAAGAAGCGCCGCTGTATGTAAGTACTGCTGCATTGGATGTTACGGTGTTTCCTGCTCCGTCGGTTATCTTACAACGTAATGACATTCCGTTTCTGCTTGCAAGGTATGCAACGGTAATGTCAGGCTTTGTCTTTGAACTCCAGTCTGTCCAAGTGCTCTCGCCCTTGTTCTTATACTGCCATAAGTATGTAAGGCCGCTTCCTGTTGCCTTTACACTGAAGCTTGCCAGTGTATTGGGCGCTACTGTTGCATTCTGAGGCTGTGCTGTTATCGTTATCGAAGAAGCGCTGCCGTATGTAAGCACTGCTGCATTGGATGTTACGGTATTTCCCGATTTATCGGTTATCTTGCAGCGTAACGACATTCCGTTTCTGCTTGCTAAGTACGCTACTGTGATATCGGCTGTTTTCTTGCTGGTCCAGTCTGTCCAGCTGCTCTCACCCTTGTTCTTGTACTGCCATAAGTATGTAAGGCCGCTTCCTGTTGCCTTTACACTGAAGCTTGCCAGT
>JAILGF010000180.1 GCA_024696945.1 Lachnospiraceae bacterium | reverse complement strand
CCCCAAGCTCATAATGCCGCTGATACGTTCTCCCGTCATCAAGTTGATTCCATCTATGTTTGATAATTCTATACTATTTGTGGATAGATTCAGGTAAAATTCATAGGTTGCATTCTTCCCGATCCTTTTATGATATTCAATTCCTGCGGGTATATCCTTTATGCCTATGCCTGCTTCTTCCAGCAATATTCTGATAAGATCACTCAGATCATCCGCTGAGCACCTGGCCGCCTGGTAATATGCTTTGCCATTCCCGTAGTTTTTACAAGTTATGGCTGCCGTATCCTTATAGAAATCCTCAGTATAAGTTCCCAATATCTGTGCATCGTTTACTCTCAGTATTTCAGCATAATCCTTTACTTCCAACACCGTATCCATACCCTTGTAAGTGATTCGTATGCCGTTTTTATCCGACGGATACAGTGTATCGATTTCTTCACTGATCACTCCCAGCAGCTCATGCAATCCATTCCCCGGAAATCCTCCCTGATAGCATAAGCAATTCTCATTAACGTATCCACTGATATAAGTTATCAGCACAATTCCACCCTTTTTAACAAATTCCACCAGCTTCCCGGCAATGTTGTCCTTTAGCATAAAAAGCATGGGAACGATGATCAGTTTATAATCGCTCAGTTCATCAGAGGTTGAAATAACATCTGCCTCAACTCCGAATTCTATGAGTTTTACCCAATAATCCCTGCAAGTAGAATCATATTTCTTTGTCGAACGGCCAAAGGCACCGGCTCCGTCAATAGCCCACCAGTTATCCCATTCGAAAATGATAGCCACCTCATTGTTTTTTAAAGAGCCCTCTACTTCAGCCAGTTTTCTTATAGTCTCTCCTGTTTTCTTTACTTCCTTAAAGACCCTGGTATCATTTGTTCCGATATGATCGATCACGGCACCATGAAACTGTTCTGCCGCTCCTCGTGACTTTCGCATCTGAAAATACTGAAAAGAATCCGACCCACAAGCTATTGTCTGCACAGCAAACTGTTCATGAACTCCGGGCCTTTTGAGTTTATTAAACGGCATCCAATTAACCAGCCCCGGTGCACTTTCCATAAGCAAAAACGGCTTGTCCTTTTTCATCCCTCTCATAACAGCGTTGTCAAATGCCGCTGTCATCATGGTGTCCTGATAGCTTTCATGATCATTATGAAAAGCAGGATAACTGTCCCATGATATTGCGTCGAGCTTTTTCGCCAAAACTCTGTAATCTATGCCATAATACCTTCCCATAAAGTTCGTCGTTATGGGGACCTTAGCATTTCCCGAATGCTCTTTTATAGCATCAATCTCTACAGAAAGAAAGTCCGAATAATTTCTACTTGTAAATCTTTTCCACTCAAGATTTAGCCCCATGACCGCCGTCTGACCATTGTTGTACGGCGGATCGATCTCCTCAAAATCCGTATACCTTGCACTCCAGAAGGTTGTCCACCATTCATGGTTCAGTTCATCGATACTGTTATGAAACCGTTCTCTTAAATACTCCCTGAATTTAGTCTTACATTTATCACAAAAACATTCCCCGCCAAATTCATTTGATATGTGCCACATTATCAGACCGGGATGATTTCCTACGGTTTCTGCCAGTTTTCCATCAATGATCCTTACTTTTTCCCTGTATTTTTCTGACGACATACAGTGATTGTGTCTTCCTCCATGTCTATTACGATTGCCATTTGCATCAACCCGCATAACCTCCGGGTATTTATTGTCCAACCATACAGGTCGGGCTCCGGAAGGCGTGGCAAGTATAGTATGAATCCCGTTTTCATACAAGTTATCCATGATCTGCACAAGCCAGTCAAAATTAAAAACTCCCTCTCCGGGCTCATACATAGCCCAGGAAAAAACACCCAAAGTGGCCTCATTGATACCGGCTTCTTTCATGTATTCAATGTCCTTTTGTAAAACATCCGGCCGATCCAGCCATTGCTCCGGATTATAATCACCTCCATGGATGATCTTATTTAATGTTTTTCCAAAAACATATTCGTTCATATTATTCCTTATCTCCATCGTGCATTATCTTGAAATATTATTTTACTAACTTGTTTAAGAGTATACCAAATATATACTCTCCAGTCAAACTTTTTCAGGCTTTTAAAATGAGCCAGATCAGAATCAGATGAAGGGGATAGAACACATAAAACAGCCACTTATTCACTACTGTCTTTCTTCCAGATTCTCTATTGTAAAACTGTAGCAACGGGATTACAAGAAATAAAAACAGAGAAGAGATGAGCCTTCTCTGAAAACAAAAACGCGCAGGGATAAGATTTTCTCTTATACCTGCGCGTGATGCTGTATAGTTATTAAATTATTAATATCACGCCTTTTCAAAGGTCGGCCTCCAACCTGCAAACTGAACCAGCTGCTCATCTGTCCTGTGATAATATCTCTCATTCTTATCAAGTTCTGCGATCTTTCTCATCTCTTCGTCTGTCAGCTTAAAATCGAGAAT
>JAILGF010000138.1 GCA_024696945.1 Lachnospiraceae bacterium | reverse complement strand
ACATATTAATATTCTGGTATTATAGTATAAGCATACTAAGGTGTACATAGGTGTACACCCAAAATGAGAAAGGATTTTAATATGATACATAAAGATAATCAGAGGATTATTGTTACCCTCTCTAAAGAAGATGTTGAACTGATTGACAAGCTGTGCATGATGATTGGCTCCAATAGCAGCAGATCGGATATTGTCAAGTCTGCTATCAGAGAATATGTCCCCAGAGAGATAGCTTTTAAGGAGAGGTATCTGCGTCATAAAGGCTTGGATCCATATACACTTGAAGTGCTCCCTGAGAAAGAACGCGAAGAACTGGGCCTTGGTGAATACTGGGACAGGGATCTGCAGAAGATGCTGTTAGACATGAGAGGAAAGAATGATAAGAACGGGGGTTCGTGAAATGGACAAGAAAAGACTTTTTCGGGAACTGGCTGTCCTTGATGACACTGGTATACGACTTTTTGAGAGATGCGGAGTCAGCCCTGTCATTTTCGATGATTCCGATGACAGGGAGATTCTGCTCTATCTTTGTGAACAGCAGATTGCAGAAAAGGATTATGCTGACGGATTAGGTATAAAAGAAGAGTATTATACCCTGTATAAAAATGAGATCAAGGGCGAAGATTTTGAAAAATACCGGAAAAGAGCATCTTGGGTCTGGAAGTGCAAAAAATGGTGCGACAGGATGTACGAGTATTATCCCAAGGCAACTCTTCTGAAACTGGTGAACAAGAAAATGCATATGCCTGAAACCGAAATGACGGAGATATTCAGAAAGTTCCCTTATGCAAGTTATAATGACCGGGAGTATGGAGACTGGATCATACCGATGTCTTATGAATCAGATTATGACAGGATAATGTCTAATATTGAAGCCCAGAAAGAGGCAGTATTTTATTTCCCGACGGTGGCAGAGATTGAAGAGCTTTTCCGAAGGGAATACCTTTTCTCGAAAAAATCATGTCAGAAACTGTACAGTTTCCTGCTTGAACATACGGGAGATGAAACCGAGGCCAAGGAAACATGTTTTGATATATGGTTCAATCTGTCAATAAATGAACCATTTGATGATATCATTAATGATGTGATCAAATGCTATTCGGTTTTAAAAAGCCGTAAACTCCAACTGGTAAACTTGGTCACAAGGTTTTATGAAAACCAGAACAATAGCGAATTTAACGGATATTCAATAGCATATGCCAGAAGGAAAGGGATGAAGGGAAAAGGAAAACTATGATAAATGCAGGCATCATAATCGGGTGCCTGTTTTTATGTTTTTATCCATCAGTCAAAACAAGATTTGTCTGTAGAAATATCTGTCTGAATAAAAGAAAAATATTGGCACTTTTACCGAGGTTATGGTATAGTATCAGTATATATGAAAAACATGAAAAAATGGGAGAATACTTATGTCGGTGATATACTTTGTCCGCCATGGGGAAACAGTATGGAATGCAGAAAACAAAATATGCGGGGCTACCGACAGTCCGCTGACTGAACGCGGTCACCGACAGGCTATTGAAACTGCCGAGAAGATACGGAAAATGGGGATAAAAGCGGATATGATCCTGTATTCGCCCTTATCACGTGCCAGAGATACTGCAATGCACATAGCGGAGATCACAGGCATCCCGGCAAAGGCGGAACAGAGGCTTTTTGAGCAAAACTTTGGAAAGTATGAATCAACACCACGGAATGGAGAAGAGTTTCATGAAGCAAAGAAGCAGTTTCTTTACCGATATGATGGCGGAGAGTCGATGTTTAAGCTTGCACAGCGTATATATAATCTGCTCGATGACCTGAAGGCTGACGGCAGGGATTTTATCCTTGTTGCACATAACGGGATAGCAAGGGTGGTTAATTCATATTTTTATGAGATGACCAATGAAGAATATGCTTCCTTTGGAATAAAGAACTGCGAGATCAGGGAATATACTTTTTGAACCAGTAGCAGAAGAGTTAGGGAAAGGGGATTAAATATGGCATTCATAGACCTTGCAAGACAAAGATATTCAGAGAGGTATTTCAGTTCAAAACCTGTAGAGCAGGAGAAACTGGATCTTATCATGGAAGCAGGACGGATAGCTCCGACAGGATGCAATTATCAGCCGCAGCGTGTTTATGTAATTCAAAGTGAGGATGCAAAACAGAAGGCTCTTAAAGTAAGAGCTTCGTGGTGTGGGTGTCCTTTGGCATTGCTTGTTTGTTATAATAAAGATGAAGTATGGAAGAATCCTAAAGACAGATGTTATGAAGAGTATAACTGTGGTGAACAGGATGCAAGCATCGTGGCGGCAAGTATGATGTTCCAGGCTGAGGAGCTTGGTGTGCATAGTTTATGGATCAGAGGTTTTGACTCACAGGATGTCATTGACATATTCGAACTTCCTGAGAATGAAGTGCCTGTAATGATACTGGCTCTGGGATATCCTTCAGAGCAGAGTCATC
>JAILGF010000226.1 GCA_024696945.1 Lachnospiraceae bacterium | reverse complement strand
CTTAGCCTTAGTTTCCTTCTTAGGCTTGGCTTCCGTCTTCTTTTCCTCAGTTTCCGTCTTCTTAGCTGTGGTCTTCTTGGCTACAGTCTTCTTTGCCCCAGTCTTCTTAGCTGCGGCCTGCTTCTTGGCATATTTCTTTATAACATCCTCAGCGGTCTGTTCAATATTATCCATCATAAAAGCATGGAACTTGAGGCTCAAAAGTTCTTCCTTATCATCGATGTCAAATATCTTTCCGGCTTCTTCCTCGGATATGTTCAATTTCTTCGATACAAGCTCGATGTGTTCCCACAGCTGCCTTGCAAGTTCCATATCCACCATCTCATCGGCATGCTCTTCAAGGACATAACTCACCCCATTAATCTCCTTGAATAAATCAGGCTTATCTTCCTCTTTCTCCTTGGCTTTAATCCTGTCCAGCATTTCTTTAATATCTTTCTCGGTTATATTATCTGCTACATTCTCAACGATATTTTCTGCTTTTTTCTTGTTATCTTTACTCATAGCTCATACCCTCCTGAAAAAATCACTCCTCCATCACTATCTCAAACACGCCTTCCTTGTTCATCTTCAGCCGGAGCTTCTTGATGTATTTCTCGTAAAAGCGTTCCATCTCCTTGTCGGTAGCCTGAATGTAGGCATCGGCATAGATCTGTTTCGTCAGCTCCCAGCCGTTCTCGCCGACTACGCCCGGAAGATAGTTCCGGAGAACCTTCTTTAAGACTATCTTCTGAAGGTCACCTGCATTCTCCCTGTAAAAATCATCTATGGCACAGTGAAATATGGACCGCCTTGAAAGAGCCTCCCTTATGGCAATACCGCACTTGGCGTATTCGTACATTACCAGGAATCTCGCGTCTGGGATCGATGAGATCAGCCCCCAGAAATCCGAATCGCTGGAACACAGTATGAAGGAATCCACCTCGTCCTTGTAATGTGCCGACGAAATGCCGACAGCCATGCGGATATCCACAAGGGACTTTGCCTCCGTGACCCTCTCGACCTCCACATGCTCCACCGGTATATCAATCAGCCTGCCCAGGAAATCCCAGGCGATAGTCGTATGGTAGTCATCATAAAGCACCAGCCTATCTATCAGCGCAAGATCAGACTTGTCAAGATTCTTCAGAACGCCGAACAGCTTGTAGGGATCGACATTCTCACAGTCCACCGCCATCACGATCTTCTTCGACTTCCTGATGAAATCATAGATGCTCTGCTTGGTCCCGTCACTCGCGTCATGATACTTGTACCATTCCGTGAAATTCTTCCCCTGCTGGCCGTACAGGACATTCAGGAGCTTGATATCCGAAGAAAGGATATTGCCATACTGGAACGGTTTCCAGTAAATGTACCGCTGGAACGGATAATCGAGCCTCT
This sequence comes from Lachnospiraceae bacterium, assembly GCA_024696945.1. GTDB lineage: Bacteria > Bacillota > Clostridia > Lachnospirales > Lachnospiraceae > RUG11977. The sequence continues at coordinate 29,537 of JAILGF010000226.1, read as the reverse complement.
TAGAGCGGAACTTGTTGTATTCCTCCTTCATCACAGCCTTGCTGTCATACTTCGGCGGGACAAATGCAGACCGGATATACTCGAAATTCACGGAATCCGGGAACAGCCTGATGCAGGCATCAATATTCTCGTCTATCAGCTTTGTCACAAGATATGCGTAATCCTGCGCCCTGTAGTTGGGCCTCACAAGGTCAAGCTCCCACTCGGTGAGCTTCTTTATCTCATTCCTGTCAAAATACTCCATCCTGTCGATGTTTGAAATATCATAACGGAGCCGGTTGTCCACCTCCGTAAACTTCTTCATCAGTATGGTACGGATATTGCAGAGGTACCGGATAATGGTAGCTTCCCTGTCCGTATTAAGGCTTTCAAGCAGTGCAGAATACCGCTTTTCATAATACTTTTTCAGCACATCCTCACTCACGCCGATCATATATGCGAAAATGGCAGCCACTTCAGCCCGGTCAACGGTCGTCTTGCAAAGATCCTCGTAGCTCTCCTCCTGTATCTCAGCCACCGGATCTTCCGTACCGTTCACCCGCATCTCCTCCGCCAGCTCGTTCAGATTGCTGATGTTATATCTCTTACCCAATTACATCCCCTCTTTATAAAAAATTCAGTATCGTTTTACCTACACAAATCAATGGTTAAGAACATTTCGCTTTCAAATTGATCCACATGTATTTCACTAATCCAACATAATCCCGCTAAATCCACCTGTGATCCTAAAAAATTAAGCACATCTAAAAGCATTTGCCATCGATCTTTATGTGTTGGTCTGGCCCATCCCATGCCATAGGTATAACTTGCCAGATTTTGTCCAAATGCATTTATGTCGATTTTTAGCAATGCAAACGGCATATCACAAAAATCCCACCATTTATCTGCTTCTCCAACAACCTCCCTGAGCTCCTCCATTTCTTCGGGTTCCAGCCACGAAGCATTTTCAACAAGCCGTTTTCCAAATGTAGCCCTGTCTAATGCTATTCTATGGTTATTATCATATAAACTGTTTCCTTCCCCATCAACATATCCGGTATTTATGGCATCAAGCAGCTCAGCTTCAGACATATTTCTAAGATCTTCCTCAGAATAAACAAACTTATATCCCAACAACTCCGGAAGACCTGCTTCTTTCGGTTTTCCCTCTCTTACAATACCGATTATTCTTTCCGCAAAATCCGAAACCTTACTCTCTTCGGTTGCCGGATCATAACCCATTCCGATTATCATATCTAACACATTTGAGAATCCCTCATATCTAAGGCTAAATGAATCCAGCACCTCGGTAAATGTAATTTTCTGCAACCGGGTATTCACTGCATCTGCACTATAGTGAGTACAGTCAAGCAATTTCATATAATCTATTCCAAGTACTCCAGCTATTACCTTTACATCCTCTAATGCAGGATTAGTATTATTCTTTACCCATCCCTTAACTGCATCATAAGAGATTCCCGTACCTAAACCTACCACTTTTCGATAGAATTGTTCATAAGCCCCCCGGTTAGGATTTTGGCTTTGAATAATCTTTTTAAGCCGGTCATTGTTAAATTCATAGAGATCACCACCAATTTCATATGTACTGTTTTTTTTCATGTTTTCATATTCACACCCTGTCTGGTGTGCTCCTTTCAATGACACTATAACAGAACATCCTTAAGAAAAAAAGGGATAGTGCCTATGCCCAATAACCATATTTCTTCATGTGGTGGGATTTTATTATTGATACCATCCTTTGACCTACATTGACTTTAGTATACCATAAACCCTGTGAAAGTTCTATGTTTTTCTAACCTTTTAATATATTTTTCTATTAATAAACCCAGCATAAATCACAAAGATCAGATTCCCAAAGATATCCCTTAATACTCCTCCATCTGAGGATTCCAGTCCCTGAGTATCTTTTTTTCAAACAAACGCTGAAGTGCATTAACTCTGCGGGAAACAGCATACGGGCTGTTCTTTATATCAATCATCTCATAATTATCGCCGCCACCAGACTCTTTCGGGCTGACAAGTACCAGTTCTTCTTTATGATCAGAATAACCAGCTTCAAGTTCCGGACAGCATTCATGTATTAAAGACCCTATATCCTTATATTTTTTTACAATACCAAACACAGGAGAATTATACGGAGTTATTGTCCCGTCATCAGTATTAATCATAATATGGTTCTCAAAATCTATGTCAACGATAGTTCCATGAATACGGCCTTCCCCACCAAAGCTTTTAATATATGCAGATAATTTCTCTTGTGCCTGTCTTAAAGGCGTTAACGCCACAATATATTTCTCAATCATCGTATAAAAGTTCTTATAATATCTGTCAAGCGGCTCAAAAGAACCAATTCTGCGTATCTGACCTCCGTTGCATATATAAACACCGCGTAATGAAACAAGGAAAAAGCCGACATATTCGCCCTGTTTCATTACATAAAGCCTGGCTTTATTCTGTGAAATCTGCCTTTCTATAGTTCCCGTACCGGGAATACTCTCCAGAGCAAAACGATAATATTCCTTATACTCAATGCATGATATCTCACGGTACCCGTCAGGATCTGAGGCAAACGGATTGCGCGCCATATAAAGCGCAGCTTTTTTAAACTTAAAACTCTTTCCATAATAGCCTACCTGGTTATCTGAAATAAAATAATTGTTCTTTTCCTCTCCATAAGCCAGATTTCTATGGGTATGCCCACTAAAGAAAAAACAGTTTTCATAATCAGTGATACCCTCTCCCCAGTCAGAAAAGGGTGTATGTGTGAATACAACCAGAGCACAGTGGTTTTCACGTGCTATCTCTTGTCCTTTGCGAAATAACTCTACCCACTTGGCACACCGCTGTATCTCTTCTTTTCTGTCAACTGCCAGACCATATATTCCCTGATTCGCGTTAAATCTTGAGTTCTTACCCGAAAAACCAATTCCCCCGACAATAATCAAATTATCATAGTAAATCAGCTGTCTCTCATACTCTTTAGAATTATCTTTCTTATTGATCAAAGCCATTTCTTTTCTGCCATTAGAATTCTCTTCAAATCTCCATGGCAGCGTATACTTACCTAAAAAGCAGCCCTGGTCACACAGAAATTTAATATCTATTTCGTCAAACAGTTCTTGATACTTATGTACACAGCTGTCATAAGAATCAAAATCCCATAGTTCATGATTCCCTAATATGGCATATACATATTCATGCTTTTTTGCCTTTTCATAATCAGATTTCCAGTCATAACCCAGATCTAATCCTTCTTTTATATCTTCTTCCTGTTTTTCAAGAATCTGTATCCGACAGTATATTTCCCTGATTCTTTGGGTTATTCTCTTATCCTTGGATTTATCTAAGGATATTTTTAGCTTATCAGCCCACGAATTGCTATACTTCCATTCATTGAACTCTTTTCTGATCGGTATTAGCTCTTTCGTTATCGGATCAAGTTGTTTACAGCATAAATCATATCTTTCCTTAACACGTCGTTTCCATGTCTTAATGAAGTCCCGGTAAAACAAATCTGAAACAGCAAAAGAGGATGCAATATCTCCGCCGAACATCACAACAGGGGATTTAAAATTGTAAACCTTGGTTCCAAATTCACCATCAAACAGTCCTATAACAATTTCGTGAATATATTCCCGTATTTTTTTATCAGTAGCACCTTTAGGAAATCGTGAAAGGATATGATGAACCAGATGCAGATCACTTATATAGTAAACTTCGCGTAGTTTATAGCTTCTCATATCCTTTCTTAAATAAGCCGGAGCAATATTATGACCCGATTTATCATTGCTTAGAGCTAATAATGTTGTTGTTTCATCTATGTGCTCTTCTGTCAACGGGCGTGCCCCCGTCAAAGCCAAACAATCCTTATAAATACTCATCCAAATCACCCCGCTTTACTCAAACAGATATCCAGCGCCCGGAACAGCTATATTTACTTCAATCATGTCATCTTCTTCTTTAATTATCAATCCGCGGACGGCAACAATATCTGTGCCCTCACGGTTATATACCGTAGGCATAATATCTATATGTTTCTTTGCTGCCGACATAAATCGAAGCATATGGAACTTAACATATTCATTTCCTAGAACAACGACACGCTTATTGCTTTCCTTTTCACGCAAGCGGGCACATAATGCCCCCTCATCATTTCTGTATTCCTCTATATAGCAAGCCAATTTGGGCACTGAATCTCCTTCTGCGTTATGACGGCCATCATCCTGTAATATGTCATCAAAAGGTACCTCTGTATTTCCATTCCTATCGCTTTCGGTTTTGTCATAATCATCAGGGAAAATCAAGCCAATAAGGCCTCTCATGTTTCTTATCGTCTGGTTAGAATAATCCTTTTTATCACTTACACACCTGAAAATATCATACTCCTCCAGGAAAGAAGCCCAGTCATGTACATCTGTATTATCTAAAAACCATTTTTTTATAGAAACTCCATTAATGTTGAACTGTGATTTGACCATATCCAGCACCGCTAAGAGCTCTTTATAACGTGCCAAAAAGGTTCTATCCTCAATAGACATCCGAATCAGCTTTTCACGAAATCCAACCATACGGCTGGCAGATGCAGAGTATATCCCCAAAATCGAATAGGTGGACTGAAATCCTAAAAGATCCTGAACTTTAGCAAACATCTCTTCAGGGGTATCAATATTATACTCCTGCATCAAGCTGGCACACTGATAGATAAAATCAAAAGCATATCTCCACTCAAGAATAAAATACGAAAGTGAATTAGAAACCATCTGTTCATCAGAATACTGGCTCTTTTCCTTATGGCTTATAACCCTTTTATCATACTGCTGAGCAATTTTGATAAATTCCGTGTTAGAGATCTTTTTTGCAGAACACAAACGATGATTTATAATGGCTTTAATCAAACGTAGTTCTCCAATGTCTGTTATAGCCTGATAATCCATCTCCGTTAACTGATAACCATCAAGTTTCTCATTCATTTCTTGCATTTTAGGCGGACGTGCATCCTCGGTATTAATTCCATAATACTTTTCTAAAATGTCAAGTTCTTTATTCCTATAATCGTTTGATATCTTTATCAGGCGACTATAAGTCATTCTCAAATCATCCTTAATATCCCCGGACTGTCCCAGATAATAGTTCAAAGGATGTCTTTCCAACTTTGATTCGTAGGCATATTTTATCAGTTCAAGAATTACCTGATCCACCAGATCATCCAACCCCATATCCTCAGAAAATACCCGTTCAAGGTACTCCTTCGGAAGGCATTTCATTAGACAGTCTTCTATAGAACCGCCCAGCATTATCATCATATTATTCATAACACTACCTCGCATTCATATAAGCTGCCAATCAAATAGCTTTCTCGACTGGTCAAATGAAATCCATTACAGTATTCACACCAGTAATAATACAGTTTCTTCCCGCGTTTTTTCTCAAATAACTTTCTAAAATGGTTTGCAGCATGTTCGTCACGGTATCTGTTCTTTCTTCCGCACTGCCTCCAGACTTTGTAAGTCATAAAAATCCCTCCAATCTTCTTCCTAAGATTTTTCGAAAACTGCGCATGTTCTCTTTACATGTTCATATTATCACAGTCATTTTAAATCTGCTAAGAACGATTTTCGGGATTTTTAAATCTGCCCATATATTATCAGACCCAAAACTATGAAGGGGCCTATGTAGAATGCACTCTTTTGTAATTCTATTCTATATATACTTCTTTATATGATTATAAATGTTCAGCCCCTTATTCTGACCAAACTTTGATATGATAGATCTGTATGTCATTTGTTTTCCGGTTTTCTCTCCAAAGTTTTTTACAGCTGTAGATGCAACAAATGAAACTATATCATTGGCAAACCCGGCCTTGCTTAAAACTTTCTGAATTTCTGTATTTACAGCCTTCTTGTCCTGTGATGTTATTTGCGGTGTATTCTTTGATTGATTATCGTCTGCATATTTTGATAATACCGGCTTGATTGCAGAATATACTTCAAGATAGTCAGAATACTTATTACGAAGAGCATTATGAACTTCCATCAGCATACGCTCATCACCATATAATACAGATGCTATCTTCGCTACATTATTAGCTACAGCACCACTGTATCCCGCATTCCGGATTGCCTGCATAACTTCCTGATTAAGCTGGGTCTTCTTATCACTGCTACTCTTTGATGAAGATTTCTTGCTAACCGTCTGAACATTCGACTTCTTACCGTTTTTTTCCGTTTTCTTTTTGATCTGCTCTGTTCTCTGAACTGAAATACCAGTCTTCTGTTTCCAGAATTTTATAACATTATCGAAATCGGTATCCTTGCTTACTATAACTACCTTACAGTTTTTACCATTCTTTCCCGCAAGATATCCAAGATAGGAAACAATATGCATATCTGCAGACTGCTTTCCGGCGGGAACCTCTATCATCTCCAGATCAGCCGACCCATGATTTGAAATATCACTCATATCAATATTCTTTGCATTTTGAGTAAAAAATATGACAATATGATCTGTTTTCCCCAAATCCTGGCATCCTGTCAATCCTTCTCCATGCACATTTTCATAATCAACCAAATAATGCGTTTCGATAACTAACACCCTCTCTCAAATGTTGCTTTATGATTGTATAGTAAAAAGTTCTATTTTTTTTTATCAAATATTTATCTTTCAGAGCTGTAATCAGTATTTTTACTTGTTCTTCTGTCAGAAAAGGAGACTTAATTGTCGATGCAAAATAGAAGTTCCGATTAAGCAGTTCTACTATTTCTTTCGCGGGAATACTGATTTTATTAACCTTTGTATAATCCTCATTTTCTGGAACAATCATTTTCACATCAGCATACAGTCCCGAATCGTCTTCTAAACGCTTAGGTTTTTCGGATATAATCTCACCTATAGCGATAACCCCTAAACCTTTTGAATAATAAAGAACATAATCCCCTTTTCTAAAGGAACGGACATATCTGTCAGCGCCCCCAAAAGCAGATATTCTGTTTCGGGAAAGCATCTCTAATTCATCGCTATCAGAATATGCCCGATTAGTATCGAACATTATCCCTTTTTTTACGTTCTCACTCATTTTAGAATTATCGGCATTAGCCAAAAATTTTATCCACCGGGCGATATTATCTGTTATCAGGGACTTATTTGAACTGTCCAAAGCAAATTCATATATTTCGGAAGGATTAACTACATGATGTCGTTTGTCAGCAACATTATATACTTTCCCACCGGTTGTGAGCAGATAAACTTCTCCATTAAGCGAGCGGTATTCATTGGCATTAATGTCTACATTTCCCTTTTTTACCTGTATATATATGTGTTCCCCTTTGTCCGAATCAGGATTCAGCATTACGCATTCATATAGCTGGGTACTTTTTTTATTTGTAGACGGAATAACTATATAGCCTTTTGTCTTGAATAAATACATACATAACAAATCTTCTGCGTCCGAGGGCTGAAGCATATTCCAAAATGATTTTTCGTTCAGTGATAGATCAGGATCAGGATACATAAACCCTTCCTTTTTCCCATATTCCATGTTATAAAGCATCTGGCTATATTCGATGATACCCTCTTTCTTGATTCTTTGGAATGTACTGCCTTTAATAAATCCAGTAATCAGACATCCCGGAACACTTGATTCATCAGAATAATCATCTACTAAATGCCACTGAACATCCGTATAACAATTTGATGTATCGCTTTCACATGCTTCATCCGAAAAATCAAAGTACCATTTACTTTTCTCTGTTATCCTCCCATAATAATATTTTCCTTCGTAACGCATCCAGACAATGTCATTCGGTTCAGTCTCCTCAACCATCCTGCATACGCTACTGTATCTTGATCTAGGGCCATAGCATTCATCCGCTAGCTCACAGAAGTTATCAAAATTACAGTTTTTCTTCAGTTTAGCCCTTGCCCATAAAGTGTCTCTTTCCGAAAAAGACCACCCCATTATTATCATGGATTTATCCAAACATTTTTTTGCAATATCACTACCACCGGTTAAAGTCTGTAATCTCCATATATTCATAGGCAAACCCCTTGTTTTCTGTATCACAACATATATTTCTGTCCGTAGCCGTATTATACCTCGTCAAATATCTGTCAAACACAGATACTATGATTATGTATTATCGCGTATCCTTCTAATTCTAGAAATGAACCTGTCTTTCATAATTTCAAAGTTACTGTTATCCAAAGTCTTTGAATGTATTTCCAAAGCATCCAGAAATTCTCTAAAGTACCCTGTATGGATCATATCTCCTGCCCGCTTGTGGAAGAAATCAAAAATCCGGCTATATTTTACTAATCTGTATTTTTCACCATCAATATACTTATCCAGCTTTATTGGATTATAATCTGGAGCAAATACGAAAGGATGTATAGTCTTATTTGGTTCTTTCCCGATTGCATACTGATAATACTTACTTAACTGACTATCCCCTTCTACATCATTACGTTCTCCGTTTACTTTAGACTTAATCTTATTTTCAATAATTATTACATTAGTTTCATCTTCTATCCAGATATCAATATTACCATTCGATTCCCTAACGATATTATAATCTTTGGTAAAGCCATCTATTCCAAGAACATCTTTCGTAAAATCCAAGAAAACACTTCGATTCCGCTCAAAATAATATGCCAACATGTTCGAATAAACAAGTTCATCATATTCTTTCTTAATGATTCCTATAAACGCGCTTCCATGAACAGAAGTTTCCTGATCGTTCAAATCTATCATCTGTGTTGTATTGTCAGATTCCCAGTATCTATTGTCCAAAAGCATCTTTTCTAAGACATTATAGTCTTTGGGTAAGGAATTTTGGGGATAGTACATTTTTAGGCTTTGATTAGAAAAATGTTTTTCTGGCAAACTAACATAGTTTTCATACAAGCTTGTTTTCTCTTCATTCTCTACAAGATAAATAGGTCTGATCGGAAGTCGCAGTTTCCGACACAGGAACGAAAGCGTTATTTTCTCTGCATCAGTATCATTATGAATCTTATATAGAGGCACACCCCCATAGAAAACTCTATTCTCGTCTATATATGCTATTTGAGCAGCACTCTCTTCTTTTGTATTGCCTGTCTTAAACAGAATTTGTGTTAGTTCTTCGGCCTTTGCCACAACCTCCATAACGCCTTTTTCAACATGTTTTGTAAGTATTACCGCGCGAACCGAATTATTGTACTTAGGGTTTATCCTTCCATCTTCATTGATATAGATATAGTTCTCGCCGTTATCGGATTTAAAGAGATTTATAACCTCATGGCCTATATTTTCTTCAAGATATTTTCCAACATACATCCTCGAAAGAATTATAACTTTTTCCACCCGCTCTTCTCCATATACAAGTCAAACAAACCGCTACACTGATCCTATCTTTCTAAAAAGAATCGCTTCATTAACCGCCTTAATACATTCCTCAATATGTTTATTAATCTCGATATCCCAAAAATGAAGGACTATCCATCCCATTGATTCAAGCCGTGAATCTACTTGCCTGTCTCTGTCCATATTTTTTCTTATTTTATTATCCCAGTATGTAAAATTTGTTCCTATTGGCTTCCTGAGTTCATAATCTCTTCCATGCCAGAACGAGGAATCGCAAAATACAGCGATTTTATATTTTGTAATGCAAATATCTGGTTTTCCTGGTAACTTTCTATAGTTCTTTCGATACCGAATTCCTAGATGCCACAATGCCTTTCTCATCTTATGCTCTATTGCAGTATCCTTTGATTTTATATTTTGCATGTTTCTTCGTCGCTGAATTGCTGTAATGTTGTCACCCATTTATGTTTCCTTCATACATTTATAGTAATCTATAATCCAAATGACAATTTACACAAGCTTGTTATACTTTCAATCAAACAATCTGGATACAAAGCTTTTTTACTAAAAAATCACTAAGATTCTTTTCAGAGAGTTTCTCGGTATACTCTTTGTCTATCTCAAGTCTTAAACATTGAGGTTTATCCTTTCTAATTATTAAGGAATTCCTTTTTCTTTGAATGTACGTAAATGTTTTTTCCGGAATACAAAATAAGTCCATTTGTTTTACACTATCATCATATAAAACAAACATCCACTTTTCATTCAAAACATTTTTTGAAGGTTCCATCCAATAATACTTGTTTTTGTTTGAATAACTTGCAAAATTAAAGCATTCTACATCAATCTCAATCCCCCAATCAATCAAAAATTCTTTACATATTGCTGCTCTCTGCTTTCTTGCATTCATCAAACATTGATATTTTTCTATGGTTAGTTTCACGCTGGAAATACTGTTTGAATTTACGTTCCCATTAGTAGTACAAGGATTCTTCAAAGCATCATTGTCTGTATTATCCATTCTATTTTCTATATTTATGGTGCCATTAACAATTTGCCTAATCGCATCATAACCCAAGATATCTATCATAATGAGTATTTCCTGAAGATGTTTTTTATATCTAAACTCAGTAGTCAAATCCAAATAACGGTCTATAGTTTCATTCCTCTGTTTTGAATCCAACGGAAATCCTTTTTCTTTAAAATAGTTTATTAGAGATGCTTCTAAATAATCCAGTTCCCCACCATCCCATGTATTTGATGAATCGCAAAAAAATACTATTTCTTCAAAAAAATCTCTTTGTTGATTTTTAATATGTTCTTTTATCCTTGAAGTAATAGCAGTATCATTTTTACGCATTCCTGCCTGACCGATATAAAACTTTCCTTTTCCATAAAGAATATAAACACTTTTTTTCTTTTTGATATCATCGTCGTCCTCATAATTTTTAAAATACTCTTTTGATAACTTATAACATGTAACATTTTCTTTTAAATCTATTTGAATCAATCCATCACTCACTCCATCATAAAGTTTCATTACATAATCCTTACTTATTTTAGTATCTAATTTCATGTTACATGTCCTCCTGTAAAATAGTGTTTTTCTAATTATACTTGCTACAGCATCACGATAAACATTTTATACAACTCAAATTCGGCAACAAGTAAATATAGTATCATTTCCCATTTATTCTTGTATAGGCATCTGCAATATTATCTGCTATCCTTTCTATTACTGATACACAAACTGAATTTCCGGCCTGCTTATATAATCTAGCATCGCTCATATCTTTTGGAAGTTTAAAATTCTTAGGAAAGCCTTGTGTATTAAAACATTCATGTGGAGTCATCTTGCGAATACCATATTTTGTCTTAACAAGACAAACATTATGGCCACCTTCTCCCTGATTTGCTGTTAGTGTAGGAACTACGCCACTTTTATTCTTTCTTACATATTTTCTTCTCCACTGATATACTGCATTTTCATCATCCATTGCTTTGACCAATTGTTCATATATGTCTCCTTTATATTTGCCCTCTGTATAATAGTATTTCTCATCTACCTTCTTCTCAAAATCAATAACATCAGAAAGCTTCTTTTTTAATGCAATTGGCATCGGAAAATGAAAATTCTGATAGACAGTTTCATCCTTAAAGCAAACAAGATAGATTCTTTCCCGATTCTGAGGTATATTACCATATTCCATCGCATTTAATACCATCGGGCTAACATGATAACCATTTTCTTCAAGTGCTTCACGGATTACTCTAAAGGTATTGCCATTATCATGTCCAACTAGATTCTTTACATTTTCAAGAAAAACTATCGAAGGTTGCTTATCCTTAATAATTCGTACAAGTTCAAAAAAAAGTATTCCTCTGCCTTTTTCATCCTCAAAACCTTTGCGATATCCAGCAACGCTGAACGCTTGGCACGGAAACCCTGCCAACATTACATCAAAGTCGGGAATCTCTTCAGTTTTTACATCATGAATATCTCTACAATCAACCTTAATGTCGGAATTCAGCTCATAAGTTTGAACCGGGTATGGATCTATTTCATTTGCATACACAACCTTAAACATTTTGTTTTTTTCAAATCCTTTATCTATTCCGCCAACTCCAGCGAAAAAAGATGCACATTTCAACATATATTTGTCCTCCATTTTTTATAAAGTTAGTATATCAAAAATCGCGGCGTGCTGCAATACTGTTTTTAAAAAACATGGGGAATAATCAATTCCCCATATCCACTGTTTATAGTCCTATTCTGCTTCGTTAGAATCCCCATTTTCAATGCGTTCATAAAAGCTTTCATACGTACCAATTTCCGCGAAATCGACAGAATATTCCAAGTCGTTAATCTTTGTAAAGACCACACTATCCACACCAAACTGTTCTAACATCTCATAAGTAACAATAGTCTTTTCGGGTAGTTCAAAAACATCTCTCAATAGCCACTTTCCTAAAACCTTATTAGGATTGCTCATAATTGCTTTTCCAATTAGCGGATTATTCCTATCAGCCTCCTGGCATACTTTGGCAGATATTTCAGTCCCATCCGGCAGATGCAAAACAAAAGGAGTGTCTCTCGGAGGAAAAAACTGTGGCAATCTGTTTCTGTCAAGAGCTTGATATGGAATATACAGTTCATTTGGGTCTCTCCGTCTCCCGGATGCATTCCACTGGTTAAGGCCACTCTTCTCGCCAACAAACTTTTCACCATTCCGTTCGGAATAGAGGGGAAGACATAGTTGCTCCTTTTTTTCTTTATATACATTAGAAACATTCACTACCTGATTTCCTATATTCAATTCGTATTCAATATTTTTATTTTCGGACAAATTAGCGTTTAATGTAAGCATCCCCATCATCCATGAGTATGGATCTGGCATAATCTGAACATTTATTGTATCCAGCAATTCTAAATCGTCAAAAATCATATACAATGTGTTCTTGGAAATACTGAAATGATATATATGTTTCCCATCCGAAAAATAAGTATTGTTGTCATTTCCCTTATCCAAAATCAGCTCAATATTATCCACATCCACAGGATCAAACAGACATTCGAGTATCTGCATGGCTCCCGGAACCCTTTTAACAACATGATATATCATAGTATCAATACCATGTAGCTTTTTGGTTACGCGTATCCTTTCATTACGATATTCTGCTATTCTCCTCACAAGATCATAGCCTTCAAGCGAGCTATAACTTGATTTAAGCTTACCAAATTCAGCCACTTTTTGATCATCATTTCCCATCCAGGTTTTTAATCCTATTCCTATTTTCCCTTTTTTTGCGTCAGCAGAACAGTCAAACCGTGCCAAATTTTCTGCTTCCATATATTTACAGAATATGTTTTCGTGCGCTCTATAGGCAAGGTATGGACATTCATTCTCCGAAAACAAATTTGACAACTGTCCCATTACCGCAAGCATATTTTTATATTTTTCTTTCAAATTGTCTGGCTGCGTATCATAGAACATTATTCCACCTTCCTCTCCTCTGCTAAAATATATTTTTCTTTTTCATAAACAAACCATCCTGAACTCTTTATCTCCTGCGGAACAACCTGTTTTGCCAACCCACGTACTATCAGGAAAGACGAAAACTGGCTCTCATTCATTTCTGAATACCCTGCTTCCTTAAAAACCTTTGCGACCAGTTCCGCATACGAGGCTGACCTTTCTTCTTTTCTTACAATAATAGATCTCTGATATCTCCGATCCCTATAGTCAGGAGATACAAACTTATACTCAGATAAATATTTTTTTATGACGGATTCCAACAAAAATGAATTCCACTCATACTCACAGTCCGGTAATTCATCAAAATTAGATATCTGTGACAATGGCAGATACCCCTCGTCTAACAAACTTTCTATAAAATCTTTTACCAAGTTAACAGTTTCTTCAGGAATACTGAACGATTCGTTAATAATATATTTATTATCCGAAACTCTATAGTAGCTCTGTTCAATTTTGCTAAAAATAGACGATACTGAAACCAACGGCCATTTCATCTTATCTGCGACATTAGAAAAATCATCATAGTTCAGAATTTGGGGACTACCCAGCAAATATAATGCTATATCTTTAGTTGTCAGGTTACGTAATTTATTCTTTTCTCCTATATTGGGGTGCCTGAAATCAGCAATATCTGTGTACAATTTTGAAAATAAATAGAAGAGATTAATAGGTTTTGATATGTTATTTTTATTCAAAAAATCCTCTGCAAAAGCGTACATCTCATCATATAGTCCTATTTCGGAAACAAAACCCCCGTTCCTGTGCAGCAAACTAATAAGCAGTCCTCTAAAATCATCCTTTTCTCTACTATTAATAGATATAAGATCTATGCATGAAAAAGTGTTATAATCCCATCTGAGTAAAAAAGGGTCGGTATCAAACATTAAGTCTATCATTATAGCAGAAAAACCAGGGAACTGTGTCTTAATCTCATTTTTACTAACTGTTCGCCCCTGTTCAGAAATAAATGCTCTCACACGATCTGCATTATTAGCAGATCTGCCCTCATAATCTTTTCTAATCAGAAAATCTCTTGAAAACATATAATCATCCGGGAAATAAAGAAACAGTACACCATGCAGAAAATAATAATTATCTACATTACTTGTCATTTTGAGTATGCCTTCAAAGTTAGCAAAAACTTCCGAATAATAGATCTTTTCAACTTCTAAGTTATCAATATACCTCTTTATCTGATATAAAACATCCAAATCTATATCAATTCTATCTTCGGTGATAACCCTACCTCTGCCGCAACTAACCATTAGGCTTCCGAGCCTAGCTGACAAAGCCCTGTCACTTTCGGGTAATCCTATATCCCCAAATCTTGCGTATGCAAGCTTTCTTAATCTTACAAGGTCCTCACATACTGAGTTATCGTCTTGATTAAGTTTTATTCCATTCGGATAATACTCACTTATTAGCATCTTGCATAAGTAAGCATAAGATACCCTACCTTTCGTGACATATTCGCCATATATTCTATAGCCGGTTTTTTCCAGCAGGTTTATCAGTTCACCAAGACCCATATACGGTATATTATTGGATATAAAGATATCTTCCAGCATCTCTATATTATTATAGAGATTGAAACCATCCCCAATAACATCTTCAATAAGATTTAGTATTCTCTTTTCTTCGTTTATACCCGATACTTTCTTAACAAAACAGTTGGCAAAATCCAAATATTCATAATCCATATCCCATTTTAGGACATATGACATGATTATTCCTAATTCTTCATCATTATATAGATCTACCAGTTCTTTTTCAGTTATATACCCTTTTGTGCTAATGCGCTCATTTGCAACTAACCTAACATTGTTACGATATTTTCTTCCGAAATTACTTTCTATCTGTCTAACTCTTTCGCGAGTAAGAGTTTCCCCATTTGAATTATCTATAGTATCCGCAATATCCTGCAGAGTTTCTCCTTTGGCTCTTCTCAAAAAAACATTATATTCTCTTGAACCAATTGATTCTATAAGCCTCTCTTCAAGCATGGTAACATTATTCTTGTCGCGTTTTTCGTTTGTATATGATCCTTCAAGATAATCACCAAGTATCTTTAATACTTCATCCCGAAAAAGAATCCCGCCTCCTTTAATATCTTTTAATGGTACATTAACCATTAGCTTTGCAATGCCTAAAATATCTTCTGCTTTATTTCTTTTCAGAGTATTAAATACTCTTATGGGAATATTTCCTAGCAAATCTTCCAGACTAATATTGGGAGTTATATTATTTACAATATTATAGATTACCTTTTGTTCTAAGGAATCATCTTCAGGTTTCTTATCATCCAGAGGTTCATCTTGAAAATCCCCGCAAAGAAGATAGCTAATAAGATAAGCCATATCTTCTACTATTCCTTCTCCCTTTTGACACAGTTCCGAAATTCTATGTTCCTTCAAAAAACACAGCAATGATACAAAATCTGTAATATTGTTTCTTTTCAAGATGTTTTTTGCGCGAATACTAAGTCCATAAATATTCATCAAATCTACATCCGGAACAACAATCTTTTCTGATTTTGTCCTTATTAATTCAGCAGGTGGTTCTATAGCTTCTCCCATATCCATCTGGGTTGAAATATAATCTTCTACAATTTCAGTCTTTTCATTTTGGCAATTTAAATAATCCTGATCTGTATCATTGGTAGCAAATGTATCTAAATCAGTTAGTGTTGTTTCCTCAGCATTTTTAGCGTTTACCATTATAGCCGGTGTAAGACAGAACGGACATATATCAAACATCATTTCATCAAATTCATTATTACAGCACCTGCAAATCATATTCACTCATCCTTAAAGTTTTTTATATATAAGCATACCTTATCATAAATAATCTCTGGATTAACAGCATCTATAATGTATGTGCCTGCCAAAAGATTCACATACTTCCCTGTTCCACGGATAAGTTCACGGCTGAGATGTATACCATTTTTTTCCGAATCATAAATAGCAGTAATAGTTGCATTCATAACTGCTTTATTATTAAATATGTTACGGCCACATATAGTTTCAATGAAATCCTGGTCACGGCATATAAATTTCGTAAGTTCATACGGATCTGTCCTACTAGCGTCATATGTAACACGTCCAATCCACCATAGTCTTGACATTCCATTCCTAAACAATGAACGCTGTATTGAATAATTAAAGAAGTAACGGTTTAGCATATCCTCATCATTTTCAACTGGCCAGCGCTGCTTCATATATTCTAACTGTTCCATAAGTGTATATGCGACCCATACTCTTTCATCTGAAGCCTGTGAATCAGTTAATGCTTTCATATGATTATAAACGCGCTGTACATTTTCTGAATCCGATACTGTATCGTGTCCGGAAGACATATCAGAAACCAACATCATATCTCCAATTTCATATTGAGTTTCTTTTATCCACGATGTATCTTTTATTACTTCAACTAATTTTCCGTTATTTTTAAAAATTTCTCTGTAAATAACGGTTTTGTTGTTCTTTAGAAACAGCAGACCATCCTCCGTAATATACTTAATCCTCATATATGTCCTCCGTCCCGGCTAGTGATTTTAAACCGTCTGTTATGGGATTTCCAAAAAGAAGCTGTGAAACACCCAAAATATCTAAATTATCCATTGTTTCTTCCGTTAACTGAAACCCTATTTTTTCACATGCTTTTTTAAGATTTCTATACCACCTCAGATCCTCATAAAGATATAATTGATGTTTTGACAGTTTTAACTCTGAAAGGACATACTCCAAGGCCGGTATAATTATCAATGAATGCATTGTTTTCTGCATATCCAGCATAGGACTCATATTTTTATAAATGTTAAATGCTATTTCCGGAAGAATTATAGCTATCTTTTGTCTTGTTAAATCTATCTTCATGCTATTGACTGTAGGATCTAAATTAGGCATGACAGAAAAGATTGAGGAAGTATTTGCCAGATCATCTTTTACCTTATTAATTCGAAAATTTATTTGATTTCCAATTGCTAAAACACATCCCGCATCTATATCAAATTTAAATCCTCTATAATCCGATGAAAATAGATCATTGCTATATTTTTCAAGATTCTTATCAGCGATAAGAAAACTGCAGATTTGAACAATCCCATTTACATCTGAATCTTTTACAATCGTTTCAGCAATGTTTTCTTTCGTTTTGATACATCTTCTATAGCAGGTCTGAGGACATTCGATATGATGAACGACTGCAACATCTCCGTTCTTCAGCATTTCTTCAAGCCGAGGATTATGAAGATTGGCAGAAAGAGTGAACTTTATATCGTATCCCTGCATTTCTTTTTCTGCATCTGTAGTAAAAGAACTGTTCACATAAAAATCTCCCCCATCAACAATTACCGGATAGGTAAAATATTTACTGCGTAATTGCATACGTCTTCACCTCCAGAGAACATACATCATAATAGTCCATTTCAACTTTTATTCTTAAAGGGGTTTGTTTCTCAAATTTTAAATTATCTATTACATTTCCTTTAACCTGGATATTCTCCCCTCCCATTATAGAAGCCTTAATAATGGGTGCATCATAATTTTGTGTTTCTGCAGACAAAAACACATGCACGGATCCTTGTTCACTGGTAACACTTGGCACAATTAAGAAAACATACACTCCCTTTTTTCGGTCAACACAAACAGGTACAAACTTCTCAAGCGAGACCTCCGCCAGCTTAGGTTTCTTTTCTTTTTCACCATTTTCCTGATGTGAAGGCTGTCCTTCCCTGGGACCGGGTGTTTCTGTATGTCCACCCGGATGAAAATAAGACTCATCCTCGCCACCTGGTTCCATCTGAGCATTTTCCAAATCATTATCCGACTGTTCCGATTCATTTTGTCCTGGTTTAATCCCCGATTTACTACGCTTTTTAACTATATTTTTTTCTATCTCTACTATTTTGTTACTTACAACTTCCTCTTCCGCTTTAGAATCATTTTCCTCCATATCATCTGGAATAAAAGTTCCGGCTCCAACTGCATCCATTTCATCTTTTGAGCTGTTCATTATCAAACTTGATATTTGTTCGCGAATCAGTGCATAAAGCTCTCGTAACAATACTCTCTCATTAGCTGGATTTGCAGAACGATCCGGTTGCCATTCTGTATGTTCAGGATTTTCAATCAATCGCAGTCTTTCATTAAGCTTGTCGCCTTCCAGAAACATAATCCCTATAAACGGAACATTTGCAGACAGTCTGTCCTTTTCCATTATCTTCATACCAGTCTTACGAATCATTGATATTTTTTTAGGAGCATCTGGATTCCCAATAAGCAATCCTAAATTAACATCTCCAAGACCAAGAAAATCTTTCTTTACCCATACAGTGTCAGAAGAATTCAGTACTTCATAGTACTTTTCGGTATTACCTGTCAAGTCTTCCC
Source organism: Lachnospiraceae bacterium (assembly GCA_024696945.1). Lineage (GTDB taxonomy): Bacteria > Bacillota > Clostridia > Lachnospirales > Lachnospiraceae > RUG11977. The sequence continues at coordinate 10,770 of JAILGF010000226.1, read as the reverse complement.
TATATTCCTCTATTAAATTATCAAGATTTGTTTTTGAAATCTCCGTCTCTCCAACACGTACAATAAGTTTGTTATTCCATATAGCCCCTAGAAAACCATCTAGCACAGAAACAACAATTCCCTTCTGCCAGTCATCATCAGCAAACTTATACCCGCATACAAATATGTCAGTTCCATATTTATCATTTTCTCTAGAAAAACTGGGATCCAGTTTTAACTGTTCATAAACGGGAGTATTGTATTCATTGCCAAAATAACCTATGCCTTGCGTGGTCTCATTATCATTTCTTCTAAAAGTTACTAACCGAGATACCCCCTGGTATGCTTCTTCTTTCTGAATATCATATGTACTGTAAAAGACTGTAGCAAAATCCGAGCAAGCAAATGGTGCATATTTTCCGATTCCGTATGAACCTCCCGCTGTTCCCTTTTTATCAGATGCTCCCGATGATTTTGTTAAATTGGTCCAATCAGTATTGATTTCTTCATGTGAGCCTAAGAGCCCTGTAGTATTAAAATCGCTTATTCTTAAGACAGCACATGTTTCTTTCTCCACCATTCTTATAGCTTTCGTAAAGAATTCTTTAGTTGCACTTCCTTTTTGAATACTCCAAAAATCTCGACATCTATAAAAAGTGTCTTTCAGTACATCTATCCCCGGAATATCAGACATAGGCAATGTAAACATATTAAACTCAAGTTCAACAGTCTCCTTAACCGCAGCATCAAGTGAATTCTGACATATCTCTCGTGCTAGAGATTTAACAGGCGTTCCTCTAAATGTCGCAACTCCAGAATCATTTATGCCCTTTTTCTCCCCATGATCATTCGATGGAAATCTCCATTCTGCCATATATACTCCTTTCTACTACAACGAAAACTTTTTACTCTCAGAATCAACTATATCAAATCTAGCTTTTGCATTTTTAACTTCTTCCTCAATAGCACCAAATATCTTTTTTATATCTTCTCGATTATAATCATAGATACGTGAATTTGAGCAATTTCCAAGCAATCTAACCATAGATATTATCTTATTAGTTCTTGCTTCAGCTAATCTAACAAACCGGTCTCTCTTAGTTTCATTTTTCATATATATCTCTCCTTTAGCCATTAAGCACAATGTTTGAATATATATTACAACATTTTTTAAATTTATGCAAGTATATATTATATATTTGCATTATTTTAAAAATAATGTCATTTCCGTCAAACTAAAGTTAAAAACTAATGGTCAGGAGAATCATTTTTTTCTTTTTAGTCGCATTATCCTATCATCTATTTCTTTTCCAAACATTTTAACAACATCTACCGGTCCCGTGATAGCCACATCCGTCCCCAAAGCAAATATCCACCCAAAGAAGTGCCTGCTGATAGCTACTTTCACGGTTGTATGTGACCAACCGTCCTTTTCTGAGGGATGGATCATTATATTTTTACCAAAACGGTCTATAATCACGCCGACCATCTCGTTCTTGAACTCTATCTTGACATCTCTTTCTTCTCCGCCGAACATACCGAAGTTCATGGTAGAATATGCCGCAAGCCCGGATTCGTCAAACTTGTCTTTGCCTTTCCTTTTCTCCTGAAGGACTGCTATGCTCTTCATCTTGTCTACACGGAAGTGCTTTATGCGGTCTTCAGCCTCATCATAAGCTACCAGGTAATAGTTTTCCTCAGACCATATAAGTGCCCAAGGGCTTACACGGTAGGGTTCCTTTCTCTTAGGCTCCAGCTGCTTCTTTAAGTTCCACTGCATGTACTCAAACATTATCTGGTTGTTCCCGCTTATAGCGCGGTGGATATCATCTACCACATAATAGATGCTCTCGTTCATGTTCTTGACACGCCCTTGCACCACTACCTGACGCTTTAGCTGTTCTGCTTCATAGTCACTTGCCATGGCAGTGAGCTTCTTTATGAGGTCGTTTGACTTACGCTCTGTTATAAACTTTGAGGACTGTACAGCATCTACCAAGAGTTTCAGTTCCGCTATGTCAAACTCCTTCTGTCCTACATGGTACTCATAGCTGCCGCCTTTTTGTTCGCCGATAATTTCAAGCCCCATAACATTAAGAGCCTCCAGATCATCATAAAGGCTCTTACGGTCTGCGGTACAGTCATATTTCGCAAGTCGCATCTGCATTTCCTTTATGGTAAGTCCATGCTCGTCATCGGTCTTCTCTCTCATTATCCTGCTTAAATAGTACAGTTTCAGCTTTTGTCCTTTTCCTTTTGGCATAATCCACCTCCGATATATACTCTGTCTTTAATATACCCATATATAGAGTATATATCGGCAATTTTAGGTGGGAGCTTTATAGTACGTACTTATTTTTTGAAGCCATCACGCCTGCATCTATTAAAATAAGGGCATGTGATGCAACAACTGGTGCAATATTTGTTATTTCCATCTAACATTCTCTTTATCCAATATTTTAATCTCCTCATATATATTTCCTCCGTGCGCTTAAAAAGGTATTTACTGTAGTTTCAAATTATTATAAAGTTTCAGCTTCAAGGTGTTTTTCAAAACTATATCCACTTATATATTTAAGAATTCCTTCGAGAGTAGTTTTTCTTATTTCATGAATATGGTATCCCGAAGTCTTTTTTCTATCACTTTGTCCGGTTCTGACATAATTATTATGCCACAGGCTAAATGATTCATGTTCTAGACCTTCAATTTTCCATACATCCTCATTACACAGCACTATAAGATTGCCATCAATATCTGTATGCATTCTCATTCCATAGTTGTTTATCAGTTTTTTTACTTGTTTTTCATCTATCTTTCCCCTTGTCAGTATCCTGTCAACATCCTTCATATCGCTATAAAAAGGGTTGCATAATTCTCTGAGATAGAGCATTTTTTGACACTTAGGACATGGTATTATTCCTATAGGGATGCTTTTAGCAGTACAGACTGTTTCTGGCATCATATTTCTTATTTTCTCGCAGTCTTTGTCGTGATATTCTTTCCCATCCCTTGCATAATAGTATATATAATCTTTTTCAGGATCCGATCCACTCACATTATTCATTCTTCCTTTTTCTGGCAGGTGAAGCATTTTATTAAAGTCACTTTTTGCCATTTTTATGTATTTTGTTACCAAGATATCTTCAGGAGTAACTATTCTTATGAATTTTCTATTGACAGTTGCCATATCGATACCACGTTGGACACTCGTCCGGAGATACTTCCATACTTTATGAAGCGTATTCCCTTCAATATATATCTCCCTATCGCTCCAGTTAAGCATTACAGATATTGGTTTGACTTTCTGGTTAGCACCCGGATTGATATATACAATGCCTATGCTTACCATATATTTACTGATTTTATTATAATATGGTATATCTGTTATCCTTTGGGGATAAATGACAAGCTTATAGTTGACCAGATCTTCGCCCCACAGAATCTGTTTGAAGTTTATCTTGTCCAATTGAGGCAGTAAATCCTTATATATGTCCTTTTCGCTCTTAATTCCCGTCATAACTTAATCACCCCCTCTACAGAGACTTTATGATGTACTCCTATGCCTCTATTGTAGCAGCTGTTATGTACGATAAAAATGCCTGCCAGGCGAAAAATTTGGTCGAAAAATTTGGTTCTTTTTTGGAATAAAAATGGTTTTTTACTGTTTTTTTACAACAAAAAAAGTATAACCCAAGTATAAAACTCAGGTTATACTCATTTTCTACAGTACCTGTTCATGCTTTAGGGGAGATATAACTTTTTCTTTACGCCTTAGTTCAGCTTTTTTCTCTGCTATCTTTTCCTTTACGGATACCCTTCTGCTTTCAGCGACCATAGGGCTGAACAGTTCCGGGTTTGTGCTCCGGATGCTGGTATGAAGTCCGGTACCGCCTGCCACTATGATGTGATCCGTTACCGGGATCCCGATGATATTCCCGGCTTCTACCATACGCTTTGTGACACTCAGGTCTGCCTGGCTCGGCTCTAGAGAGCCTGACGGATGATTGTGCAGGACGAGACAGCTTTTTGAGTTACTTAAGATTGCCGCCTTAAAAATGTTCTGTATAGGGATTTGAGCTTGATCAGTGTCGCCGATTGATACTGTGGAAAAGGAAAAGTTTATCACTCTCTTCCTTGTATCCAGGTTTGCAACACATATCTCAGCCTCACTTTGATTGATCACGCATACATGCTCCCGGTCAAGCTCTGCAAGTGCTTTTGCCATTACCTCAACAGCTTTTTCCGAATCCGTGATCGGCTCGGTACTGTAGAGGGGCTCTGCTTCATGCAGACGGAGCCTCACCTGCATCTGCTTTAATTCATACTGTTCAGCCACTGCCATCACCTCTCTTTTCATGTGATGCGGCAGTTGTTTCCGGTTCAATCTGTACGCTTATTACGCTCCCTTCATTTTCTTCCAGAAATTCCGCCAGTTCACTGATACTGTGAAGGATTATGATGTTCTTTTCATCTGTTGTTTTTTTCATTTTTTATAAGCTCCTTTCCTGTCCCAATGCTGCCTTGACCGTGGGAAATACAGTTTTTTGCCGGTATTTCCCTTACGGTCTATAGCAGCGTACGGCGTGAACTTTTCCGAAGCTTATTTCTCAACCTGATGGTTCTTTAAAGGATTTGCCTTTTCAGCCGCAGTCTTGGATATAATATCCTTCTTTTCAGCTATCTGGGCTTTCACGGACTTTCGCTCACGGTGTGCATCCTTCTTTTCTGCTCCGGGCTCTTTTGCTTCAAAAGCTTCCTTTGCACCATAAGCCGACTCTTTCTCGCCTACTGCAGCCATCTGTACCTTTTCCGCAGCCTTTTCCTCATAATGATCTGCGCGGAGAAGCTCATGCGCCTGAGCATCATAACAGTATACGTTATCCGACAGGAAATCCTGTGGCTCAAGGACGGTTGAGTTTACCGACTGGACTATACCTTCAAGCTCTTCCCTGCTGATACCTTCGGCGTTGGGAAGTATGATGGATTCGTGCACTGATGAAGGAAGGACTATAAAGTCTCCGCCCAGCTTTTCTGCTATGTCATCCATCTTTTCGGTATTGAGAAGGAGCTTTGCCCCATACATCTTGTCATCAGATGTCAGGACATACATAGCCTTATCAGGATCCATAGGCGGGAGCATCATGTCAATCTGGGGATCGCTCGGATCCATATCTGGGAACATAAGCGCTACAATGGTATCCCTCATAGACATAAACTTTGAATCGCTATTCTCAAGGTTCTCCATGGCTACGGAGTGAAGCTCTTCCGTGCTTATGCCCCACTGGCCCATGAGATTGTCGGTGATGACAGTGCTCATCTTTCCGTCTGTTTCATTACCGCCTAAATCAATGGAATAAACTACCGCCAGATCCTCTACCTGGGTAAAAGGCCTGTCCTTAAGGTATTCCTCGTTCTTCTCCATATTTAAGAGACGGCAGTCTATCTTACCCTTTATGCTGTCGAAGTTCGTGATATCGTCTATGGATATGGGAAGCTGGGTCCTGTCGGCGGCTACTCTGGTATCAGCTATCTGCTGCATTACTTTGTCAAGGTCTCCGTTCTGCTCATAGTTCTTGAAGATATCGTTCAGGTAGATGCTCGGGGTTATGGTCTCCCCTTCCTTCCTGATCTGCAGGGCATCAAGCTCCCTGCCGTTGTTCTTTATCACTGTGTTGATCTGCACGGATGCGTTCTCATAACTTTCATCCAGAAAACCTTTTATGTTTTCCTCTACATGGTTCTTGAATTCATCGTAGTTCATCATGCCTTAGCTCCTTTCTGCTTTATAGCCTCAGCTGCTCTTGTCATAGCCTCGGACATCTTCCTGTATGCAAGGATACGCTTCTTAAGTGCGTCAGAGTCCATATGCTCGTAATCATAGTTCATGTTTTTCTCATCATTCGTTGTCTTCATGTGGTTCCTCCTTCTGTTTACCATCTGTAAATCCTGCTTTTTGCCTGTATGATCCGGCAGGCTGCAAATGCGCCTCCGACAATTAAGGCAATAATCGCTGCTTTTGTTTTCTTTTTCATGCTTTAGTCCCTTTCCTTAATTTTTCTTCTTTTCAGGATATTCAATCTTGAATTTGTAATGGTATAAACCGGATACCAGCTTCCCGTCCTTTGTCGTATAGGAATACTCTTCGATCCCGTCAGGTACAAAGTATGCGGAATATTTCTTTCCCTGATGGTTTACCATATCTTCAAGATAAACCTTGCTTCCATGCAGAATCATATTTACCTGATACCCTTTAAGAAGCCTGTCAAATATCTTGGAAAGTGTCATGCCGCATTTGTTCTTGCAATAAGCACCATACTTTCCGTAATATACATCTGCTCCGCAATGAGGGCATTTGCCTAAAGAAGTCCTGTTATCCTCTGTTTCCTGAGACTGTCCGGTCTGATCATTCTCCTGATCGTTCTCTTCATTATTTTCCCAGTCCGGAATATCTTCTTCCAGTGATGGGATATCGTTGTACTCGTTCATTTTTTTCTCCTTTTCCTGTTGATTTTTCTTATCTTTGCTGATATAAATATATTCAGGGTATATCTTATAATTGTCTGTTGTATTGGTTACATTCGCATAAAATGTTTTGGGGTTTAGATTACTATAAGATATACCCTATGTGAGAGCCTGTTCCCCGACAGGTTCTCTTTTTTAAAGTGCTACCTGCTGTGTTTTATCTGTCTTTGCTATAGGGTTGATTGCTTTGGCGGCCTCATTTGCTTTAACCTCAGCCTGCTTCTCGCCCAGCTTGTCCTTAAATGATGTACGTGGACGGGTTTCGTCAAGCATCTTCTTGATCTCCTTGTTCGGAAGCTGCTCCATCTCCCTTTTCCAGTCATACTTTCCGTCAGGACGCTCTCCTACAATGATGTCCCTCTTTACTGTAGTATGTCCCTCTGCAGGAAGCTTCAGCCACATACCGCCTTTATGGAACTGGTCTTCGTGGATCCTGTTTGAAGGTGCAACAAAAGACTGCCACGGGCGGTTGTCATTCGGATCCTTGTTCGGGATCTTTATCTCCCTGTAGGTATTGCCATCCTTTGCCTTAAACTCTTCTCCGACAAGTCCTTTCGCAAACTTCAGGGTGATCTCCTTGAAATCAGTCTTTGGCTCCGCTCCGGATAAAGCATCATCCATATGGAGTACGCCTAATATCTTTGGATCCTGCGGTTCCATATACGGTCTGGAATCATCCGGTGCCATGTTCAGTACGCCAAGTTCCTCCTGATGGGACTTTGGTGCGCTGTCTTTAAATGGTGTATCGCTGATGATCTCCATCAGGTCATCGGATACTTGGGGTTTTGTTTTCTTTGCCATGTTGTTCTCCTTTTCGTTTTATTATGATCTGCTGTTGTCATCTGAGCCGAGATAGTCTTCTTCGCTGTCGGTACCGGTACTGTCATCGTCGGTATCGCTGTCTTCATCCGCATCGGATTCACGACGTTTCTTAACGACTTTGAAGTAATATCCGGCTATTATGAAGATGACTGCCGCTACGCCCATGATGATATAACTCATGTTTTTCTTTATGAAGCTCTCTTCTTTAGGTGCCTCTGTGTCAGGTGTTTCCTGCTGTTCCTTTTCTAAATTCTTTGCCTCGTCATCAGTCAGCTTTTTGGTATCAGAATAGCCGTCATTCCCGGTATTATTGTTTGAAATAGCTGCCTCCTGTATCGGGATTCCGGAATCCTTTGCGGCAGAATTCCTCGGGAGAGACTGAGAACTGTTCTTTACTACATGGAGCAAATCCTCTTCTGTAATATCCGTCAGGAATCTCACAACTTCCTTGCCAGATGTCCTGTCGATGATGAGATAAAATACTTTGCCGCTCTCTGTAGTTATGGTATAAAACTCTCTCCCCATCAGGGATTCATCATAAGCATATACCGGTGTGGAATTTCCGCCCAGAAATGCTTCTATGATCTCGCTTCCAAGCATATCTGCCAGGTTGTCGGGAATGTCGATCCCGGTTCCGTCTTTACCTGCCCCGGCACCGCCAGCATTGTTTCCGGTCCCGTCAGCATTACCACCATCAGAGTTACCGCTGCCACCGGGTGTTTCCTTTACTATATTCCCGTTCTTGTCGGTTTTTACATGCCCGATCACTTCGCCCGTAGCATCTCCGGTTTCCGTAGGATCCGTGCTCTCTGGAAGCTCTGTCGCAGGATCATAGTCCGAATTGGAATCCTTGTTTTTATGATAAGGATTTTTCACGGTATAGCTGTCAGACTTGTTACCGGCGATATCAGTTGCCTGGATGACAAACTTCTCATATCCTCCGTCAAACTGTGTAAGCCTTATGGTAACTTTTCCATCCTTAAGATCCGTATACTCATATCCGTTAACGATAATGCTTTTCACACCCGATTTAGTATCTTTGGCTGTAACCTCCAGGATACCTTCGCTAATCGAGGCATTTAGCGTTGGCTTTTCCTTATCAAAGCACTGAACGCTCCTGCTTCTCTCATATGTCCTGCCGGATGTATCTGTTGCTACCACATGGACCGTACAGTCCTCGGTTATCTCCAATGCCATGCTTTCGGTTACATCCTGATATGTTCCTTTCTTTCCGGTCTTTGCCTTTACATTCTTGATCTTTGGCATTGAGCCGTCTTTTGTTTTCAGTCTGAATGTAACCGTAGCCCTGTCACTGAAATATCCTTCGGGTACGTCGATATAGATCTCGATATCCGGTAGCGGTTCTGTTGGACTGTCTTGGATCCCGTTGTCCTTACTTTCCGGGATATCCACTGCCTTTGCAGGTTCCAACGATGCATCTCCGGTAACCGTTATCTTGATATCCGTTCCGGGAGCCTGAGATGCACTTGCTTCCTTCTCATCCGCATATACTTTCTCCGATAAAGCTATCGCTGAAAATACCAGAGTAAGTGCCATAAGCACCGCTACGGACATCAATGACTTTCTTTTAATTGGTTTTTCCATCTTTTGTTTCTTTGCTCTCCTTCCTCAACTGATGCAAAAAGCTTTTAAGTTCCTCTTCACCTGCATTGCTGAGCTTAAGCAGCTCGACAATTGATATTTTGTATTTCGTAAAGGTTCTCTTTGTCTGGTTAAGCACAAGGCTGTCTATCTGCCTCTCTATCTCTTCCTTTTCGGCAGTTGCCTTGCGGATAACCTTCTCACAGCTGTCTCTTTTGTTCTGAAGCTGTTCCAAGTTCATCTTTTATATCACCTCGTTTCTTTTTGTTGCGTCTTGCTGTCAATCACAGGGACGGTTCTGTGATTGATTTATTAGTCCGTCTCCGGCGGGATGTTCGCTGTGTAAAACAGAGGATTGTAATATGTTCCGTTTACCAGGAATTCCATATGCAGGCTGGGCGGCTCTGAACCATTGCTGCCCGAATAGCCTAAAGTTTCGCCCTGATGCACGATACTGTCCTGAATGGCTGATATTCGTCCCATACTTGCGTATTTCACGGTATAGCCTCTTTCATCCTCTACGACGATATAATCACCGAACATGGGATCCGAACCGATCTCCTTGACTGTTCCGGATATAGCCGAATGGACAGATGTTCCTATTGGCATTGCTATATCCAGTCCCCTGTGCAGTTCGGGATAATCCCCGTAAGGATTACGCCTGTATCCGTAATAGCTTTCCACATACCATGTATCAAAAGTAGGTGAGGCTATATACTGGACCAGCCCGTGTGTTTTATTTAAGACCGCATATATGGCCTTCCCTGTTGCATTTCCTGCCAGGCGTTCATCTACAACGCTTTCCAAAGACCTTGAATTGAGCTCGACTTTAAGGATGCTCACGGTGTACTCTTCCAGGATGTACTCAGGCTCTTCGTCTTCATCTTCGTCTTCCTCGTCATCATCTGAATCGTCACCGTCGTCCTCTTCATCAGAATCCTCCTCATCGTCTTCAGAATCTTCGTCCTCGTCGTCGGAATCCTCATCTTCGTCCTCTTCCGGTGGTTTTGGTACAAGCCTGTACCTTGTTTCCTCCGTAGGTGTAGTTTTAAGCTGATACATGGCATTAAACAGATCATTAAGACCTGCCATAGCATCGCTGTTTATGGTGCCATATTCGGCATGAAGGTAGTTTATCAGTGTGAACGGATCATGCCCTATACTGCCTAAAGTATAGGAATACTCATCATAATCAGGATAATCGTCCTCGATCTCATCAATCCGGTCCCTGAGCATCAGTTCCATATATGAAAACTCCAGGTCCGCCTGGTCAATCATCTGCGGGCTGCTCTGGTATGTTGCTGCCGACATGATGGATGCTGCCTCTGTAACAAGGGAAACCGTACTACCTGCTATTTCGCCTCCGATAAGCAGGAGCACTATGATCAGAAGGATGATTATAAGGATTGCCCTCGGAATCGCAAATACAGTCCTGGTAACAAGCCTTACAATCCGTTTAATCATTTTTGCGGTTTCCTTTGTTCCCTCATAGGTTTTCTTCCCTGCTTCCTTTGCCGCCTTTCTTGCCTTCTGATAAGTTTTTCTCCGTTTTTTCTTCAAGGCTTTCTTATATGCCAGCTTTTTCTTTTCTTCCTTGGTTAGCTCCTTTTTAGCCGTATCAAAGACACTGTCTGTTGTATAATCAGATACCTGTTTTACAGTTTTGGTACTTTCCTCAAAGGCTCTGTCTGTTATATCTTTTGCAACATAAAAGCCGTATCTTGAAACAGTTTCACCGCCCTGCTCCGCAAGACGCATAGCATCAGCACCGGCATTGTCATCCTTTTCACCGGTTGCTTTTGATATGGCTGAACCTGCCTTACTGATGGAATATTCTGTTGCTT
>JAILGF010000215.1 GCA_024696945.1 Lachnospiraceae bacterium | reverse complement strand
TGGCTGTAGTTTTATTATCTTTTTCAGATGTACTATTTGCACAGCCGAATACCAGACACATTGTAAATAATAACAGTAAGGTAATAATTGTCTTTTTCATTTGATCTTATGCCTAAAAAGGCTGTTCCTCCCTTGATCTTTCATTGCAGTATATATTTTACTACTTTTAAAAATCCATTACAAAACATATATTTATGTGATTTTTACAGATATTGCTTGATTTACCCGACAGAAAACTTTTAAAGCCCTGTACTTATTGTCATTCTGAGCAAAGCGAAGAATCTGTTGATTCTTATGAATAAGTCTCAGCGGTACATTCAGTATCTATCCAAGAATTCCACTAGACCGTCATGATTGTTGTCCAAGGTTGTAATTACATCGGCCGAAGCCTTTGTTCCTTCCGATCCATTAAGCATACAGATACCGAGTCCCGCTGCTTTGAGCATACTGTTATCGTTTTCAGCATCTCCTGCGGCTATGGTACGCGATATCGGTACTCCAAGCATTTCCGCCAAAGTGCGTACCGCTGTTCCCTTGCCGTATCCCTTCGGGATAAGCTCCAGATAGTAGGCAGAGGAATACATAGTATCTATGATTTCCCCATATCTTGATGCCACCGCATTCCTGAATCGTTCCTGCTTTTCGTGATCGTGAAGCTCTATGCATATGACCTTGCAGGGATCGGAGTCGAGGTACTCGAGCGGATCGGGGCTTATGATCACAGGCGTCTTTACTACCTTCCTATAGTCTTGTATCTCCTCGTCATCCTTTCCGCAAAGGATATATTCATCATTATATGTATGCACGTAAACGCCGTATTCTTCGGCCATTTTAAAAATCTCCCTCACAATATCAAGCGGGAGCCCTACCTTGAATATCGTCTTTTTTGCGTCACAGTCATATATCTGACATCCGTTGTAAGCGGCTATATATGTACCCGGAAATTCCAATCCAAGTTCCTTCTGTACACAGAGCGCACTGTCAAGCCCACGCCCGGAGCATATGATAAAGCTGTTGCCTCTTTCAACAAACCTTTTCAAAGCTTCATGAGTTTTGGGCGAAACCTTTTTATCGAAAGTAAGCAGAGTATCGTCTAAGTCGGAAAAGAACAGATATTTCTCATTATTCTCTGTCATGTTGCTGCCATTCCTTTTCTTTAATGATCAATTCCGATTTTAACACACATCTCTCCTACTGGCAAGCAAAAATCGGGATTGACGGAAAATGCCGTACGGCAGTGAAAACTGTCATACGGCATTTCTATTACCACACTATCGAAACCTTTTACAGTTATGATGCATAGGTTACATAGGTTTCATCACCTGTCCATGCGTTTTCTTTGTTCAGTTTCGGATTATGACTTAAATCAATATATTGGATATTATTACCATAGCTGCCAAGCCAATCCAGATTTGGATTGTTACTAACATCAAGCTCGACAAGCTGATTTTCACGAACTCCCAATTGGGTCAGATTCTTAAATTGGCTAACATCTATTTTGGACACCTTATTATCCTCAAGAAACAGCCATGTCATTGACTGACAGCCTTCAACATTAAGTGAAGTCATTGAATTTCCACCACACTCCAACCACCACAGCTTTTTAAAACCGCTAACATCCAGTTCTGTTATCTTGTTCAAGTCACATCTCAATATCTCAAGAGTATCCTTCTGATCAATTTTAAACTTTGAAATATTGTTCTCCTGACAACTCAATTCAATCAAAAGGGGTAAGCAAGTCACATCCAGGTTGTCCAGTCGGTTCTTGTAGCAAAATAGATATCTGATACCATCTAAACCTGTAAGATCCAGAACTGTCAGATTATTCGAGTTGCAATCCAGACAACAGAGACTCTTTAATTCTTTCAGTTCCATATCCGCTATTTGATTACAGCTGCAATTCAGATCTGTTAACTTGGGCTTGGAAACAATTTTTAGTGCAGAAATATTATTGTTACTGCAATCAATTTTTTCCAGTTCAGCAAGACCATCAACGTTAAAATCTGTTATTTTATTTTCACTGCAGTTAACAGTATTCAAATATTCAAAGCATCTTAAATCAAGGCTCTCTATTTCATTGTGACTACAGTCAAGTTCGTTCAAGGTATAAAAGTATTCAATTCCCGAAAGATTTTTTATTCCCAGATCATGACAATCAATAACAGTAACACTTCCGGCTTCGGACCTGCTTAATAAGCCGTCACCGTTCAAGTCAAGATTTTTTAAAACATAATTTCTAAATGCTTCGTCCGGAAAGCTCTCCCGATCTATAGGAAGGCTTGTCTTAACCACAGAATTATCCTTTAGAACCGGCAAATCCTCAGGAGCAGGTCCGGGATCCAAACCATATAGATAAAGAGCATTATTTTTCTCGTTATATCTGTCCTCTTCATCATATTTATTTTCAACCCACCATATTTTTCCTTCGGCGAAAACCGGCATCTCATACGGATTCAGCTTTGCTTTTGTATCATATAATTTTGCTTCATTCAAGATATTTCCTTCGCCATCTAGGATCATATAATACACGCCCTGATACTCACTATTATAAAAATCGCAACCTTCTCTTGTGGGTCTGTCGGTTTTAAAAAGCTCATACAGGATTACGATCCTATCATCATCTGTAGCCGCTACCTGAACATTTGAGACAAAGTATCCTTTCCCATAAGAAGTGAGCCACTTTACGCCGTAATCCGTATAGTTACGGTTATCATCTCCGATACCCGTTACACCACTTCTTGTCCCTTCAGTATAATAGCCCTCAGGAGTATACAAATTTTTTAACGGATTGAAAATCTGGATAAAGATTTCTCTGTTTTCCTCCAATGCTTTTTCACTTATGCTGGCAGCCGATTCTCCTACCAATGCGACCCTGTTGTCTGACAAAGCTACTATTCCACCCATATTGGCATAGGTATTGTTTTCCGAGTCATCCTTTGCACACCAAAAATGGAATAATTCATAATCCTTATAGCCGGTCATCTGCCCCTTATACATCCTCATTATATTTACACGATCTGCTCTCGGGAAGCCATCTCCATGGCTCGCAAAAACAAAGGTGTTGATCTCATTAAGAGCTATCGCTCTTTGTGCAAAGCTATGTGAATTATAGAAGGAATCTGCATCTATAGGTGAAAGATCATTTATATTTAATGCAAATACGCAATTGCTTTGATGCCCATTATACATTTCCCTTGCGTAATTTACAGCTATTACACCATTCATAACCACAGCAGCACAGTTACCTGCATCGAAAGGTATCCTGGTATTAAAATCATTCTGTTCTTTAAAATTTCCGGTATATCCTATAGTTTTTATATGATTTCCTGCACTGTCATACTTAGACACAAATACAGTCTCTTCATAAAAGTTATCTGTCGGGTTCTCTTCCCCTGTTACAAGGAAATAATTACCATTTTCATCACATGTCACCGTTCCAAAAATAGAATGTTTTTTACTTAAGGACACTTTATCAGGCAGAATCTCTCCGTCTTTAGTCTTATATATTGTTACTTTCTTTTCTCCATCAATACCAAAGCAAAAAGACCCGTCGGGACCTTTGAACTGAACCACATTGGGTACATCTTCCCACACAGTATATATCCATTCGGTATTTACTTTTGCCTTTACAGATGTCTTCACTCCGACGAAAGGCGTATCTGTGTTCTTTCCCGTATCAGTCTCTGTACACTCCTTTTTGATTATTTCGGCCTTCTTGCCAAGCTTTATCTGAGTATATGAAGGTATTGTAAGTTCCTCAACCGTCATCTTCTTATATATTGAAAACACTATTGTATTGCTTAATACAGTAATTTTATTTCCGGATACTCTTTCCGACCACGTCTTGGCGTTCTTCACAGTAACATCTTTAAACTTCATACAGTTCTTTATTTTTGCGTTAGGAGCATCTATGATCAGACTCTTATTATTTGCTCTCTCCTTCACAGTTGCTGACTTTGACTTCAGCGTAAGTTTTTTTACGTTATCCGACTCGAAGATAATTGTTCCGGAACCTTTTTTACCTATTTCCTTAAGCAATCTCTTCTTTGTTGTAACAGTAACTACTTTTGCCGTATTTTCAGCACCTTCTGCATCTGCAGGTTCAATCCCTATAATGACCGTTAATATCATTACAACAATCATAAGAAATGATACTGCCTTCATACATGTTTTCATCCTTCTCTCCTCCCATAAGCGTCTTAAATTCCAAGCTAAATAGTATAAATCCCTACTGTAATTTTATTATACCACTTTCTTTCCATAGTTTGCAACTATAACATTGTTTTACAGTCAAAGTTAAAGTTTCTGCTTTTTTATGCCCTTTATTATGCACATTAGACAAGCCGAATTTGAAAATTCATTCTATAATTTTTACTCGTAAAACACGTCAATGTCACCTTGAAAACGCCTTCAGCGTTTCCTATGTAGCCAAACGAAGATATCTCCCCCATCTTAGCTGCACTAAGAAGTCAGATGATATTTTCATTTTGTTGTAATACGCAGGGAGTGCCGGAGTGATTGTCTCCCATGCATACTTCCGCTCCGCGCGACGTTTTTGCACGGGTAAGTGGGATGAATTATCAAAGATAATTCGTCCCACTTGCAAAAATGTCGATAAGGATTTTGCGTACCGTACAATACCTTGCTATAGATACTGAGTTAAATCCAGACACAACCTTCGCAAAATCCGCCCCCGTATGCAGGGGAGATAACACTCCGGCACTCCCGTGGGTTTAGATGCAAAACACAAAAATTCCCCGGCACAAAGTGCCGGGGAACACTACCTAAAACGTATTTATAGGTCACTTATTACTGGTTAATAACCCTTGCAACATATGATGTATGAAGAATCTCATGTGCTCTGTGGCTGCCGGGCTCACCGAAGAAGTCAGCATAAACTTCCTTGATTGAAGGATTCTCATGTGAGAAACGGATTGTATTAGCTTCGTCACTGCTGTAAAGAGCCTTTGCACGAAGTGCA
>JAILGF010000212.1 GCA_024696945.1 Lachnospiraceae bacterium | reverse complement strand
GTCAGATTTCATCAGTTTCAGGATATCAGGATGGATATCTACATTTAAATACGAAAAACTAAACTATATAAGAGACTAAACAGTATTCCAGAAATGGTGATATTGCTTGGTCTCTTTTTTTGTTTTCTATCCGGAGAGGGGTGAGATAAGTGGTTAAGTTAAGGATCATGGGAACGCCAAACGATATAAAGTGGTTCGTAAAGCTGATCCATCGGCACAAAAAGATTAAAGTCAACTGTACTTCGGACAATCTGCCGGTAAAAGGATCCAATCGGTACAAAAGAGTTCATATGGAAATTGAAAAGAACATGGAGGAATGACAATGAATACTACTACAGCGATAAGTGCGGGAAAGAGAAATAATTGTAAGGTGGTCAGCGTAGCAAATCAGAAAGGCGGAGTTGCCAAAACCACAACAGCGGTGAATCTAGGTATAGGATTGGCAAGGGAAGGACGTAGGGTCTTGCTTATAGATGCAGACGCGCAAGGTTCTCTTACCGCAAGTTTAGGAGTCAGGGAGCCGGATTTATTAGAGTACACACTTTCCACAGTAATGGGTTATGTGATTAACGATGAAAGCTTCGACATAGAAAAAGGCATCTTTCATCATGAAGAAGGTGTGGATCTGATGCCTGGCAATATAGAGTTATCAGGTATGGAAATATCCCTTGTAAATATTATGAGCAGGGAATATGTCTTAAGAGAGTATATAGAGCTCATAAAGGATAAATATGATTATATCATAATAGACTGTGCTCCTTCACTCGGTATGGTCACTATTAACGCCTTTGCAGCTTCTGACAGCATACTTATCCCATGTCAGGCAGGATATTTGCCGGCTAAGGGATTAGAGCAGCTGATAAAGACTATCAGAAGAGTTAAAAAACAGAAGATTAATCCTGACCTAAAGATAGCCGGGATCCTGCTCACAATGGTTGATGGCCGTACAAATTTCTCAAAAGAAATAATGAAGCTCATAGAAAAAGGGTATGGCACGATAGTACCGATATTTAAAAATGAAATACCCATGTCTATCCGTGTAGCTGAATGTTCAGCTTTAGGGATAAGCATATATAAGAACGATCCAAAAGGCAAAGCCTCCAAAGCCTATGAAGCACTGACCATGGAGATCATGGACAGTTGCGAAAACGGAGGTGATCAGGTATGAACAGATCTTTAGAGGGAAAGATTAAGATTAACACCTATGCAGACATAGTAGGCGGTGAGGAAGACTCCATAACGGAAGTTGAATTAACAGAACTTCATCCATTTAAGAACCATCCGTTCAAAGTTAAAGATGATAAACGGATGATGGAACTGGTCGAGAGTATTAAAAATGACAAGGTATGGGAACCCGGACTTGTAAGACCATTGGCAGAAGGCGGATATGAGATAATTGCCGGTCATCGAAGAAAGAGAGCCTGTGAACTTGCAGGACGTAAAACAATGCCTGTAATTATACGTGAAATGGATGATGATGACGCAACTATGGCTATGATTGATACAAACCTTAGGATGCGTGAGGAATTACTTCCCAGTGAAAAAGCTTATGCTTACAAGATGAAGATTGAAGTTTTATCTCATCAGGGCAAAGCAACTTCTCGCCAAGTTGGCGAGAAGTTAGGATCGGCAGAGCTGCTTGGTAAGAATTCAGGGGATAGTGAACGCCAGGTTCACCGCTATATTAGACTTACTGAGCTCAAAAAAGAAATACTTGATGAAGTAGATGCCAAAAAGCTTAAGTTTAATCCTGCGGTCGAGTTGTCATATCTGACCGGTAAACAGCAGACTATACTTGAAAAGGTGATGACTGAAGATTCGGTTATTCCATCACTTGTCCAGGCGAAGCAGTTAAGACAGCTGGCTCTGGACGATGCATTTACAAAAGAAGCAGTACACGCATTACTGGTAGTAGCTCCGATAAAAGAAAGAAAAGTTACAATCAGTCAGGAAATCATTTACAGATATTTTGATCCGGATACAAGCGATGAAGATATAGAAAAGACAATCTGCTCACTTTTAGAAGAATGGCAGAAGAAGGGAGGTAAATTGTGAGTGAAGCATTAATGTTTGATTACTTTTACGGCATGGAAGCGGACCGGTACACATTTTACCGCATCCCTAAAGTTATTATGAAACATCCACGCTTTAAAACATTAAGCAGTGATGCAAAGATTGCATATGGGCTTATGCTTGACAGAATGTCGCTATCGATAAGGAACCGATGGATAGATGATCATAACCGCACATTTATAATATACACTCTGGAACAGATAGCAAATGATTTGGGATGTAGTCAGGATAAGGCGACACGTGTGCTTGCAGCATTAGACTCAAAACAGGGAATAGGTCTAATTGAAAGAGTCAGAAGAGGACTTGGAAAACCTGACATAATATATGTGAAGAACTTTGTGGCAGTATCCGGTATGGAAGAAGAAGAATACCTTGAAGAGGAAATGGATACCCCGGAATATGAAAATGTAGTGGGTGAAGAAGACGAAAAAGAGGCTCAAAACCCTTGTAGTTCCACTGACTCCGCAAAATGCGGATTCAAGAAACCGCAAAATACGGATTCAGAAATCCGCAAAGTACGGATTCAAGAAACCGCAGAATACGGATTCAGGAAACCGCAAAGTACGGATTCAGGAAACCGCAAAATAAGGATTCAAGAATCCGCAGAATGCGGGTCTATTAATAATGATATTAATAATACTGATTTTAATGATACAGAGATGAATGAGAATAATCTTATCAATCTGTCAAGGGGTGGCAAGGTCAGCATCAAGGAAAAGCTTAACAGGACTGACAGACAGACTGAAGAGGATGAACCATACATTCATATCATCCAGGATAACATCGAATACAATTATCACATGAAACACGATACTTACAGTGAAAAAAGACTGTTTACCGAAATCTATGAACTGATCTGTGATATTGTTTGCGTAAAGCGTAAGACGGTCAGGATAGAGGGAGAAGAGCTTCCTTATGAAGTAGTTAAGTCAAGATTCCTTAAGTTGAAAGAATCACATGTACTATATGTTATGGAACGCATGAAAGCTACGTCAACAAAGATAAACAATATCAAATCATATCTCCGTACAGCCTTATACAATGCACCTGTTACTATTGATTATTATTATCAGCAGCAGGATCAGTATGAGAATTATGATGTGGGACAGGACGGAGGTGAATTACGGTGACAGTTTATTATTGTCGACCTGAACTGAAAAGTCTTTGCCAGGGCGCACGAATCGCTTTTATAAGACAAATCCGCAGGATGAGGCAGCAGACACTGGGTGAAAGGATAGGGATAAAATCGAAAACCGTCAGGAACCTGATATGCCGCATGGAAAGGAAGGACAGAGATGTATCACCGGACAGACTTAAGAAAATTGCGGAAGTCCTTGATGTGAATATAAAAATGATCGAGAGGTGGAGCTTTAGGGATCCTGAACAGCTTTATTATGAGCTTTTGTGGTTTGAGGAACTTTGCCCAGGCATAACGCTCAGAAAGGACGATATATCAAATATTAAAAATGAGACATTTAAAACTTTGATGCAAAAGTATCCTGAATGGCGTGAAATGAAGACACGGTATGTGAGGGGTAAGATAACTTATGATGAATACTTGAATTGGAAACTTGGCAGCTTTAAAAGCGAGGAGAGCTAAATGAAAAGCATAATAACAAAGATATTACTTCCGTTGATAGCAATAGTACTCTGGCTAGCAGTATGCATTCCGATAGCAACTAGACCGGATGGTTTTAATTACTTCTTATTCTGGATTCTTGCTGGTTTTCCTTTCGGTATCAGGTTCATGTGCCTAAAGCTTGTACCAAAGAGCTATGGGCTTACAGGT
>JAILGF010000208.1 GCA_024696945.1 Lachnospiraceae bacterium | reverse complement strand
AAAACGCTTTCAGCGTTTCCTCGGTAACAAAACGATGCTCCGCATCTCATTTCAGTCGGGGCTTGAACCCCGCCTGAAACGAAGATCTCCCCCCACCTTCGCTACGCTAAGAGGTGGGGGATATCTTCTGTTTTGTTATATGAGTCTACCGGCCGATAATCCTTGAAACTTCATTTATCTTTTAAGTCTGAGAGCATATCATAAGCTGCGTCATACCCGGCATCTGCCGAACGTCTCAGCCATCTCATTGCCTCGTCTTTGTTATTTTCAAAATTCTTTGTAAGTAGGATCTTTGCTACATTGTACATTGCCTCCGGAACTTCCTGCTCAGCTGCTTTAAGAAACAATTCGAATGCTTTATCCAGATCAGGCTCTGTTCCTCTTCCGGACCAATACATAAAGCCTAAAGTAAACTGTGAAATAGCGTCCCCGTTCTCCGCAGCAACCGTCAGATAGCGCAGGGCTCGGTCAAGATCCTGTGGCACATTCCAACCGTAATAAAACTCTTTTCCGAGGAATGCGCACATTTCCGGGTCACCCTCCTCACATAATTCAATAACAGCCTTAAGCTTCTCTTCCATTGTGGGTTCCATATAATGTCTCCTTTATCATTCGATCACAGGAAATCCCGCGAACGTACTCAGCAACATGAAATACTATATAACAGCGGTAACAGTTATCACGGGATCAACACCGATCACATAGATACAGATACGGAAATACGATGTTGTATCACCGTGTAAACAAGCGCAAGGAGTGCTCCGATAATAGCCCCTGCCGACACATCACTTAAGTAATGAGCACCAAGTATCATCCTGGTAAACATTATAATAACTGCAAATATAAAACCCAGCACCCCAAGTAGCAGCCTTTTATTTCTTAGTCCGGGAGAAAACCATGCAAATGACTGAAGGATATATACGAGAGCCATACTTAATATACTGTGTCCGCTGGGGAATGAACGGAACTCGCCTGCATCTATCCCAAAGGCTTCCACCAGGTCTTGTGAGCCCGAAAACGGTGTATACCACTTCACAAAGCCTATCCCCTCATATCCTAAGACAGCCAGTCTGTATCTCGGTCTGTGGAAAATATTCTTTAATACCTGTAAAGAAGCATATGATAACGCTAATAGTATCAGAAGGTAGATAATACGTTTAGCCAGAGTCCGGTCATCCGTCTTTTTTGCCAGAGAAAAGCCTAAATATGTCAGGGGAAAAATGCTGACAACGCTAAGCCCTATTATAACAGGTATATTTCTGTTTAGTTCCGGAAATATATTTCCCAAACTGTCCTTATCCACTAGAGAACCCGCACCTATAAATCCGACAAAGGTCGCAAGCAGCCCGATCAAAATACAAACAGTAATCTTTACTGCCTTATTTATCTTTGAATGCACCACCCGTTCAAACAATGCACCCGAAAAGAGCACTGACATTGCAAAGAAAGGATATACACCTAAAGACGTCACAAACTTAACCGGTATATTATCCGGAGAAAATAATGTTTTTGCTATAGCTTCATCATTAAATGTACCAATTAATAGCATTACCGCAAAAAAGGTCAACATAAAGACATTGAATATCACAAAGCTTCTAAAATCTTTATTCTTACTGTCGCTCATAATAGGCATTGCCTCCTAGATCACAATCATAGTCAAGGTTATTTTACTTTAACCTTTACCCTCTTAGCATATCCGTTCTGGGCATATACATAGATGTAACAGGTTCCGGTTTCCTTTGCTGTGATAGTTCCATCCTTGCTCACAGTAGCCACGCTACTGTTACTTGTAGCATAGCGGAATTCAGCAGTATGAAGAAGCATCTTCTTTGTACTGTCCTTAAGTACTGCAGTGGGATTAAGCTGTATGTCAGAAGGTGCAGCAGCATTTTCATCTACCGAAAGGGTAAGCCTGGTTTTCTCAACCTGAATAGCTTTCACATTCGAGTACTTCTTGCTTGAGGCGCCAACAATATGTGCCACGATTGACTTTGCTATCTTCTTATACTTTCCGTTCACATTCCTGTAAGCTACCACATATACCTTCACATTTTTCTTTGTATTGATGGGCTTACCGTTCAGTTCAGTAATCTTATAAGAGTTAACATCACCATCGAGAGTAGCTACCTTTACGCACTTCCTGCCCTTCTTGCAGTAAGCGGCGTAGACAACATACCTGTCCGCATCTCCTACCTTGCCCCATTTAGCAACAATGCTTGAACCCTTAGGATATACTTTAAGTCCTGCATTGATATCAATCGCAGCCTTTTTAGATTCTTCCGCGGTGATCCTGTCTTTCTCAACCACAGGCTTAGGATCAGGCGATATTTCAGCCTCATCCTTCTCCCACTGTGCATAAAGAACAATATCTGCATACGTAGTAACGGTATCCTTATCTTTGTACGAAATACCGCTGCCATCAGCCTTTGTATTCCAGCCTACGAAGCTATAGCCTTCACGGGTAAATGAATTAGCAGTAAGAGTTACTGAATAGCAGGTAGATAACGACTCCATATTTCCCTTACCTTCATTTGCATCAAAGCTGACAGTGTACGTGTTAACAACGGGATCTGCCGGTACATAAGGCTTAGGTACGGACTTGACTGTAATCTCGCAGGTCTTTGTATATTCCTTACCCGTTTCGTCATCTTTAACAGTTACCGTGATTGTTGCTGAACCGGCATAAACCGCCCTTATCTCTCCGAATTCATTAACAATAGCTACTTGTGTATTGCTACTGGTGAAGGTAACGGTACCGTTATGAGATGTATAATAGTTTATGATCCCATTATCTCCGGCAGTCAGCTCCATGGATTCGGAAGCTATCTCTATGTCAACCGTCTCCCTCTCTCCGGTGACTGTAACAGTTGAGCTTACGGTCGCGCCGGTGCCTGTATGTGTAGCATAAAGTGTAGTTGTTCCACCGTTCATACCGACTACCTTTCCGTCCTCAATCCGAGCCACGGTAAGGTCATCCACAGCATATGTCACAGCATCACCGCCACGGAACAGGTTACCCAGCTTCATACTGAAGCCGATATCACTCTTATCATCTACTTCAACACTTATATCTGACAGTGTCATATTCATCGGGATTACAAGATCGAAATCCACATATTCCAGATCACTCAGGTATCTGGTTCCTTTGTACTCGGCAGACCCCAAGGTCTGTTCCACAACCTCCTTTTCCACATCTATACGTGCGGTTATGAAGCCGTAATCACTCATCATTTCGGGCAGGATACTTACAGGAACTTCGAATTCCTTTGTCTCACCTATACCAAGGCTTATGCTCTCGCTGTACAGGCAGCCCTTCTCATCCGGATATATATCCGAAAGATTAGCGGGACCCCAAAGCTGGATATTCACCTTATCACCTGCGCCTGACGCAGCATTTCCGTTATTGGTTACGGAGAATTTAGCGCTAAAGCCGTCTTCACTCTGGTATGTACTTATCCCTGAGATCACATAGAATGCTTCTGCCGTTAACGGTTCGGATACGTATTCATCCTTGTCATTATAATAAAGCTTGGTCGATGCATCACGCATCTCCTGTGATACGGTCTTAAAGGTAAGTCCGTCCACATCTGCAGGCAGTATGAAATCATAACTATGAGTCCTTGACCTGTTCGGAACAAGATACTCCGTAGTCTCGATTTCACCGATGGGGGTCTCATTTCCGGCTTTATCCACTGCATACAGACTAAGCCGGTACCCTTCTGCGGTATTCATTCCGTTATTTGAAACTTCAACCTCAACCCTAACTTTTTCACCGCCCATAGGCTTTGTAACCAGGGTCGGATGTTCGGCTTCTTTTTCCTCGCCGTTATCATTAGTATAGGTAACATTGTCCACATAGTATAGCTTTACACTTTCGGTCTCAACGCTTCCACAAGGCTCAAGTGTATTTGATATAAGAGCCATATTGCTGATCTCAATCGGCATGAAATCAACCTGTCCTCTGTACTCCTTTCCATCAGGAACCTCTTTAAGGCTTTCCTTAAAACGGTTGTGTACCACTATAAGATTTTCACCGCTCATTGCGACAGCTATTTCATCATTCTGGAAACCGTCACGTGTTATCTGATAAGGCTTTGACCAGCCGGAATTTGCCTTCATGATGATTTCGTTTCCGTCTTGACCCACATCGGTATAAGCATACCCTACAAGTCCTGTACCAAAGATCTCCTGTGCTGCATTTCCATCCCCGTCTGTCACACTCTCGGTCCAAAGTACATACAGGTTACCCTTTGAATCTTCTACTACTTTAAAGTCAGCTCCGGAAAGCATTGCATTGCTATCCGTTTCTTCTCGGTTAACAAACCATACAACCTGAGGATTCGTATACTTGTAATATGTAACATCATTAATGGTAAATGTGTATTCCTCATCCGGCTCACCACCGTTCTCTTCAGTTTTAAGAGAGCCTCTTGTATCAATGCCGGTGCCGTAGTTTACGCCTTTCTCCAGCAGCTCGTTTATGTCAAGATATACAACCTGTTTTCCGTACTTATACCAGAAAAGCTTGGTATGTGTCTCTTCACCTTCGCCGGTATTTACCCTTGAATGGAAGAACTGCGGCATAGCGTCAGCATATTCATCATCCGTCAGAGCAAGCTGGCACATAGTCCTATGATCCGCAAAGTTATAAACCTGGAGATAAATCTCCTTATCCGCATCGGTGTCGCTGCTTCCGTCAGGATCTATAGTATAGGCACATACAGCCTTGTTGTCGTAACCAATGGCTGTGAAATCAGGAATTGCATAGCTTTCATTCTTGTCATTCACAGGTCCGTCCAGGAAACGCTGCCCACGGAACTCTTCAATCCAAAACTCATATTTTTCTAAAAGCTCATCTTCATTCAGACCGTTTTCATCATGGTCCATTTCTGAATGATAATAATTATTGAATAACCATCCGGCCGGTATTACAACAGATTTACTCTCGCCTTTAGAAGTAGTCCATGTATCAACATCTTCTTCCGCATTGTAGACCATGTACATAACTACACTATCATTTGTATAGGGGTTGATGCAGTCACTGAGCACCTTCCCTTCCGTATGATCACGGTCACTCTTTATATAGTAGACTATGGCGTCCCCGCTTCTAGGATCACAGACTACGGAAGGATTGGCATCATAATAATAGTCATTAGTAATCCTTGTAATCTCTGTGTCTACTGTATCTATATCATAAGTAACATCATGCCTTGTCTTAACAGCCTTGCCAGCCAACTCTACAAAAGCAGTATATACTTCCATTCCGTTCAGATATCTTTTTATATTCTCTTCCGTACTTAAATCAGTAATAGAAGCATCACCGGTCGATACCCATGCTACAAGCAGCTTTCCGTCCCTAGTCTCAGCGATGGAAGGCTGGAAGTCAGCAGTATCGTCTGCCGAAACAGGTACAGGCGTACTCCAACTACCGGTATCGGCATCATAAATTGATATCTTCAGTGTAGTACGCTGGGTTATACCCTTGGAATTGTCGCTGTCAATAAATGCAAGAGCCAGTGTGCTTCCGTCACTTAAAGTTATAAGCTGTGAATCAGGGCGTTCATAAGGATCTAAAGCCAGTGTCTGAACCTTATCCTTATTGGGCTTGAACGCACCCCTTACCATCATCTGATCACCCAGCCACATCGAATCATCTCCGCTTCCGGTACGAAGCTGCAACGATTTCTGCCGTGAATCAGGATTATCCTGCGTGCTTGTCCACTTCTCAGGGTTCGAATAATACTCAAATGAACCAAAAGCCCAGCCGGGGAATGAATACATCAGCGGTATAGAGAACAGGAACAGGTCTATGATAAGGCCTGCCTGTATTCCAATGTAGAAGCCCCACGAACCATTTTCATCACCGGGATCCCAGTTGGCAATAAAGTTCACCTTACCTGATACCCTGACGCCCAATGTACCGCATAAACCTACGCCAAGACTTAGCTGTATGTACGCCGAACCACGGATAGAGCCGTTAAGGGAAGTAATACCGTCATTGATATTTGCGCTCCCGTTCATACTGTCATCGTAGGTTATTTTTACATCCTTGTTCATTGTAGCGCCAAGGAAGCCCATGACAGTACCTTGTATCTCAATACCAAAGTAGGCAGGCAGAAATACGACGGGCAGCACTATATACCATGCCATACTGAAGCCCAGGGTGATAGAGACATAACCGCCCATACCGTTAAACACAAAGTAACTCTGTGTTTGTCCGCCATCATACGTCACTGTAGTATTGATAAAGTCAAAGTACATACCTACAGACAGATCAAATTTCCATGATGGACTTCCAAGGCTTGCCGCGGAGAAAGACTCTCCGTTTGCCTTGGCAGATTTAGCTGCATCCCTTATATCACCAATGGTCTCTGCTGCTGTTGAAAGACCATTTGCAAAGGAACCAAAAGGATCCTTTATGCTGAACAGACTCTTCCAGTATTCACCGCCTGCACCAGCAGTAGAAGAAACGTGGGTACCCTTTATAGTGTCCATGATCTGTACAGGTGAAACACCGATATAGATACGATACCCATGTTTTATTTTTATAATGCCCACACTTACAAATGGAAATGCCAGATCCATACCGGTATTTCCGATGAGCGGTAGATTACCATACTCAATAGTTATAGGATCTTTGATTCCCATTTCCGGAGGCTGTTCAGCTCCCACCGGCTGATTGAAATAAAACCCCGTGAAAATGTCCGAATATCTAAATTCGATGATTTCTGCATCATCCCCACTCCTGATCCGGTCAGCTTGAGCCAGACGGTCTGTAACAAGACGCAGATAAAGCTTGTCACCGGGTTTAGGAAGATTTCCGCTGCTGGTAACATCTATCTTTTTGGTTATAGGATTACCATCAGCATCATAAGCCGGATTTCCATCCGAATCAAATACCGGTATCTCCACATACTGTTCTTCCGTGTCAGGCTCAACAAACTCTATTGGACAGGTAAAAGTATAAGTTTTCGTTCTTGGGTTCCACTTAAAGTCATCAACCACGTCATAAACATTTTTCAAAACGTCATTAGAATCGTACAAAACAAGTTGTACCGAAATCGGATTCTCAGTTTCTGTATCCGTTAAAAGATTTCCGTTTTCACCCGTTATCGAATATTTATAGTCATGGGGTTTGACATTAACGGTAAGCTTTGCAATTTTTCCTGTAACTATAGGAATATAGCTATTGCTGTCAAGCTTATATGAATTATCAACCTTACCGTTCATATTAACAATAGCGCCTGAAATCTGTATGTCTTTAAAGATTTCCGAGCCTATTGGACTTACACCGCCGGGGAAAAGAGTGGAAATGTCAACATCCATGTTCGGCATAGAAACACCCGTATAAAAACTGAGATCAGAAATCTGGCACTCTTTTACAAAATCATTACCGTTTATAGAAACAATATAACGTAAATAGCGGTTACCTCCTTTTCCTGATACTTTTACGGGTCCTACGGAAACATAGCCATCCGAGTTTGCCGAACCTCCCGCAGAACCAAAAGCAACAGTTGCCCCTACCGCCGGTATGTCAGAGGCTTTACCCTCATATCCGGCACGTAGGTTATAATTTGTATAACGCAGAGTTCCACTAAATGTGTAATTTGTTGTAGCATTTTCCAGACTCAGTTCTATAACATTTCTTCCGGGATCAATGCCGGCCACGAAATATAGAGTATTTCCTTCATAGAAACGCAAAGAGTTTTTATCCTTCCAAACGCATACCTTGTTATCGTCCTTAGGTGTTGCTGTAATAGCATAAATCCTGCCGTTTACGGTAACATTGGAGTCAGCGAATAAAAATGTAGTATATTCACCGTCGACTATACCCTCGGTAGCTAAAACACCGGCATGGTGGGTAACATTACCGTTAGCATCCTTTACTATCGAGGTATCAAAATACTTAAGATCGTCGGTCTTAACCTTTACGCGGATACAGTTATCTTTAACCTGAAGATTGGGTTCAATAATTGTTTCTCCAAAATTAAGGCGTCCGTCATAGGTTCCTGAAACATGGATAATATCATAATCTATAAAGTTCCATGTACCGTCTTTATCCCATTTTGCTGAAGTTGAATTGAATTTTGCCCAATAACGTATTCCAACAGGGGTATAATCATCCTGAAAAAGCGGATCTATGGTAATCTTGCTGATCGCAAGCGTATCACCCCGGTGGAACTCTGCTTCGTCAGGTGCCTTAATCTTTCGGGTTTCTTTGGCCGACAATGTATAGTCAGTCCCGCTAATTGTGATAGTTACAGGGAAATCATAGGGATTACGCAATGTAACCGAAGCGTCAATATAACTGAATTCAGGACGTACATCAAACCTTGCATAGGTGGCATAACCATCACATTCTTTTAAAAATGTATTCTGCTTAAGAAGGCTTGCCCAAACGGAAGTTGAACCATCTGCATAGCCGGGATCGATCTCCTTTATCAGCTTCTCCATATTCTCGTTGTTCAGAGTATATGTTATAGAAGTATTGGAAGGATCATCATTTGTTCCAAGAGTACTAAGCACCTCACCATTATCATTAAGAAGGCTTAATGCCGACATATACGAATATTGGCTGACATTAGATGCGGCTGTAGTCTTTACGGTAAATGAATCATCTTTAAAAAATACACCTGAACTTCCGGCCTCGACCAGCTCTGCCTCAGAAGAGGTATCTGTATTTATAGCCATATGTGTTCCGTCCGCCATAAGGTATGTCAGTGACGGATTATTGTAAACATTAACCTGGAACGGTCTTAAAATCGGTGATATTTCTTGTATGTACAAAATGTTACAGTCAGTACACCTTCCGTGGTTAATTATTTCAATAGCTTGCGGATGCTCACCAAATAACTGACGTTTATCTGTTAGTCCCCAGATTTGTCTATCACTATTTTCTTCTCTTATACGTTTGATCACCGTAAAGAGTGATCCTTGTTTCTCAGGAATTACAGCATTTTCATGAGGATATATATATCTGGTCTCAGTTGAAAAATTACGATCGGATAAATAGGAAAAATAATCAACATAATTTTTACTATGATAATCAACAGGCATCTCATCTGTATATGAATCTTTAAGGGATGAAACAGCAAATCTGTTATAATAACCATCATCATCAGCAATGTTGAACAGGTATTTTCTCCCTTCCGGCTCTTCTAAAGATTTACCGGCAATAGCGACCTTCATTATGGCCGGATTTGAATGGGAAGTACGGTTCCATTTCACCTTTGCGCCGGCCAAGAAATAGCTTTCCCAATAGTCTTTTGTCAACTCAAAAATGACGCCTACTCCATACTGCCACTTGCCTTTCCACATCAACTGATAAACTCCGTTGGCATACTGATCAGTGGAAGAATGACTATATGATCTGTTTCCATGATCAAAAGGTTTGCTTAAGTCAATGGCCGAAAGTGTTTTTACAGTTCCCAGATTGTTACGATCAAGCGTAGTATTGGTACTGTTATCGGTAGCAGCAGGCGCACTTAAGGTATTCATGGCAGTCGTTACCGGTGTTGCGGCCTTTAGTGCGGATGTTGCCGACATATGCCCGGGAGATGCAGCCATCCGCTTAGACATACCGGTTGTATGCTCCGATGCCTCAGCTGCCCTCAGGGATTCTTTCCCGGTATAGGTTCCGTCAAGGTATACTGTGGCAACAGAAATATCACCCACTGTACAGCCAGTACCGTTAGTCAATTCCAGATTGAAGCTGCCTTCTCCTGTGAGATACTCTGTACGTATGGGAATATTTACAGTCAGATGGTCAACTCCAAAGGGGAACACCAGCTCCGTGTTCACTTCCGAGTAATCTCTTCCCATCTGTGCAGTGCCTTCTCCGGTAGTTTTTACGCCAACAGAGATTACAGTGCTCATGATACCGCTGCGTTTTACAGTGATATCGATACTATCCTTATCCGGATCAGCATGGTAAACCGCTTCCGAGAAATTCACTACAGCAGGTTCACTCTCCTCGTCGTCCACAATAGTAATTGCACAAGACGATGCCGAAGAGTTTGTGGTGGTTCCGCTCGGTGCACCAAGTATGATATAGAACATACGATCCCCGTCACCTGTATTATTATCCTTAGGAACAATTTCAAGATACTTCTCGGTCTCACCCGGTGCAAATGTAAGCTCCGCCTTTGCACCAACGACAACATTGGTCATTACGTTAGCGATGGACTGGATATCCTGTATCATATCACTGTCATTGGTCAGACGCTGTGATGTGGCACTCTGTCCCGTAAACAGGTTTGCGGCGTCACGCAGGCTCATCTTGGCTTTACCCTGTTCGCCTTCGATGGTTATTACCTCATCATCGCCGTTTGCCGGAATGACATTCTCATCCGTATCTGACGTTTTTTCTTCATCTGCCACATCCTTGTCATTGGCATTATCGCCATATACGCTCTCCACGGCTTCCGCATAGGGGTCTTCATCGCCATATTTTTCATTCAGGCCGCTGGCCTCCTCTAAAAAGTCCAATGCATTTTCAATACCTTCCTGATAAGCTGCCCTGGCATCAGGATCGTTTGTAAGCATATCGGATACTTTTTCATCATCACTGATGGTATTCTGTTCAAAATCAGACCCCTCTATCATCTCCATAAGCGAGAAGTTATCTTCAGGATTCTCAACATCAGCGCTACCATCGTGAATCCGCACAACATAATCCTCGCTGTATTTTGCAGTCATATCCGCGATTTTAACAAGAACTGATGATTCACCTTCAGCAGAACCGCCACGACCTATGCGCAAAAGATATGCACAGTCCCCGTTCTCCTGAACCATCGCCGAAGCAGTGGCAATATAGAATACATCATGATCCAGTATATCATTCCCGATCGCTATTTCAGGCAGATATACCTTTTTCCGGGTACTTGCAAAAGCTTCGGCCGGCATATTCCCGGTCACCATAGATAAAACAAGTACAAAGCACAGAATTCTCCTAAGTATCTTTTTCATATGTTCCCTCCTAAAAAAATTCCGGTTCGCATCATAAATCAACTTGCCTACAGACTCACAATACTCTCCGATGGTCTGTTATCTATGCCTGTCCACCGTTTTTCAATTCCTTTTTGGCCATTAACAGGAAAATCAAGCCACACAGATCTACAAAAAAGTTAAATGTTGATATCTTTTCCTTCATAAAGATAAATCCAACCACTCCCCCGGCTACTCCGAGAAATAATAAAAATGCATATAAATTACCCTTACTCTTTCCGGCAACAAACCTTCTAAGAAGTACAAAATACCATAGATCAAGCAGCGCATAAACACCTAAGGTTATGTAAAAATATATTTTCGGATCAACATCCGTATCATTAGTATCAATATATGGCTTGATCTTATCAAATACTTCAGGGATAACCTCAACAACTACTACGCAGCCTATGGCAATGATTATAAAAATGATGTATATCCAACCATATTCCTTAAGTAGCTCCATCTTGCTTTTTTTCATCTTCTTTTCCTCCTTCAAAAGATAGTTTTTCTTTATTTAGTTCATTATAAAAATTTACTATAATAGATGTTATCAAAGCCACTACTATTATACCGTATATACCAAGTATGACCGAAAGTATCCTTCCGATACCGCTGGTTGCGGTAATATCCCCAAAACCGATAGTGGTCACTATTGTAAAGCAATACCATAATGCATCGGAATACTCCGTCATCGATTCTTCAAGATAAGTAAAAGCAAACGAAAAACACATTATGAGCACGGCCAGACCGCTTAGTATTTCAAAAACCATTGATTTCTTCATAACCTTAAAAAGAATATCAAATCTGAATTTTGAAAATGACAGAGATGTGATCCTGAATAATACTTGAGCCGGAACAGCAATACAGAAGTATAATGATGCATAAATATCCATTACTTCATAATTGAGTAAAAGCTTAACGAACAAACCAATCCATAGCAGAATTATCAGGATATCCGATATACTGCTTTCAAAACTACGCTTTTTTACAATTAAAACAATCCTGGATATGATTATTAAAATACCATATATGAAAAAAATATAAGTTATGATGTTTTCCACATTTCTAAATACCAGCAGTACCAATGTCATGATCAAAAATATAACCACTGCTGATACAAATTTCAAAAAATTTATATTATTCTTTCCTTTGGCATTCAGAGCACTAAGCGCATAAGCAAAAGTGTTTATGCAAAATACTACCAGATATGTATTCTCGTACCCGCAGGAAATAAGCCCAAACAATCTCATTGAAAAAAACAGTGCGACTATAAACGCAAGGCTCTCAATTATTCGTAAAATGATTTCAATCTTTTTTTTCTTATCCATAATTCAAATTTATTTAGCAGATCAGAGGTTTCAATGTATGTACATCCGCATTACAGGTTATTCAAGCCTACCAATTATTATGGCGTGAATAACATATTTACCACAATATCAAAAGCTCCCGAATTTTTTACAGCGATCAATATATTTTTGATAATACCCATTATTCCATCAAGGTAGATCAATGCAATACTTCCTATTCCCAAAACAGTTATCGCCGAATCAATTATTATATATTTATGGGTTCTGGTATATGAATAAAGTAACAAAAGCGGGGTAAAAAGCA
>JAILGF010000196.1 GCA_024696945.1 Lachnospiraceae bacterium | reverse complement strand
GTTGTATAATCGGGCTGTAAAGATATGGAGTTTCGCATACTCATATTTTACCACAAATCCCAGCCTTTTCGAAGACTGGGATTTGTGTTTTTTTGTAAAAAAGAGCTGCCACACTAACATTAGTTAGTGCGACAGCCCCTTCTTAATTATATAGAATATTCATTAGTCACAATACTTCTTCAAAGTCTCACGGATTGCACCCACACCTGCATTCAGTTCATTGAAATACTTGGTGATGATGGTTGCAAGTCCGGCCTTAACCAAGTCTGTGCCGAATATTACTTCATTTGAAAGAATATCCATCAGCTGTGTCTCTGCTACATTACTCTGTCCAAAGCTTATACCGGCAAGCTTTCCCTGTGCTTCCGAAAGGAGCGGATCAGATGAAGGCTCAAATGCTTCTCCCTTATCATCCACTGCCAAGAGATATCTCAGCCATCCTGCGATAACCAGAGGCATATATTTCAGCTCACTTACGTCACCCTTCTCAATATGAGCCTTGAAATTCTCACCGTATCTTATAGGAAGCTTCTGCGATGTATCGGTAGCGATTCTCTGAGGAGTGTCGGGCATAAAAGGATTCGGGAAGCGCTCTGTGAGGCATTCGTTAAGGAACTTCTCGGGGTCAATGATCCCGGGATTTACCACTACAGGCATACCTTCCTGCGCACTCATCTTTGTAATAAGGTTAACCAATTCCTTATCCTTCATCTCTGCCGAGATGGATGTGTATCCGAGCAGACATCCGTATACTGCCAATGCTGTGTGAAGAGGGTTCAGGCACGTGCAGACTTTCATTCTCTCAGCTTTGTTTACGGTATCCCTGTCGGTGAAGATAATTCCTCTTGCTTTTTCAAGCGAAGGTCTTCCGTTCGGGAAATCATCCTCAATTACCAGATACTGAGGTCTTTCCGCATTAACAAACGCTGCGATATATGTACCGTTCGGGGTAACAAAAGGCTTGATCTCGTCTATGCCGTCTGCAATAAGCATCTCCTCAACCTTCTTGTCTGGTCTGGGAGTAATCTTGTCTATCATGCTCCAAGGATAGCTTACCTTTGTATTCAGGAAGTCTATATCATCTTTTGAAATAAATCCTACACTCTCCCATGCGCCTGCTATTTCCTTTACCGCATTCTCAATCTTCTCACCGTTGTGCGAGCAGTTATCCATGGATACCAGGGCAATGGGGTTTCCGCTTACAGCCTTTCTCTTAAGAACAAGAGCAGTGATCATAGCCATCAGATGATGATTCTGCTTTCCTGCTTCCATATCCGCTATAATGGTTTTCGGATCGGTCTTCTTGTCGGCATTCACCATAGGGAAGATATTGCCCGAAGCATCCCTTAACGCATAACCCTTCTCTGTAATCGTGAAGGAAACCATCTGAAGTGAATCAGTGCAGAAAACCTCTTCAATACGCTTGAAATCATAAGCAGTTGTAAGGGCCTCTCCTACCGAACCCACAACCTCCTTCGTGGTGCTTCCGTCACCGTTTAAGGTAACAGCAACACAGAGATTGTCATGAGGCTTGAAGCACTCGGTGATAATCTCGGTTCCGTGGCTCTCTGCCGCGGTAATACCCGACTTCATAACTCCGGCATCAAGCAGTTCCTGTGCTGCACTGCACAGAAACGCCCTGAAAATATTTCCCGAACCAAAGTGTATCCACACAGGATCCTTCTTTGTATTCTCGCACATTAAATTTATATCGTACTCCGGAAGTTTAAATCCGTTCCACTCGGATCTGTTCTTTATTCCTTCTAATGTAAGTTTCATTTCGCTCCTCTTCAATTAAATATCATATTTCTCAAGTGTATCCCAGATACCAAGCAGATACATGATACCCAGGGCTCTGTCATAGAGACCGTATCCGGGTCTGCACTTCTCGCCCCAGATGTGGCGGCCGTGGTCAGGTCTGATATATCCGTTAAAGCCGCAGTCATGATAAGCCTTCATGACCTCAAGAACTCCTGTATCTCCATCGCAGTCACGATGCGAAGTCTCACTGAAATCTCCGTTAGGATAGTGCTTTACATTTCTTACATGGGCAAACGCTATCCTGTCGCAATGCTTCCTTACTATTGCAGCCACATTGTTCTTGGGATTCGAGCTCATCGAACCTGAGCATAACGTTAGGCAGTTATAAGGATCGTCCACCATCTTCAAAAATCTGTCAATGGAAGCCTCATCCACAAGAAGTCTCGGGAGACCGAAAATATCCCAAGGCGGATCATCCTGATGGATGGCAAGCTTGATATCAGTCTCCTTACAAACAGGCATCATCTGCTCTAAGAAGTACTTCAGATTCTCCCATAACTTTTCCTTTGTAACAGGCTTGTATGCCTCAAAAAGCTCTTTAAGCTTACCCATTCTCTCGGGCTCCCAACCAGGCATTGTATATCCTTCACACTTTTCAAGGATATAGTCGGCCATCTTTACAGGATCGTCAATAATCTTTTCTTTCTCATAATAAAGAGCAGTCGAACCGTCGGGAAGCGGATGGAACAGGTCTGTTCTGGTCCAGTCAAATACCGGCATAAAGTTGTAGCATACAACCTTAACTCCGAATTCCTTTAAATTCCTAAGAGTTTCCTGATATGCCGCAATATACTTATCCCTTGTGGGAAGACCAATCTTAATATCATCATGAACGTTTACTGATTCAACCACGTCCATATTGAAGCCGTGTGCATGAAGCTGATCGGCTACCTTCTGGATTTCTTCCTTCTGCCAAACCTCACCCGGAAGCTTGTCATGTAAAGCCCAAACAATACCCTCCACACCGGGTATCTGCTTGATCTGGTCGAGCGAAATACTGTCATTTCCTTCGCCGTACCATCTAAATGTCATCTGCATAATCTGCACCTTTCCGCGGACAGAAAAGATTCCGTAAAACCCATCGATGTAGTGCCCGCAACGCCATCGATCCGGTAAAAAAATAAAAAGATATGCCCTATCTTAGTTATTATCGATATAAAAATCTATGTCATATATCGCCCATTCTTATGCACTATTCCGTCCCTCTGATCGATTTAGGTGACAAAAAGAACCGTCCTATGTCAATGCTCCAATGGAGCGTTGACCGGTAACCATTGTCATCTTGGAGCAGGTGCGGTGACGGCAGGTTGTTCCACCGACGCACTCATATTGACGTTTTCGCGCTCTTAGCACGCCGGTTTTTGCGTGCTGCGAAAATGTCAAGAAGGATTTTGCGTTAATCACAGAACCGTCCCTCTGATCGTAAATTTCATAAGTCAAGAGACTTCGCAAAATCCGCTTTGTGCGGTCGGCGGAATATCTGCCGCCACGGCACCGTAGCATTAGAGCAGTATTCAATCCTCTTTAAAGACGGTCTTCCTCATATTGCTCTCGAACAGCCTCTGGAACCCGAGCCATTCAGCATTCGGTTCCGCACTCTCAAGCAGTTCCCTCATGGTTTCCATCTTGGCATCAAGATTGTCCGCGAAATGAAGTGCTATAGCTTCCGCTATGGCCGGTTTCTTAGGTGAACCGAACTCATACTCACCGTGATGTGCCAGGATACAGTGCCTCAGCATCGATCCCAAAGCGTGAGGGAAGCCATCTATAGCCTCGATCCTCTCACCTACCATCTCGTATCCCATAACAATGTGTCCTAAGAGATTTCCGTCATCCGTGTAATCATTTGCGGGAAGATCCGAAAGCTCCCTCGTCTTTCCAATGTCATGGCATAAAGCCGCACTTATAAGAAGATCCTTATTGAGCATCTGGTACTGCTCCGCAAACTTCTTGCAAAGACTTGTAACGGAAACCGTATGCTCAAGAAGCCCTCCGATAAATCCGTGATGAACAGATTTTGCGGCCGAATGTCTCTTAAAAATCTTGATAAAATCAGCATCATCCACAAAAAAGCTTTCAAGGAGCTTCTTTAAATGAGGCTCTTTAACCTCTGAAATGTAATCGAGAACCTTCTTGTACATAGCCTCGATATCGTACCTTGTGTAAGGAAGATAATCCGAAGGATCAACCTCTTCCTCCCTGCATTTCCTTATCCTGCGGCACTTAAGCTGAAGCGTTCCCTGAAATACAGTAACCTCTCCTTCAACGTAAATATAATCAAGTGCGTCAAAATCCTCTATGCCGCCGCTGGTCACATCCCAGACCTTAGCATCAAGCATTCCGGTTTTGTCCTGAAGAATGATGGAAAGATAGCTTTTCCCGGTTTTGGCCACAAGGCTCTGAACCTGTTTGCACAGATAAATATCGCGGGTTATGTCGCCTTCACGCAGTTCATTAATATACTTCACTGTTTCACCATACCTTTTTAATTATTTCTTTTTTCGGGTTTAACCGTCACGGTAAATTCCGGACTTGCGGACTTGGAAACCCTGTAACCCTCTATAACAAGCTCGCTGTTCTCCGTTGCATCCATAAGTATTTCGGAGAATTCGCTGACCTCATTGATCTTTCTGCCGTTGATCGCAGTAATGAAATCTCCCTTACGAAGACCTGCATCTGAGGCCGGTGAAGAAGGTTCCACGCCGTTAACGTAAATACCGTTTTCTATATCGTTCTCACGCAGTGCCCATTCAGGAATATTCTCAGCTTTGATACCGAAATAGAGCCTGCTTTCACCGTTGCAGAGCTTCTCGGCAACCTTTATAAGATCGTTTACACGCATGCATTTGTTGACATCGGCTTCAACACTCTCTCCAAGCTTTCTGGTAATAATCCCGACCAGTTTTCCGTCAAGGTCCGTTACTATTCCCTCGTCGTTTTCCGAATGCTCGATATCGGTCGTAAATATCTCAATAATGGCATCCGTTATATAGTCAACATAGCTGTCCCCGGTTACCACTCCGTATTCAACAAGCTCATTCTTTCCGTCTATTGAGTCTACAGCTATAATCGGCATTCCGGCATAAACGCTGTCCGAATTGCCTATTTCAAGCAATGCAAGAGTGCTGAAATCCTCCTGCTTTAAAACCTGCTTTGAAAGCACAAGCACTGCGAGGTTATAGCTGTCGTCATAGTTAAGAAGCGGAACCGTATATGTATTTCTGCTCTTTAAGGTAATCTCTATCCTGTCCGCGTTCTTAACCTTATCGTAATACGTTACCACGAACAGATTTGTCGGATTCTCGGCAACCACAATGCCCAAGGAGCTTTCAGACTGCTCTATGGATTCTCCCAGCCAGTTTACAATACTTGTCACGGCAGAGATCTTTACCACGCCCTTACGGACCTTTTCAGATTTGATCCTCATCTGCTCCATGGCAAGCCTGTATGAGGCAAGGGCAGATCCGTCATCCTCTATTACTACGGTCGGAACCGCACCTTCCGATGTTTCGGGATTGTCTATGTTGAAAGAAACTCCATCCTTGTCAGTGGAAACCTTTTGCTGATCCGGCGAAGGATTAATGTTTACCGGCGGCTGTGAATTTGGACTGTCATACGGCTGGTTCAGGCCGAATATCTTGCTGATTATGCCGTCCGAATACTTGAAAACAAACCTTGCGGCTATTCCGAAGATAATTCCTGCCAGCAGTGAGAAGCCTATAACGCTCATCACCTTTTTGAATTTTCTTTTATGCCAGGGCTTTATCTGTTCCTGGATTATCGACTCTTCCTCATCCTGTTCTTCAGCTTCTTCTATATCCTGCTTTTTCAGTTTCAGCTCGTCGATATCAGATCTGTTTTCTTTATTCTTTTTGTTCTTGTTCATAGTCTATGCACCATTTACAGGCATATGCCGATACCGAC
The DNA here is from genome assembly GCA_024696945.1 of Lachnospiraceae bacterium. GTDB lineage: Bacteria > Bacillota > Clostridia > Lachnospirales > Lachnospiraceae > RUG11977. Next base: position 70,968 of record JAILGF010000196.1, on the reverse strand, counting down.
CGTGTGCCTGCGGCACGATCGGAAGTTGCATATCAGGATATGGGTAACGTAAACGAAAATTCCGTTCCCGCGCCCTCATTACTGATAACCCTGATCTCTTCATCGTGAGCGGTAATGATCTCCTTGGCGATAGAAAGGCCGAGACCTGTTCCTTTTTTATCCTTTCCTCTTGAAGGGTCGCTCTTGTAGAAGCGCTCGAATACCCTATTTATGCTCTCCTTGGGTATTCCGAGTCCAAAGTCCTTAACACGGACAACTGCTTTAACTCCCTTAATCTGGACACCGAGAATGATCTCGGAATCCTTATTGGAGAACTTTATCGCGTTGTCGGTCAGGTTATAGATAACCTGCTCTATCCTTGCCTGATCGGCATCTACAAATATCTTCGGCTCATCAAATTTGAGCTTGATAACGATCTTTTTATTCCTGCAGGTTCCTTCAAACGCATCCGCTATGGTCCTTATTACCTTCGTGATATCAAAGCTCTTGATATCCAGTGAAAGACCGCCCGAATCGATGCTTGAAAGCTGAAGCAGGCTTGACGTAAGCTTGTGAAGTCTTTCGGATTCAAACTGTATGATATCAAGGTATTTATCCTTGTTCTCATACGGAATGGTCCCGTCCTTTAAAGCTTCGGCATATCCCTTAATCGATGTCAGAGGTGAACGGAAATCGTGCGATATGTTTGCAATGAATTTTCTCTGCTTCTCTTCGTTTGATTTCAGTTCTGAAACCATGTATGCTATTGTATCCGAAAGCTCCTTGAACTCGTCATGTGATTTTATTACCATTTCATGATCATAGTTGCCCTTGGCATATTCGGATGCCGCATTTTTAATGGTCTTAATAGGGATAGCGGTATAAAGGTATATGGCAACGAATATAATGAACAGCACAAGGAAGATGATCAGCATGCCTATGTTCATCATCTCCACGTAGCTTGAAGCTTCCTGGTTCATCCTGCTCATCGGCATGAATGCGCAGATATAACCCGCTGCCCTGTAATTGTACATGAACGGCTCGGAGCTTACCAGCATCGGTTCCTCAAAGGCTTTGCCTATTATTACGTTTTCGCTGATATTCTGTTCCAGAATCCTGGTGTCATAATCTGCCGCGGTAATAGTCGGTTCCTTTACGCCCAGTGCCGAATCTGCCAGAACGTCACCATCCGAATTGGCAAGCCAGATCCTTATTCCGGTCACGTCGTCCATATGCTGGAGTTCCTGACGGATCCTTGAAATGGTACCTGTGTTTTGATAATAATTCGACACCGTTGTATCCGACAACCTTGATACCATGTTTCTGAGCTGGGTTTTAATATTCTGCTCGGCTCTGTCCGTACAGATATCCCTGCCCCAGATATTAACCAGTGCAAACAGTGCAGCAATGGCTATCAGATAGCTTAATCCTAATTTAAACGATACTCTCATTGTTTGTAGTTTTAACCTTTGATAACTTCAAATTTATAACCAACGCCCCACACCGTAGCAAGGCTCCAACTTTCAGTATCCTTGATTTTTTCTCTTAAACGCTTTACATGAACATCCACCGTTCTTGTATCTCCAATATAGTCATATCCCCAGATATGATCGAGGAGCTGTTCTCTCGTAAATACCTTATTGGGATTTGTCATAAGGAAGTACAGAAGTTCAAGCTCCTTAGGAGGCATATCTATGTTCTTTCCCTTATAAACAACGGTGTAATTGTCCTTATTGACCGTAATCTCGGGATAGCTTACCCTGTCTCCGGTTTCCTCCGGCTTAGCCTGAGGAAGCTTCTCGGGAAGTCCCGAATTGGCCTGACGGCGCAGTACCGCACGGACACGCGCAACCAGCTCCTTTGAATCAAAAGGCTTTACCATATAGTCATCGGCACCCAGTTCAAGGCCAAGCACCTTGTCAAAGGTTTCGCCCTTTGCCGAGAGCATGATCACAGGAACTCTCGAAGTCTTTCTGATCTCCCTGCAGACCTCATATCCGTCAATTCCGGGAAGCATAAGATCAAGAAGCATCAGATCGGGCTGGAAGGTCTCAAACTTTTCAAGGGCCTCCTCTCCGTCCTCCGCTATTTCGGTATCGAAACACTCCTTTGTAAGATACAGAGAAATCAGTTCCGCGATATTAGCATCGTCATCAACTATAAGTATTTTCTGTTTGTATGCCATTTCTCCCTCCATGATTCATTACTTTCATGACCTAAAATCCTTTATCCTTGCTTTTTGTCATCCTGAGGAACGCAGTGACGAAGGATCTTTTATCTTAATTTTCCTTAAACTCAACAATTGTTACTCCCTGATCTCCTTCTCCGAAGCTTCCCAAACGGAATTCCTTAACATACTTCAGCTTCTTCAGATGAGCATGTACCGCACTCTTAAGTGCGCCCGTTCCTCTTCCGTGGATGATGGAGCATTTCGGAAGATGTGCAAGATACGCATCATCCAGGTATTTGTCAACGATGGGAAGTGCTTCATCCACTCTCATGCCTATTATGTTGCACTCCGGACTGATGGTCATCTGCTTCGACCTTGCAATGCTGCCGGCACCAGTCCTTGTTCTCTTTTCCTCTTCCTCGGGCTGGTTTTCCAAAAGCTCAATATCTTTAATATTTACCGATGTACGCATCGCGCCTATCATTACGTAAAGCTCGCCCTTAGGATTGGGCAATCCAGCAACCTTGGCATTTACGTCGAAGGAATTGACATGTACGAGATCCCCTATCTTTATGTCCTCGGGATTCCTGACCGTATTCTTTTTCTTTTTCGGAGCCGCGGTCTTTATTGAGGCATTCTTTTCTGACAGGATATCTCTCAAGGCTCCTCTTTCATGCTCCATTTCACGCATGCTCTGCCCTGAGGTCATAAGCTTGTTCATCTTCCTTATGCTCTCATCGGCATAATCCTTAGCCTCCTGCAGGATGCGTGCAGCCTTTTCGTTAGCCTCGTTCATTACACGGTCTCTTGCGTTGTCAAGCTTTCTCTGCTTTTCTTCCCATTTATTCTTAAGATCAAGCGCTTCCTGCTTTATCTTTTCGGCCTCAGCAAGTGCATTTTCGGTATCTATGCGATTCTTTTCCAGACCTCCGAGTATATCCTCAAAGCTCTTATCCCTTGTTCCGATAAAGCTTTCCGCCATGTCGATTATCTCATCGCCTATTCCCAACTTCTTGGAAATGGCAAATGCATTACTCTTTCCGGGTATGCCTATAAGAAGCTTGTAGGTCGGGCTCAGCGTTTCAACGTCAAACTCACAGCATGCGTTCGAAACACCGGGTGTGGATAAGGCATAAAGCTTAAGCTCGGCATAATGAGTGGTAGCCATAACCCGGATATCCCTGTTGTGAAGGAAGGTCAGGATACTCATTGCAAGAGCTGCGCCCTCGGTAGGATCCGTCCCGGCACCGAGCTCGTCGAAAAGCACCAATGACTTTTCGTCTGCTTCCTTTAAGATCGACACCGTATTCTTCATATGTGAGGAGAATGTGGAAAGGCTCTGCTCAATGCTCTGCTCATCTCCTATATCAGCATAGACCTCATCAAATACTGCCAGCTCCGAGCCCTCAAATGCAGGTATGTGAAGTCCTGCCTGTCCCATAAGTGTGAACAGTCCGACTGTTTTTAAAGAAACCGTCTTTCCGCCCGTATTCGGTCCGGTTATTACAAGCATTGTAAAATCTTTTCCGAGATAAATGTTTATCGGAACAACCTTTTTCTCATCTATTAGCGGATGCCTGCCCCGCTTGATGTTTACATAACCCCTGTCGTTAAATTCCGGGCATGTGGCCTTCATTATCTTGGCCATGGTTCCTCTTGCAAAGATAAAATCAAATTCCGCAATCGTATCGATATTGTACTTCAGATTTGCCGTTTCCTGGAAAAGCATGGATGAAAGCGCTTCGAGCACCTTTTCTATCTCTTCCTTTTCCTTTATGGCAAGCTCTCTTAAGTCATTATTCAGCTTAACGACCGCCATGGGTTCGATGAAAACCGTTGAACCGCTCGAGGACTGGTCATGTATCATTCCGGCAAAGCTGTTCTTGTACTCGGATTTTACGGGGATGCAGAATCTTCCGTCACGCATGGTTATCAGGTTGTCCTGAAGTATGAGCTTGTTGTCCTGCGAATTGATTATGGAATTCAGCTGATCCCTGATCTTGTCATTCGTTGTCTTTATCGAGCGCCTTACACTTCTAAGTCCGGCACTGGCATCGTCCGCCATCTCGTCCTCGGAGATTATGCACCTAAGTATTTCATGGTTGACCGACCTTAAGGGCTCAAGCAGTCTAAAACGCTCCGAGAGCGCATCGTCGGGAGCTCCTTCCTCCTGCTGCCCGTAGCTTTTTATGTGATCGGTTGCGGTAAGCACCGAGCTTATATGCATAAGCTCGCCCATACCAAGGCATGAATGTATCTCAAGCCTCTTTATGGAAGCCCTTATATCATGGATACCCGAAAACGAAAGGCTTCCTTTTTTGTATATCCTCTGCAGTGCCGATGCTGTCTCTGCCTGCCTGGTCCTTATTTCTTCAATGTCTGAACTCGGGGTCAGATTCCGGCACTTCTCCTTGCCCAGCTCCGAGCCGGCAAGTGAGGTCAGTTTTTCTATTATCTTTGTATATTCTAATGTTTTTAATGCTTTCTCGTTCATTTCCGTATTCTCGTTTTAAACTATAAACCAACCTGCTATTTCCACGAGAGACGATGCAAGCTGCCCACCGGATTCAGCTCGGAAAAGCCGTTCTGACGGAGTGCCTCGTACAGGACGATGGCTACTGAATTACCGAGGTTAAGGGATCTGATATCCCCTACCATGGGAATGCGGATACAATTCTCCTCGTTCTCAACGAGTATCTCCTCAGGGATTCCTGCAGTTTCCTTTCCGAACATTATATAATCGTCCGGACCGAAGCTTACGTCCGTATATTTCTTATGCGCCTTTGTGGTTGCATAATAGATCTTGGCACCGGGGTGTTTGTTTAAAAAGTCCTCGTAATTCTCGTACATGTAGTATTCGAGCTTGGGCCAGTAATCGAGCCCCGCACGTTTTAAATGCTTATCATCTATTACGAAGCCCAGAGGTTTTATAAGGTGCAGCACCGAGCCCGTGGCCACACAGGTTCTGCCGATGTTTCCGGTATTCTCCGGGATTTCAGGTTCATGCAACACTATGTTCATGTGCGTATCTCCGATTGATTTTCACACCTGATATTTCTTAACGAATCTCTCGATCCTCTCAAGTGCAACCTTGATCTTTTCTATTGAATAAGCGTAAGATATCCTCAGGTATCCTTCCCCGCTGTCGCCAAATGCGGTTCCGGGAACAACCGCAACTTTTTCCTCCTGAAGGAGCCTTGTCGCAAACTCCTCAGAAGTCATGCCGGTTCCCTTAATGCAGGGAAATACATAGAACGCGCCTCTTGCCTCAAACGTGGGAAGGCCCATACGTCTAAGCTCATGGATCAGGAATCTTCTTCTCTGGTCATAGGCTTCAGCCATCATCTCTACGTCAGCATCACCGTTCTTTAAGGCTTCAACAGCTGCGAACTGGCTGGTGCTGGGTGCGCACATGATCGAAAACTGGTGAAGCTTTATCATCTGCTTGATTATCACTTCGGGGCCGACGGCATAACCCAGTCTCCAGCCCGTCATTGCATATGACTTTGAAAAGCCGTTTATAACTATGGTCCTTTCCTTCATTCCGGGGAATTCAGCAATGGAGGTATGCTTCTCTCCGTACGTAAGTTCTGCATATATCTCGTCGGATAATACGAACAGGTCTTTTTCTATAATAACGTCAACTATTTTTGCCAGCTCGTCCCTTGACATAACGGAGCCTGTAGGGTTATTGGGGAAGGGCAGGATAAGTATCTTGGTCTTTTCGGTGCATGCGTCAAGTATTTCCTGAGCGGTCAGCTTAAAATCGTCCTCGCCCTTAAGTTTAATTACCACCGGCTTTCCGCCTGCCATTACAACGCAGGGTTCGTATGAAACATAGCTCGGCTGCGGAAGAAGAACCTCATCCCCCGGCTCGAGCATTACTCTTAAAGCTACATCTATGGCCTCGCTTCCGCCTATGGTTATCAGAACCTCCTTCATCGCATCATAATCGAGCCTGAAGCGTCTGCGGAGATAATTACATATTTCCTGTCTCAATTCTTTGATACCTGCGTTTGAGGTATAATGTGTTTTTCCTTTTTCGAGGGAGTAGATACCCTCCTCCCTTATATGCCAGGGTGTTTCGAAATCCGGCTCACCCACTCCGAGAGAGATTGCATCCTTCATCTCGGAAACTATATCAAAAAATTTTCTTATTCCCGAAGGTTTGATTCCGGTTATTGTATTGTTTAACGGGTTTCTCATGATAATCCTCTAATCCTTTAATATGACATCTGGATCCTTTCATCATCGCTGTCAAACTGCATAATGATGCCCTGATCCTTATATTTCTTTAATACAAAATGTGTTGCTGTGCTCTGAATGGACTCCATGGGCGCCAGTTTTTCAAATACAAAGCGCGAAACCTCACGCATGCTCTTTCCGCGGATGATAACGGTCAGATCAAAGCCGCCGGACATAAGGTATACCGATTCAACCTCATCAAATTTATAGATCCTTTCGGCTATCTTGTCAAAGCCCTGTCCTCTCTGAGGAGTAACCTTAAGTTCAATAAGGGCAGTAACCTTTTCATCCGATACCTTATCCCAGTCTATAAGCGTGGGATACCCGCATATAACCTTATCCGCCTCAAGCTCGGCTATTGCTGTAGTAAGCTCATCCTTTGAGCAGCCGAGCCTGATAGCCAGCTCATCCGCCTCTATATTTGAATCCTTCGCTATCGCTCGCAGAATTTTTTCTTTTAATTCGTTCATAAGTATATATCTCCTGTTTTTCTTTTTTGTCAGTTTTTTACGGATGGCTTTGTAAGATATCTTTCCGTGGGTCCGACTATTATCCTTGCTATTTCCAAAGTTGTGTAGCCTATGATCTTGCCCCGTATTCCGTAATCTTCCAAAATGCTTAATATCTTTCCGGCCTTTTTTGTGGCTATGATATAAGTACCGGTAGCATCCGCTTCGTACGGATTTATATCCGCATAATCGCAAAGCTCGGTTACTGCCTGATCTATCGGAATATCCTCTAAATTACACCTTAACCCGCAATTGTAAAACTCACCTATAGCCCATAGGGCTCCAAACACGCCTTCTTCAAGACACGCGTAAAGCAGGTGATTTCCGTCGTTCCCATCCCAGGCATTGCACATTGTAAGCGCAAAGTCCGTATTTTTTTTCATCATGCCGAAAAGCCTGCCCGGGATCTTCTCTAAATAGGATTTAGGATATCTTTCCCTTAGCTCCGCTTCCTTTTGATCATATATCTTTAAGGCTTCGTGTACCCCGGCAGACCCGAACATAATGATCGTTAATTCTTTGTCTGTGTTCATCCGTTTAATGTTTGAATTCTTTTTAAGTATATGCTATACTGATTTAAGCAAGAGAAGCTACCACGCCTATTACAAGTGCCGCAACAAGTATTATAACGATAACAAGTGTGAATACTTTTCTGGTTTTTTTGCTGTAAATGTTCATTTCTTTTTCTCCATTCTGTGTTTTTATTTTAATCGTTACCGAATAACATATAATATAAATAAAGAGGCCCCGAACATGAAGATACCGGTATTCGGTCTGGTCATGATATTCGTGATCTGGCTCAGCTATGAAATTAAAAAGCATACCAAAGCCGACAAGCAGGATTCAAAGGATTTTTGGGAACGTGAACGCAAATCCGGTTTTGTTCCCAGGAAAAGCACCGCCGGCATTAACTATATTACGCTTGACGAAAGCTTTCTTCCCAAGGACAGAGGCGATTCGGGCAGTGAGCTTAATTCCCTCTGCAACAGGATACTCAATTTCCGCGATATGAAGATTGCCGATCTTTCATCCATGTCAAATACGGAACTGAAGGAAACCTACGGCACTGCCAATTTTACCGCTCTCTCCGAGGCTGACAACAATTTTACCGCCCTTGTTCCGCTCTTAAACCGTTTGGTGGAGTATCTGTACGACGAGGGCAGGCTCGCCGAAGCCGAAAAAGCAGCCTCATTCTGTGTCGAAAAGGGCGTTATGACCTATCCCGTCGTTTATACCCTTGCACTGATATATGACACCATCTGTGCCACCGATAAGCTTGAAGAACTCGTAAAGACCGCCGAAGCCTCCGGCAAATGCCAGGAGCGGACGCTTAACGATCTCCATGCCCTTATGTCCTGATTCAAGGGCTATCTAGCGGCATTGCTTATTTTACCGGGCCTTTATTATAATGCTTGCAATATTCTTTCAGTCCGCAAAGGTCACATTTCGGCCTTCCGGAAATACATATGTTTCTACCGTGATCTATAAGCTGAAGGTTGATCCTTGACCAATGATCCTTCGGCAAAATCTTCATCAGTTCAAATTCTGCCTTTACCGCATCGTCCGTGTCGGTAAGTCCCAACAGCCTTGATATTCTCTTAACATGCGTATCCACCACTATGCTTGCATCGTGATAGATATGCGTTCTTATCACGTTTGCGGTCTTTCTGCCGACTCCCGGAAGGCTTGTAAGTTCCTCTATGCTGCGTGGAACCGCACCGCCGAATCTTGTAATAAGTTCGGCCGCACATTCCTTTATGTGCTTTGCTTTGGACCTGAAATACCCCGCCGGACGCACGTCCTGTTCCAATTCCTCTATATCGGCCGAAGCAAAAGCCTTCAGATCCGGATATTTCTTATACAGATCCTTTGTTATGAGGTTTACTCTTGCATCCGTGCACTGGGCACTTAGTATAGTTGCAAAAAGCAGCTGCCAGTCGGTCTTGTATTCTAAGAAACACACCTCATCGGGATACAGGCTGTCCAATGCAGCAAGAATGTTTTTGATCCGTTCTTTTTTTGTCATAATTATATAAGATACTTAGGTAAATTCTTCATCAGGATTCCTGAATGCGGCTTCATCCTCAATATGATAACTCCCTGCTCGGGACGGTATATCGCGGCACTGAGCGTAAAGCCTTCATCGGAGGTTTCCATCAGACGTACGAATGCATCGGAATCTACCGCTCCGAGCTCCCATACCGGAATATCAACTATTTCCTGATGATCGTTATTATTTATAGCAACAACAAAGCTGTCTTCCTTATCAAAACGCCCGTATCCTATAACTCCGGGCCTGCCGGCAAGAAGCTTTAAGGAGCCTTTTTTCAGGGCATTGTAGTTTCTGTGGAAGCTTATCATTTCTTTGTGATAGCGGATAAGCTCCTTGTCCTCTCGTCCCCAAGGATATGTCCTTCGGTCGTCCGGATCGGTCCAGCCGCAAAGTCCCGCTTCATCTCCGTAATACAGTGTCGGTGCGCCGGGCCAGGTCATCTGTATCATAACCGCTTCCCTCATTATCTGCGGTTTTATTCCTTCCGATGCGGCATCCGAGCCTGCAGTATTAAGTCGGCCGCATCTCCCGTTCGTTCTTGTCATGAAGCGTGAATGATCGTGATTTGAAAGCTCGTTCATGGCGGTCTGCAGGGATTGGCAGTTCATTCTCGACATATGGTAGAGCATTGCTCCGAAGAAAGCCTCTTGATTATTCAAAAGGTCCAGACGGTAATGGTCGCTGTGCTTTTCAAGACCGGTAAGGAACCACGTTACAGGCTCCATGAAGGCCTCGTAATTCATTATGGTATCCCATTCTCCGCCCTGAAGCCATTTCCATGAGGATTCGTAATTCTCTGCCAAGATAATTGCTTCGGGATTTGCTTCCTTTACCTCTTTTCTGAAACGCTTCCAGAATCTGTGGTTATACTCCTCCGAAAAACCGAGATCGGCGGCAACGTCAAGTCTCCAGCCGTCAACATTATACGGGGGCGAAACCCATTTTTTACCTATTCCGATTATATAGTCCTCAAGCTCCTTAGAGCCTTCGTAATTCAGCTTCGGCAAGGTCTTGTGGCCCCACCAGCCGTCATAATCGTCATTGTCGGGCCAATTTTCCGAATAAAACCTAAAGAAATTCCTGTATGGACTCTCCGGTGTGATATAAGCTCCCGGCTCATATCCCCTGTCGGGTCCGTAGATCTTCTGCTTGTCCATCCATTTATTGAACGAACCGCAATGGTTAAATACACCGTCCAAGATAACCTTCATGCCCCTTCGGTGTATCTCCGAAACAAAGGTGGCAAAAAAGCTGTTGCTGGCTTCCAGATTGCGTTTATCGGTCACCCTGTTCCTGTATTTCGAAGCATGCCTGTTGTCATTGTCACCGTCTGCAAGCAATTCTCCCTCATCGAAGGGAATAACGGTAACATGCGGATCTATATAGTCATAATCCTGTATGTCGTATTTGTGATTTGACGGAGAAACAAACAGCGGGTTGAAATAAATAACCTCAACTCCAAGATCCTGCAGGTAATCCAGCTTATTCAGCACACCCGTCAGGTCTCCTCCGTAAAACCTTCTTATGTCGTCACACTCTGGAAGTGAAAACCAATTGTAAACCTTTTCGATAGGCTTTCCCAGATATGCATATTCGTGGTTCTGAACCTCATTCCTGCCGTTTCCGTTGTTGAATCGGTCGACGAATATCTGGTAGATAACGGCGCCCTTCGCCCAATCGGGTGTTTTAAAGCCGGGCATGATCTTAAAGTTATAGGTCTGATCAAGCTCGTCGGCCACGCCTATCTGATTGTAGTAGTAATGCTTCTCCCCGCTCCATATCAGGAAGTAATATTCAATATTTTCCTCCCCGATCTTTACAGTGGTCTCATAATAGTCAAAAAGGTTATCGGACTCCTTCAGTGTCATCTGGATACGCTGAGTTCCTATGACAAGAACCGCGGCAAATACATTGCCCCTGGCTGTTCTGAGCCTTATACGCACATCATCCCCTGCCTCCGGCTCCGGAGGGATCCTATATTCACCGGTTCCGTCAGAAAAAACGGCACGCCTGATAAATTCCCGCATCATATATCCTGTGCCGGAACCAGTCATGTTTTCTACCGGTGCATATACCTCTTCAGTTTGTATGCTATGGCCAAATTCCATTCCTTCGATACCGCCCGAAAAGTTCCTTTCTTCCTAATGGTTGTCACTAAAACACCAACTTATAATGTACCATAAAACACGGAATAATGCAAGATTTTTTGAGAAATCGAAGTGACAAATCGGCAAACTCATGCTATACTATCTGAGGTCGCCCGCGACACGGCTCCGTCTTACACGAGGGAGTATTTTTACAGAAAGGCCCGAATATTTTGAAAAAAGAATTTACACACGGATTAAAGTGCGGTATTCCCATTGCCCTTGGTTATTTTGCTGTCAGCTTCAGCCTGGGGATAACCATGGTGGCTGCCGGCATAAGCGCAGCTCAGGGAACCGTCATGAGCCTGACAAATCTTACAAGTGCTGGAGAATTTGCAGGAATAAGAGTCATCGCCGTCGGAGGTACTCTTGCAGAGATGGTACTTACCCAGGTTATTATAAATCTAAGGTACTCACTTATGAGTCTAAGTCTTACCCAGAAGCTCGATCCGGGTATGAGTTTATGGAAAAAGCTTATTATTGCCTTTGGAAATACGGATGAAATATTTGCCGTGGCCATGAGCCATCAGAAAAGCCTCACCTTCCGTTTTATGGTCGGCCTTCAGCTTTTGCCTATCATAGGGTGGACATCGGGAACCCTGCTCGGCGCCATAGCCGGAAACCTTATGCCCGAAAGGGTCAGCATTGCAATGAATGTCATGCTCTACGGCATGTTCATAGCCATAGTGGTACCGGCAGCAAAAAAATCAAAGCCGGTCCTCATCGTAGCCTGTATGTCCGTGGTTTTCAGCTGTCTGTTCCGTTACGTGCCTGTTCTGAATGAGATTTCAGAGGGTTTGGCTATCAGTATCTGTACCGTGGCCGCAGCAGCTCTCGGTGCAATATTCTTTCCCGTAAAAGAACATGGTGCTTCCGCTGACAGTTCAAAAAATGATACATCAAAAAAATAAAAGTACTCAGGAATAAATAAAATGAACGTTTATATCTATATACTCGTAATGGCTCTTGTAACGTATCTTATCAGGATGCTGCCGCTTACTCTCATCAAGGGTAAGATAAAGAGCCGTTTTATAAGATCATTTCTCTCATATGTACCATATGCCTGCCTTATAGCAATGACCTTTCCGGCAGTGTTTTACAGTGCCGGAAACACCATCGGCTTAATAGCAGGTGTCCTGGTTGCGATTATTTTGGCATTAAAAGAAAAAGGACTCGTAACCGTTGCATTGGCTGCGAGTCTCACTGTTTTCTTATTCTCTTTTATCAACCCTTGATAAACTTATCATGTATAGCCTTTGTAGCCTGATCTGCATACTCCTGATCGATAAGAACGCTGATCTTGATCTCCGATGTTGAGATCATCTTGATGTTGATGCCTGCATCGTAAAGAGCCTCAAACATCTTAGCTGCAACACCGGCATTGGTAACCATGCCCGCACCTACTACGCTGACCTTTGCAACATTTCTGTCAACGTCGATCTTATCGCAGATAAGGCTTGTCTTTCTGTGGTTCTCCATTACCTCGATTGCATCATCAACCTTGTCCTCATCAACAGTAAAGCTGATATCCTTTGTACCGTCCCTCCCTATTGACTGAAGGATGATATCTACATTGATCCCGTGATTTGCAAGATGATTGAAAAGCTTGAAAGCCACTCCGGGCTGATCCTGTAATCCGATAACGGCTATTCTGGCCGGTTTCTTGTCGCATGCAACGCCGCTGATAAGCATTTTTTCCATTTTAGCATTCTCCTTTACTACTGTACCTTCGTTTGTATTTAAGCTTGAACGTACAACTATCTGTACGCCGTATTTCTTTCCGAGTTCTACCGATCTGTTATGAAGCACGCCTGCGCCGAGTGTTGCAAGCTCCAGCATCTCATCATATGTTATCTCTTCGAGCTTCTTTGCATCGGGAACGATACGGGGATCTGCCGTAAACACACCGTCAACGTCAGTGTATATTTCACATTTGTCTGCTCTTAATGCTGCTGCTAAAGCAACTGCGGTGGTATCAGAACCGCCACGTCCGAGCGTTGTAACGTTGTTATACTTATCAACACCCTGGAAGCCTGTAATAACCACGATCTTTCTCTGGTCGAGCTCTGCCTTGATCCTCTCGGAATCTATTGAGGTAAGTCTTGCATTTGTGTAATCCCTTGTTGTATGCATTGCTACCTGGAAAGCATTAAGTGATACTGCGGGAACTCCAAGCTCTGCCATAGCCATACACATAAGAGATACCGAAATCTGCTCTCCTACAGATACCAGCATGTCAAGCTCTCTCTTCGGAGGCTTTGCGCTGATATCCTTTGCCTTTGCGATCAGCTCGTTTGTGGTTTTGCCCATTGCCGAAAGGACAACTACAACATCATTGCCCGCCTTGTAATCCTCGATACAGCGGTTAGCCACATTGTAGATCCTTTCCTTGTTTGCGACGGATGTTCCGCCGAATTTCTTTACTACTAACATGTTTTTTTCCTCTTTATTTTTATCTTTTTCTTTCTCTTTTTATTTCTCTTTCGCTGTCATCCTGAACGAAGTGAAGGATCTTTGTCCTATAAGATACATTTTTTAATCATAAACCCTGATCTTGCTTAATACGCTAAGCCCTTCGATCTTTCTGTTAAATTCAGCCTCACTCATTGATTCGGTAAGGAACGCGATCTCGCCTGACTTCGGGATGGCACTTTCAGCGGTAACTCCAAGAAGCTTCCTTGCTTCCATAGCATCCTTGTCGCTTATGCGGACATAGAATCTTCCGATGCTGCTGCCCTGTTCTGCCATATTAGCCTTTTCCCTCGACCAGATGGTATCGGAAGGAAGACCGTAGTATTTGGCAGCTTCAATAATATCGCCTGCTACTGCACCCGCGGTCGGAAGCTTGCCTGCTCCCTTTCCGTAGAACATAACCTCACCGGTAGCATTTCCCGTAACAAGGATTCCGTTAAATACGTTGTTTACATGGTACAGCTGGCAGTCCTCGAATACAAGGAAGGGAGCAACCATGGCCGAAACCTTCTCATCGTCACGTCTTATGCTTGCCAAGAGCTTGATCTTTGCTCCAAAACCCTTGACTGCCGCAATATCCTCGGCTGTAACCTTGGTAATACCCTCGGTAGGAATATCATCACAGTCAACCTGTGCACCGGCTGCGAGCGAAGCAAGTATTGCAGCCTTTCTCTGTGCATCGGTTCCTTCAATATCTGCAGCAGGATTTCTCTCAGCATATCCGTTATCCTGTGCTTCCTTCAATGCCACGTCAAAATCAAGACCATCCTCGCCCATTCTTGTCAGGATATAATTCGTGGTACCGTTCACGATACCCTTTATCTCGATAATGTCATCTCCAACGAGTGAATCGCACAGTGACCTGATAATGGGGATTCCTCCGCCCACGCTGGCTTCAAAATAATAATCACAGTTGTTCTTTGCGGCAAGCTCTATAAGCTCTGCACCGTGAGCCGCAACCAGCTCTTTATTTGATGTACATACGGACTTACCTGATGAAAGTGCTCTTTTTGTAAATGTAAACGCAGGCTCCATTCCGCCCATAACCTCAGCGATTATCTTTACCTCAGGGTCATTCAGAATGATATCTACATCATGCACAAGCACCTTTTCAACAGGATTTCCGGGAAAATCCCTTAAGTCCAGAACATATTTTATCTCTATGGGCTTTCCTGCACGCTTTGCGATGATCTCGCTGTTCATGTTTATAACATCATATACTCCGGAACCGACCGTTCCAAAACCGAATATCGCTATCTTCATACATTTACTCCTGTCATCATTCCTCTGTATTAATTTATCATCTTTAAAATTTCTATTATCCTTCGTTCTATCTGTCATCCTGAACGAAGTGAAGGATCTTAAGATTCTTCGTTTCGCTCAGAATGACAAATTTGTTTCTCAACAATTTATTCTCTGCCGAGTATCTTTAAGGAATTTATACCATGTATCCCCTCGATCGCAGTGATGATCTCGTTAACCTCTTTGGTCTCAGGCCTCATTTCCATACCCAGTGTGACCGAAGCTATTCCCCCGATAGGGATGCTCTGATGGATTGTAAGGATATTAGCCCTGCACTTAGCAATCTCGTTAAGCACGTTTGAAAGAAGGCCGGGCTCATCATCCAGCAAAAGCATAATGTTTATTGTCTTTCCGCGACTGTTCTCATGGAACGGGAAAATGTCGTCCTTGTATTTATAAAACGAGCTTCTGCTTATCCCAAGCTGTTCGGTAGCCTCCTGAACCGTTATGGCTTTTCCCGAATCCAGCAGTCTTTTTGCCTCTATAACCTTTAAAAGCACATCCGGTACGGCTTTTTCCTTAACCAGATAATACTTGTCCTTCTCATTCATACCCAATACCTTTTTGTGTGTGTATCAAATACATTTGTCCGTTTAACGTGGATACTATACCACAGACCAATAAAAAAAGCAAGCATCTTTTTTCCGATTTTTAAGAAAAATCCGCCTGCTTTTTTGTGCTTATTTAACAATTGCCCGGTTCCGAAACCGATTCGGATCACAAGGTTTTTTCCGCAATCTCCAGTTTGAACACCAATCCGTCATATTCTGAAAGGTTACTTATTGTAACGGTACGGTTTTCTATTTCTATGGTTATACCGCGACGTGCGAAGCATTCCATATAATAATCTATAGTATCAATGTCGCTTTCTTCGGAGCTGCGGCCCCAGCACATGGCTTCACTGATCTTTATCTTTTTCAGCTCTTTTGTGACTACGGTCAAAGGAAGTTCAAAGCTGATATCGTTTCCTTTTTCAAATTCAAAGGTATTTACCACAGCCATGAGGCTCTTGCCGTCCTCCGCGGCTCTCACAACGGCCTGCCAGCCCTTTAGATCGTTATAACTGTTCTGATAAGGACCGTATCTGAAATTCCGTCCGGACTTGATAATCGGAGCACACTTCTTATAGAAGGCTATTGCTTCATCGGTTATCCTCCACTGTTCCTCCGAAATGGTACTCATATCTCCGGAAAGGCACATTCTGCCAAGGAATGTGTTTGAAAGCGAGTAGTACAGACGTTTCTCGTCATCCTTTGAACGCAGCACCGCCCATATCTGGCTCTGAGCCGGAAGTATTGCTCTCGTGACATTCGCGGCTATTACAGGGATAGCCTTCCATTCATGCGCATCCGAGAAGGAAGCCATTGATGTCACTGCCTGCATTGATGGTTCCAGCCTGTGTCCCCCTGAAGAACAGTTTTCTATAACAATTTCCGGTATTTCTTCCCTTATCTTCTTAAAGAAATTCCTGGAAGCCTCCAGGCTCTGACGCATTCCCTCGCCCAGGGATTCCGCTCCGTCACAGCCTATTCCCAGGTTGTCATTGTAGTCAACCTTTAGATATCCGAAACCGTTTTCTTTAAGGTTGTTTATCACACGTTCAGTAAGGTAGGCGATAACCTCAGGCTTTCTCATATCAAGGAAACGGCGGAACATTGTCTGTATCGGGATTCCGTCGCGTTTCAACAGCATGTCACTGTTTTTGAACATTTCCGAGTCCTTACCGACTACCTCCATCTCATACCAGAGGCCGGGGATCATACCGCATTCTCTTATCTTATCAGCTGTTTTCTTTAAACCTCCGGGGAATTTGTTCTTATTGGTTATCCAGTCACCTATATCCGACCAGTCATTTCCGTCCTTAACATGCCAGCCCGCATCTATTACGCAGTATGCGATACCGTGGCCCTTCAGGCGTTCGGCTATAGCCTCCATCTCTTTCTCGTCAGGATTGCCCCAGCTGGTGCAGTATTCGTTGAATATTATGGGAAGCTCCTTCTCCGACTCAGGCGCGTTGATCAGATTGATGTTCTGTGCCGATGTAAGCCTGAACGATATTTCATCTATATCTCCCGTTCCTACAGTAAGTACTGCCACGGGAGTGACAAATGTCTCACCGAGCTTCAGATCCTTAGTCCAGTGTCCAAATTCCCTGTCTGCTATCCCGCCTGATAAGGAATTCTTCTCATCCCTGTTATAAACCTCCATCTGCCAGGAGGAATTGATGCAAAGCTGGGCACCGATCGAATATCCGTACTCCCTGTCATCCGCTATCATCCAAGGGAAATAACGTCTTACCGGCATGGAGCCGACTTCTCCGAATCTCTCACTGGCAGCACCTATACGCAGCCATGCAGGTTCCAATTCCATATCAAGAAAATCCCTGCTTTCAAGCTTTCCTTCCATGCTCCATTTACTCTTCATACGATGCAGCACAAGGTCCTTTTGTCTAAGTCCCTTGCCAACGGCAGGGAAAGCACACACATTAAATGAAGAAAGCATCTCCAAAGTCCGACTTTCCGTTGAGCATGATACAACGACAGAATAAGCCTTTATATAATCTGTTCCGTTTTCATATTCCAATACTGAATTGATCGAAACTCCTGACCTTTCATACTCTGTTGTAATCCTGGTCACTGCATTTTTAGTTATCCCGCTGGAAGGCTCTATAATCTCAACCCTTTGATTTATAAATTTCATATCATTAGATGACTGGCTGTTCTTCATAGAATGCCCATGTATGAAGCCATCCGGATAATTATCCCCAACAAGCTTACACTGAACGGCGGGTTCCACACTCCACCAGCCGTCAAGCTCGATCTTCTCATCGAATCCTGCCGGAAGAAGCGTATATCCGATATTACCGCTTCTATTGTCTTTTATAAAAACCGCAAGCATATCGCCTAATTCAAATTTAGAATATATTTCTTTATCTGCCATTTTCCTTCTCCCATCTATCAATAAAAGATTCTTCACTTCGTTCAGAATGACAAGACCAAACTACTTCTCGTTTCATCTTCTCGCTTTATCTTCATGCATTATTTTTACGCTTGATATAATACTCTGCGATTTCAAGGTCATCCGGTGTAGTTATCTTGATGTTTTTATAATCCCCTTCTATTATCTTCACCTTATGACCGGTATATTTTTCTACAAGCATTGCATCATCTGTTATGCCTGCAGAGCACTTGCCGTTTTCACCCGCAGCGTTTTCTTTATAATACTTCTCAAAAGCCTCTTCTATCAAAGACAGTTCAAAACATTGCGGAGTCTGTATCCTGTACATCTTCTTTCTATCCGGAGTTCTGAGAACCTGCATTTCATCATCCGCTTCCTTAACGGTATCCTTCTCCGGCACCCCGGGAATGCATGCTTTGTATTTCTTTACGCTCTCTATACATGAATTGATCAAAGAGGGCGAGATTAGGGGTCTGACCCCATCATGAATTAAAACATATCCTTCAAGGTCAGCAGCTTCCTGTCGACGTCTGTTTATTATCTGTTTCAGTCCTTCATACACCGAGTCGCATCTTTCTTTTCCCCCGGCACAGATAGCCACAACCTTCTTTATACAAAACCCTTCGACTATCTGTTCCCTGACATAAGATATTTCGTCTTCTCCGGTAACAATCACTATTTCATCCACATCACTTTTATCAAAAGCTCTCAAAGTCAGTGCGAGCACAGGTTGAGATGCTATTTCCATATACTGTTTTTTCACAGTACTGTTCATTCTCTTTCCTGTGCCTGCCGCAACTATTATCGCCGAAATCTTTCCGTTCATCTTTTCATCCCCAATACCGATAATATCCATCACAAAACAACCCTCAGCGATCTGCCAAAGGTTGTCATCCGTTCAATATGCTCTTTCTCCGAGCTTCAGGTTCGGAACCGCATTCAGGTCCCAGCCGTGTCTCGTCCCCGATATATACTCATAGTATGCGGCACATCCTATCATTGCTGCATTGTCCGTACAGAGTATGGGTGAAGGATAATACAGTTCATATCCGTTCTTCTCACAAACTTCCCTCATACCTGCTCTAAGTGCCGAGTTTGATGCCACTCCGCCTGCCATGGCTATCTTGGTATATCCAAGGTCCTTTGCAGCTGCCATGGTCTTGCTTACCAGCGCATCGACGACCGCCTCCTGGAAGGATGCGGCTACATCCGCTACCGTTATCCCCTGCTCGGGATCGATCATGTCATCCCCGGAAAAAACAGTCTCATATACACTGCCTCCCGGTTTCTTTGCAGTTGTGGCGTCCTTATCCGAATCATTACCGGAATTTGCTGCCGCCTGCTTCATCTTACAGGAATTAAGATAATTGAGCACCGCAGACTTTAAGCCGCTGAAGCTGAAATCATAAGGACAGCCCTCAATATGAGCTCTGGGGAATGCCAAAATATCCTTTCTGCCTGTCTTGGAAACTTTGTCCACCTTCGGTCCGCCCGGATAACCAAGTCCTATAGCACGGGCCACCTTGTCAAATGCCTCTCCGGCCGCGTCATCATGAGTTCTTCCGATTATCTCATACTCCGAATATCCGTTAACCCTTACAAGGTGAGTGTGACCTCCTGAAACAACAAGACACAGATACGGAGGCTCCAGCTCCTTGTGTTCCACATAGTTGGCCGCAATATGCCCTTCAATGTGATGAACGCCTACCAAAGGCTTATTTGCAGCATAGGCAATGGCCTTCGCCTCGGCAACACCCACCAACAGTGCTCCTACCAGTCCCGGACCGTAGGTTACGCCAATGGCATCTATTTCATCAAGGGTTACTCCCGCATCCTTTAACGAGGTTTTAACTACCTGATTTATTTTTTCTATATGTTTTCTTGAAGCTATCTCAGGAACCACTCCGCCGTAAAGCGTGTGCAGGTCGATCTGGGAATATATTGTATTTGAAAGGACCTCCCTGCCGTTCTTCACCACTGCTGCCGCAGTCTCATCGCAGGAAGATTCAATCGCAAGTATCAAAGTATCTTTTTCACCGTTCATTTATATGTCACTATCCTTTTTTAAGATCTATCGCTCACATCGTAGTTTGCCTTGCAAACTGCGATATAGCTCAGGATGACAGCATGTTTTATAACCTTAATCCACCTCATCGATAGCAGTCTCATTCTCCGACATTCTCCATGCCGCTATCTTCCATCTTCCGCTAGCTTCCTGTATCAGGCTGAATTCTTCGAATGCCCTGTCCATATTTGCGCCGGCCCTTAATGTAAAATACATCTTGATCACAGCGGTCTTGCCTGCCTTTGTATCCATGTATTCGATATTATTGGCGCTGTCTATGGCAAAATTGAAAATGGTCTTTTTATCTTTTTTATACTGGTCCCTGTCACCTTTAATAAAACTTATCTGCTCATCCTCCGCATTGTTTTCAAGCAGCTCGAAGGAATACAGATTTCTTACCTGGCCTACCAGCTTCTTTATCTGTTCATCGGTAAGATCGTCATTATAAAGGCACTTCGTAATCCTGCAGTAAAGCTTCAATACCTCTCTTGGAGTTGCCGGATATTCCCAGTCCAGGTCCTTTTTTATCAGGGTATCCGCTTCCGATGTTTCCGCAGGGATTTCTTTTGTATCATTGTTCTTATTTCTGGTGATCGCAAAGTATATACCGATGATCACCGCTGCCAGGAGGATTGTAAAAATGATGGTCCCGACAGGACTGTTTTTTTTCTTTGCACTCATTTATAGTCTCCTCCTCCTGTTTTAATATTTCTCATCAATCTTCATCAACAAAATTCAGCGTAACCGTACGCAAATCCTTGGTAGCTATAACATTCGGGAAAATGCTGCGTATGTTTCCCACATATTCTGCAGGATTGACCAATGAAGGACTGTAATGTGTAAGCCACATCTCCTTAGGATTTGGATCTGCTGCCGCTGCCAGCTTTGCGGCCTCGGTAAAAGTCATGTGCTTATGATCCACCGCATTATCCGCTTTGTCATCCTCTCCGTACATTCCCTCACATATGAATATATCCGCACCGGAAGCCATATCCGAGATTATCTTTAATGGTCTTGTATCAGTGCAATAGGTAATCTTTAAACCTCTTCTCTCGGGACCCAGTATCATATCCTGCGTATAGGTCACTCCGTCCAACTCAACAATCTGTCCCTTCTGAAGCCTGCTCCAAGCCTTCATTGGAACATTGTTTGCCGCCGCCTTTTCGGGATCGAATTTTCCGGCACGGTCGATGCTTACACTGTATCCGTAGCAGGTAACCCTGTGATTAACCTTAAAGGCATTTATCCTGTATCCGAAAAGCTTCAGTTCCGTAACCGGCTCCGAAAGCTCAATGAACTTTATTTCGAACGGGAGCTCCGGTGCTATGATCCTTAGAGCATTTACCGTTCTCTCAAGTCCCTTCGGTCCGATTATCGTAACCGGTTCTGTTCTTTCCGCATTGCCCATGGACAGCAACAATCCCGGGAGTCCGCTGATATGATCCCCATGGAAATGGGTTATGCACAGCACATCTATATCGTGGAAGCTCCAGCCTCTTTCTCTTATTGCTACCTGAGTTCCTTCACCGCAATCTATCAGCATGCTGCTGCCGTTGTATCTCATCATGAGAGCAGTAAGCCGCCTGTAGGGCAGAGGCATCATGCCTCCGGTTCCTAATAAACATAGATCTAACATATCTTATTCCTTTATTAACCTAATTAAAACATGTGTCAGCCGGAACCCGTTCCGGCAACACATTTGCTCATCAGCACCGCATTTTCCACGGGTGCCGTATAATAGTCCTTTCTCAATCCGCTTTCAATAAATCCGTGCTTTCTGTACAGCGCTATGGCAGGGATGTTGCTTTCCCTGACCTCCAAAAAGTACAGCCGTGTTCCGGATTCAAATGCCTTAGCTATCATTTCACCGAGGAGTATGTTGCCAACACCTTTTTTCCTGAATTCATTCTTTACGGCAACTCTTAATATCTCACACTCGTCAAGAACCTGCATGGTCACACCGTACCCGATAATCGTTCCCTCGTTTTCGGCAACAAAAACAGAACGTCCCTTTTCGTTTAAAAACCCCGAAATAGACTCCAAGGACCATGGATCCGAAAAGCATACCCGCTCTATGCCATGGACATACGGTATGTCATTTTGTGTCGCGGTTCTGACAAGCATTACGCCTCCATTTCTCGCTCGGCCTGTGATTTTCTGAGATATATCGGAGTATGTGCGTCCGCACTTATCACATCGCCGTTCAAAAGCTTTTGCTCACCTATCGCCGCCACCGAGGCTGCCCTCTGGTAAAGGCATGTAGAAGGAGCAAATGAGTACTCCGTTTTAAAGTTTTCAGCTATCAGTTCTCTGTAAACAGGTACCCCATCTCCGTTAAAGATCACCTTCCTGCCTGTTTCTTCAAGCTTGGACAGCATATCCTTCAAGGGTATCGCCTGTTCTTCTATTATAGTATTCAGTCTGTATACGGCAGGCTTATCGTCGGTATCGGTCCTTACAAACTCATAAGCCCCCGTATATACCTCCTGCCTTCTGGCATCCATAATGGGACAAATGACACACCCCTCGTTACCGTACAGATTGTAGGCAAGTGCCTGCAGGGTAGATACCTCTGCCACCGGGATATCAAGTGCCAGCCCCAGACCCTTTGCAGTAGCCGAGCCTATCCTTAATCCCGTAAAAGATCCCGGCCCCGCCGAAACGGCTATGCAGTCCAGATCCTTTGGCTCAAGGCCTTCCGATCTCATTATTTCTTCTATCATTGGAAGAAGTGTCTGAGAGTGAGTTTTTTTATTGTTCACAGTATATTCAGCTGTCAGCTTTCCGTCTGTCTGTAACGCTACGGAGGCCGTCAGCCCCGAACTGTCTATTGCCAGTATATTCATTTTTGAGAATCCCCGCCAAATTATCCTAAGAACTTAATTCTGTGCTTCAGGCAAACCCTCGATCGAAATTTTTCGATAGTCAAATCCCTTGTTCATATCCTTAACAAGTCTGATCCTTACGGCATTTTCCGGTATCAGTTCTTCTATCATGTCCGACCACTCAATGACAGTTACTCCCGAACCGTAAAAATAATCCTCATATCCTATCTCATCCATTTCGACAGGATCTTCGATCCTGTATACATCAAAGTGATAAAAAGGAAGCCGGCCTTCGTTGTATTCCTTTATTACAGTAAACGTCGGGCTGCTGACCGGTTCCGTGATCCCCAATCCGGCAGCTATGCCCTTCGCTATAACCGTCTTGCCGGTTCCAAGATCCCCGTCAAGGCAATATACTGATCCGGGTCCGGCTTTTTCACCCAGCTTTTTTCCAAATTCAAATGTATCCCTGTCGGAATTTGTTTCTATTATCATTTTTTAATTAAACACCTCGTAAACAACCGTGTTTACCGATCAACCTCTAAAATTCTTAACCTTTTCACGCATCAGCTGAAGGAATGTTTCTTCGTTTGCTCCAAGGTCAGCCTTTGTGGCAAGGAATGCCCTCATCTTACCAAGATATACGTAGTATGCGGTCTTGCCCGGTACTACCTTCATTATCCTATCATATGCGTAAGGAGCATATTCATCCATTCTCTTCATATCAAAACCGGCATCGCTGAAGGTATAGGTTATGATGCCCTCGCCGTGAGACATCTGGTCTGCCTGCTTCTTTGCTCTCTTCTTAAGACTGAGCGGACTGTTGATGATAAAGAACAGGAAAACACCTGCAAAAATACAGCCCTGTAAAACCTTATTATCCATGAAGCTCCATACGGACATAACGACCGATGCGATCACGATCAGCACGGCTATAACACCTATAACGCTGAAATATGTATGATAGAACATAAATCTGAAAATATCGTTCTCGGTAGGTTTTCCTTCGAAGCTGAACACCCTTCCGTAGTGCTCCATCGGAGGTTCCTTTTCTTCTTCAGCCTCTTGCTCATCATCAGAAGACTCTGTATCCTCATCATCCTCGGAACCGTCGTCATCAGAATAACCGTTTTCATCGTCCTCGTATTCATCATCGGCATACTCGATATCGTCATCGGCATTTTCATTTGCCTCATCCAGTTCTTCCTTTGAAAGAGTTGAAAGAGATGCAAGCTCCGCAATTGATCTTCCCGATCTTTTTACGGTTTCGGCTTTTTTCTCAACTATCTCTTCATCATTCTTTTCTTTTAATTTCATTGCCATTTTGATAATCCTTTCTCTATAAATGAAACCTTAGGTCATCCCCGGTATCATACATATTTTGCCACAAGAGCCCTAAAAATGCAACTAAAAAATGCACGGTCCTTAACTAACCGTGCATAACTTTAACCTATCTCTTATTGCCTTCACTTTTAATAAGACGGCTTAACGGCTTATATACAATAACGGTGATGATGGAAATTGCAAGTCCTTTCAGGAAATTGAAGGGGATCGTTGCATAAAGGATAAAGGTTTTGATATCGACGATCCACGAATTTGCCTTGGTTCCCTTGCCTACTATGCTTGACTCGGCCGCTTCCTCGGGAATGTTGAATTTTGCCGAGAAGAACCTGACAAATGCAGGGATCAAATACAGCCAGTTAAAGAAGATCGAGAACGCCGTGATGGAAATAATGGATATGATGCACGCCGTAACTGCTCTTTTCTTTGTCTTGTTGAACATGTATATTGTCGCTGCGGGTATTACATAGCTGCAGCCGACCACGAAGTTTGCAAGCTCTCCGATAAATGCAGTGCTCGTTCCCTTGATAAGGAGCTTAATTACGATCTTAACAAACTCCATTACAACGCCTGTTGCCGGTCCGTAGGCAAAGGATACGATCATAATGGGAAGCTCACTGAAATCAAATTTGTAAACATCACCGGGAATAAGCGGAATAGGGAAATCAAGGATCATAAGTACCGCAGCCATTGCGGATAAGATACCGATAACGGCGATCTTTTTGGTAGTGAAGAATTTCTGTTTCTTATCAAGACCGTGCTTTTTGTCATTCGCTCTTTCTAAAGCAAATGAGATAAGGAACATGGCTACGATAATGCCAAAGAACGATAGTACATACAGTGCGTTGTCAACAACTGTTTCCCACAATGTGGGGTCTGCTTTTTTTGCAGCATCCTGAGCGGCAGTTTCTGCCAATAAAATAAGATTCATATGCTCTCTCCTTTCATCCGGACTTTACCGTTGGTCCCGGAGTTTCACCGGATCAGCCTTTTCGGCGCGCGGACTTTACCGCCAGTAGGGAATTTCACCCGACCCTGAAGAATTGTCGGAAGCTTTACGCTTTATACTTTCCAACAGAAAAGAACAATAGCACACCTTTAAAAAAAATGCAAGCAGAAATTTAAAAACAGCCACTATTTTTAAATATAATGGCTGTTTTCCACTCATCCTACCTGAGTCCTGTACATTTCGGCATACTTGCCGTTCAGTTCTATAAGCTCGGCATGGGAACCCTTTTCGGCTATCCTGCCGTCTTCTATGAGGATTATCATATCCGAATCGCGGATGGTTGAAAGTCTGTGCGCAATTATAAAGCTCGTTCTGTTCTCACATATCTTGAGCATTGCCTTTCTTATCTTTTGCTCGGTAACCGTATCAACCGAGCTGGTCGCCTCATCAAGTATCATGATGGGCGCATTTGAAAGGACCGCTCTGGCAATGGTGAGCAGCTGACGCTCACCCTGTGAAAGCTCTGCGCCGCCCTGTTCAAGTACCGTATCGTACCCGTTCGGAAGCCTTTCGATAAATGCATCCGCTCCTGCAGAGGCTGCTGCCTCCTTAATGCTTTCCAAAGAAGCTTCTTCGTTTCCGTAAGATATATTCTCCCTTACCGATTCGGCAAAAAGAGCAGTATCCTGAAGAACTACGCCGAATACCTTGCGCAGGTCTCCCATCCTGTAATCCCGAAGATCCTTACCGTCCAGATATATGCTTCCCGAATTAACATCGTAAAATCTTGTAAGAAGGTTGATGATGGTGGTCTTTCCCGAACCGGTGGGACCGACAATGGCAACCTTTTTTCCTGCAGGGATTTTTAATGAAATATCCTTAAGGATGGTCTTGCCCTCATCATATCCAAAGCTTACCTGCTTAAACTCTACTTCACCCTTAGGGTTGTCAAGCACTGCAGCGTCTTCCTTATCAACGGGCTCAGGATCCTCATCCATTATCTCAAATACACGCTCGGCACCCGCTACAGCGGTCTGAAGGTTGTTATATACGTTTGCTATCTCCACAAAGGGTCTGGTAAACTGCCTGGAATACAGCAGGAATGTGCTTATAAGACCTATATCGCTGAGCCTTCCGTCTATATAGAGGATACCGCTGATAACCGCTATGGCAAGATAACAGATATTATTGATAACGTTCATCAGGGGCATGAGATATCCGGACCAGATAAGTGCTCTTATAGAGGTTTTGCACAGATTCTCATTCTTTCTGTCAAAATCCTCCTCCATCTCCTTTTCACGTCCGAACGCCTTTACAACGGTAAGTCCCGAGATTCCCTCCTCTATCTGTCCGTTAAGGATACCCAGGTTCTTCTGCTGCTCCTTGAACAGCTTTCTCGTATGCCTTGTAACCACCTTTGTAAGTACAAATATCATACCCACGCTGCAAAGAGTAATCATTGTAAGTATGGGACTTAGGAGCATCATCATCGTAAAAATACCGACAATGGTAAAGACATACGTCATCAAAAGCGTGATCGAGCTCGATATCGTGGTGCTGATATTATCCACATCGTTGGTAAGTCTGCTCATCAGCTCGCCATGCTGGTGCTTGTCGAAAAATCTTAAAGGAAGTTCCTTTATCTTTCCGAACAGGGCCTGACGTATATGGTTGATGATCCTCTGGCCTATTGCCGCCATCATAAACTGCTGCATGAATTTTACAAACCAGTCGCAGACGTAGAGGCCGGCGAGAAGGATCAGCATAGTTGTTATCGGATCACCGTTGCTTATCCTTGTTATGATACTGCCCGTAAGTCTGGGTGATATAATGGATGCAGCGGATGAGAATGCCGAAAGGAGCAGTACCCAGCCAAGTCCCTTTCTTTTGCCTCTGGTAAGATCCCAGAGTCTTTTTAAAGTCCCTTTCAGGTTTTTAGGTTTAACCACCTGCATTCCCCTGCCCGGTCTCTGTATTCCGGAGAGGTTCCGGGGAGGTGTGGCGGTTGTTCTTGAATCTGCCATTTTTTCTTTTCCCGTATATTTGTTAATGTCACTTAGAAAACGCCTTCAGCGTTTCCTTAAGTATTAAGGCCTTGTTCACGCAGGAACCGCACCTATCTGGGATTCATATATCTCCCTGTATGTTCCACAGTTCTCAAGCAGTTCCGAATGGGTACCGAAGCCCTGTATCGTTCCGTTGTTCAGGCACAGTATCTTATCGGCTCTCATTACTGTTGAGATCCTCTGACTGATAAGAAGCACGGTTGCTTTTGCTGCCGCATTTCCATCCCTGCCCATTTTGGAAAGACCTTTGAGTACCTTACTCTCCGTGTTTGCATCGAGAGCACTGGTACAATCGTCAAGTATCAGTATCCTGGGCTCCTTTACAAGGGCTCTTGCAAGGGAAAGCCTCTGCTTCTGGCCTCCTGAGAGATTAACGCCGCCCTGTCCTAAAAGTGTATCGTATCCGTCCTTGGTTTTCCCGATAAATTCCTCGGCGCAGGCAATTTTAACCGCCGTATCTATTTTCTCCTTATCCTTCTCAGAAAGCGCCAAAGCTGTTTTTCCGCTTTCAGTAAGCTCAGTACCGGTTCTTCTTCCTAAGCCCCAGCTCAAGTTTTCCATTATGGTTCCGCTGAAGAGCAGAGCCTTTTGTGCTACCAGCGCGACATTCGACCTTAAGTATTCCTCGTCTATCTCATTTACGTCGCAGCCGTCAACAAGTATTTTGCCTTCCGTTACATCATAAAATCTCGGGATCAGGTTAACAAGCGAAGTCTTTCCTGAGCCTGTAGGTCCAATAATGCCTATCGTCTCACCGGGATTTGCCGTAAAAGAAATATGGCTCAAGGCGTCTCTTGAAGCACCTGCATATGCAAAGGAAACGTCTTTAAATTCAACTGTGCCCTTAATGTCGGGCTTTTGAGGATTCTCAGCCTTTTTCTGGACCGGCTTTTCATCAAGCACTTCCTTTATCCTCTCAGAGGATGCAAGGGCTCTTACCGCACTGTTTATGACGTTCGAGATAAATGCAAGGGCAAAAAGCACCTGCCCCATGTAATTAACCGAAGCCATAAGCCTTCCTATATCGGCTGCATCCTGATCCTTGGAAATAAACAGGAGAAGTACAATTCCAAAATTGACCGTAAGGTTTATAAGAGGCGCGAACATTGCCATGGCACGTAATGCGGATGTATTTGCTTCCGCAAGGCTGTCCGATGCACTGTTGAATTTTCCCGTTTCCTTTTCCTCGGCCCTAAAGGCTTTAACAACACGTACCGAAGAGAGGAACTCCCTTGAAACTCCGTTCAGCTTATCCAGCTTCTTCTGAACCTTTCCGAATCTCGGATAGCCCACCATGATATTTGCAACTATAAGCAGTATCGCTATAAGTATTATCACTATCATTACGGGAGCCTGCTTAGGCGTCTGGATGATAATAAGTACCACGGCACCTATTCCCGTGATCGGCGCCTTTATCATGATACGCATTATACTATTGATAAAATCCTGGATCTGGGTAACGTCATTCGTAACCCTGGTGATGATCGATGCAGGCTGAAGCCTGTCAATATTTTCCAGGGATAGCTGCTGCACGTTATGATAGATATCATGCCTTATCTCTTTACCGATAGTCTGTGACGTACGGCTGGCAAAATGATTTCGCATGACTGCACAGAATGCTCCGAAAAGCGCGATTCCGAGCATTATCCCGCCATAGATCAGGATTCTCCCTACATCCGAGTTGGCAACACCTTTATCCACGATATAGGACATATACGTGGGCTGAAGAAGGTCCGCCACTGCTTCCATTGTCAGAAAGGCGGTAGATATCAAAAATATCACGATATGCCGCCGTAAATAGCTTAAAATGAGTTTCATTTAACGTACTTTGCCGCAGGCATGGTGCCCATCGGTGACGTGCCTGCCGCATCACCGACGTAAAAATGCCCAAATACTTTCGTATCCGGGCATACTTTCTCATATTCCGGTATCTTTTATTCTCAGCTTCTGGGTATAAAAGGAAGCAGAGAGCCTGCAAGTGAAGAAACAGGCATTGACTGAAGCCAGATCTTTCCGGGACCGGTAAGCAGCGTATTAAAGAAGCCCTCACCGCCGAAAAGCTTGTTCTTAAGTCCGGGTACCGTCTGTATGTCTATCTGTACCGTAGGCTCCATTGCAGCCAGATATCCGGTATCAATAACTATCTTCTGGCCGGGCTGGAGATCGTATTCCTTGATATATCCGTCAAGCTCTACAAATGCAACTCCCTGTCCCGAAAGGCGCTGCATAATGAAGCCCTCGCCTCCGAAAAATCCTGCTCCGACCTTCTTGTTAAAGAATACCGAAAGCTCAACTCCCGAAGTGGATGCCAGGAATGCAGATTTCTGACATATCATCTCTCTGCCGGGTGCTATCTCAAAAGCCCTTATCTCACCGGGCATGCTCGATGCAAAAGCTATCATGCCGTCACCCTCTGCGGTATAACGGTTCTGGAACATTGCCTCTCCCGAGAACGCACGGCCGAACATTTTGCCTAAGCCGCCGCCCATAGTCTCCATCTTAACATTGGGAGACATCCATGCCATTGCACCCTTCTCCGTGATCATTGTTTCTCCGCCGGTCAGCTGGCATATAACAACCGGCATCGGACTTCCTTCAATTGAATATCTCATCCTTCTAAACCCCTTTCTTTGATTAAAATATCATTGTAAGCTGTATCCTCTTCTTCTGAAGATCCACGCTCATAACCTTTACATCCACAACGTCTCCGACGCTCAGCACCTCTAAAGGATGCTTAATAAACTTCTTATTGGTAATCTGCGAGATATGCACCAGACCGTCCTGATGAACACCTATATCGACAAATACGCCGAAATCTATTACGTTCCTTACAGTTCCTTTAAGAACCATGCCTACCTTAAGATCCTCCATTCCGAGAACGTCCTGTCTTAAGATGGGTGCGGGCATATCCTTACGGGGATCGCGTCCGGGCTTTTCAAGTTCCTTGATGATATCGTCAAGTGTGATCTCACCGATCCCGAGCTCCTCCGCAAGCTTTTTCTTGTCCTTTATCATGGTACTCAAATGTGACAGGCCTGCACTTCCCTTTTCGTTTGCTTCGGCTGCCGCACCGAGGATTCCGGCTGCGTTTGCACTAGCTTCATTCTTTCCGCCTGCTGAATTTGAATTATCCCTTGTTACAACATTCTTTCCGGACTTTGCGAGTGCCTGTGCAAGAAGTCTTCCCATTGCCGAATCGGCATTCTTTATCTGTATCTCGTTTTTGTTTCTTCTGTCCTTACCGCCTCTGGCAGCAGCCTTTGCTTCCCTTTCGGCTTTCTCGGCCTCTGCTTTACGCTTATCCTCGTCCTCGCGAACTGCTTTAGCCTGCTCTGCCTGAAGTGTCTTGATATCCTGAGGAGTAAAGCCTAAGCTTTCGAGCAGCTTCTTTGCAGCTTCGTACGACTCGGGATGAACGCTTGTATTGTCCAAAGGATTCTTTCCGCCGCGTATCCTTAAGAAGCCTGCACACTGTTCAAACGCCTTCGGTCCGAGCTTCGGTACCTTTAAAAGCTCCGCACGCGACAGGAATCTTCCGTTTTCCTCACGATATGCTACGATATTCTTGGCAATGGGCTTTGAAATACCGGATACATACTCCAAAAGTGAGGCGGATGCGGTATTGACGTCAACTCCGACCTTATTAACACAGTCCTCAACAACACCTTCAAGCTGCTCACCGAGCTTCTTCTGGTTCATATCGTGCTGGTACTGTCCGACACCGATGGACTTGGGATCTATCTTTACAAGCTCTGCCAACGGATCCTGTACACGGCGTGCGATCGATGCCGCACTACGCTGTCCAACGTCAAAGTTCGGGAACTCTTCTGTGGCAAGCTTACTTGCGGAATAAACGGAAGCTCCTGCCTCGTTGGTGATAACGTATGCCAGGTCGGGCTTGTTCATTTCATGAAGGAGCTCAACTATTACCTGCTCCGACTCTCTTGATGCGGTTCCGTTTCCTACCGATATCAGGGTAATATTGTATTTTTCGATCAGCTGCTTTAAAATGCGCTTTGACTTCGGAATATCCTTATGAGGTGAATCGGTGGGATAGATTACTACCGTGTCGAGCACCTTTCCGGTAGGATCTACAACTGCCAGCTTACATCCTGTACGGAATGCAGGGTCCCAGCCAAGCACTACATGCCCTGCGATAGGAGGCTGCATAAGGAGCTGTGTCAGGTTCTTTCCGAATACCTTGATCGCGCTGTCCTGCGCCTTTTCGGTAAGATCCGAACGGATCTCACGTTCAATGGCGGGTGCTATCAGACGGTCATATGCATCGGCTACCACGTTCTTTAAAATATCGTTTGTAAATTCGTTATCCTTTTTGATGGTGTGCATCTCAAGGTATCTGAGTATCTGATCTACAGGAGCTTCGATCTTCACTGTAAGGAACTTTTCATCCTCGCCGCGGTTAAGAGCAAGTACCCTATGTCCAAGGATGGTGCTGATCTTCTCTGAGAACTTATAATAATTCTCGTAAACGCTCTGAGCCTTCTCGTCCTTTGCTTCGGATACGATAAGTCCTTCGTCTCCGGTAAGCTTTCTGATATATATACGGTAGTCAGCCTCGTCGGAAATACGTTCCGCAATGATGTCGCAGGCGCCTGCTATGGCTTCCTCGGCAGTCTTTACTTCCTTTTCCTCATTTATGAAGTCCGCCGCATACTCCGCAATAGGCTTATCCGCATCCTGTGCCGCAATTATGTCTGCAAGAGGCTCAAGTCCCTTTTCTTTTGCAACAGTTGCTCTTGTTCTTCTCTTTTGCTTATAAGGACGGTAAAGATCCTCAACAACTACCAGAGTGGTAGCATCCATGATCTGCTTCTTTAATTCGTCAGTAAGCTTGCCCTGTTCCTCTATACTTGCAAGAACCGAAGCCTTCCTTTCCTCGAGGTTCCTAAGATAAGTAAGTCTGTCGTACAGATTTCTCAAAACCTCGTCGTTTAATGAGCCTGTTACTTCCTTACGGTAACGGGCGATGAAAGGAATGGTGTTTCCTTCATCGATGAGCTTAACGGTGGCATCCACCTGTTCAAGCTTAATTCCAAGTTCTTTTGCAAGTTGTTCGTTGATGTTCATGTTTCTCTTACTCCTGTTTTTTATTACTTTTATATACTTTTTAATCCGTAATATATGCTGTCAGATAATTATCTTGCAAGCTTCTTTGACATCTCTGCCATATATGCATCCGGGAATTTCTGCAGACGCATTGCCTTTTCCATGTCGAAGTCGGTGAATTCACCGTTCTGGTATGCGACTATCCTGTTCTTCTTGCCGGCATTTATTACTTCTACAGCCTTGCCGCCCATAGCCGAAGCGAATACACGGTCCTGGCACGAAGGAGTTCCTCCGCACTGAAGAATGCCGAGAACTGTAGCTCTGGTCTCAAGTCCCGTCGCAAACTCTATGTTCTTCGCAAGGGAAGCCGATTTTCCGACAGATTCGGAATTAACTATCAGGTGAAGCCTCTTTCCGAGCTTTTTCTTGTTTATTATCTCGGATATCATTCTCTGCTGGTTCTGATCGTGATATTCGTTGGTAATTATCTCCTCAGCGCCTGTGGCAATACCGCACCAGAGTGCATTGTGTCCGCTTCTCTTTCCTGCTACCTCGATGACACTGCAGCGCTCATGCGAAGCCGATGTGTCCCTTATCTTATCGATGGACTCCATAGCGGTATTTATAGCAGTGTCAAAGCCTATGGTATACTCGGTGCATGCTACATCCAGATCAATTGTTGCAGGGATTCCAACAACATTGATACCCTTTGCTATCAGATCGAGACCGCCTCTCATGGTGCCGTTGCCGCCGATGATAACCAGCGCATCTATCTTTAATTCCTTTAAGGTTTCTATCGCCTTCTTCTGTCCTTCCTCGGTCATGAACTCGGGACAATCCGATGCAAGAAGCTGCGTTCCGCCGCGCTGTACGGTTTCCGACATGGTCTTATTCGTCATTTCGAGATAATCCTTTTCGATAAGTCCCGAATATCCACGTTTAAAACCGATAACCTTCATGTTATAGCCGATGGCCGAGCGCACAACCGCACGGATGGCTGCATTCATTCCGGGTGCGTCCATACCGCTCGTAAGGACTCCGATGGTTGTCTTCTTTCCTGTGTTTTCTTCATTTTCCACTGTAAGAAGTCCTTCGTTTTTCATAAGGCGGCTGTCACCCTTACGGGTCAGCTTTCCGAGCATATCTACAAGGAAGGGATCAAGGGTTTTCTTCATTGCGAGTGCTTCTTCCATATCGAAATCCACAAAAGCACCGTTCTTAAATGCTACTACCCTGTTCTCTCCGCCCTTTAAGAGGATATCCACTGCTTTTGCTCCGAATGCCGAAGCATATACTCTGTCCTTACAGGTAGGGCTTCCGCCTCGCTGCAGATAACCGAGGATCGTAGCGGAGGTAGGCATTCCCGTCGCATACTCTATACGCTTTGCCATTCCCTCGGAATCGCCTATGCCCTCTGCATTTATTATGATGTAATGCTTTCTTCCGCTCTTACGTTTTTTCTCTATGTCGTTTATGAGCTTCTGCTCTTCGTAGTTGTAAAGCTCGGTGGTAAGAACCGCCTCTGCTCCGTTTGCAAGACCGCACCACAATGCAATGTATCCTGCATGCCTTCCCATAACCTCGATGATAGAACATCTTTCCTGTGAGGTCGAGGTATCCCTGATCTTATCTATGGCATGCATCGCAGTATTTACTGCTGTATCAAAGCCTATGGTATACTCTGTACATGCTATGTCAAGGTCAATGGTACCGGGGATACCGATAACGTTTATGCCTCTCTCTTTTAATGTAAGACAGCCTTTATAGGATCCGTCGCCTCCGATAACGATGAGGGCATCTATACCATGTTTTCTGCAGTTTGCAGCAGCCAGATCCTGACCTTCCGTTGTTATCATCTCGGGACATCTTGCAGTGAACAGGAAGGTTCCGCCCTTTTGGATGGTGTCAGCTACGCTTCTGGAATTAAGATCTATTATATCCTCATCGATAAGTCCCGAAAAACCACGTTTTATACCCTTTACGGCAATTCCGTTTGCTATAGCCGTACGTACTACGGCACGGACTGCAGCATTCATTCCCGGTGCATCACCGCCGCTGGTAAGTACACCGATGGTTTTGATCTTGTGTTTCTTTTCGGGTTCTGCGTCCTTTATACTTGCCTTGTCAGAGACCACGGTCACCTTTTCGGGTGCGGTTTTCTTTGAAGTCTTTTTCGCAGTCGTTTTTACGTCTGCTTCCTTCTTGGTTATAGATTCCTTTTTTGCTGCCATGTTCTTCTCCTTTTTATCAATCATCGGTACGGTTCCGTGATTTATCACTCTGTTTTATCCTGCTTGCATTTATTAACCAGTCCATTTAGCCATTTAATGCATACTGCCCTAAATTCTTCGTAATGCTCGGGTTTTTTGGTTCCGTGAGCACTGATATGCATTTTGTTATCAAAGCTAAATGATATCTGAAACCACTCTGAATTATTGGGGTCCTCGGTATGGGCATAGAAATCATACCATTTGATGATCTCATAATCCTTTATTGCCTGTTCAAGCTCATCCAGGTTGCTCTCCGAGATAGGTGAACGGTAATAAGCTTTTAATTTTTCACCGTTTGCTTTTATTTCTACTTCCAGGTTCTTTTCAGAGTTCTTTTCACTCCTCAGTAAAACGTGGTATTCATCACTGCCGGATGTACCCTGCTGCTTAAATATAAACAATAAAGATGTCAGATGTCCGTCCAATCCCTTGCTTATAAGCTCATTACGTTTAATATCAAGTATTTCTTCCGCTAATGGGTCAAGTATCTCACTCATCCGGTCTTCAAATTCACCGTAGTTATCCGGGCAGGCATTACTCCCGCTAGCACTCATTTTCGTACCGTCATTAAACCTTATGCGCAGTGAGAACCCGTCTCCGTCCAGGACTTTCGGATTGTATTTTTCGAAGCCGTCCCATTCAGCAATACGCATATCAAGATAAAGCTTGTAAAGCCTATCCAATATTTCCGGGGGACAGTCGAGTTTCATATCCTCAAACTCTCTGTGTTCCATTGCTTCGTAAATAAATACTTTTTTCCCGTCCTCGTCCTTTATTCTGTAGCTATAGCTGTTCCCGCCGATGCTTCCGTTATATGAATAATAGAACTCCGACACTCCGCTTTGATTGTCCTTAGCTCTTTTTCCTATACCGTTTGAGCCCTTTGGTCCAATGCCGGAGCAACCGGCCAAGAATGATAGTATTCGCATTAATTTCTGCCCCAATTATACTTCGATGATACCACTGCTACCGCATCTGTTCCGAATTTTTCTTTCAGCTTTTCCAAAAGCTCCGGACAGATAAGAGTCTCGACTGAACGGGGATACCTCTTCAACAGTTTTTCTTTCGCACAGTAGGCAACAACTCCGTCCTGTCCATCAAACTGTGAGGTGATAGCCTTCATGCTTTCTTCATCTCTGTTAAAGGCATCTATATCATCAAATTTAACCCAGATTTCCTTCGGTATTTCATCAAGTGACACCATCTGCTGGCATATGAGCTTTGCGCCTCTTTCTTCCTCTACGGTAACCCTGCCCTTTATCAGAAGTCTCGCATCCACATCGCATATAGCCTTATATTTTGCGTAGTCCTTAGGAAATACCAGTATTTCGACGGTTCCGTACATATCCTCTAAGGTAAGGAATGCCATCATCGTATTTGAACGTGTTGTTTTAACAAGACGGTTCGATACGATGCCTCCGATTATGCATTCCTCTCCGTCATGTACCTTTAGCCTATCTTCATTATCTTCTGCCGCTATCTGCTGGCCGTCATTTTCTGTTTCTTCGGCTGCAAAGTCAAGCGTGGTGACAGTTGTATTCTTCTCGAGTATATTCGAGTATCGTTCGAGCGGATGTCCCGAAACATAAATTCCAAGTACTTCCTTTTCAAAGGCAAGGACTTCTTCCTTTGAATAATCCTCAACCTTCGGAAGCTCCGTGTCATCCTTATTTGAATAATCGGGATCCATAAATTCGAACAGGTTCATCTGCCCTTCCATCGCACTCTTTTTCTCGGAGGCAACTCTTTCAATGATCCCCGGAAATGCTATCATAAGCTGACGGCGGTTTCCAGGCACGGTATCAAATGCCCCTGCTTTTATCAGGCTCTCGATGACTCTTTTATTCGTCTCCTTTGAGGAAAGCCTGTTTGCAAAATTCTTTAGACCCGTATACGGACCGTTTGCCTTTCTTTCCGATACGATCGCTTCAACAACGGGTCTTCCCACTCCCTTTATCGCAGAAAGGGAATATCTTATGGCATTGCCCACGGGTGTAAACGAGTAGCCTCCTTCGTTAACGTCGGGAGGAAGAACGCTTATGCCCATTTTCTTGCATATGTTTATATAACCTGCGGTTTTTCCGGCATTGTCTATAACACTCGTCATCAACGCTGCCATAAAATGCACCGGATAATAGCATTTAAGGAATGCCGTCTGATAAGCAACCACAGCATATGCTGCCGCATGTGACTTATTAAATGCGTACTTTGCAAAATCTATCATGTCATCATAGATCTTGTTGGCCGTCTTTTCACTTATTCCCAGTGCCGCACAACCCGGAACCTTTTCCGCCGCATTTCCGTGTACGAAGCTTTCACGTTCTTTTTCCATTACGCTCTGCTTCTTTTTGGACATTGCTCTGCGCACCAGATCGCTCCGGCCAAAGCTGTAGCCTGCAAGGTTACGTACTATCTGCATAACCTGCTCCTGATATACTATACAGCCATAGGTCGGCTCAAGTATGGGGCGCAGCTGCTCGCAGTCATAGGTAATACTCTCGGGCTCCTGTTTTCCCTTAATATACTTGGGTATAAAGTCCATGGGGCCCGGACGGTAGAGCGAGATTCCCGCTATGATATCTTCCATCGAGGTGGGCTTGAGCTCCTTCATAAAGCTCTTCATGCCGGCGCTTTCCAACTGGAAGATACCCTCTGTCTTACCGGATGCTATGAGTTCAAATACCTTTTTGTCGTTATAATCTATGTTATCGATATTTAACGGTTCAAATCCTTCTTCACTGCTGCCATGCTCCTCCTTGTATTTTTCGAGAAGCATTTCGTTAACCGATCTTACCGCTGCCTGTATAACCGTCAGGGTCCTGAGTCCCAAAAAGTCCATCTTGAGCAGTCCCAGTTCCTCTAAGGTAGTCATGGTATACTGGGTGGTAATGGTATCGTCGGCCGATCTTGAAAGCGGCACGTAATCGTCCGCAGGTGCATTCGATATAACAACACCGGCAGCATGCATCGAGCAGTGCCTCGGAAGTCCTTCCAGCCTTCTGCTCATATCTATAAGCTTCTTTATATCGGGGTCCGATTCGTAAGCTCCCTTAAAATCGGGATTTGCGGCAAATGCTTTTTCCAGTGTCATTCCCAGTTCCTGGGGCACCATTTTCGCTATCTGGTCCACCTTTGAATAAGGAAGATCCAGTGCCCTTCCTACATCGCGGAGCACACCTCTCGCCTGAAGTGTACCGAAGGTAACTATCTGAACAACTCTGTCCTTCCCGTATTTTCTGACTACGTAATCAATAACCTCCTGACGTCTCTCGAAGCAGAAATCAACGTCTATATCGGGCATGGTAACACGCTCGGGATTTAAAAAACGCTCAAAAAGGAGGCTGTATCTGATGGGATCGATATTTGTAATGCCTAAGGTATAGGATACTATCGAGCCTGCGGCACTTCCTCGTCCCGGACCTACCGCTATCCCGTTATCCCTTCCGTATTTTATGAAGTCCCAAACTATCAGGAAGTAGTCGACAAAGCCCATGTTCTTGATGGTGTCAAGCTCATAGTCCAGCCTTTCCTGAAGTTCTTTAAACCTGTCATCCGATACATCGGCATACCTTCTCTTAAGGCCGGCATTACAGAGTTCCCTTAAATATGTTTCCGCCGTATAGCCTTCCGGGACGTCAAACTTAGGCAGTTTATAATGACCGAATTCTATGGTTACGTTGCAGCGTTCCGCTATTTCGGCGGTATTGTCGATCGCTTCCTGCGCATAAGGGAACAAAGCCCGCATCTCTTCCTCGGACTTTAGGTAAAACTGCCCTCCTTCATAGCGCATTCTGTCAGTATCCTGCACCTTTTTCTGGGTCTGGATGCAGAGCAGTATATCATGAGCTTCCGCATCCTCCGCAAACGTATAGTGAACATCGTTCGTACATACAAGCTTTACTCCGGTTTCCTGAGAAAGCCGAAGTATTCCGGCATTTGCTTTTTTCTGCTCGGGAATTCCGTGATCCTGGAGTTCGAGGAAGTAATTACCCTCGCCGAATATTTCAAGATGTCTGAGCACCGCTGCCTTTGCGGCATCATAATCGTCCTTTAAGAGTGCGCCCGGCACCTCGCCGGCTAGGCAGGCAGATAAAGCTATGATTCCCTCGTGATATTCCTCTAATACCTCCATATCCACACGGGGCTTATAGTAGAAGCCTTCTATAAAGCCCTTGGATACGATCTTCATCAGGTTTGAATAACCCGTATTGTTTTCGGCAAGCAATACCAGATGGCGGTATCTCTCATCTGAAACCGAATTTTCCTTGTCAAAGCGCGACCCGGGAGCAACATAGACCTCACAGCCTATAATAGGCTTTATCCCCAATTCCAGAGCCGCCTTGTAGAAATCTATCACACCGTACATTACGCCATGATCTGTAATGGCAAGAGAAGTCTGCCCAAGCTCTTTAGCCCGGGCAAGTATTTCCTTTATCTTGCTCGAGCCGTCAAGCAGGCTGTATTCCGTATGTACGTGCAAATGTGTAAAACCCATATTCTTTTCCTTCTATTGTTTTAGATCCTTCGCTTACGCTCAGGATGACGTATTCATCCACAGTATGACATGCTCATCAGCAGAATAGGGAGCGCAAACGATGAAGAATCTGTCAACTTAGTCCCACGCAGGTCTAGAGTAGTCATATACGTCCTCGGTATGGAAGAAGTAACTGAGCCTGTCGGGAAGTGAAGGGTCGCTCCTGTTCTTAAGAGTAATGTGCATTCTTTCACCGTCGGTGTTGATACGTCCCATTCTGAAGTAATTACTCTTAAGCTGTATCCAGTATCTTGAAGCATCAACGTTACAGAAATACCAGAAGCCGTAGCTTCTCAGCAGTTCGAATTTCTCTCCCGAATATCCGTGCCAGTCGCAGATGTCCGCTCCGTAGGGATAGATATAGATATCTGTAGGGCCTAAGATTATCTCCACTTCGTCATGCCAGCGCTTTGAGTCATACTGCATCTTCTCTAAGGTAGCGTTTGTCATGTTCGAATGAGTATAGCTGTGACTTGCGAACTCCCAGCCGTCAGCCTTTATAGCCTCAGCAACAGCGATCGCCTTTTCTCTTTCGGCATTGATCCTCTTCATCTTTTCTTCTTCCGAAAGACCGTCATATATCTTCATTGAAAGGCCGGTATCGTATCCGAGTGCACCTTCATATCCGGTAACTGCCAGGATTCCCTTTGCTCCTCTATATGAGAAATCGGGATGTTCCTTTACAAAACGGTCTATGATGGGAAGAACGTCATATTCTCCGAAATAAACGTTTCCGTCAACATCGGTATACTGACAGGTAGGAATGCCGTCCTCGCCGATGACTATCCTGTCTGCAAATCCGTCGTTATCCATGTATTCATAATAATTTACGTCATCCTGTGAAAGCACGAAGGGTTCCTTTCCTGGAGGCAGCATGATGGGCTGTGCCACAAGCTTCTCGGTTCCGTCTTCGTCAACCACACGCTTTGCTATATCATGGATGCTGACCATAACATAGCCCTTTTCATACATCGACTCTATCATCTTGTTGAACTCGCTGACAGTAGTCATGTACTGATTGTAGCCCTTGGGCTGTGAGGATTTCGGTCCAAATGCTCTCGATGTATCTACAATAAGTGAATGTACGAATATATGGCTTATCTGCGTATTGTCATGCCATTTAACGCACTTTGCCTTATCTGCTTCGTAGCGTTCCACAGCAGCCTTCGCTTCAACACTAGTCTCATAATCGGGACTGGACTTCACAAGCTCTATTGCTGCGTCGTAATCATACATAGCAGCCTTTATATCCGCCTCAGCGATGATCGTTCCCAAAGGACCGGCGATCACAGGTTTAGTATTATCTGCTGTTTCAGTATTATTATTGCTTTCGGTATTGTTATCACCGGTCTTTGTATCATCGGTCACGGAACCTTCAGATTTTCCATCAGTAGAAATTGCATCACTCGATTTTCCGTTCCCGTTATCCTCGGCCGATGCAGCTTTTTCACCGGATTCGATAACGTCGGAATCGTTGCCGTCCTTAGACGGTTTGCCGGCAGCTTCATTGACGTTAACTCCCTTCGGGTCGTCAGGATCTACAACCTTACCCGTATCAGCCGAAATGATAGTGGGAGTATCCTCTCCGTCCGCGGAACTTCCCTTTCCTGCAAAACGGCTTATCGCAATCGGTATCAATACGCATACCGCTATTAGTTCTACTATAATAAAAGCAAGAGATATCCTGTTTCTCTTCACTTGTCTTCTTCTCTGTTCTCTTGTCATCATAACCTCCGATATACAGTCCTCAACCAAACGGCACATACTTGCCCATCAAACATTATACCACAAAACATAAAAAAAAGAAACCCCTCAAGGTTTCTAAAAAAACATTTTTTTACGAAAAGAATGCTACGATGGCATCCATTGCCTCGCCTTCATCATTTCCGTTTATCTTGATGTCGATTTTTTCCTTGGCTGCGGTCGCCTTGTTCATTATGCTGATGAATGTCATCATTCCCATAATGCTTTTGGCATTAACTTTTTTGTCCCTGTACTCAAAGAAAACAGAGCTGTCAAAACGGCTGGCTTCCTGTACCAGCTTTGCAATAGGTCTCTTGTCCAGATCGGCAGTAATGTCAATTGCCATTTTTTTAGTAATCATTTCTTTCTCCCGTCCCTTAGCTTATCGGCAATTTCCGATATCTTTTTCAGTCTGTGATTGATCCCCGATTTTCCAACAGTGTCCCCATTATACATTACCAGCTCCGCCAAAGTTGCTTCAGGATAAGCTTCCCTAAGCAATACAGTTTCTTTAAGATCCTCGCTCAACCCCTCAAACTCATTTTCCTGTCTGATAAGAGCGATGTCTTCCATTTGCTTTTGTGAAGCCGCAAGTGCCTTCCTGATATTGGCCGAATCACAATTAACCTGCCTGTTCACATGATTTCTTACTTCCTTTAGGATCCTTATATTCTCAAGCTCCATCATGGCAACCTGAGCACCGATAAGGCTCAGCAGCTCGCTTATCATTTCGCTGTCTTTAACGTAGACAACGTGTCTTGATCTTCGAACAACCTTTTTGGCTTCAATACCGAAACCGCATATAAGGCTTTTAAGCTCTTCGGCACAACCTTCATTAAGGCAGGCAATTTCAAAATGATAGTCCTTATTAGGATCGGTAAGTGTTCCTGCTCCCAAAAAAACTCCTCTCAAGAATGCCCTCTTACAACAAGTGAGGGTATATAACACCGGTTTTGCCTCCAGATCGGAGTTCATTTTCAGAAGCTTCAAAAGCTCTTCCGTTTCCTTTTCGGAAAAAACAATCCTTCCGGATTCCTTCCCCGAACGTTTTATATCGTAAAGTATCCGACCGATATTGTCAACAGGAAATAATTTTTTTATCAATTTTTCAGCCTTTTTTATGACCAGATCGTTTTCTGAAAATAATTCCAGATTATCGCTTTCTTTATTCATACGACCTAAAATTGTAACGATCCCGCCCAATTCGGCTATCCTGCAATGACGTGAAGAAGGTATTTCTTCAAACAATTCCTGCTTGACCTTTGCCGTAAAATTCATTCTTCAAACCCCAAAAGCTTTATCTCCGGTTCCAGAACCACCCCTGACTTTTCATATACCTTCTCTATTACCTGTGAGATAAGCTCATAAATGTCAGTTGAGGTCGCTTTTCCTTTATTGATCAGGAAACCGCAGTGTTTTTCGGAAACGGCCGCATCTCCGACCGAGAATCCCTTTAATCCCGCGTCCTCTATCAGTTTTCCGGCAAACAGGCCCTCAGGCCTCTTAAAAGTACTGCCGGCACTTGCATATTCCAAAGGCTGTTTTTCCCTGCGGCGTTCGTTAAGTTCCTTTATTTCTGCCTTTATGGCGTTTTCTTCGCCTTTTTTGAGAACAAACATTACGTCCAGAACTATATACTCTTTTTCCTGTATAATGCTCTTTCTGTATCCGAAGTCCATGTCCTCTCTTTTAAGACGTATCACATCCCCGTTTTCGTCGAGGACATCGGCATACTCAAACACGTCCTTTATCTCTCCGCCGTAGGCTCCTGCATTCATTACAACCGCTCCGCCCACACTTCCGGGGATCCCTGCGGCAAACTCAAGTCCCGAATAACCCATGGAGGCAGCTTCCGAGGAAAGCCTTGCCAGCGTACAGCCGGCCGAGCATGAAAGCCTGCAATAATCACCGTTCGAAGCCTTTTCCGCACGTATGTCATTATCCATCTCTCTCAGACAGATAACTATCCCCCTGTAACCCTCATCGGAAACAAGCATATTTGTCCCGTTTCCTATAACATAGAAGGGAACGTCCGATTCTTTGGCAATAGCCACGATCCTCTGTATTTCTATCGAATTACCTACCTTTACAAGGATGTCTGCAGGGCCTCCGGTCTTAAACGAAGTATACTCCGAAAGACGTGCATTTTCTATTATTCTTCCCGGAGCTATGCATTTACTTAGCTTGTCAAAAACTGATCTATCCAAAATACGACTCCTTCAATCTTTAAGCTTTTGTCTGTGAGCAGATACTCATATAAGCCGCTCCGTAAATACCGGCATCGTTACCGAGGCAGGCAAGCTTAAATTCAGCACTTTTCAGTACGTTCATATTGTTGGCAAAGAAATGCTTTTTAACTGTTTCGGTAATGATCTCACCGGCTTTTGAAACTCCGCCGCCGATTACATATGCTTCGGGGTCGCAGGTTGCTCCCACTCCCGACAGGGCCTGAGCCAGATATGCGCACATGGTATCAACCAATCCGGCTGCCACACTGTCTCCTGCTTTTGCAGCATCAAAGATGTCCTTGCAGCTTAAGTCATCGCTGTCCTTAAGAACGGTTTCGCATCCGTCTTCCTTGAGCTTTTTCCTTGCTATGCGGACTATTCCGGTCGCCGATGCATATTGCTCCAGATGTCCGTGTCCTCCGCATCCGCATATCGCTTCTTCGGACGAATTGACAACTATATGACCTATCTCACCGCCACCGCCGTGGATACCGTGTATTATGTTTCCGTCGATTACGATTCCGCCACCGACACCGGTTCCCAAGGTAACAAATACCATGTTTTTAAGTCCCTTTGCGCTTCCTCTCCAAAGTTCTCCCAAAGCAGCGGCATTTGCGTCATTAAGTGCGGTACACTTAAGGCCGGTAAGAGATGACATTTTCTCGTTAACATTAAATATATCCCAACCGAGATTTGCACATTTCATAACCATGCCGTCGCCGGTAACGGGACCGGGAACACCTACTCCGGCTCCCACCACATCCTTTTTATCTATATGCTTCTCGTCACATTTTTGATTAATGGAATCAGCAATATCTCCGGGTACCTTTTCTCCGCCGTTTTCGCGTCTTGTAGGTATTTCCCACTTCTCAAGCAGCTCTCCCTCAGAAGTAAAAAGTCCCATTTTTATTGTAGTTCCGCCTATATCCACTCCAAAGCAGTATTTCATGTTTAGTCTCCTTACGGTTTTACTATACGGTAGGTTTTACGCCGTTAATGTTTGCAACGGCTCTCTCATACAGAGTCTGTGCAGCATTGTATCCCATCTTCTTCTGTCTACAGTTGACAGCGGCTGCCTCACAGATGATCGCCAGATTACGTCCGGGTCTGATGGGGATATTGTGGCATACTACATTGTTTCCAAGATAGTTGAC
The DNA here is from genome assembly GCA_024696945.1 of Lachnospiraceae bacterium. Taxonomy (GTDB): domain Bacteria; phylum Bacillota; class Clostridia; order Lachnospirales; family Lachnospiraceae; genus RUG11977. The sequence goes on along the minus strand of JAILGF010000196.1, from coordinate 26,894 downwards.
ATAATGTTCCTCAAGACCCATCCTGTCATATTCCTTCTCCCTGTCCCAATCCTCAAGATTGATAACAAGGTCTATGGTTCCGGTATTCTTAACGCTTTCAACACCGAAAAGGGTCTTTACGTCGATAATCCCTATACCCCTCAGTTCTATGAAATGCCTCGTCATTTCGGGTGACGTTCCCACAAGCGTGTCATCGCTTACCTTCTTTATTTCAACAACGTCATCGCTTATAAGACGATGACCTCTTTTGATAAGCTCAAGCGCAGCTTCGGATTTTCCTATTCCACTCTCTCCTGTGATAAGGATACCTTCGCCGTATACATCAACCAATACCCCGTGTATCGTCATGGTAGGTGCCAATTCAACATTAAGCCATCTTATAACCTCAGCCATAAGCGAGGATGTTGTCTTTCCCGTTCTTAGCAGAGGAACCTGGTACTTAATGGCCGACTCTATAAGGGAAGGCTCCAGAGTAAAACCGTTGCAGAAAATTACGCAGGGAATACCGCTTGATAAAAACCGGTCATAGATCTCTTCGCGGTTATCCTGCTTCAGCATATAGGAATGCTCAACGTTTCCTATGATCTGGATCCTCTCGTTATCAAAGTCCTCCATAAACCCTGCCAGCTGAAGTGCAGGACGGTTAATGTCGGGTTTGTTAATGAATATCTTACCCGTATCTATTTCAGGAGTACAGTTCTCCAGCTTCATTTTATCAACAAGCTTACTCAGTACTACCGAATACTCATCATTCATACGATATACCCCTTTATCTTATCTTAAATACTTTCCACCGCTTTTCTCCAGGGAAGTGCAGCATCTACCGCACGGCATCCCGGGCTTCTTCTGTACGACGGATAGTGAATGCAGAGCTTTACCACTTTCCCTTCATCCGACATAAATACATATTTCCCGCCATCCGAAGGTTCGGTACCGTAAAGGCGCCGTTCAAGCACTGACATATCGCTGTCATATACTATGAAAACATTTTCTCTTGTAAGGAGCTCCGAATCACCGCAGAAAGCACAATACAGCCTTAAAACATCAAGGTCACTCTCATAAACGATTATCCTTTTTGAAGGGGCAAGTTTTGAAAGCTCCTCAACATGATAACCCATACCGAAACCGACTACGATGTATTCATCCACAACCGGATCGAACCATGACAGCGCCAGCTGAAGGCTTTCGCTTATAACTCTGCCGTTTGAATGGAGATAAATGCTTCTTCCGCTGCCAAACGGTGCACTCATGGTCATGAACCCGCTTGAAGTAAATTCCATGTTAAAGCCTTTTTTTATCAGTACTTCCGGCTCAAGCATCTCGTCCAGCTTAGCGTTCAGATTTACCCTGAACCTCTTTTGGGCATCCGGACTAAAATCTTCCCGTTCTTCTATCATTTCGCGAAGAACGGCCTTCATGGCTCCGATATTTTCCTTGAATTTTTCGGGATCAAAGAATAAAAACTGCTCCCTGCTTAAGATGTGCTCCTGAATACCGCAGACAAACGATGCAACCTGCATATCGTACAGATCGGCCAAAAGCGTGTAATCCTTACTCCTTGTTGCGTTTACCACAGATTCGAGCATTTCCCCGATGCAATCCGTCGAGATGGTATCAAAAAAATCACGGTCTTTAATGACTGCATCTGTAACATAGTTAATGGCTCCGGCTGTATCCGCAACACATTCTAATGCCCGGTCATACATTCCCGTTCTAAAAAAGCAGACAGCTCTGTCCACTGCTTCTATTAATCTTTTATTGATTTCAAACAGTTTCCTGATATCTGTCTGCACGAGCCACGCTCCTGTTCTAAAATATTATTATGATTTCTTGTTCTCAGTCCTCATTTTCCGGACCCACCGGTTCTGCTACCGGAAGAGGATCGTTTTCCGTATTTCCTTCATTTTCCGAACCGCTTCCTGTTTCTCCTGCGTTCTCGACAGGCTCTGATGTAGGTGTTTCGTCCTGCTCTTCCTGTTCTTCCTGCTTATCCTTCTTTTCCTTTTTAGGCTTCTTGGTAGGCTTGGCATCCTCATCGTCGTCGCCTTCATCATCGTCATCGATATTTTCGGGATCGTCGGGATCGGGAGTAGGTGTGGGAGGTACATAACCCTCAGGTGCTATTGTCTCGCCTGTTTCCTTATTAAGCTTGAAGATCGTTCCGTCCTCTGCTCTGGTGCCTACACGCACTACCTTGTTTATCATCGGATAGGAGCTCGAGAAATATTCCTCTCTCTTTATCTCATTTCCGTCGGCATCATAGTAAACCTTATATGACTTTGCCTTTATTGAATCGTGCGCACTCTTTTCGGTAACTCTCTCATCAAGTGCCATATCGGAATCGGCTTTGTATTCCACCTTTGCTTCGGTTCTTGAAACTATCTCGCCCTTAAGCTTGATCGTCATACCGTCGGGAAGGGGACGTCCGTAAACTTCAACCGTAACCTTCTGATTTGAGTAATATGCATGGAGAGCAATAGGATAATCGGAACTGTTAGTAAACCTGAATTCAGGTCCGCCCCATGAAACAGTAGCATCTGTTCCTGTTTCAACGTAATCGCTCGGCCAGGTATGTGCCGTTCTCGAGTCAACCTGAAGGTCGGCTTTTGTCACACTGTGATAGATCATGGCATTTGCCTGACAGATTCCACCGCCGTATTCCTGGATAAGCTTTCCGTCATATATTCCGCCGGCTTCCTTAAATCCTGCCTCAGGTGTACGCTGGCCTATATACTTATTAAAATCAAACTGCTCGCCGGGCTGTAATACAAGTCCGTTCAGCTTCTCACATACAAGTCTTATGTTTGTATTTCTGTTAGAGGATGATGTAGTGGTGGAGGTTGTTGAAGAAACCTTGCAAAGATAGCCCCTCATAAACTCGGCAGTGTTCTTCGGCTCGAGTACCGATGTCTCAACCTGAACCTCAACCTGGTACTTGCCCTTGTTCAGAGCCTCTGCTACCAGATCCTCAGCCTTGTCAAAATCAACAGCCGTACCGTTTTCGGATTCTTCAATGATAAATACGAGATTTTCGGTATCAAATCCGCTAGCATAAGCCTCTACAGGGTCCTTTGCAAATGCATCTAGATTATTATGTACAAAGGCATCAACCGAATCGGGTTGAACGGTCCACGCCGATGTATAAGTGGTATTTCCCGTATCGCCTGCTTCACTGGCCTTTTGTGCATCGCTTATGATCTGAGTAAGATTGTTGTCAAAGAGAAGACTGCTTGTATCAGCCTCAACCTTTTCTTCTCCTACCATGAACGTTACCTTAACCTTAGCCTTGGGATCCTCTCCTTCGGCTTCGATAAGTGCTTCCTGTACTTCAGAAAGCTTCTTTCCCGAAACGTCCACTCCGTTTATGGTATAGCCTGAAGCAAACTTGAATTCTTTATCCGGTTCAGGCTGTACGGTATCATTATCGGATGTGGAAGAACTTACAGATTGGCCGGCCTTAGTTGAGTCGCTGTCGCTGCTGTCCTGTGCGGAAACGGGCTCCTCACCGCCGGTTCCAAATACATTATGTTGAAAGCAGAGCACCAGAACAAGTGCAAATGCTATCAGAGATAATACTCCCGTGAGGATCAAACGTCCTCTGTTGTCGTTTTGCTTTCTCATATATCTATTCCGATCTGCCGGATCATTTTAATCTCTCCGGCTTGATAATATAAGTCAATTTTTGTCAGAATAAATATACCACCTGCAAGGTTTGGTGTCAATCTCAATTTTACTAAACATTTTCGTAGTTTTCATGTAATATTTTGTGTATTTTTTCTACTCTGTATGCCTTCCTCCCGGATCATGTCAGATTCATCATTCCGATCCTATGCTTTCACCCATAACAAATACCCTGTAGAACTTTTCCAAGCTCTCAAAAAGCTCCTGCTTATGGGTCCTCATCTTCTTTATCAGCAATTCGCTGCCTATATCGTCATACAGAAGGTCGCCTTCATCGCACGATGAGATAAGCTGAAGCTCTCCGTCCTCATCAAACATCATGGTGAATATCCCTCCAACCTCTTCGGTATAGAGTACACAGAGTATCTTCAGCTCATCCTTTACATCCTTGGGCAGCTTCTCAAACTTCTTATCCAGATAATACTTTTGTGTATATGAATTGCTTACACACATTACCAGTTCTTTTCTCTCCGTCTTTTTTCCCAAAACCGTACCTCTTTTCTAAGGCTGATCAAGCCTTTTATTAAACTCCGCTTAGCGCAAAATGGCGATGATCACTCATCGCCATTTTTTATCATCCGACAACATCGCTCATATCATACATTCCGGCAGGCTTGCCTGCAAGATATGCCGCAGCACTCACCGCACCTTTTGCAAAGACGCTTCTTGAATATGCCCTGTGGCTTATCTCTATAACCTCGTCAAGTCCTGCAAATATTACCTCATGGTCGCCAACAATGCTTCCGCCGCGGACAGCCGATATACCTATCTCATTCTTAGGCCTTACCTCGCGTCTTTCGGAACGGTCATATACATATTCGTATTTTCCGTCAGCAGTTTTATTTATTGCATCGGCAAGGAGAAGTGCCGTTCCGGAGGGAGCATCCTTCTTCTGATTATGATGTCGTTCAACGATCTCGATATCATAACCGTTGTTTGCCAGTATTTCCGTTGCAGTCCTCAAAAGCTTAACAAGCGTATTGATACCTAATGACATATTCGCTGAACGGAGTATGGCAACCTTTTCGGATGCCTTCTTTATCTCCCCAAGCTGTTCCTCCGAAAAGCCCGTAGTACAGAGAACTATCGGAAGATTCTTAGCAGTAGCGTGATCGATCAAGGATGTAAGAGCCTTAGGAGAAGAAAAATCTATAATGACATCTGCTTCTTCCTTAACATCCGCGATAGTTTTATATACGGGGAACTCAGCGGTACCGTCCATTATATCAACACCTGCAACTATTTCCATATCTGCTTCATCTTTTATTATCTGGCGTACAGCATTTCCCATACGTCCGTAGCAGCCACAAAATATAACTCTGACCATAATTAATACCTCACTTTTCAGTCTATAATACCGAGCTTCTTCATTTCTGCCTTGAGGTTTTCTGCATGTGCAGGCTCCATCTCACAAAGAGGTGCACGAAGGGGACCTGTCTTAAAGCCCATAAATCTGCATGCGGTCTTAACGGGAATAGGATTAACCTCACAGAACAGCTGCTCAACCATAGGCAGATATTTTAACTGGAGCTCCAGGCTTCCCTTGGTATCTCCGTTAAGATACTTTTCAACGATCAGATGTGTATCGCGAGGTGCAACATGCGAAAGAACGGAGATAACACCCTTTCCGCCGAGTGAAAGAACCGGACATATGCAATTGTCATCACCTGAATAGATAGCAAGATCATCACCGCAGAGCTGTGCAACCTTAGCTGTCCATCCGATATTTCCGGTAGCGTCCTTAACAGCTACGATATTCTCATATCTGTCAACCAGAGTCTTAACTGTTTCGGGAAGAATATTAACACCGGTCCTTCCGGGAATATTATAAAGAATAATAGGAATATTTACAGCCTCCGCAGTCTGTCCGAAATGCTCGATAAGGCCCTTCTGAGTTGCCTTGTTGTAGTAAGGTGAAACCAGGAGCAGAGCATCAACACCTGCTGCCTCAGCCTCTTTTGAAAGATATATAGCTGTTTCGGTACAATTCGAGCCTGTGCCTGCAATAACGGGTACTCTCTTATTTACATATTCAGCGACAAATTTAATGCAATCGATATGCTCTTCATGTGAAAGAGTTGATGCCTCGCCGGTAGTACCGCAAACAACTATGGCATCGGTTCCGTTTTCGATCTGGAAATCAATAAGCTTCTTAAATTCCTCATAATTAACGCTTTTGTCCTCGTTCATAGGGGTGATTATTGCTACTGCCGCACCTGTAAAGATTACTTTCTTACTCATACTCTTTTTCCTTTCCTTTTATAAAAAATCAGTTATTCCGACACTCTTCAAAAAGAAAAGCGCCGATGGACATCGACGCTAAAGTACAATCTCAAAAACCGTTATACCGGCTGATAGTTACTTTAGGTAGCGCTCCATCAATTATTGATGACAGTCGGGAAGCTCTTAACTTCCAAACCAACCCGCTCCTATCAAGGTCGGAACGGATTTCGGCATCTCATCCTTTCCCTTATCCTCATACATGCCTGACACGTCGGATAAGCTACTGATAATCGATGCACCTCTACCAAACAAGCGCTATGATATCACAACGTATCCGGGATGTCAATATGTTTTTCGTAAAATTACAAAATAATACATTTGTCCGTGCATAGCGGTCAATCATGGAATTGCCCATAATCGACCGTCTTTGTTTTAATACTTATTCAGTCGCTTTCTTGAGCCCCTCAGCCACAAGATGGCTTCCAACCATTATCAATACCATCATGATAGCGGCCGGGATCAACTGATAGGGATGCATCAGTACATTTTTAAAGCCGTCGGAAAGAAGCGTTCCGAGCGAGCACGTTCCGGGCGGCATTCCAAGTCCCACAAAACTTAAGAAAGCCTCAAGGAATACTGCCGAAGGAATAACATAGTATTAGGACGGTCTCGGCAGATCGACCGAAACCGTCCCGTATATCTTTTAAGTATTATGCAAATGCTTCAAGTGCAACCTTCATCATATCACGGAAGCCGGTCTGGCGTTCTTCAGCGGATAGAGCCTCGTTCCTGAATATATGATCGGATACGGAACACATGCAAAGTGCTTTCTTTCCGTAACGGGCTGCGTTCATATAGAAGCAGGCTGCCTCCATTTCAACACCTAAAACACCCATCTTACGCCATTTGCTGTTAAATTCGGGATCGTCACTGTAGAAAACATCTGTAGAAATAACGTTTCCGACAACTGTCTTTATCCCGAGTCTATCGGCCGTGTCAACAGCCTTCCTGAGCAGACCGTAATCACATATCGGTGCATAATGTCCCGGAAGATTAAAGGTCTTAACGTAATCCGAATCCGTACAGGCTCCCATTGCTATAACCAGGTCTCCGAGCTTTATCGAATCGGCATATGCTCCCATCGATCCGATACGGATGATGTTTTCAACATCGTAAAAATTATATAACTCATAGGTATAAATACCGACCGACGGCATTCCCATTCCGCCGCCCATGACTGAGATTGGTTTTCCGTTATATGTTCCGGTGAAACCAAGCATATTTCTTACTGTATTGAAGCATACCGGATTCTCCAGAAAGTTTTCAGCAATGAATTTAGCTCTCAAAGGATCTCCCGGCATAAGAACGGTTTTAGCGATGTCTCCAAGTTTTGCATTGTTATGCGGTGTAGGTACGCTCATGTTTTCCTTCTCCCGGAACCTGCCGGGAACTCCTTTCTTTTCTAATCAAAATTATTTTAATCCAAGGTCTTCAAGTTCGACGGGGTGTCCGATATTTCTTTCATCATACAGGAACATCGGAAGGAAGTTCCTCATATCCGGAGTAATAACCTTCCTGTCTTCGGGAATAAGAGGTACAAATCCTTCCCCTGCCTTGACCCTCTTTACATAATCTGATATATCGTTCAAGGGCTCCTTAAAGAACATGCCCATTGTGGTAAGCGCAACATTATTAACGTCATGGATGTCGCTTCCGGCCGTCATAATGATATTTCTGTCCTTTAAGAAATTGTAAGCGAATGCATCCTGATAAGGAGGATTTCCAAAATTGCAGGCCTCCATAGCGTGACACTGAAGAGGATGCAGATTGACCTTTTGTATGTAAGGCCGCTCCCTGAAGGGATGTGCGCCTACCACGAGTCCGCCTGCCGCATCTATGATCTTGAAAAGCTCGTCATGAGGGCAGTCCCTGACCTCGGGATGAGCCTTCAGCCATGCTTTATCGAGTCCGTAGATTAGGTATTCATCGACAAGTCGGTTTGCTTCCCAGCCAAAGAAGACCTTAAGCCCCTGCTTATCGCCCTCAGCCTTCGCAAGCTCGTATCCCTTACAGAACTCTTCAACAAAATCCTCCCACGGAAGATTCCTATCTACTCTGGTGTTTCCGTGGAAAAAGTGATCCGTAATGATTATTCCGTCATATCCCTGCTTAATATATTCCGCAATATAATCCTCTGCATGTGTCTTTCCACATGCGCTCCCCTCATATGTATGCATATGCACTTCATACTTATAAGGGTATCCTTCTACTTTCAGTGACATATAAGATTCCTTGCTCCTTTAGTCTGTCTTCATTTATCTCATTCTACCAAAAATGTGAGGCATAAGCAATATTTTTTTATTATTTTGTATTATTTTTGATACCAATTATTCTGCTTACCGTGATATCCTTGCCCTCCGTTCTGCAAGCAGCAGGTCGACCATTCTTCCGTAGCTCTTGGTACCATCCTCCACATTATTAAGCTTAAGGTAGGTATTGTTCATTTTCTCTCCCACATTGCTTAATGTCGTATCCTTAAACTGTTTCCAGTATTCACTGTTCTTTGCCAGATCAAGCCTGACGCCGGCGGAATATGTGTTCCACATCTCGTAATATCTGTCCTTATCCTCTTCGTACAGCTTATTCCCCGTATGAACAAGTGCAAGCATATATCCGCTATATACAAGTTCGGGGCAATCAGAATTCACACATGCAAGATATCCTATGAAATTTGCCTCATCCTCCCTCATAAAACCTCTCAAATGGCTTAATTCATGACATAAGCAAGCGCCTTTGGGATAATCAGGTGTATCGACGTTCACATTCGCTTCGACCGTGAACGGAAAATATACTCCGGTTATGTTAAACTCCGAAAGAGTCCGCGAAAAGAACACAGATTTGGGATACGGATAATACCCTTTTAGGACATCATATTTTTTCGAAAGCTTCTCCATTGCCGATACGGCCTCTCCAGCCCTTTCCCGATTCGAAAGTTTTGAAACAAAAACTTCTCCTTCGCTTATTCCGAGAGATTCCCTGGCGGCGTTCGTCTTTGCCGCAAGCTCCTTACACAGCTCATACAGCTCATCTTTGCTCGATTTTTCTATCACAAGTCCGCTGAAGCCGGAAAACTCATATCTGTAATAGTTTGTTCCCGCACCTATCATAAACCACAGAAAAACAATGCCGACCGCGAGCAACAGATGTCTCAGGCTGCTTACCAGAGTAATGATCTTATGCTTGCTGCGGATAATAAAAATGATCGTAATGATCGGGAATAAAGCCAAGCCTAATGCAGCAAGGATAAGCAGCAGTTCCCCCACTGAAAATGGGAATATTCCGTTTATATGGGACATTACCCAGCCGTAAACCTTATATATTCCCCGTGCAAAAACGTACTCCGCTATATCCCTGTTGTTCTTTGCCAGAAAATAACATAGAAAACCTACGGGCCAGCACAGGAGTATCAGGTTTCTTTTCTGCTTTATCAATTCCCGCATGTTGCACCTCATATGAAACTAAGTGCCAAAGAGAATCCCCTTTGGCACTGTATAAGCTATTAATAATTCTTTTTATATCTGGAATACCTTAACCTCGTTCTTCAGCTCATCCATGTTCTCACCAAGCTTGGCAGCAGTTTCGTCAAGATGATCCACATTCTTCTTCAGCCTGTTAAGAGCCTCCATAACAGTACCCGCATTTTCCGATGAAGCATTTATAATATCCGAGATATCACTTACGGCATTCACAGCCTCAGCCCTTCTTGCATCGGCAGCTTCTACTGCGGCATCGATATTTCCGAGTTCCGCATTCAGATTCTCCATGGATGCCTTCATCATATCGAATATCTCTATCGAATGATTTACGAGTTCAAACTGCTCGTCAACAATATTCCTTGCTTTATCTACACTTGCGGTACTTGAACCCGTCTGGACATTGATCCCGTCAACAAGCTTCTTTATCTCACCTGCCGATTTGGAGGATTGAGTGGCAAGCTCTCTAATTTCCTCAGCCACCACCGCAAATCCGCGTCCGGCATCTCCCGCACGTGCCGCCTCTATCGAAGCATTAAGTGACAAAAGATGTGTCTGCGATGAGATATTTTTTATTACGTTTACGAAAGCATTGATCTTTTCGGTCTCATCAATAAGTGCCGAAACCGAATCCTTAACTGAATCAGTGGCACCGGTTGTCTCTTTTGCCTTGTCCCCCAAGGTTCCTAAGAGATTTACGCTTTCGTTTATCATCCTGTTGGTTTCTTCAATGATCTTCTTTATTCTTCCTATCTGAACAGATACGTTGCCTATCTCATCCGAAAGCCTGTCAGTCCTGTCAACACATTCGTCGGCATACTTCTTCTGCCGTTCCATGCCCTCCGACATTTCCTCCATAGTCCTCATGATGTCATCCGAGCAGCTGCTAAGAAGCGTTGTGGCTCCCTGAACACTCTTTGCTGATTCGGCCACATCCTCAGAAGCAGCCTCAACCTTCGAAACAAGGTTCTTTGTATTTGTGATCATTTCGGTGGTCGCATCAGCCAGATCTCCGAATTCATCGTTACCGCTAACACGGACCTTAACCCTGAGGTTTCCTTCCGCTACGGCTCCAAGTCCCTTAGAAACACTGCTAACGTTCTTCTGTATGCTGGAGGAAATAAGGAATGCCACCGTAAGCACTACAGCCAGAGCCACAAGTACCAGAATTATGGTAATTGTCCAAATGGCCGAAGCATCCGAGGTAACAACGGAGATTGGAACCATGGCTGTTATAACAACGCCCGATCTCTCACAGATGGAGTAAAACATAATACAGTTTTCTCCATCGTAGGTTACTTCCTTGGTACCGTACATTTCACCGCTTTCAATCGCGTCTCTGTAATATTCCCTTCCGGCGAAGATTGAGGTCCCGTCGTCCTTGAAAAGATCTCCTTTTCTGTTAAGAAGCTCCCTTCCGTTCATGGTCACAAGTCCGACAACGGCATTCTCACCAAAATCTATTCCGTCAAGAAGCTCTTGGATTTTTTCCTTCTTGGCGTCGATGACAATAACAGCCTCATCTCCGGGAGTGACGCTCTGATAACTGAAAATATACGCATCCTCTCCTTCGGATTTAATAGCCATCAGCTTATCGAGAACGGGATGTGAATCTATCCATTTTACGATACTACCGTCTATTTCGGACCTTTCTATCGACTCATAATATTCATCAAAAATACCGTCAAGGAAATTGTTTTTCGTAGAAATATTCTTAAGATTTGACTTTACAAGTATGAAGATATGGCTGATGTACGGGTTAGCTCCCTGACTGTACACAGCGTTGTTTCGGAGCAACTGTATGATACGGTTCTTCTCGTAAGGATCGCTGTCAAAAGATCCCTTTGTCAGGTTTATCAGATCCTTTGAGTCCGTATACTTGGCCACCTCGGATTTCATTAAGTACGAGATCATGTCGATCTGGCTTCCTACCATTCTTACAGTTTCAAGCGTCGATTTCTCGTACCTGTCACGCATGCCCTGCTTTGCTCTTGAGTATGAAGCTATACCCACCACGGTAATAAATATGATGGGAATAAAGAAACCCAGCAGGATCTTATATCTTATGCCGAATTTGTAGCCCTTCTTACCCATGAAGCCATTCCATACATCCGATATCTTTTCTCCAAGGAAACAGAAGAATTCTACGATCTTATCCTTTAAAAAGATAAAGAAGGTGCCTATTTTCTTAAGGATAAATAAAATCTTTTCTCCAAAAGAACCGCTGCTTTTTTTCTTGCTCACAGCCACACCTCCTTTACTTTGAAATTATTTACTTTATTACAACAGCACCTGATCTGTTCCCATAATTATTTTGAGTACAGAGGATATGCATCAGTAAGCATCTTAACAAGTGAGATAGCTCTTGAATGGTCTCCGTCAGGATTTGAAATGCAGATGTCGATGGCTTCTGCAATGATCTTCATATCAGCTTCCTTCATGCCTCTTGATGTTACAGCGGGAGTTCCGAGACGGATACCGCTCGTAACGAAAGGAGACTGAGGATCGTTGGGAACCGCATTCTTGTTGCAGGTAATGTTTACAGCATCAAGAAGATGTTCTGCATCCTTACCTGTAATGTTCTTGTTCTGAAGATCAACCAGCATAAGGTGATTGTCGGTTCCTCCCGAAACAAGATTGAATCCGCGTGCCACAAGCTCCTGAGCAAGAACCTTTGCATTCTTTACAATCTGACCAACATACTCCTTATATTCGGGTGAAAGTGCCTCCTTAAAACAGATTGCCTTAGCTGCGATAACATGCTCCAAAGGTCCGCCCTGCATTCCGGGGAATACAGCCTTATTCAACTTGTGCTCTGTTGCAAATTCCTCGCTTGAAAGGATAAGGCCTCCGCGGGGTCCTCTTAAGGTCTTATGAACCGTTGCTGTAGTAACGTGAGCATAAGGTATGGGGCTCATATGATAGCCTGTAGCAACAAGGCCTGCAATATGTGCGATATCAGCCATAAGATATGCACCAACCTTGTCGGCGATCTCTCTGAAACGCTTGAAATCTATAGCTCTTGCGTAAGCCGAAGCACCACAGATAATAAGCTTGGGCTTGCACTCCATGGCAATCTTCTCTATCTCGTCATAGTCAAGATATCCTTCGTCATTTATACCATAGGATACACAATTATATACATTTCCGGAAATATTGGCAGGGCTTCCGTGTGAAAGATGTCCGCCGCATGCAAGGCTCATACCCATAAAAGTATCTCCGGGCTGTAAGAGTGCGTTCTGAACTGCCTGATTAGCCTGGCTTCCCGAATGAGGCTGTACGTTTGCATATGTGCAGCCGAACAGTTTCTTTGCTCTTTCGATGGCAAGGGTCTCTACCTTATCGACAAATTCGCAGCCACCATAATAACGATGTCCGGGATATCCTTCCGCATACTTGTTTGTAAGAGGGCTTCCCATAGCTGCCATAACGGCCTTGGATACAAAGTTTTCCGAAGCGATAAGCTCAATGTGTGAGTCCTGACGCTGTATCTCTTCAGATATGGCAGTAGCTATTTCCTTGTCTTCTGCCAGAATTTCTTCAAATGAATACATGATGGTTTTCCTTTCGTTCTTTCTTAATATATCATTAATATAAAATACCACTTTACATTATATCTTATTATCCGGAAAATTCAAGCCTTATTTTTGTATGCGTATGTTTCTTCATCTAATGGATATATCCCGGATACTTTGCAGAAAAAGCTTCTATCTCAGCCTCAATGGAGGCCTTCTGCTTGGCATTAAGATCAAGCTGGGCCTTAAGCTTTCTGTGTCTTTCGTTAAGGACGTCCTTAAGCTCCCTCATTACCTTTCCGTCATAAAATACCTCTGCCTGATGTCCCCATGCTTCGGCCATTTCAAAACCGTAATCTTCGAGTGTCTCCGTAAGGTTTTCCCTTCCGGCAGAAAGAAGCTCGGTGTTTCTTAAGTATTTCTTTTCCTCTTCCTTCTCCTTTAAATAACCCTGCCAGAGATATGCCAGCTCCTGGTGGCTGTTGCATTTATACTTTTCGTAAGTATATTCCAGGGTATTCATGGTATTTACATACTTGATCTTTACTTTATTTAATAACTCCACACATCTCTTTTGAAGAAGCTCGTTCCTCATCACGGTTTTATCGCATTCCTTCATAGTTACCGTAAAATAAGCCGCATATATGCTTACTATAGCAACCGTGACCATGATCGGAAGCAGCATGCTTTTTCCCGTGTAGAAAGATAGAACGACCAGCAGTATGCAGACCGTAAGCACAGCGAACACGGAAATCTTGGTGAATTTCAAAAGAAAGCTTTTTTTCTTTGCCGATTCTTCTTTTTCGTAAACAATCGCACCTTTTTCGCCCTCAAGCTGGCGCATATCATTTTTTACCAGCATCAGGTAACGTTCCTGTTCCTCCATAGCCTTCAGCTTTTCCGGAAGCTCTTCGGCGTACAGCTCCATGTTCTTGTAATTTTCGGAAGAGATCAGCCTGTTTCCCTCCAGATAATCCTGCCTCTGCTTTTCATAACTCAACAGCAATGCGGCAAGATCTTTGATCTTTGCTTTAGCAACATCCGGAAGTGCATCGAATCGCTGAAGATCGCTTATATGCTTTGTTATGGCATTATATTCAAACGATGTGTCCTTCTCTATTCTTTGAGCATTCTGCAGCTGTTCCTTAAGGCTCTGTGAAACAGTACGCGGATCGGACCCTGAGCTTTTGCCCTTGCCCTTCCCGTCACTTAAGATCAGGGCTTCGTCAACGGTCATCCATCGATAATCAGATTCTTCAGTTTTCTTTTTCTTTTTTTTCCCGAATAATCCCACTTAACCTTCCTCTTCGTTTTCTTTTCTGTATATATGCTTCATTCTTTCGATTATCTCGCCCGAAAGCCTTTTCTCCTCAGAAAAGCGTCCCTGCTGCCAGAGCACCTTCATCCTGTTTATCTCGCTGTAGCTGCTGCTCTGTTCAAAGTCTTCTTCGGCAGAACGCATTGCACTTTCTATCTCGTTATACAGCTTCGGGTCAATCTCAAGCCTCTTAACTTCATCACTGTATCTTGCATTGTTCTTTGTCAGTTTTAATGCCAAAAAATATGCCTTTAAGGTTTCCCTCTGTCCGTCACGCTCATAGGCATCGAGGAAAAGTCTCAGAGCCTCCTCTATATCCCCGCGGTGTATCTCAAATATCCCGAGATTATGCAGTATCTCACCCATACCGCCATCGCTGAGTTCATTGCTCTGTGTGCTTGCCAATATGTTCCGATATTCGGCAGCCGCTTCATTGTAATGTCCCTGCTTCATCTGCCTGTCGGCCCGTTTCTTTCTTCTCTCCGGTCCGCTCAGTTTTGAAAGCTCATCTATTTCGGCCGATATTCTGTTAAGCTCCTGATCATCATAGAAATCGCAGCTTTCAAAGACAGCCATAAGCTTCTCCTTAAGAGATGCCCGGGACATAATAAGACCTTCAAGTTTTTTCCCTCTCTCGTCAAGTCCGAGATCATCACGGATGAAACCGGCCATATTCCTGTCTATTGCCGCCGAATCTATGATATCAAGGTTCTGATGCAGGCAAAAGCACAGTTCCTCAATACTCTCGGCATAAATACCGAGAGCTTGTAAAACATATGGCTTTTCAGCTCTTTTTCCCGCACACAAAATTACTTTTCCCATTTCTACCTCTTAAAGATTTATTACCTGTTCCCAGATCCTGTAATCCGTTTTTCTTATCGCTCCGAAGCCTACATCCTTTACCGTCACCACCGCACAGTCCCTTGAAGGGAATCTTACGTTAACCGAAACCCTGTTGGTCTTGTTTCTTCTGGTCGGAAGAGCATCCAGTGTCATGATCGCACAGAACGAATCCTTCTTCAGAGCATTATGTATCATGAAATCTATTTCATTTGTATTGTCAAGTATCAGTTCACAGCTTCCGCCGGCCTCATAATACTTCTGACCGACATTTCCGAAGGCAAGCTCCTTCTGCGTCTTCCCGCTTACGGCCCTTAATGCAATACTGCTTTTTAAGTCATCCTCGCCGATGATCAGATAATTCTCGCTTCCGCCGTCAAATGTCAGATGAGCCACACAGGCTGCAGCCTTTACATAAAGATTCTGGCCCTTAAAAATCCTGCGGCCGGTCGATATCCTCTTTAGAGTTTCATCGGCCCAGGTTCCGTCAAAGCCGTCACCCGTTGCATATACCGCGGAAATATTCTGTTTGTGGAGCAATATCCCGCAGACGCTCTCGAAAGCGTATTTTATCCTGATATCGTCTTCTTCCTTCAGCATAGAATATTTGACTGAATCGGAAAAATCCGATGTTTCTGCCACTATGCTCATGGGCTGCTGCTTTCTTCCGAAATGAAGAACGTAAGCCTTAAAGCCTTCCTCGTCAAAGCACATGAGACCGACATCGTTTATCCAGATATCCTTGTTCTGCATGACCACATAGTACATAAAGCTTTCAATATGATCGCATATCTTTATCCTCTCGGCAAGTATTCCGTAATAAACAAGCGCTTCTTCAAGATTTGACTTAAGCCCGAGGTCCAGCTCCTTAACCGTGACCGTTATCCCGCGGATATCCTTCGGCTCACACTCCCTGTTAATGCAGGCGATGATCCTTCTGAAGAATCTTGCAAGTATCCTTGCGGACGAGTAGTCCTCACCGTCGATGGTGATATGCTCTCCCGACATCGCCAGATCATATAGGTTGGGAATAACGGTAATATCAAGCTTGCCGTCATGAAGGGGCGAATAGACCATAAAGTCTTTTTTCGAAGCTGAATAGGAAATCGCCGTTTTTACCTTGGTCGACTGCCTGTCACTGGAAAGCGCCACGGAATCGACCGTATTGGTTTCATTGTTAAAAATGCATAGCTGCGTAAAATCACGGCACAGATCGATCCCAACTATGTATTCCATATCTCCTACCTTGCCTTTCCTGCTTTATCCCAATGGTTCAAAAAGTCGTTTCACCGCATAATCATTAAACTGATAATTCTCAATCAGTTTTATAACCGTTTTTTCATCATTCATCTCTTTTGCGGTTATTATAAGGTTTATCTGATGGTACCTGCATTCCTCACGTCCGAAATGCTCAGGTCCGAGAGCAACCTCCCTGCTCTCCGTAATGGCATTCTTATCTTCTCCGTCCTCGGTTATGTAGTACTGCATTACCTCACCGTAGAACAGTATGAATTCCTTTACAAAAATACCGAAACCGATATCCTTCATTTCCTCTTCCTTGAAATTTTCCGATTCACCGGAGTCATTAAGAAGAGTATAGTTTATTTTTACTTGTTTATGGCTGTCAGTGTGGTATTCCACATAATACTTGTCCCTCATCTGTCTGGGGATTCTGATCTCGGGCGGAAAATCCTTGAAGAACGGAAGCAGCAGCCCCTTATTCTCCATCTTCTTTATCTGATATTCGATAAACGACAGCTCGGAATTTGTAAAGCTCCTCCGCTGGGAATAGTTCTTCAAGAGCGTAAGGGTACAGATATCGTTCTCGCTGTAGTTCGCTTCACGCCTCATGATGTCTAAGATACTTCCGTCAATGAGGTTTCCGCATACCAGGTTTCCATATGCAAGATACGAAAGATACGCCCGTACGAGTTTTCCAGAAGAGCAGTGCCCGTAATAGATCTTAAACACTTCTTTTACGAAATTCATGTCATTTTCCGCAAAGAGCGCCGTTCTGATCAGCCTTTCCTCCAGATCGATGGTTTCGATGCCTTCCTCGTGGCAGGCCGACCATAGATCGTAGAGATCCTGAGTACTGCCTTCGCAGTTTTTCTCCAGGAATGAAAGTATCAGCTTGTCCGGTCTGTATTTTTCAAAGCTGTACATTGCCAGCTGCATAAACAGCTTAGAATTGATCTGCTCCGAATTTGCACGTATGAGAACCGCACACAGTCTTGATGTCCGTTTCGGACTTATACCGTAAAAACCGTACATTTCCATATTTTTAAGGGCCAGGCTGTACAATTCCCTAAATATCATGAGTTCCATCATTCTGATACGTTCGTCGGCCTTAAGTTCTTTAAGATCGACCCTTATCAGCTGGTTTTCAAGAAGATCGCCCTCAAAATTGTCATAATAATAATCTATAAGGGTTTTTCTGCAGCTAAGCAGGAACCCCTCTTCAAGGCTGTCCATCTCAACACACTTGGTGTAAAGTCCGACTGCCTCATCATTCATCCCTTCGTATCGAGCTGCTTCAAGGCGGTTTAGCATAACCCGCTTATCCGACCTGCATTTTTCCATCATAAGCTTTACAAGGTCGGGTCTGGTGATCATCCTCCTTAAGCGTGTCTCAAATGAAGCAATGCATCTGTTTCCTTCTGCATCCAAAAGGACTATTACGGGATCCTCCGTAAAAATATCAGCTATAGCTTTCTGATTTTCGATCTTGCAGAAAACCGGTTCCCTAAGCTCCTTATGTGAAACCGCCACGTGTTTTGCACGTTTCCAGTCGGTTGTTATCTCATATTTAAACAGGATGTACGGAAGTGAAGCTATGCATCTTGAATTCAGGTTTTCAATCCTGAGCATCTTCTCGTAGATGATAGCCAGTTCTTCGCTGAAATCACCTTTTTCAAGCGATTTCTCCGCAAAGGTCTCCATACGTATCCTGTACATTATGAAAAGATTGTCGTTCGGTTCGCAGAAGCGTATGATATTTGAATACAGTGCAGCTGAAAGCTTGGAATCAATATCGTCTCCCGAAGCAAAATAATTGAGCAGCGGACGCGGCAGAAGTTTTTTGGTCAGGTCGGCAGAAGCCAAGCAAAGCTCGTACATGCCCTTTATCTTCAGCTGCTCGTTTACTCCCATCTCCAGCCACTCATACTCATCATCCGACGGTTTTCCGGCAAGTATGATATGAGTACATACCGCTTCGAGAAGCTCCTTCTGGTGGAATCTGTTATAGAATTCCTTAAGTACCTTTAACAGCAGAGGGAAGGTGCTTTTCTCCCTTACTGCCACATAGGAAAGCTGAAGTCCGACAAGCTTATTCACCAATCCGTATTTAAGCCCTTCCATAAGGCAGGTAACTTCAAACCTCGAAAGCTCCTTTAACAGCAAAGGATCAACGCACAGAAGCCTTACCGCCTCTATGGTTCCGAAAATACTGCGTTCTCCCTCGATATAACAGTTCTTTATATCTTCAAAACGCTGCCTTTTGCTGAAACGTTCCCTGCCATCCACTTTCAGATATAAAAGCAGTGAAAAAAGCCTGCGCTCGTTTTCGTATGTACGTCTCAGTTCCGAGCAGTAATCCCCGGAAGGTTTGTCATCCCTAAGAACGGCTCCGATAAACAGGGCGAACGAATAAATATATATATCATCCGAATCCCTGACTTCATCCTCTATCCTGTCAAATACCTTCAGCGCCTCATCCTTCTCTCCCTTAAGGTACATAAGATAAAGCCTGTAAAGTTTAATAAAATCACTTTCCTTGCGAAATGCCTTTAGCGCCTCGAGGCATTCTTCCGCTTCGGTCACATAGGTTTCCTCATCTATTCTTTCAAGGAAATAGTCCAAATGGTTTTTAAGAAGCCTGAACCTGAATTCTTTTTTTCTGTATGCTGTTTTTCTTTCTTTGCTAAACGGCGAAGCCTTACTGCATAATACCGGAATATCAACCTCATCAGCCAAAGTAGATATCCTTATGCGTCCGTAATTGTTTCCGTATCTGGCTTTGTCGGGATTGATAACAAACTTAAGCCAGAATTCATTGTTTTCAAAATCCTCGGTCCAGATAAGGGTACGTTCAAGCTCGATAAAGCTTCCGTCCGTTTCGCATTTAAGCTGGGAATAGCCCCAGTTATTCTTGCGTATGAGTATTTTATCCACAACCGGTGTGTCTCCGGCCTCGTACTCAAGCTTCGATGCATTGACTGAAAACTCCATAGTTGATTTTTTCTTGGCCGCGATCAAAAACTCTTCGAGCACCAGGGCGGTGTTTGAAGCTCCTACGAGATTTCTGTATATATTTCTGTATTCAGGGGAATTTCCTATTATGATCCTTTTGAAATCCTCGGTTTTAAAGAGGTCCTTTGCCTCCTGAGGACTGCTTATCGCCAGATTGGCAAAATGGAAAAGGTCGCTGGTCTGTCCGATGCTCGTTTCGATATAAGCGGGACTTACCTCAAGCTCAAGGGGTAGGCTGTATTCGCCGCATTCGGTAATGATCTCCACCATAGTGGTCAGCTTTGTCTGTTCTTCAAGATTTGATGCATCGAAAATAACCGTAACTTCGTTTTCTTCATCTTCAAAGGTTTCGTTTCTAAAGCTTATAAACTCACTCTTGCACAGACAGAAACCCCTGATCTTTGTATTGCGGTCGTTTGATACCACAAAAGAACCCTGTGTTTCTTTACCGGAAATCGCAGTCATTGACAGACTTTTTTCCGATACGACAAGAGCAGGTTTTTCATAGCTGAATATTCCGTTTGCAAATTTTTCTATCTTTTGTCTCATTCTGAACCCCGATGAACCTAAACTGAAGTATGCTCATGTTTATTCACATAAACCCAATATATAGTATATCCTTTTTTCATGCCGAATGCAAACAAAAAAATAAAAAAAGCTCCAATTTTTTGGAGCTTTTTCCAAACACGTATCCTACGTGATATTTATGCGATTTTAGCCTTTGCTGCATCAACAAGATTCTTGAATCCCTCAGGATCTGCGATAGCGATCTCGGAAAGCATCTTTCTGTTGATATCGATATTTGCAAGCTTTAAGCCATACATAAGCTTGCTGTATGTAATATCGTTCATTCTGGCTGCAGCGTTGATTCTGACGATCCAGAGCTTACGGAAATCTCTCTTCTTCTGACGACGTCCAGCAAATGAAGCTGAAAGAGCTCTCATAACTGCCTGCTTAGCTGTCCTGTACTGCTTTGAACGAGCTCCTCTGAAGCCCTTAGCAAGCTTTAATACTCTATTATGCTTTTTCTTGGCATTTAAGCCACCTTTAATTCTTGCCATTTTAATTTACCTCCTTAAAACCAATCGATGGATAATGCCTGATTACATATAAGGCAGCATCTTCTTAGCTGCTGTCATGTTAGCAGAATCGAGTAAGGTTCCCTTTCTTAATCTTCTCTTCATCTTCTGAGACTTCTTGGTAAGGATATGCTGCTTACCAGCCTTCATTCTCTTGATCTTTCCTGTGCCGGTAGCCTTAAAACGCTTAGCGGCAGCTCTGTTTGTCTTTAACTTCGGCATTTTTCTTTCCTCCTTAAAAAGCTTCAAAATATTACTTCTTTTCACTCAGGAACATGATCATGTTTCTTCCTTCAAGCTTTGCGGCCTTCTCAACGACTGCAACGTCCTCTAATTTTGCGGCAAAACTGTCGAGAATCTCACGTCCGATATTCATATGAGCCATCTCACGTCCTCTGAATTTCAGTGTAACCTTTACTTTATCGCCATGCTGCAGAAATTTGCGAGCTTGATTTGCTTTTGTGTTCAAATCATTTTCATCAATATTAGGGGACAGGCGAAGCTCTTTGATTTCCGTAACCTTCTGATTCTTCTTTGCTTCCTTCGCCTTACGCAGGGCCTCGTAACGGAATTTTCCGTAATCAGCTATCTTACATACAGGCGGCTTTGCTGTGGGAGCGATCTTTATGAGATCCATATCTGCTTCCTGAGCTTTAGCCAGCGCCTCTCTTGCTGACATGATGCCAAGCTGTTCTCCATCCACACCGATAAGTCTTACTTCTTTATCGCGTATCTGTTCATTAATGAAATATTCGCTAATAGTCTGCACCTCCAATGCAATAAAATGTTGATAAAATAAAAAGTGGGTAGCATAGCTATCCACTCATAAAAATGTACACTTAGGTACCAGATGTTTTATGTTTAACCCTTTCACTGCCTCATGGCGCTGGGGGTGAGAGCGGATACTCTGCTTTGTGCTGTTTACTCACAGCAATCTGTATAATAGCATGGTTTTTGAACCGTGTCAAGTGTTTTTTGTGATTTTTTATTTATAAGCCACGGGGAGGTGGGATCGAGTATGTCTCCGCACGCAGAAAAGCGGATTTTGCGTGGTCTCTCTCTTAATATGATTCACCAATTACATGCAAGCATATCAAAAAGCACGCAAAATCCTTCCGGGCATTTTGCATCGGGCAAACCCGGCCCGATATGAGTGCAAAATACCCGCGCGTAGCGAACAGCGTGCGGTGACACACCTCGTCCCACCTCCCCTGTTTTAACATAAACCGAAAGGATTTCACATAGCTTATATCATTCTTGGATATATCACTGTTTGCATAGCAAACTACGATTTGCAGCGAAGAAATATAAAGATAAATCTTTATACTTTGCACGAAACGGATAGTACACTTCCATCCTGTACTTTATATACCTGATCACATACCCTTGACACCAGTCTCATGTCATGAGAAATAAGGATATATGTCAGCCCGAATGATTTCTTGAGCTTCATCAGAAGTTCAAGTATCTGCTCTTGTATAGTAACATCAAGTGCTGATACAGGTTCGTCCAGAATTATAAGACTCTTGCGCTGTATCAGTGTCAATGCAATGGCTATTCTCTGACGTTGTCCACCCGAAAGTTCCGATACTTTACGGTTCAGTATCTCTTCATCTAGTTCCGTCTTATGAAGCATTGCAACTATCTCCTGCAGCATTCTTTCACGGTTCTTCTTTTTTATGGAACGTCCGAATCCATTTTTGAGCCTCAGCGGTTCTTCAAGTATCCTACGAACTTTAAATGCCGGGTTAAGTGATGAGTACGGATCCTGGAATACCATACCGGGTCTTTCACAGTTTATCTCAAGCTTTCCTTCCACATATTTCTGCAGTCCGGCGATAGCTTTTACCAGGGTGCTCTTTCCGCTTCCGCTTTCACCGACAAAGCCTGCGGTTATACCCTCAGGTATTTCAAAAGATGCTTCTTTAATGACCTTATTAAAGCCCCTCTTCTTCCATGACCTGTTTTTATATGATATGCTTAGGTTTTCTGCTTTGACAAGTACTTTTTCCTTACCATTGGAGGTGTTTACTCTATCGGCCTTATCTGCTGCATCATTATATTTTTTTGTAGAGAATGCAGCCGAAAGCAGTTTTTTGCCATACTCGGTCTTAGGGTTTTCAAACCGTAATATTTCATCACCGTTCTCATACCCCAGTAAATTTTTATTGGCATTTTTATCATGATCCTTGGATTTTTCTTTGGTATCTTTCTGACCTTTATCCGCAAGGGTCATGGTTTCTACTATATTTCCGTCCTGCATGATAAGTACTCTGTCGGCAAGTTTTCCTATTACACGCAGGTCGTGTGATATCAGCATTATTGCTGTGCCGTATTTTTTATTGATGTGCCTAAAGATATCAAGTATCACATCTGCGATATTGGCATCGAGCGCCGTAGTAGGCTCATCGGCCAGGATCACATCAGCTTTTGCCACAAGTGCCATGGCTATGCATACTCTCTGGCGCATACCGCCGGAAAGCTCATAAGGATACATGTCATACAATTTTTCTACGTCATGTAATCCGGTATCCTCTAGTGCATCCAATACAAGCTTCTTCTGCTCCGATTCAGGCAGATGAGCAGAATGTATATCCAGTATCTCATCTATCTGCACGCCTATCTTTTTTACCGGATTCAGGCTTGTCATGGGTTCCTGGAATACATACGCTAGTCTGCCGCCGCGCAGTTTTCTGTATTCATCCTCCGGCAGTTTGGTCAGGTCTGTTTTACCGTCCAGCATTATACTGCCGCCGGTGATAACAGCCTTTTCAGAAAGGATGCCCATTATGCTCATGGCTGTCAGGCTCTTACCGGATCCGGACTCTCCTACCACTCCAAGTACTTCGCCCTTATGCAGGTCAAATGAGATACCGTGCAGTGTATCGTCTATGCCATCATCTTCTATAAAGCCTACTTCCAGGTTCTTTACGCTGATAATAGCAACATTCCCTGTGTCATTATTCTCAGGTTCTTTTTGGTAATCTGTCTCTTTCTTTTCTCTTAGCTTTTCAACCTTTTTCTTGACACTTCTCAGAGACACTCCCGATACCCCGAAATTATCACTGATCAATGTCAGACCCAAAATAAATAATACCATCACCAGACAGGGATATAGCTCATACCAGGGTGCATTCAGCAAAAATGTTTTTGCTTCCGAAAGCATTCTGCCGAGGCTGGGGTCAGGAGGCTGTACTCCGAGTCCCAAATAGCTTAATCCCGCTTCTGCCAGTACCGCATTGTTTATACCTACGAGTATACCTGAAAACAGTATGGGCAGTGTATTGGGGAATATGTGCTTAAATATTATCCTAATGTGGCTCGCGCCCATCAGCCTTGCATTTAAAACATAGTCCTTGTTTTTCTCTTTTAAGAACTCCGCCCTCATTATTCTGGCAAAGCTGGGAATAAATACGATACCAAGTGCTATGCAGATATTCCAGGTGCCTTTGTCAAGGATGCTTACTACAACCAATGCTAATAGGATGCTCGGAAATGATGCAAGACAATCGTTTACTCTCATCAGTATTTCATCTATAATACCGCCAAAATATCCTGTAAGAGCTCCTACAACTGTACCGACCACCGCTCCCATGGCTACCGTAAACAATGATATACCAAAGGTGGTCGCAGCCCCTCTCATTACTCGGGTATAAATGTCGCGTCCGTAATCATCCGTTCCAAAGAAATGTTTAAACGAAGGCTTATACAACATTTCCGAGTAATTTACTTCGTTGGGATCGTATATTTCCACAATCAGTGAAAAAACTACCTGCAAAACTATAAACGTCAGCAGACTGATGCCTATAATAAGCCGGATATTGGTTTTATTATATCTGAGCGTTTGCTTACTTTCCTTTTTTATTTCTTTTTTAATATCTTTCTTTATATTTTTCTTTTTCATCTTCATAGGCTCTCCTCCGCTTGTCGGGGGTCAAGAACCTTGCAGATGATATCTACCAAGAAATTGACCGTTATAACTATCAGTGCGATATACATTACTATTGCCTGAACTACTGTATAATCCCTGGTTGAAATGGAATTTACAAGTAAAAGTCCAAGTCCCGGAAGATTAAATACCTTTTCGATCATTATACTTCCGGCCATAACCTCAGCAACTATGAGGCCTATAAAATTTATTACAGGAAGCATTGAATTTTTAAGCACATGCTTCCACATTATTCCGTTTAATGAACAGCCCTTTGCCTTGGCTGTTTTAACATAATCGTATTTCAGTTCTTTCTTTACAGAGGTTTTCATAAACCTGACTGTCATGGCTATCTTAGGTATAGCCACAGCAAAAGCGGGGAATATCATGCACTGCAGAAATTCTCCAAAATTGGTCGTCGGACTTACGTATCTGCCCGGCACGAACCAGCTAAGCACTATGCCAAATAAGAATGAGATCAAAATACCCTGTACAAAAGACGGGATAGCCATAAACAGCTGTGCCAGCCAATCGGTAACCATATCTACCACACCTCCGGGCCTTTTTGCAGAAATGAGTCCCAAAGGAATAGAAAACAATACTATCAGTATTATCGATAAAACCCCGAGCCATATGGTTATAGGAAGTCTCTGGGCTATAAGCTCCGATACTTCCATAGGGCCATACTTTATAGAGACACCCAGATCTCCGGTAAACACGCCTCCAAACCATGAAAAAAAGCGCACAAAAATATTACGGTCATAACCGTATTGTGCGCGCAATTCCTCTACCTGTTCCCGGGTAGCCTCTGTGCCAAGTCTGGACATGGCTGCATCTCCGGGGATTATCTGGAAAAGAAGGAAGGATAATAATGCAATACAGAATAATGTTATAACAAATGATATCAGTTTCTTTACATAATAATTCATTTTTCCTTCCTTTCCGCAAGTTTATATCTACACCGATGTGCACCTGCAGCATCATCGGATTACTCCGAAAAATTTAAAAGCCGACCGGCAACATGAAATTAAAACCACTCTACCATCGCAGGGATATGCTGATAGTGACTTATGGTTTTATCCCATATTGACAGTCGGCATTCTGTTAAGATTTTCTCATCATTTCTTGAAATATACTGTGCTCATATCCTGTACATAAATAGGATAGAATGTGTATCCGCCAAGCTTAGGATTAACTGCTACAAGCTGAGCGGGGCTCTGGATGTAAGCTGCTGCCGCATCCTCGGTAAGGATTTTCTCACACTGCTTGTAAAGCTCTGCCTTCTCGTTCTCATCAACTGCTGCCTTTGCCTTAGCAAATACTTCGTCAAACTGGGCATTGGAATAGTTCATGAAATTCTTGCCTGACTCTGTAGGGTAGAATCTCATAACATCAGAAGGTGCCATCTGAGCGTCAAGACCGATGATGGTTGCATCATGATCTCTTCCCACATATACATCAGAAAGCCATGTGCTCCAGTCGATCAACTGGATTTCAGCCTTGATGCCTACCTTAGCAAGCTGTGAAACAATAACCTGACCGGTCTTTACGTGGAAGTCATAATTTGAAGGGATTTTTATGGTAAATGTGAATCCCTTCTCATAACCGGCTTCCTTCAAAAGCTCTTTTGCTTTATCAAGATTAGTATTGTAGTTATTTACCAATGATGCGTCATAATACTTTGCAAAACTCGGGAACATATTTGTTCCGATAACATCGCCTCTGCCGCCTGCAGTAACATTGATTATCTCATTTCTGTCAAGTGCATAGCATACGGCCTGACGTACTCTTGCATCAGTAAAAGGCTCAACTGCATTGTTGAGGAACAGAGCCTGTACCAGGTTCATCGATCCGTCAAGTACATCCATCTTACCTTCGAGCTGAGCTGCCTGCTCATTTGTAAGGTACGGGAATACATCGATACTGCCTGCAAGGAGCTCCATAAATGCGGAATCTCCGCCTGAAGTAATCTTAAAGGTTACTTTATCAAGATATGCCTGATTACCATAATAATCAGCAAACTTTTCTACTACTAAACTTACTAATGGTTCAAATGATACAAATTTGAAAGGACCTGTACCTACAGGAGCCTTTGCCTGATTGTCATAATCGCATGGAATGATGCTGCTTGTAAAGAACCCGATAAGCTCTGTATTGGGTTCGGATAAAACGACCTGTACGCCGTCATCAGTCTTGTTAATTTCGGAGATAATAGAAAAAGCCGATACAACTACTACTTCAGGATCTGAAGTCTCTAGTTTACCGGCAGCGCGTTTAAGTGAATATATTACGTCATCTGCTGTAACAACCTTTCCGTTATGGAACTTGACGTTTTCGCGAAGCTTAAAGTTATACTTTAAACCTCCGTCAGTAATCTCATACGAGGCTGCAACAGCCGGAACAAAATTTCCGTCCTTGTCGACCTTGATAAGGCCTTCAAAAATGTTATACAGAACTTCCTTCGTTCCTGCCGCAACTGCTTTGTGTGGGTCAAGACTATCTAAATCCTGGCTGATACCTACT
>JAILGF010000168.1 GCA_024696945.1 Lachnospiraceae bacterium | reverse complement strand
TCACCAATCCTAAGGATGGAGTTAAAATACTTGGGAATGGAGAATTAACCAAGAAGCTCAATGTTAAGGTAAACGCTTTCAGCGCTGTTGCAAAAGAGAAGATTGAGGCACTTGGTGGAAAAGCAGAGGTGATCTGATATGCTTAAAACAATCATCAATGCTTTTAAGATCAAGGAAATCAGGATGAGACTGCTCTTTACGCTGTTCTGTCTGGTTATTGTCAGGATCGGTTCAAACATCACCGTTCCCGCAATCGACAGCGACATGCTTAAGAATTGGGCAGATTCTCAGCTCGCCAGCGGTCTGCTTGGTACACTTACCGGTGGAGCTCTTTCGAGTCTTTCGATTTTCGCACTGAGCATTTCACCTTACATCAATGCGGAAATTATCATGCAACTGCTTACCATCGCTATTCCCCGTCTGGAAGAAATGCAGAAGGACGGCGAGGATGGAAGACAGAAGATCCAGAAGATTTCAAGATACCTTACAGTTGTTCTTGCACTTATCGAGTCAACAGCAATGGCTATCAGCTTCGGAAGACAGGGCTACTTCGTAAGCCACAGCTCTTCATTTACCGAGACAGCTACAGTTGCTCTTGCATTTACAGCAGGTACGGTATTCCTTATGTGGCTCGGTGATAAGATCACAGAGAAGGGTGTTGGAAACGGCATTTCTGTTATCCTGTTGATCAACATCGTTGCCCGCTTACCTCAAGACCTTAACACTCTGGTTACAACCTTCGTTACCGGAGCAAGCACGGTTGTTTGGGGAGTAATAAGTGCAGTTATCATTGCCGCAATAATTATCGGCATGGTAGTACTTATCGTTCTTCTTCAGGATGCTGAAAGAAGAATTCCTGTTCAGTATACAAGAAAGATCGTCGGCAGGAAACAGGTTGGCGGCCAGGGTTCAAGTATTCCTATGAAGGTTAACACCTCAGGCGTACTTCCCGTAATCTTCGCTATGTCAATTCTTCAGTTCCCTATCATCATCGCTTCTTTCTTTGGTGTACAGGGAAACAGACTTGAAGGCAGCAACTTCGGAACAAAGCTTCTGTATCTCATCGATCAGAATCATTGGTTCCACTTGAAGCCCGAAGGTGAGTTTAAGTATACTTTAGGCGCTATTATTTATATAGCACTTATCCTGTTCTTCGCATATTTCTATACAGCAGTTTCTTTCAACCCTATAGAGATATCGAACAACTTAAAGAAGCAGGGCGGATTTATCCCCGGTATCAGACCCGGTAAGCCCACTTCCGATTATCTTACTTCAATCTTAAATAGGATAATCTTTATCGGAGCTATAGCCCTTGCAATCGTAGCTATACTTCCTATATTCTTCACAGGAATCTTTGATGTCAGCGTTTCGTTCGCTGCGACCTCTATCATCATCGTTGTAGGCGTTGTCCTTGAGACGATGAAGCAGGTTGAGTCGATGATGGCTGTACGTCACTACAAGGGATTCCTTGATAACTAAGTAATTTCTTTCACCGGCGGGGATTTTTCCTCGCCGGGTTTTGTGGTATAGTATGGATAAATATTGGAGGATCGATAAATGAAAATCGTTATGTTAGGTGCTCCCGGAGCAGGAAAAGGTACTCAGGCTAAAATGCTTGCAGCAAAGTACGGAATTCCTCACATCTCTACCGGTGATATCTTCAGAGCTAACATCAAAGAAGGTACAGAGCTTGGCAAGAAAGCAAAGGAATTTATGGACCAGGGTCAGTTAGTTCCGGATTCACTTACACTGGACTTGATAATGGATAGATTCAGCAAGCCTGATTGTGCAAACGGATATGTTCTTGACGGCTTCCCCAGAACAATTCCTCAGGCAGAGGCTCTTACAGCCGCATTAAAGGCTAAGGGCGAGAAGGTGGATTTTGCCATTAACGTTGATGTTCCCGATGAGAACATAATCAACAGAATGTCCGGAAGACGTTGCTGCCTAAAGTGCGGCGGAACCTTCCATGTAAAGTACAATCCTCCGAAAACCGAAGGTATCTGCGATCTTTGCGGTGCAGAACTTGTTATCCGCGATGATGATAAGCCCGAGATCGTTAAGAAGAGACTTGTTGCTTATCATGAGCAGACTCAGCCCCTCATTGATTACTATGAGAAAGAGGGCGCATTAAAGAACGTTGACGGTACCGTTGACGTTGAAGTGGTATTTGAAAATATTGTTAAGATTTTAGAAGCTTAAAGAAGCTGACTGATAAGGTGTTATACGATATATTTGGCGGATGTATCGCGTGACATGGGATGACAATGGGGACGGTTCTCTTTGTCATCTTGAAGAGGTGACAAAGAGAACCGTCCCTGTTGTCACCCCCAGAGAAAGAAAGGCATAAAAATGGGAATCACAATTAAGTCAGAACGAGAGATAGAGCTCATGCGTGAAGCAGGCAAGATTCTATCCAAAGTACATGATATACTCGCCAAAGAAGTAAAACCCGGAGTATCAACATATCACATTGATAAAATTGGAAAAGAAGCAATATATGATTTTGGATGCAAGCCTTCATTTTTAGGTTATGACGGCTATCCTGCATCAATATGTGTTTCGGTAAACGATGAGGTTATCCACGGAATCCCCAGCAAGTTCAGGATCCTGAAGGAAGGCGACATAGTAAGCTTGGACGCCGGAGTAATCTACAAGGGCTATCAGTCGGACGCGGCACGTACTCATGCCTGCGGTGAGATAAGCCCCAGAGCTAAGGAGCTTATCGAGACTACAAGACAGAGTTTTTTTGAAGGAATCAAATTTGCAAAAGCGGGAAATCATCTTCATGATATTTCCGCAGCCATTGAGGATTGCGTAGTAGCGCACGGATTTACCTGTGTCCGCGACTTTGTAGGACATGGTATAGGAACCGAGATGCATGAGGAACCCCAGATCCCGAATTTCCATCAGAAAAGACGCGGCCCGAAGCTCTGTGCGGGAATGACACTTGCCATTGAGCCCATGGTAAATATCGGAAGACCCGAGGTAGTCTGGATGGATGACGACTGGACAATTTGCACCGAGGATGGTTCGCTGTCGGCACATTACGAGAACACAATACTTATTACAGAGGGCGAGCCTGAGATACTCTCACTTGTTCCTCCAAGCATATTATAATATGTCGAATGTTTTCACTGAAAACTTCGACCCGGCTTCTGTCATAGTTATATACATTGTCATCCTGAGCTATATCGCAGTTTGCGAAGCAAACTACGATGTGAAGCGAAGGATCTTACGAAACAAAGGAGAATAACGGATGTCGAAAGCAGACGTAGTTGAAATTGAAGGTACAGTAGTAGAAAAGCTCCCCAACACCATGTTCCAGGTTGAGCTTGAAAACGGACACAGGGTATTGGCACACATCAGCGGGAAGCTAAGAATGAACTTCATCAAAATCGTTCCCGGTGATAAGGTTACACTTGAATTATCCCCCTATGACCTGACAAAGGGCAGGATCATCTGGAGAGATAAATAATATTAAAAAAGTGTTTGACATTTGTGTTTTGTTGTGATAAAATACTCATGTTGGACTTTTTTGACAATTAGAACTACAAAGAAAGGTGTGAAGAAGATGAAGGTTAGGTCTTCGGTTAAACCGATTTGCGAAAAGTGCAAAGTAATCAAGAGAAAGGGAGCCATCAGGATCATCTGTGAGAATCCCAAGCACAAGCAGAGACAGGGTTGATATCTAATTTAAAACTGAATATAGATAGCACTTGCTTTCTGCGTTACCATGGATGAAAATCCTTCGCATATGCTACGGATTTTCTCCGATAGGACCGCGCCAGGCGTCGCGCGGACCGACTGTCAAGCTTTGCCTTGCAAAGCATGACATATGGTGATATTGTGGGCAAAAATCCGGGAGGATTTATTGCTAAAAAGACAGGGTGTCATCATCACCCGGACTTTACCGTAAGGTACACAATTTAAAGCGGCTGAAAAGTTTAAGTCCCAGAGGACTTAAACGAAGGTTTCCTGTGCCTATTCGAAAGGCAAAAGGGAGCTTTGTGTTCATGCCGGTTTAAGACCGGCTATTATTATTTTATACGGAGGTGCAAAAGCGTTTATGGCTCGTATCAGTGGTGTTGATTTACCAAGAGATAAGCGTATCGAAATTGGCCTTACCTATGTATATGGTATAGGCAGGGTTAGTTCCAACAAGATTTTGGAAAAAGCTAGTGTCAATCCGGACACAAGAGTTCGTGATCTGACAGACGACGAAGTTGCCAGGATCGCTAAGATCGTAGATGCAGAATACATGGTAGAAGGTGATCTGCGTCGTGAAACAGCCCTTAACATTAAGAGGCTTCAGGAAATCGGATGCTACAGAGGTATCCGTCATAGAAAGGGACTTCCCGTTCGCGGACAGAATACCAAGAATAACGCAAGAACTCGCAAGGGACCTAGGCGTACCGTTGCGAACAAGAAGAAATAATTAGGAGGTAGGCTACCAATGGCATCAAAAGCAACAGCTAAAAAAGTCACAAAAAAGCGTGTTAAGAAGAACATTGACCGCGGACAGGCACATATCCAGTCATCTTTTAACAATACAATAGTTACTCTTACAGACGCTCAGGGAAATGCTATTTCATGGGCAAGTGCCGGCGGATTAGGATTCAGAGGCTCAAAGAAGTCCACTCCTTACGCAGCACAGATGGCTGCAGAGACAGCAGCAAAGGCAGCAGTTGTACATGGTTTAAAGTCAGTTGACGTTATGGTTAAGGGACCCGGATCGGGACGTGAAGCAGCAATCCGTGCTTTACAGGCTTGCGGAATCGACGTTACCAGCATCAAGGATGTTACTCCCGTTCCTCACAACGGATGCAGACCACCCAAGCGCAGAAGAGTATAATAGGAGGTATATAGAGACATGGCAAGAGATATGGGTCCCGTATTAAAGAAGTGCAGATCTTTAGGAATTGAGCCCGGTTTCCTCGGAATTGACAAGAAGTCAAACAGGACTTTTGCAAGAGCCGGCAAGAAGGTCAGTGAATACGGATTACAGTTAGAAGAAAAGCATGAGGCTAAATTCATTTACGGCGTACTTGAGAAGCCTTTCAGAAATATGTTTGCTAAGGCTGAGAAAATGAGAACCGGCACAGCAGGTGAAAACCTCATGATTCTCCTTGAGCTCAGACTCGATAACGTTCTTTTCCGTTTAGGTATCGGAAGAACAAGGAAGGAAGCTAGACAGATTGTTGATCACAGACATGTTCTGGTAAACGGCAAGTGTGTAAACATTCCTTCATACACCCTTAAGGCAGGCGACACCATCGCTATTAAGGAGAAGTTTAAGTCAGCACAGAGATACAAGGATATCCTTGAAGTAACCGGCGGACGTATTGTTCCCGCTTGGCTTGAGGCTGACCACGAGAATCTCACAGGAACAGTTAAAGAGCTTCCTACAAGAGAGCAGATTGACGTTCCCGTTAACGAGATGCTTATCGTCGAGTTGTACTCCAAATAAAAATCAAATAAAGAATAAGGAGGGTTCAAGTAAATGTTCGGTTTTGAAACGCCATCACTTGAAATTGCAGAGATATCTGAGGACAAGAAATATGGTCGCTTTGTTGTTGAACCGTTGGAGAGAGGTTACGGTATCACCCTCGGCAATTCTTTGAGAAGGATTATGCTTTCTTCACTCCCCGGTGCTGCAGTCAGCAGTATCAAGATTCCCGGAGTTGTTCATGAATTCTGCGGTATCCCCGGAGTTAAGGAGGATGTTACTGAGATAATCATGAATATCAAGAGCCTTGCTATCAAGAATAACAGTGACTCAGACGAACCCAAGAAAGCTTATATAGATTTTGAAGGTGAAGGAGTCGTTACAGCAGGCGATATCCATGCGGATTCAGACATAGAGATATTGAATCCTGAATTAGTAATTGCTACATTAAACGGCGGAGCTGATTCGAGACTTGAAATTGAAATGACTATTACCAAGGGCAGAGGTTATGTAAGTTCTGACAAGAACAAGAGCCCCGAGCTTCCTATCGGTGTCATTGCAGTTGACTCTATCTATACTCCTGTTGAGCGTGTTAACATGCGTGTTGAAAACACCCGTGTAGGCCAGGTTACTGACTATGACAAACTCACACTTGATGTATGGACAAAGGGTACCATCACTCCCGAAGAGGCAGTAAGCCTTGCAGCCAAGGTATTAAGCGAGCATTTAAAGACATTCATCGACATATCCGACAAGGGCAGAGAGGCAGTTATCATTGAGCAGAAGCCCGAGAGCGGAAGCACAGAGAACGTTATCAATATCAATATTGATGAACTCGAGCTTTCAGTACGTTCTTACAACTGCTTAAAGCGTGCAGGCATCAATACCGTAGGCGAGCTTGTTAACAAGACAGCCGATGATATGATGAAGGTTCGTAACTTAGGACGTAAGTCCCTCGACGAAGTTCTTGCAAAGCTTAAAGAACTTGGTCTGTCACTTAGAGAGAGTGAGGATTAATTTACTTTTTTACATTAGATCAGGAGGAAAAAGAAATGGCCGGTTATAGAAAACTTGGAAGAACTGCCGATCAGAGAAAAGCTCTTTTAAGAAATCAGGTTACCAATCTTCTTTATCATGGGAAGATCAGGACCACAGATACCAAAGCTAAAGAAATCCGTAGAATAGCTGAGAGCTTTATAGCTTTAGCTGTTAAGGAAAGAGATAACTATGAGACCGTTACCGTAACTTCTAAGGTTGCCCGCAAGGATATGAACGGCGGACGCGTTAAGGAAGAAGTTGACGGCAAGAAGGTTACAGTTTTTGATGAAGTTCAGAAGGAGATCAAGAAGGATAAGCCTTCAAGACTCGCTGCAAGAAGAAAGATGAACGCTTACCTCTATGACATCACAGAGGTTCCCGAGGATGCAGCAGGAAAGAAGAAGAACACCAAGAAGATCAACCTTGCTGATAAGCTTTTTACAGAGATCGCACCTAAGTACGCTAACCGCAACGGTGGCTACACACGTATCATCAAGATCGGTCCCCGTAAGGGCGACGCTGCTATGGAAGTTCTTATCGAGCTTGTTTAATTGCAGATATATATCATTGAAAACGGCATGTTCAGCATGCCGTTTTTTATATGCGATAAGCTCAGAGCGCTCCATAGATAACTTGACAAATAATGTCTTATATACGATAATGAAATGGATGTAAGGCATTACTCTAGATAAATAAGGAGAATGGACGATATGGCAATAAACGCTTCGGAGCTGATAAACAAAATAAAGGATAACATTAAAACCACATTCGCAGGAAATGAGAACATACTTGATTTCTGCCTGTGCTGTCTCCTTTCAAACGGACATCTGCTGTTGGAGGATGTGCCCGGAGTAGGAAAGACAACACTTGCGCTCTCCTTGGTGCACTCCATAAACTGCAGCTTCGGGCGAGTTTCGTTTTCTCCGGATACCCTTCCGTCCGACATTACGGGACTTACCATTTACAATACTGCAACAAAGGCTTTTGAATACAGACCCGGTCCTATAATGAACAATATCTTCCTGGGCGACGAGATAAACCGTACTCCTCCAAAAACCCAGTCTGCATTGCTTGAAGCCATGCAGGAGCACAAGGTGACCGTGGATGGTGAAACACATGAGATCAAAGGTATCTTCATGGTTATTGCCACCCAGAATCCCATAGAATTTGCAGGAACCTATCCGCTTCCCGAGGCACAGCTTGACAGATTCATGATGAAGCTTTCCTTAGGTTATCCTTCAAAGGAGGATGAACTGAGGCTTGCGGACATGTTCCTTAACGACAAAAAGGTTGAAACCCTGGGCAGCGTCTGCAGCATGAAGGATATCGAAGAACTCCAGGAACTGGTAAAGAAGGTAACCGTTAAGGATTCTGTTTTAGAGTATATCCACAATATAATCGTGGCTACAAGAAACGAAAAACGCTTTATGACCGGCGCAAGTCCCCGTGCCATGCTTGCGCTCGTGCGCGCATGCCAAGCGAATGCACTTATGGCGGGACGCGATTTTGTTAAGCCTGACGATGTTAAGAGGCTGTACGTTCCGGTACTTCTTCATAGGCTTCCGCTGTCCGTGGAGGCAAGAATGTCACACGAGGATCCGGATACCATTCTGCGCTCGCTTATAGCAACAGTTAAAGTACCGATCGATCCCGCAGGTAACTAAAAAACAATGAAAAGAAACCGTATTATCTATTTTCTATTATGTGTTGCGGCAACTGTTCTTGCCAGCTTTTACGGTGGCCCGGTCAGCTATTCACTGCTTTTCGGGCTTTTATTTGTTACGCCCGTTTCTCTCGTTTACCTGCTGTTCGTATATTGCTTCTTTAGGATATATCAGGTTATAGGCTCGAAACATATCACGACATACGAGCCAGTTCCGTATTACTTCGTTCTCCAGAACGAATATCTGCTCAACTTCTGCCATATAAGCATCGGCACATACTCCACTTTTTCCCATATAGAAGAACTTGAAAACAATGCTCAGGAGGATACCGCTGATAATAAAGCGGTAAAAAACAAGGATAATCCGGATGGCAAAAAGAGGAAGCTGAAAAAATCGGAGATTAAAAAGAAGAACAGGAAGCTGCATGAATCGGCGGTTGTATATGAGCTGCTGCCGGGAGAGAGCGTCCGCTTTGACACAACTCTTATATGTCGTTACAGAGGCGATTATTTCGTAGGAATAAAAGAGATCAGTATAGTTGATTTCTTTAAGCTCTTCCGTATCACATACCATGTACCTGAGCCTTTGGGTGCAGTTGTTTCACCGAGGATTATCAAGCTTGATGCCTTAAGAAGCGTTCCCGACCTTGCTCTTTCGGCACACAAGGAAAATCCCAATCTTTCAACCGATTTTGATGCTGCCGTACGTGAATATGTTCCCGGAGATCCTTTAAAGGGAATACATTGGAAATCAACGGCAAAAACAGGAAAGCTTAAAAGCAGGCTCACCTACGGGGAGCAGCGCCAGGGTATTTCGGTATTTATCGATTCAAAAAGAATTTCCGATGATGAATATGTATATATACCCGTAGAAAACAAGTGTATGGAGATAGTTCTGGCACTTACGGATTATTTTTCTACATACTCGATACCGGTTTCATGCTTCTTTGACCAGACCGGTATAAAGACCGTCAGCAGCAGTACTTCAGGAGAAATGGAGCTTTTCCTTAACTCCTTTTCACAGATAAGGTTTATGGAGGACGAAAATGCCGCTGTAGCACTCGATCAGGTCCTGACAGGTACTGCTTTTAAAAACTGTATGCTGGCATTCCTCGTAATAACCTCTGTGGATGCAGAATTAAACAAGCGGCTTTATGAGCTTTCGCTTCTTGGAATAAACACTGTTATATATTATGTAGGTTTTTCACCGGATGTATCCGAGATAATCACGCTCGGAAACCAGAAGGTGATCCCGGTGAATCCCGAGGACGACATATCCAAGGTATTGTAAGATGAAGGCGGCATCCAAAGATTTACGTGATGTCACCGGCAAGAGGAAAATTCATGAAAAGAGAGATTACCGACATCTGCTATCGCTTTATACTCACATCGGCGATAGCACTGCTCATCTTCTTTGAAATCTATAATTTCATCGATCCCGAGCTAATCACAGGAAAGAATATCATTTCCGTCCTGCTGATCAGTCTTTCTTTTAATGTCATTTTATTGATCTACCACAGGATACATCTATATCTCATCCCGGCTATAGTACTCGTCGCGGGTATTTTTGCGCTTCTTATCGACAAGGAGGATGCACTGCTTATACTGAACAGTGTCCTGTTCAAGCTTGTTATCATAGGGTTTGCGGCATTTGTTTTATTCCTTATCGCAGACAATCTGACAATACTTCATCTTATAGCTTCCGGTGGACTGCTGATATATCTGTTTGTCGTTCTTTTCGGGCACTTTATGATATATCCCGCGAGCCCCGCACTCATAGTTTTCTATATAGCCTTCTCCGTATCACGGGCATTCAGATCCGACAAAGCAAGACTCGGAAACCACGAAGACGATGAAGAAGAGGAGCAGCACGGTGAGGAAAAGAAATCCGCAAGAATAAGAAGGTACACCACCTTTATCATGCCGTTCTTGCTTATTTTCACCATCATCGCATTTATTCCCAAGCCCGATGATCCCATAAGCTGGAACTGGGCCAAGAGGCTTTATAACATAGCGGTTGATAAGATAAATGAGATAGCGCACGAGCTCTCACTTAAGTTCTCCTCCTCTGAAGGTGAATGGGCCACTGTCCGTTTCGGTTACGATGAGTCCATGAACTATGATAATTCCTCAATAGACGACAAGGAGCTCATGCAGATATATGCCGAAAGCCGTATATACGGCAGCTGTTATCTTAAAGGCGAAA
This sequence comes from Lachnospiraceae bacterium, assembly GCA_024696945.1. Lineage (GTDB taxonomy): Bacteria > Bacillota > Clostridia > Lachnospirales > Lachnospiraceae > RUG11977. The sequence continues at coordinate 6,310 of JAILGF010000168.1, read as the reverse complement.
TATTCAACACCTTTAAGAACGGCGGCTGGCAGAATACCGTAAACACCACAAAGGACTATTCCACAATGGATGCCTTTGAAACTTTATACGGGGTTGTCAATTTTGACAGCAGCACGAGAAACGATATATTAAAGCATGCGACATTAAAGGTAAGATATCTTGACATCGTGACCAGGATCAAGTTCCTTCCTGCAAAGCTTATCCCCACATATACATCTCCCTCGGGCGACAAGGTTGTGCCGAATAACGAGCATCTCTTATATACAGACTGGAAAACGTACGGCACGGAATACAGCGTAGATTATTACCAGATGAATTACGCGAGCCTTCCGTTTATGGACTTTTTGGAGACAGACCTTACGGACGATATGGATGCATTTTTGAGCGCCAAAACGGAATACCTCGGGAAATCCTATTCGGGACTTAAATATGAGGATCTTTCGGAATACAGAAGTTTTATAAAAGCAAATTACACCTCGAGCCCTACGGTAAGAGATTCGGTCAGAGAATGGATAGATATTGCAACAAAAGACGAAACCACGGCATACGGAAAGCTTAAGGCTGTGGAGGAGGCGCTTTCAAGTTACGAATATACACTTTCAGGAGGAGAACTTCCGGATTATGTACAAAATGAGGGCGATTTCCTCAATTACTTCCTGCTCGAAAAGAAAAGCGGATACTGTGTACATTACGCAACCGCATTCTGCCTGCTTGCGAGGGTAATGGGTTATCCCTCAAGAGTGGTCCAGGGGTACAAGCTCCCCGTTGAATCCAATCAGGATACCATAGTATATAATAAGTACGGACACACCTGGCCGGAGGTGTATTTTGAAGGCAAGGGCTGGATAGCCTTCGAGCCCACACCCGGGTTTGCACGCGAGCGTTACGGCAGATGGCTGATATTCTCGGGCAAATACAGCGACTATGACATGGAAGAATATGTTCCCGACTATACACCAAAATACGATCCGGTAGTGGTTGTAGATGAGGAATATGAGGAAAATCACGGTGAAAGCCGTGTTTCAAGCATGCTTATCCTGATAATCCTAGGCATTATCATATGCAGTCTTATATTCCTTGTAGTATTTACCGTAGCCATCAATAAGATAAGAAGAAAGAGGATGAGCCCCGACAGGCTCTATACTTTGGAACTAAAGGATATACTGAATATCTTAAGGGAGCTTAAGGTACTGAGGACCGAGGATGAAACCATAGAAGAGTTCTCCTTACGCTGCAGCAGGGACGTAAAACCCGGAACAAAACAAAAACCTATAGATTTCTCATTCTTTAATACATACGAAAGCTTTGCATACGGAAACCGTGAGATAGGCGATACTGAAATGAATGAGATATCCGCCGCAAAGTCAAGGCTGCTGGCTCTCATGAAAGAAGCCTGCGGCATCACCTATCCCTTGCACAAGCTAAGGCTGTATTTTGCAACATCCTTACTTAAGACCTAAAAAAGTGCTGCCTGTACAATACTTCAGAAAATACTGGCAAATAAAAAGATAGTGTGTTATAATGTGCATGTTTTTTTAGTATAGAACAGAAACGAGTCTGAAATATGGTAAATTTCGATAAAGTAACATTTGAATATATAAGGCGTGACGAGGAAGGAAACGTTGAGAGCATAAACAAGGCTCTCGATGAAATAGACCTTGACGTTAAAAAAGGAGATTTCATCGCAATTCTCGGAGCGAACGGCTCGGGAAAGTCCACACTCGCGAGGCATATAAACGCACTCCTTACGCCTACCGAAGGCACTGTATATATTGAGGGGCTGGATTCAAAAGACGAAGATAACCACTTAAAGATCCGTCAGAAAACGGGTATGGTGTTTCAGAATCCCGACAACCAGATAATAGCAAGCCTTGTGGAAGAGGACGTTGGCTTCGGACCTGAAAATATCGGTGTTCCAACAAAGGAAATATGGGAAAGGGTGGCATTCGCACTCGATAAGGTTGGCATGACCGCATACAGGGAAAAATCTCCGAATAACCTCTCGGGAGGTCAGAAGCAGAGAGTGGCGATAGCCGGAATACTTGCTATGAAGCCCGAGTGCATAGTTCTTGACGAGCCCACCGCAATGCTCGATCCAAAAGGCAGGCGTGAGGTTATTGAGACCATCACCGAGCTCAACAAAAATGAAGACATTACAATAATCCTCATTACCCATTACATGACCGAAGTTATCGGAGCCGATAAAATCTTTGTCATGAACAAGGGAAATATAAAGCTTTCCGGAACCCCCAGGGAAATATTCAAGGAAGTTGATCTCTTAAAAGAATACCAGCTCGATGTTCCCCAGGTTACCGAGATTGCCCATCGCCTCCGCCAAAAGGGAATGAACCTGCCGGAGTGCGTATTGACCGTCGACGAGCTGGTAGAGGCTCTGGCAACCGGAGATAGGGGGTAAGCCGAAAAATGTCTCTCATACTTGATAAAATAAACTACTACTACGGAAAAGGCACAGCCTTTGAGACCGCAGCACTGAAGAACATCAGCCTCACAATCCCCGACGGCGAGTTCATAGGCCTCATAGGGCACACCGGTTCCGGAAAATCCACGCTCATCCAGCATATGAACGGACTGATCAAAGCAGACTCCGGAAGCATATACTTTAACGGGCAGGACATATACGATAAGGATTTCAAAATGACCGAGCTGCGCCGAAAGGTAGGCCTTGTATTCCAATACCCCGAGCATCAGCTTTTTGAAGCCACCGTAATAAAGGACGTCCTTTACGGACCCACCAACATGGGGCTTGATAAGCTTAAGGCTGAAGTATTGGCATACGGTTCCTTAAGGGCGGTCGGTATAAGCGAAGACCTTCTGGACGCCTCGCCCTTCGAGCTTTCCGGCGGACAGAAAAGGCGTGTGGCTATAGCCGGTATCCTTGCAATGAACCCTGAAATACTTATTTTGGACGAACCCACAGCCGGCCTCGACCCCATGGGACGTTTTGAGATATTAAACCTCCTGAAGGCAATACACGAAGCAAAAGGCATCACCGTCATACTTGTGTCACACAGCATGGAGGACGTGGCAGAGTTTGCCGAAAGACTTATAGTCATAGATGACGGCGAGATAAAATATGACGACGAACCGCGTAAGGTATTTGCACATGCGGAAGATTTAAGAAAAATGGGTCTTGAAGTTCCGCAGTGCACCGAGCTTATGGGACGGCTTGCCGACAGGGGACTGGACGTGGACAGAAACTGCCTGACGATAGATGAAGCAGTAGAATCCATTTTAAATGGAAACAGAAGGAAATAGAAATGCTAAGAGATCTTACAATAGGACAATATTATCCGGTGGAGTCCGTGATACACAGGCTCGACCCCAGAACGAAATTTTTGGGTACTATAATTTTTATAGTAGCCTTATTTCTGTTCAAAACTTTCTGGGGCTTCCTGCTTGCAGGCGGTTTTATTGTAAGTATTATAGCCTTGGCAAAGCTTCCTCCGAAATACGTACTTAAAGGAATGCGCCCCATTATTTTCCTATTGCTGTTCATGATGATATTTAACCTTCTCTTAACACCGGGTGAAGTAATAGGAGAATGGTGGATATTCTCGGTAACAAAGGAAGGAATCTATTCCGCACTCTTTATGGGTTTAAGGCTAATAATGCTGGTTTTGGGCTCATCCATAATGACATATACCACTACCCCTAACAATCTTACAAGCGGTATGGAAAGCGTATTCGGCTTCTTAAAGGTATTTAAGGTACCCGTGCATGAGCTTGCCATGATGGTATCGATCGCATTAAGATTCATACCTATCCTGATGGAAGAAACCAACAAAATAATGAAAGCCCAGCAGGCAAGAGGTGCTGATTTTGAAACCGGCGGGCCCATAAAAAGAGCCAAAGCACTTATTCCCATACTCGTACCGCTGTTTGTATCAGCCTTCAGGCGTGCCGGAGAACTTGCCGAAGCCATGGAAGCCCGCTGTTATCACGGAGGAGACGGCAGAACCAAAATGAAACCCTTAAAGTACCACAAACGCGACCTTGTAGCATATCTGGTATTGGTAGGAATTGTGGTCGGAGAGATATTTATACCGTAGAATAACGATAATTGTTCTACAGAAGGAATACATTAAGTTTAAAGAAAGTATAGTACATTTTAATTGACGTAAACAGCAATAAGCTATAAGATAATATGACAGTATGATCCGAAAGGAAAAGGAGAGAAAAACGGTGCGACGCATAATGCTGAAAATTGCATATGACGGAACAGATTATGTCGGGTGGCAGATACAGCCTAACGGAGTAGCCGTGGAGCAGGTGATAAACAAGGCATTGAGTGAGCTTTTGAAGGAAGATATTGATATTGCCGGGGCTTCACGGACCGATTCAGGCGTGCATGCCGACGGGAATGTGGCTGTTTTTGACACCGAGACCCGGATCCCTGCCGAAAAAATATGCTTTGCACTGAATCAGCGCCTGCCAAAGGATATTGTTTGCCTGGAAAGCTGTGAGGTAAAGCCGGATTTTCATCCGAGGCATGCGGATTGTACCAAGACCTACGAATATTCCATATATAACGCGGTCCATCCGGATCCCTTGAAGAGAAGATATTCATATTTTGTTTATGTGCCCCTCGATATCGATGCTATGCGCAAGGCAGCAGAGTACCTTAAAGGAGAACACGATTTCTCCAGCTTCTGCTCGGCACATGCGCAGGTGAAAACCACTGTAAGGAATGTATATTCGATTGAAATACTATGCGATAAGATCGATCAGCTGGACGGTTCTCTGATTGAAAAAAATGATCGTCGGGTTTATATGGCACATGATATAAAAATCCGTATCAGCGGAAACGGCTTCCTATACAATATGGTGCGTATAATAGTCGGTACGCTGGTTAAGGTCGGATATCATTTCTATCCTCCCGAATATGTAAAAACCATACTTGACGCCTGTGATAGGACAAAAGCCGGTCCGAAAGCACCCGCAGAAGGATTAAAACTGGTCGGGATTGAGTATGATTCGGGAGACTATAAAAAGTAACTACAAAAATGACTTTTTGGGTTTAAAGAAAAAGTTTTTTGCAAATTTTTAAAAAAATATTCAATTAAAGCATTGACAAAAATAAAAAATCATATTATACTCGCTCCGATACATATAATTACAGGAGGAACAGAAATGGATACAACAAAGAGCTTTATGCCCAGTGGAAAGACCATTGAGAGAAAATGGTATGTTGTTGACGCAGAAGGCCAGACCTTAGGTCGTCTTTGCGCACAGGTCGCTAGTGTATTAAGAGGCAAGAATAAGCCCACCTTCACACCTTTCCTTGACATGGGTGACAATGTTATCGTTGTTAATGCAGCTAAAATCAAGGTTACAGGTAAGAAACTTGATCAGAAGATCTACTACAATCACTCAGATTATCCGGGTGGACTTCGTGAGACAACACTCCGTCAGATGCTTGCAAAGAAGCCTGAGGAAGTTATCCGTCTTGCAGTAAAAGGCATGCTTCCCAAAGCAGCACTCGGACGTGAAATGATCAAGAAGCTTCATGTATATGCAGGTCCCGAGCATGAGCAGCAGGCTCAGAAGCCCGAAGTACTTGTTATCGACACAAAGCTTAGCTAATCTGGTGAAAGGAGAATATGAAAATGGCTAAAGATACATCCAGGTTCTATGGAACAGGAAGAAGAAAAAGCAGTATTGCAAGAGTATACTTAATGCCCGGAACAGGCAAGATTACTGTTAATAAGAGAGATATTGATACATATTTCGGTCTTGAGACCTTAAAGGTTGTTGTTCGTCAGCCCTTAGAGCTTACCAACACCCTTGATAAGTTTGATGTACTTGTTAACGTTCATGGCGGCGGATTCACCGGCCAGGCTGGTGCTATCAGACATGGTATTTCACGTGCCCTTCTTCAGGCAGATTCAGAGGAGTACAGACCCCTTCTTAAGAAGGCAGGCTTCTTAACTCGTGATCCTCGTATGAAGGAAAGAAAGAAGTACGGCTTGAAGGCAGCTCGTCGTGCACCTCAGTTCTCAAAGAGATAATCAGTCGCGAACTTACTTTTTTATCAAAAACAACGAAAAGCCTCGTAAACATTGCGTTTGCGAGGTTTTCTTTTTGCCTGAAAAACGTGCTGAGAACTACTCAAAAACTGACGGTAGCACCCATACAGCACCCACTAATATCTGAAGCGTAAAGCCTGAAAGGCACTATCCCTCATAGGACTGTTTATAAGTCTTATGAGGGATTTTCTTATGCAGCTGAAATATTCAGTTATGAAAGCGGGCGATTTAAGCTTGCTGCAAGCAGAAGGTTTTTCTGGTAC
>JAILGF010000103.1 GCA_024696945.1 Lachnospiraceae bacterium | reverse complement strand
ATGGATCCGATAGATACGGATAACGAAGCGGTACAGAGTACCAGAAAAATAATCTCGGATGCCGTAAAAGAAAAAGATCCGTCAGCATCCATACATGATTTCCGTATGGTAAGCGGAACGGATCAGATAAATCTTATTTTTGATCTGGTACTTCCTTATTCATATAATAAGGAAGAATGCAGGAGGTTTACTGAGGAGCTTAAGGAAACGCTCAAAAGGTCTGATCCGAGATTCAACTGTGTGATCACCGTAGAGCACTCATACGTAAACTGATACCCACAAAAAAACCGTAAACTTTATTGAGCTTTTATGGCGTTATATATTTCATATGCCAGGTTATTTCGGTGCCGTACCTTATATTTTTGTAGGTTTTACTGCCGGTTGCAGACTTTAAGAATTTTATATATGTATCGGCACCGGCATTGTCGGGCTCTAAAGTTTTTAGCCTTGTATCTTCTGCAAGATAAATACTCGGTTTTGAATAATCTAAGCTGCTATTATATAGGTAACCGGACTCGGAATAGGTAGTTGCATTCGGATAGAAAAATGCAGCATAATCATGAATATTGCTCTGAAGAACATTATCCGTATAGATTATCAGGTTAAATTCATCTGTGTTTTTCAATCCGTTTTCTTTTAGGGTTTCGTCTATATAGTCTATCGCATACTTCATGGGCTGGATAAAACCAAAGTATTTAAATGACCTGTGGGGCTGCATAAAATTAAACAAACCTGTCGCAAAAAAGAATATGATAAGTATAACCTGAATGGGCTGGCTGATAGTCAGCTCATGTTTTTTTAGGAAATTAACTATTGCTATAAAAATACAAACAATGAGCACAGGGATCACAACCATATTTCTTTGCATAACCCATGCTTTATCATATGCTGTATAGCCGGTCATATAATCAGATAAGAAAACCACTCCCAAAACCCAGAGAGATACCAGTAAATCTGCGACCTTTAATCTTAATGATACGGAAAGCAGCATATACAATATAACTGCTCCGGCAAAAAGCCCTAGGAAACGGACATTTGCATCCGTAAAGAACTCTTTCCATGTAGTTAATGCGGTTTTTACTAAAGAAGTATTTTCTCTGAATTCCGTAAGCCTGTCCGATCGTCCCGAGATATAGGTCGCTATAAAAAAGACCAGGATATTGGCTGCACATCCGAAACAGGCATATGAGATAGATTTAATATCTCCGGTTTGGTTTTTTATTATATCAGATTTACCGGTTTTAATCTTAATGGCATAAAGACAAAGGAATACCAATAGTAAACCTAACGAAGCCAGTACCGGAGTATAGGAATCCGCCATCAGACACCCGACATACGAAACCGCCAAGATCGATAAAATATCCTGCTCCATCGTGAGCTTCAGAAAAAGTCCTATCCCAAGCATTGTAAGTGCAACAGGAGTTATCGCCTGTTCAAAATTCATATAGTATTCTGTTATAAACGGAAATGCAAGAAATGCAAAGCAGGGAAGAAGTGCATATTCTTCTTTTATAGAATTCTTTTTAAGCCATGTTCTTAAATTAATAAACAGTACGGTTAGCCCGATGAGGAACATAATTCCAAAACCGGCATGGGCTGTCCATATGCTGCGTCCGAATATAAGAGCAGGGATAGCGGCAATTACATATTGTCTGTTTGGATACCCCAGAAATGCTGTACCGGTATAGTTTAAATCAGCAGAGTCAAATGACTTCAGTCCTGCTGCAAGCTGCTGAGTTGCGTCGGGATTTATATCTGAAAAGGAGATATTTCCGATAAAGATATGCAGGAATATTATAAGAAATGAAAATACACCTAATAAAACAAATTTCTTCTTTTTTATATCATTAACTATAGTAAGTCCGGCATTTGACAAAAAATATCCTACCCAGAAAATACCCGTGAATAACCAGATGTATGCCGCTAAAACAGAAAAAAAACCACCAACTCCGTAAGCCAGCAATTCCAGTGCAGAAATTACGGAGAAGTGGGTGATCAACAGCTTTAACGAATGATCGTTTATTGAAAGATCAAGCTGTTTTGTTTTATTAGGTTTTGTGGGATTCTTAGTTTTCTTATCCATATGCATAATTAATTTAATTCTATCGTAACAGGTTTAAACTTACGCACATCAAAAAGTCCGTTGTCTGTGATCTTTAATTCCGGGATTACCGGAAGAGCCATAAAGCAAAGTGTCATAAACGGATCCGCATGATCATTGATATGCAGCCTCTCACGAGCCAGTATCTCCAACGCTTTTAAATCATCTGCGACTTCTTTTCCGGGTCGGTCTGTCATAAGTCCCGCTATCTCATGGCGAAGGCTGCCCAATACCGCTCCTTTTGATACTACGACCATACCGCCGCCCATTTCGATCAGCTTATTTATGGCCATTACCATATCATTGTCATCATCTCCGGCTACGATGAAATTATGTGAATCATGAGCAACACTGGTAGCAATCGCACCACCGCTCAGCCCGAAACCTTCCAGCAGTCCCAGGCCCACGGTACCCTTGCCGTGATGACGCTCTACTACAGCAATCTTAACTATATCCTGTTCATCTCTTATCCATCTGCACTGTTGATCAGTCTTTACTTTTGCAGAACCGACCTCTGTAACTACAGAGTATGGTATAAGCTTTATCGTCCTTGCTACACCGGAGCTCACCGTAAGTTCAAGTCTTGATATGGAAAAATCCTTCACATTCACTTTTCCGCT
>JAILGF010000099.1 GCA_024696945.1 Lachnospiraceae bacterium | reverse complement strand
GTTGTGCAAACTAATCTGCGAAAAGTATAACGAGGAGATCGTCTGGGGCGGAGAAAAGCCGTTTCAGAAGAAATAAAAGCTATAATAACGGCTAATCTCAGGTTTTACTTGGATTAGCCATTATTATTTGTCCGCCAGTGGAAGTAGTTCTTCCTGATTCTTTCCAGATCCTCAGCAGGGGAGAATGACATGTAAACGTGTGAATCGGAGAATGCCTTGATGACACGGCCGATTATCTCTTCTTCAGACAGTTTTTTAGGCATGCTAATGTATTTAATGCTGTTTACCTTACTCATATATTTCTTAATATAGAGCTCTTTGGGAGCATCGCAGACATCAATTATCAGCCTAAGGCTCGGTATGTAGGAGCTTACAGGTATTCCTGCAGGAAAATCCGAGTCAGTAACGACTCTATATCCTCGTTTGCGGGCATAGTAGATCGTTGCAAGTTGCGGAAGGTAGTAAGGGAAGTTCTCAGCCGTTTTACGTAACTGCAGTCTCTTTTCGCGTCTTCGGGCGATCTTTCCGGCTACGCAGTAAGGACATACACGGCCGTTTGCTTTTGCGAAAACAACGGCCTGATAGTCGTTTCCGCACTTGTTGCAGTGCCACCAGACGTTGGACCGGTTCTTGTAGGTTATCTCATCAGGGGAGAGTTTATTTTTGTCGGACCACTCGGATAGAAGCTCCGAATGAGTAGTGGAGAGGTCGTTGTAGCCTTTCCAGACCTTGTGTCCGACACAGTAAGGGCAGCCATGTCCTTCAGATCGATCGGCAATGCGTGTTTTCCATTCGTGACCCTTCTCACAGACCCATAAGACTTCAAGATTAGAAGCAGGGGATACCTCAGAAGGCTTCAGGTTATTCTTGGGGGACCAGGACTTGGCCAGTTCAGGATTAAGGGTAGCCAGGTCGTTATAACCTTTTAGCGTAGCTCTATGTTCGCAGTAGGGACAGCCGGTGCCCAGGAGGGCTCTGTTCTTTACGATTGCTTCCCATTCGTGTCCTTTATCGCAGACCCACCAAACCTTAAGGTGAGAACCGCAGGACACTTTATCAGGGGAGATTGTGTTACTTGTGCCCCACTGGGGCACAAGTTCCGGTCTTTCCTCAGCTACAGATTTACGTCTCATAGCGGGAGATCATCAATACAGAAGTAATAGACACCGTAACGCTTGACGGTTTCCTTATAGTCGTCTTTAACCTTCTCGATTCTGCACATTGATCTCCAGAGTTTGTTCAGGAAAACAGCCAGGGATCCGCCCCAAATTATGAGCATCGACAATACCTCCATTTTCTTTAGCATAAGAATAAACGGAAGTTCAGTTAGAGACCAATGTGCGATCGTCCGGAGGGCAAAACGGGAGATTAGAAAGTGGTAATTCGGTATAAGTCGAAGTAAACCGAGCCTATGTAGGACATTCATTCGATTGGATTCGATTACTTTCGAATACTTTCACAAAAAGACTCCACAGATATGTTTTTCTGTGGAGTCAAAATTATCGTCGTATAGTTGCAAACCCCTTGTGGTTGACGCATTTTGCATAAATTGGAGTCAAAATGGTGTCACTTTGGAGTCACACGCAATTTGCAAAAACCTTCAAAGGCCCTAATTTATTGCGCTTCAGGGTTTTGACTTAGCCCAAAGGTTTCATTGTCGGGACGGCTCCAGTGAAATCAGCATGTTCAATCCTGTTCTATCTTAGTCTTCCATGTCCGACACTTAACATACTAATCTTACAAAAGATTCTATCACTGTCTATCATAGTCTTTCGCGGCAGTGTGGTACAAATTGGAGTCAATTGAGTAATGGAGTCAGACTAAATAATACCTTGCTGTTATTCCCGTTCGGGAACAGCAAAACATCTCGAGTTTGCATGTAGTTCGTCAGGAAACCTTCCCTATTATATTAGCTTGATCGATTACTGCTAAAACTTGGAAATCCCAAAAAATAGAATTTGACGATTTAGTAAAATCTGATTAATGAAACCGTATAAGTAATATTTCTGTAAAAATATAATTAAATTAAGTATTCATAGCAGTGTCTTTTGTTCGCACGAGATTTAGAAGGTGCTGATATTGGTTTTATCAATTCTGAATTGAAGAAAAATAGGAAATCTTTTCTGGCAAGTTGGTGTATGACTTCAAAGACTGATGCCATACGAATTGCCCATTGTTTTAAATACGATTCTATGCCAAGGTTTTGCTTTAATGCGGTACACTATAATATTTCTGCTTCTTTAAGTTCTTTGCTATAATTATCTGTGTACCAACGAGGAATACATTCTTTAAAGTGCTTATAATCATGAAAAGCCTGTCTTGCTCTTATGACCATGCAATCAACATCTTTTTGTCCAAATTTCTCAGCCCATTTTATGGAAAACAACGAAGCATGCGCAACGTATACTGAATTCACAAGCCAGAAATACATTGGAATATCATCCTGAAAATATGCATCTATCTGACCTATGCAGTATGGAATGCTTACTTCAGTTCCAAAAAGCTCGAGTTTGTAAAACTCCTCGTACGGATCCCCGACTTTCCATCTGTTAAAGTCAATGACTCCAATAGTACCATCATTCATATAAATCAGATTTCCGGGATGAAAATCACCATGCAAGTATACCGGTGGTTCTTTCCATATTTTGTCTATATTATCTTTCACATATTTAACAGCTATCTCATCATCAGATATTCTCACCTGTGAATCCTCATATTTTGAAAGCTGCATGAGTTTTTTGTCTTTCTTCGTATTCTGAGGAATATCATCTTTATCGAGGGAGATTGAATGTATTTTTCGAAGTATACTGCCGGCTTGTCTTCCCAACAAATACTGTTCCCTTTCGGAAAGCTTCGGTAACACTTCCTCGAGATCATTTCCTTTCATCCATGAAAGAAGCATATATACATTTTTACCTTCATCGCAAGTACCAAATTCCTTTGGCATAGACATATTGAAGCCAAGCTTTGAGTATTTTATTATAATTTCATACTCCTTTTTCTTGTTTTCCAATTGCTCTATGTCAGACAATCGAAGAAGCAGTTCTTCTCCTGATTTTGTTCGTATATGATATTTCTTGTCACTTGACCAGCCTTTTGAAATCGGCGTGATGGTCTTCCAATCTATGCTTGCCTCAATATCTAAAAACATTTATTTGCCCTTTCTCACAGTTTCTTCATCAACCAATATGTATCCACATACTCTTCAAAATCAGACCTGTTTTTTGCTGAACAGATCAAATGATAATTGTCATTAATATCATTTAACTATGTGGTGCCTCCTAAGAAGGTATCAATATCCCAATTCACATTTTCCAATTTACCGATAACGATCTTATCAAGAAAATCAATACTTTCATTCGTATAGGCAAATGTGTTAGCGTTAGTTTCTAAATATTCATATAATTTAGAAGCGCGCTCATTGAAAATATATCTTTTGGTTCCATCATCAAAGTTCAAAACCAAGGATCCTACAAAACCATCTAAAATATGGGGATTGCGCGAATCGTATTCCTTAGGGACAGAGATAAGTTTATTTAGCACATGTGATAATTGGATGCTTTGTGAAGATGATAACTTGCAGTTGTTGCTGCCGATTTTCTTCAATACTTCGTTGATGTATTCATCACAATAAAACCGAATTATGTATATGCCATTTGTATATATTCCTCTGACACAGTACCTTTGAGCACTCATGTCTAATTCCTCATAATCAAAACTTGTAATCTTGGTTTTGTTTTGCATAAAATCACCTCGCTTTCTCTTCATAATCATTTTGAATGCTTCTCCAAGTGTGCAATTATTACTCCATCGTTCATACTCTCAATCAAAGAGGTCACCTGCCAGCCATTGTTTACGCATGTTTCAATATCTGCCCGTTTCAATTGGCAATCTCCGAGACTCCACATATTCGCTTTCTCATATAGTCCTTCAAACTTATTTACCACAATTGGAATAATATCACTGTTTTCGCAAACCGGATTAATCCAAATCCTTGCAAGATTTTTATTGTAATCATCCACGTTAACAACATAGAAAGTGCCTATGACCTGAGATTCATATAATACAAAATAGAAATCTTTGTCGTTTTCATTATAGAGGTCTTCAAAATCGATAAATGACATCCTCTCTGGTCTTCGGTCATGTCTTTTACTGTAGTCATTATGTACCGCAAGAAATATATTCCACGCAAATTCCACTTCATTATGCATGACCATTCTAATCTCTATTAGCTTACTATTCATCGTATTAGTCCTTTCTTAGTAGTTGCATATATCGGATAGATGAAATACAACTAAAATGATTCATGTTTTCAACTTAATTTAGGAACATAACCTGTTTCAGCTATTTCCTTTAATAAGTAGGTCTGCTGAAGAGCAAACTCTCGCGCTTTAGACTCTAAATCTTGTGCATAGTATTCTATGAAATTATCCTGCCCATCGACATAATCATTTATTTCCTGAGTGTATTTTGCAACATGATTGAATATGCAAAGACCTTGATATTGACTGTCTGTATTCATGTATAATTCTGCTAAGCGCTGCTGGAAACAGTGATATGTCTCATGACATATCGTATTGCATACTTCCCATGAATCAGACGACAATAAATGTTCACTGTCTATGACTATGAGCTGTCGTTGATTATCATAATAACCAAGATCGCCTTTGTCAGGATCGCCAACCCCTACTTTTAAGGAGCAGTTAGATACTCCGAGCATTATGCTTTCGAGATCACAAATACACTGTAAGACATCAAGACGTTCGCTTGCACTCAAGGCAATCCATTCTTCATTATTCAGTTTTCTAATCGTAGAAATGTTGGATTTAAGAGCATCTTCAAATTGTTGATCTGTATTAACTGTGGCTTTGGCGGATGAATACATAAGAGCAGGCCCGAATAATCGAGTATAACCGCATATGAGAATAATAATGCTTAAGGCAACAAACGAAATCCTTTTACAGGAAGTTACTATTATTTTTTTTGTTTTGTTTTTATCTTGATTAGTACGAAATCGCATCATCAGAAATACTATTCTGACTGCTAATGAGATCACTGATATGCATAGCACAACAACTATTATTTTGCCCTTAAAAACAAAATATGTTATTACCGTGTATATTCCCAGAGAAAAAACCGTGTTGAATACCGAATCATAAACGTCTTTGCTTTTTCTCCACTCGGATATGACGGTTATAACTGATGTAAACAGATGAAAGATACATAGAATAACCGAGGATTGTATTAGATCCAAACCACCAAGATTTCGCCTCAATAACGAGTACCATGCAAAGCCAACAAGAAAAACCCAGACATTGGATATAAAGAAGAACTTAAGATTCCGCTTTAAAATGGATTCGTTACCACAATATGTATATTTTTGCATTTTATCCCTCTTGTATAATGATTCAGCCTTGCCCATGTTATTTAGATGCGTATTGTTAATGGTTAACTGATAAGCCAACGGATGAGATCTTTTTCAGGGAGTGTCTGGTTAAGGATTATGAGAAACAGATCATAAGGATAATCATCTGGAAAATTGCCCTTTCCTCGAATGTGACATGTGTTTTTCTTACCGCTTTCCCTGTAATCAATTGACCATGAAAACGGATCACAACCCATAATAGGATTACCAGGCACATAATCGTTTGGAAATCTTCTGGGCCATGAAGAAATTTTCAAAGGTTCGATTTTAGAGGATATTATTTGAGCATATTTAAAAGAACAACGATAAGTCTGTATGCCATTTGAATTGTACATTCCTCTAAGACCCAAAGATGTTTCCAGAAACAAGTTGTCATCATCTAGAGTAAATTTATAAAAGCGAGAGGTATTATCTGATTTGCAGATTTCAAATGATAAATAATCAATCATAATATGTTCCTTGCTTTCGTTAGCTTCCTTATATTGAGATTCTAATATCTAGCAATAATGGTTTTAACTAAGTTTCCACTTATAAGCATAAGTGGAAAACGAATTGTGCTAAATAGCGAGAGCCTTAATAATTAAAAGCTTTTCAAACTGATATAAATCGAAAGATGAATAATTCATACAGTTTTAAAACTGGAAACTGAAGTCAAATCATAAATTCTACATGGCATGATTAGATAAAAGATAGCAAAAAGGAGCGAGCAACTATGTTAGTTTATACGTCAAATGGTAACGCACTAGAACTTATAGAACCGTCAATCAAGCAAGGCGGTGAAGGCGCTATATATAGAATAAAGAATTATCCGAATCGTGTAGCCAAGGTCTATTCCGATTCTAATGATGCGAGGAAAAGGGAGAGTAAGCTTGCAGCTCAGGTGTCAGTATATGGTAATGTTAACAGTGCAACTGGAGGTGTTACTGCATGGCCTATGGGTATGCTATACAATAATAAGCGTGAGTTCATAGGTTTTGGAATGCCTTGTATAACAGCTCGGCAGGAACTGGATGATTTATATGCATATCCTCCTAAGAACTTTAATCTTGATTTAAAAGATAAAATTACATGCCTAGTGAATTTATGTGAGAGTGTTAAACGTATACATGATATTGGGCAGTGTATTGGTGATATGAATCCGAATAATATGAAGATTGATGAAAAGAGTCTTAGAGTATATCTAGTTGACTGTGATTCGTATAACTTTAATCATGGCAACCAATCATTTAGATGTTTAGTTTGCGCTCCGGGCTATGTTGCTCCGGAAATAATTAAGGTGTGTAAAGGATATACGTATGAGGATTGTCCTAGTACAACGTTTACTGAGAATACAGATAACTTCTCGCTTGCAATACATATATTCAGAATGCTTTTTAATGGAGCGCATCCTTATTCCAGAAGGCAAGCTGCTTCTAACAATATAACAAATAGCAATTTGAGCAGTGTTAATTCTATGCCGGTTCCTAATTGTGATCGTTCTGTTGAGAAAGGCGAATCTCTTTACTTCCAGAAGATTACGGGATATGACATACCTATTTGGTCTCCGGATATTACTTCAATACCTGAATATCTCAGGAGTCTATTCGAAAGAGCTTTTATTAAGGGGTATTTGAATCCTAATGCAAGGCCAAAGCCGGAAGAATGGATTGCAGCTTTAAAAATGTATGCTAATGACTTGTCTTACTGTGGACAGGACTACTATTGGAAGGGTAACAAAGACTCATGTCCGTATTGCGAGGCAAGGAAACGCTTTCTTGGTTATATTCCAACACAAAAGGCGCAGCAACAAATAACTGCATCTATGGTGCCTGTAACTACATATAATTATGTATCTCCTATGAAAGCTCCTGCATATAGTCCAAGTTATACAACCTATAACCATGTGCAGACACCAGTAGATCGTGCGGGACGAACTAAGGCAATTACCAGTTTGGTTCTTGGTCTTTTAGCACTTAATGGTCTTCCTTATGGGGTGGGAGTTTTAGTAGGTGGTGCAGGATTGATTTGTAATTTATTAGCAAGAAAAACAAACTATCGTGGTAAAGCATTATCTGCTGGATTGGTAGTTTCTATATTAGGCATTATCTATGGAGTCTTTTTAGGCGCTATTACTATCTATAGTCTCATTCAATATCAGAATTGAAAAATTGCATTTGGATGAAACTGTGCTTTGTCAATGATTTACGAATGGATTTGATTCTGGAATCAAACAAGGAATCTCATTTAAAAACTCAAATTCAACAATGCATGATAAGGATATATCACAAGACTACTATAAATAGGAGGAAAAGAATATGATAAAAAATTTATTTAAAGGTTACGATCAGGGACCGGTTAATGAGGAAAAGATGCTTCTTTCATTTGTTCTTGATAAGTCTGGTTCAATGTACGGAATGCCGATTGAACGTCTTGAAAAGTCAATTAACAGATGTGCTGAGGACATAATGAAGGATGAAAAAGCTGCTGACAGAATTGATGTTCAGATTATCGCTTTTAATGATACTCCTGAGGTGGTGCAGGATTGGACTCCGATGACTCAGATGAAACACATATCTCTTAATGCGGATGGTGGAACATGTATCGAGCCTGCTCTTGATTATGCTGTTGAAAGCATGAAGTCTAGAGGACATCTTTATTCAGAACTTGGAACAGGACTTAAAAAGCCATGGATTGTTCTCATTACTGATGGATATGGTGGTGATGTTACCAACATTGCGAAGAAGATTAAACAGAGAACTGAAGAGGGAAAGATGAAACTCTGGGTTCTTGGAGTTCCTGGGTATGATAAGGATACTATCAATCAGCTTTGTGGCGTAGATGAAAGCGGTCTCCCGATTAGGTTTTATGAATTGTCGGATCCTAATGGATATAACTTCGAAGGTTTCTTTAAATTTATCGGAGCAAGTGTAAAAGCCTTATCTACAAGTGCTCCTGGAGCGACGGTGACGATAAGTGATGATTGCAACCCGGATGTGACAAATCTCGGTATTTCAAGGCCTACAGACAAATGGTTGAATGATTAACGGTACTCCATAAATATCTCGAAGAGGTGCTGCTTATGATTAATCACATTGCATTTAAGATGGCGGGTCCCTACCACAATGAGGTAGGGATACCCTGCCAGGATTCTTTCTTTGTTTTTGATAACAAAGAAGAAGAAATTACAATAGCAGCAGTGGCTGATGGTCTTGGAAGTGAGAAATATTCAGATATAGGCTCAAAAATAGCATCGAAAGTTGCTGTTGAAAACTGTGCTGCCAATTACAAGAAGGGAATGCATTTCAACGAAGCAAAAAAGATTATGAACAATGCCTATGTTTATGCTTACAGAGCAATTCTTGAGGAAGCTGATAAGGCAGGCAACCCTGACGATCAGTATGATACCACACTTGCTTTGGCTATTTATGATGGAACACATCTCTTTTATGGTCAGTCAGGTGACTCTGGGATTATAGCCCTTCTTTCAAACGGACACTATGTACGTGTTACACGTCAGCAACGTGATGATGAGGGCAGAGTATATCCGTTGTGCTTTGGTCCGACATATTGGGAGTTTGGGGAAGTGTCAGAAGATGTTTCATCAGTAATGTTAATGACAGACGGAATTTGGGCAGAAATTGCACCGCCGGTTATTGATGATCACGAGCAGAATGTAAATGTGAATCTTGCAATGAGATTTATGGACAGAGATGAAACTGAAGATGAAGACGTTAAGGCAGTTGAGAATCAAGCCGTAGAATTCATGCAGTCCTACAGAAAGGACAGGATTGATGATGATAAGACTATAGTTGTTTTGTACAATACCAATCTTCATGCCCAAAGATTGACTGATGAGTACTATTCACCACTTGATTGGGAATCTTTAAATAAGGAATACTACACTGCTAATGCCGATAATAGTGATGATGGTGATGGACATGGTTCTCCTGAAGAAGAGAATGATTCAAGGTTGAATGGTGATGATAACTCTGAAAAACACGAATTATCAGATAATGCCGATGTTAAAGAAGCGAATTCAGGATCAGCAATTGTAGATCTTGAGGTGCAAGTTTCTAATTCTACGTTCTCCGATTCGACTTCAATTGGGGCTTTGAGCCATTTCAACTTGGGATTAAGGAAAATGTTTGATGATATTAAGGTCAGAATGATGAGAATACTAAAATGAACCATATAGACTTCTTAATCAGTGAAGTAGAAAAAATTGAAGCAAATCATCAGAATAATGAATGCTATTACCATGTGAAACAGAATCTAAGTGAATACTATAATTGGACATTGCCGCCAGAGTATAGAAAGAGTTTACTAGGGGACAAAAGATCTGGATGGACTATGTGCAGTGATATATATTATTTGATGATAATGTTTTATGAACATGTTACGGGTCATTTGCCAGGCGTAAATTTTCAAATGAATGATGTGGCTATTAGAAATCTGATGAAGTGTTTAGAAGCTGAAAACACAGAAAAACAAGCTGTTGCACATTTGTTTTATAAATGTACAAGCATTTCAGAATCGAAAAGAATAAGAAACGCTTCAGAACTTAAGAGCACTGAAGCGTTTAGATTTCTAATAAAGGAAAACTAAATATGTGTATTACTAGATTAGTTGTTATATTCTGAAACGGCTTTCTTGAAGAAGGAACGAAGCCTAGAGAAAAAAACGGACTTCACATTTTCACTGTTGAATGTACCAGCTGAAATTGAGTCGCGATTCTCGTTAATGACATCATGATATGCATCAAGAATAAGTCGATCGAATCCTATATTGGGGTTGATTCGAGCACAACCGGCATTTTCAAGGAATGCGTTCAACGTGTTTACGAATTCTTCCTCGTTTGTGAAATCAATAAAATCGTTAGATTGATAAATTTCAAATCTCCAATCATCCGTGGAAGGTCCAAGTCCACTCTTATTGGGGTTGACGTCATTCAAAAGGACAATAAGCATAGTTTCAGAACTGATTTGTTCATTTCTTTCCCTACGCATAAGGTGGCGATAAGTTTCATATGAGAGAAATGTGTTTGGAAAGATCTTTGACAGGGTATCTATATCATCTGATGTTAGATGATCTCCTTGGGTATAATCTTCACATTCAATCTCATCTTCGTTTTCAAAACCGAATGTTCTCAGATGTCTGTTTTCTAATGTATCATTGTCCCAGGTGCTCAAAATGAATTCTGATATATCTTGGGACGGATCATAAGATTCCCAATCCATATAATTAAAGAAAGCCATGTATTGTGTATTTCTGGTTCTTGCAAAATATGAATTAGTTAATTCTGACTGAATATACTCGTCTAAGTCTTCCACTGTAAGAACGATATCTTCAATATCGTTGGCCATATTTTGTGTATCGCCACTAGTCAAAACGCGAGGCGATGGCGGAATCTTCCCAATGGTTTTTTCAGCGTTTTCGATGATTTTGATTACTTCTGCCCAAGACAACTTAAGTTTATATCCAGCGATAATAATGAATTCTTCTAATACTCTTGGGGAAAGTGGATTAATGCCAAGGTATTGTACAAGAAATTCATTTGCAGACTCAAGTGTGTGAAGTTTTAGGGCATAGCAAAGTCTGTAAGTGTTTATGTCACTAAATGCACTATTTTCCCTTTTAGCAAGCGCATCAATGCATTTGCGAAAAGAATCGAATGTTTTTTTATCGAAGATCTCCTTAGCGGAATGTTTGATCATCGCCGTTACTGATTCTACATTGCATTCCATTAAAGAGTAAATATCTTTATGGGCTGCTATATAATTAACGATTGAATCAATTCGTTGATCCATTGAAACATAAAATGCAGTATCTTTCACAGTATTACGCCTCATTATAATATAATATTAAATGTATAATAACATAATTATTACCGCGTTGGATTATTGAAAGAGGGTAATAATGGGCACTGATGCTTTAAAACCGGGCAAAATAATAGTTCTGAAACGATTGGATGATGGTCGAGAGTTTGATTATCTGATAAAAAAACAGCTCGGAATTAATGAATCTGACCGTTCGGGTGCTGTAAAAGCTGTATATTTAGCTGAAAAGCGAATCAGCGGTTCTTTAAATGATGAAACTGATAAAATAGTTTTAAAAGAGTTTTTCCCCAAAAACAAAAATGGAATCTTAGCCCAAGATGTAAAAAGAAATGAGGATGGCAGCGTTATGCTGTCAGATGAGAATACTAAATTAGGCACCCTGTTGAGCGAATTTAAGCAAGAGGCCGAGAAACTATCTGAATACAAGAAAAATCCCGAAATGGAATCCTATATTTGTGCGCCAAAAGATGTGTGTATACTTAAAGGTAATGGTACATTTTACATCGAAAACGAATATCATGATCGTGCAGCTTCGTGGAAAGAACTGAAAGATATGAACAAGTTGAAAGCAGACGAAATACTTCTTACCGCTTTACAGTGTTTCAGGTTTTTGCGGAGAATGCATTCTTGTAATGATGCTCTAGTTGATTTCAAGCCTTCCGATGTGTTGATTGGATATGATGCACTTAATGATGAATATGAACTTGGCAAACCAATGTTTTATGATTTTGGTAGCGTTATGCCAATTAATCATGAATATTCGACGTCTGATATCAGATATACGCAAGAATATGCACCAGAATCTTTTAGAACTAGCAAAAAGGCAGTTGTAAGTAATGCAACAGAACAGATTACTTTTATAAATGTTTGCAGGGACATGTTGATTGGTTGTGAAGAAAGTGTAAGTTGTCAAATTATGGGTAAGATTGTTGACTTTTTCAATTCATATAATATAGGAAACAATAATCATAGCGAAGATGACACGGAGAATGCTCTATGCAAGATAAGAAAGGATATCCAAAAGGATGAATATGATTTTAATTCCAGCAAGCTGCCTAAACAGGAAAAGTGTTTCAAGATAATTCAAATAGTAGTTTCGATAATTGTCCTTGGAATATACATATCAATGGGTATAGTTTTGTCCTATTTATGTATCAATGCGGATGTTGTGCGAGTTTTTATTGAGAATTATAGAATATCAGAACCATTGATTGCAGCGGTTCTTGTTTTTGGTACATTTATAGTTTTCGGATTAAGACTTCTTATCGATTGGATGTCAGAACGAATAGCACGATTGCATACAAGTATATACTATTTTGATAAGAGAGATGGCTCAGGAAATAGAATTAGAAACGGTGATTTTAATACTTTCCGGTACGGATGGAGAAAGTCAACTACGTTTCAGGATCATAGCAAACACCATAAAAAAACACAAAAACGAAGAATGTTGTTATGGATAGTCCTTTTTCTCGAAATTGCTACAGGTCTTATTATTTCAATTGTATTTGATGCATTTCCTTTGTTTTTTGCAATTGGTTGTTTGGCAATTATTATTTTTATGTATATGGATTTTCTTCCATCTGAAAGGGAATACTTTTACTCTTGCCACTATCCAAATCCAAAGAAGCATTATCCATCAACAAGACTTCAGAAAGCATACTATTTTAAAAAGGAGTTCATTAACTCCCAGAATAATGGAAGAAACGCACCGTTTGATCTTAATTCTGAATACTATGATAAACACTGTAGAAATCTGCTTTCTATTAGAAATATAGTTAAAGAAAGGCTGACATCAGATTGCCGATTTAATCTTGGATATAATCCATTTCAAATAAGACATATTTACAAGATGGCTTTCGATAAACTTCGCAATACGCAACTTATTACAAATCTGTCTGTACTTGTTATTATGTTGACTATGGTTTTTATAGACTACATGGGCTTTACAGGGAAACTAGAAGTGTTCTTCAAAATACCACATGAAGCCTATATTTATGTAACACTAGTAATGGTTACATTAGTAACAATTGTTAGCATAATTCAGATAATAATATCTCCCAAATACGAAAAACTAGTAGCTGATATTTCGTATAAATCACGCTATGTTAATTCAGAATCATTGAATGAATTATTTGTAAGAGATGTTGTTCAAGGTGTTATTGAAAACATTGATATAGCAAGAGGAATTAATCAGGCAGAAGCTGCAATAAATACAATTGAGAATCGAGACGTTAGGAAGAACTTTCAAAACAAATATAGATTTGAAAATCGAAAAATGTTACATCATGAGGTTCTATCTAATCGTAGGCGTCTGACGATTACCGTCTGGCTTTCGTTTGTATCACTTGCTTCAGTTTTAGTATGGTTATGTAAGATATATTGGTTGTTTCCAATTCTTTTGATTATGGCAGCAACTATAAACATTATAGGGAATCGCTCTTTGATTGAGTTGATTGGGCGAAAGAGAATGATAAGTAGTATTCATGATCTTGAGAAATATGATAAGGAACATGAGACCAAATGAGAAAAAAGAAGAGAAAGCACATAATTTTGATTTCAATTATAGTTGTAATACTAGTCTTTTTTGCTGTTGAGTTTATCAAGTATTTAACGCTTAGAACTGATGCAAAGAAATATCAAACTATGGATGTTTCAATCAAGACAACTGATAGTCTTGATGTTGTAGGGATGCTTGATAGTTATGGTGTTCCATATTCCCCAGAGGTAGATAACAGTTTCTTTGATATTTATGCTGAGGAACTCAAAAAAGAATGCAAACTTGGAAGTGAGTTAGATCTTTTTGGTCTATATTTGAACAAGACGTGGCATCTTGACGGGATATTTAGAAACGGTGTTTCAATTGAAGAAATGACGAAAATGCAGAATTTTGCAATTGATTTCAACAGGCATAAATATGAAAACAGGTTTAGAACGGATCTGAATTATTCCGTTTCCGAAGAAATGGGGGATATGACTGTTTATGAATATGTGGCTGGGCTTGATAAACCAGTTATTTGTTATTCTTGTTCTGCAAACGATTTATTCTATTATTATGGGTTTTCACTCGAGGGGTTAAATGCAAAAAGATGCATTGAATTAGTTAGTGGTTTTGATGATGCAAAAGTCCTTTTGTCTTCTGGTGTAAAAAGCAATATAGATACCCTGTTAGGGTGCAATCCGGATTCACAAATATACATACTTGGATTATATGTACCGAGTGACAATTTCTTTGTGCAAAGAATTGGGTCTATTGCTATCAATGCAGTTAATAGAGACTTAAAATCTATATGTGACCAGTATACCAATGTGCATTTTGTTGATGTATCCTGTGTGTCATTTGCAGTATTGGATGGCGATTTTCATCCCAATCAAGAGGGACAGAGGATAATTGCTAACAAACTTATAGAAGCTATTAATGATACTTATGTTTCATTAGATTCAGCAAGCACCGCCTCAGTTTATCGAGCTCCCATTCATGACACAACGGAAACTGATTATATGATTTATGTTGATACGATAGTTAGTGAGATAAATAATACGAGTCTTCCAATAAATGATTATGTTGAGGCAGCTGTGGCTATTGAATTCATTCTGAATCAAATTGAAATAGAGCAGATTGATTATATTAATTTGAATGCTATCAAATATGCTATAGTATCCAGAGTGAACTCTGATATTCAAACATATATCAGTGACGGCCTCGAAATATGTATTATCGAACGTAAAGTTCTTTATGGAATTACAGAATCAAGTTATTCTTCCCATCCTGACACTGTTCTTAATGATAAGATCAGTTTGATTGATTACTACTGACACTTGGAAATCAAAAAAAATATGCTTTGACAACCTAGTACAATCTGTTTAAAAGAAACAGATTGATATGTATTCATTTAAAATCGATCGCAAAAAATGAGACCGTGGTTTTAAGACTTAGTTTGCATCTGATTTGGCATTATTCTAAGAAATGACAGACGAGAGAATTGGTCTCACAAAAATGATAGGAGTCAAGCATGAAAAAGAGTGACAGGATTATTAGGAAGATAAATAGAAATATCAATCTTTTCA
>JAILGF010000093.1 GCA_024696945.1 Lachnospiraceae bacterium | reverse complement strand
GCTGGAAAACAGGCGGTTCATGGAAGCATAGATCATGATCTTGAGCATCTGACGCGGAGTCGCCTGATTTTTTCGGATTCTGTCATAGGTAGCATAGAGTTCCGAAAGATCCATTCCCTCCACAAATGCACTCAGAAGGCGTACCGGATCATCTGCAGGAATCATGATTTCTGTTTCCAAAGGAAGTTTTAGTTGATAATAGCCTCGATATGTTGTATAATCGGGCTGTAAAGATATGGAGTTTCGCATACTCATATTTTACCACAAATCCCAGCCTTTTCGAAGACTGGGATTTGTGTTTTTTTGTAAAAAAGAGCTGCCACACTAACATTAGTTAGTGCGACAGCCCCATTTAAATTTAATTATAAAACAATTTTCTTAGTTTTAGAATATGCTCCATAAGCTTTTTGTCCGTCTTTACTATTAAAAGCCCTTACTCTTATATAGTAAATAACATCTTCTTCTAAACCGGAAATAACTTTCTTTATAGTTGTATTCTTATTTACGGTATATACTTTAGCATCAGAAAAGTCTTTTTTAGTAGCTATTTCAAATTCATAGCCTTTACAATTTTTAGTAATTTTCTTAATTTTAACAGTAACCTTATTAGTACCAGTTGAAGCTTTCTTTATAGTTACTTTTCCAGGTGCCTCAATAGAAGGTGCTGAAGCTCTCCATTCATAAATGAAGCAACATTCAATTTCGCCACGATCTACATTACCATGTGATTGACTAGCTGCTACTTTAACTTGTTCGCCATATTCTTTACCTTTACCTAATGAATAAGCTACAATAGCAGAATCTTTAGAAACAGGATCTACACCAGTTCCGGAAGAAATATAATAATGGTCATAATCATTGACATCACGCCAATAAATAATAAAACCTTTCCAATTTACAACCATATTATTACCGTAACTAAGTCCATCCATATTACTGCCGGTAACCCAACTAGTGGATTCAAACTTTATATCGTCATTAGGACCTGCAACTGTAGTTAATGCTCTACAAGTAGCAAACATGTTACATTCGAAATGACCGTCAATATTATTTAATACTGCTTTTTTCTCAAAATATGCTTCATTAGTTGACTCATCATAATCATATTTTTCAATATAAAAATTAGAATTATATGGAGAACCATCATCAAATTTAGGTTCACTGATATTAAATTCATGACCAACTAATACCCATACTCCATCTGAGTCAGCTGCTTTAGTAGGAGTAAAACCAATACATAAACTTCCAATTAAAGTTAAAATAAGTACTAAAGCTAATGTTTTAAACCTCTTCA
Source organism: Lachnospiraceae bacterium (assembly GCA_024696945.1). Lineage (GTDB taxonomy): Bacteria > Bacillota > Clostridia > Lachnospirales > Lachnospiraceae > RUG11977. The sequence goes on along the minus strand of JAILGF010000093.1, from coordinate 4,672 downwards.
TAAATAATTTTTCCTTTCTGTTGAACTGTGCACCATTTTAAGAGTATTTTTCAACTATTTACATACTGTATTTAGAGATTAAAAACCACAGAATATGGTTACAAGTGGCTTTTTCTCCTTGCCGCACCCTTATTATATCACAATATGACAGTTAATGCCAACTGTTTTTTCTTAATATTCTTTACTTTTTCCGGTTATCACGCAAAAATTCTGAAACTGCTTTTCTGTTTGCCCAAAAAGTCTTACGATTCCTATTTAAAATGGCGGGGTCTGACCCCGCCATTGGGCCTTATTTTACGCCTTGATAGTCACGCCGTTCTCATCACTTAGGTAGGTATTGCTCACCACGCCCACGAAAACCTTACCATAGTTGGTATATTTTTATGACAATGCCTTCCGTACTCTCCCCCTCTCATAAAGAGCGGGCTAAATTTTGTATAGTTTTTTTTCATACAGTATGGTATAGTGGTATAGTGTAATAATGGTTAATGACCGATCGGAGATTTAAAAAATGAATATTGTCCAAAAAAATAAGAATACAAGCAAACTGTTTCTTGCCTTTCTTGCAGGGGCAGTCATTCTGCTGATGCTTCTTATAGTTTATATTACCATGGACAGGAGTAAAAGGGAGCAAGCTTATCAGGCATCCGACCTTTTGATCGACCAGGTCCGAAATGTGATCGATGCAAATGAAAAGAAAGAACAGTCCCTTACAGATTCACTTAAAGAAAATTATACTTCTAAAGCTAAGGCTGTTGCCTATGTCATAGACAATATTCCCGAGACGGAGTATGATATTGCAGAGCAGATAAGGCTTGCCAAGCTTATGTCCATAGATGAGATACATCTTTTTACGGAAGAAGGAGAGATATACAGCGGAACTGTTCCGGCTTATTATGGCTATACCTTCGATTCCGGAGAACAGATGGCATATTTTAAGCCCATGCTTGAAAATAAAGCATTGTCCATGTGTCAGGATGTCACACCTAATACCGCGGAAAATAAACCGATGATGTATGCAATATGTTGGAATGACAGTGGTACCCGTATGATACAGATCGGCATAGAGCCAAGGCGTCTGATCGAGGAAATGCAGAGCAATGCCATCTCTGAAGTAGTAAATAATATTCCCGCCTATGAGGGCGTAAACATTCTGGTCGCAGATACTGAAACCGGTGAGATACTTGGAGCTACTGTGAACCGTCATGTCGGAAAAAATCTGGTGTCCCTGGGTATCGATACAAATAATCTGTTATCTGATGAAGTTATGCATTTTAAAGCAGATGTAGATCATAAATCCTCCTATTGTGCAGTGCAGGGACTGAATGACTATATCATCGTGGTGGTACAGGAAAAGGAAGAAGTTAACAAAGAGCTTCCGCTTACAATGCTGCTTATTTTTGTATATCTGCTTATTGCGGCTATCTTGCTTGCTATCGTCGTAAAACGTATGTCTGACAGGAGAGAGAGGGCGATCGCGATTTCTGAAAGAGCTGTCGCGGCTAACGAAGCAAAATCTTCATTTCTTTCGAATATGTCACATGAAATCCGTACTCCGATCAATGCGATCCTTGGCATGAATGAAATGATACTTCGCGAGAGTACCGAATCGTCAACCCTTACATATTCACAGAATATCAAGACGGCCGGGAATACGCTGCTTGGCATCGTAAATGACATCCTCGATTTTTCCAAGATTGAAGAGGGTAAAATGAATATAGTTCCAGTCGACTATGATCTTTTCGTCACACTAAAAGATCTTGTGAATATGATCAGGGTTAAACTCGATGCCAAGAATCTTAAACTGATATTGGATTTTGACAATAATACTCCGAGGCATTTACACGGAGATGAAATCAGGATAAAACAGATCATAACAAATATATTAACAAATTCAGCAAAGTATACGGAACGCGGAAGTGTTACTTTCAGGGTTTCGTACGAAAAAAAACCTTCAGAGCCTGACAGCGTTATGCTGAATGTTTCTGTAAAGGATACCGGAATAGGCATTAAGCCTGCCGATATGGATAAGCTTTTTTCCAAGTTTGACCGTATCGAGGAGAACCGGAACCGGAACATCGAGGGAACCGGCCTTGGAATGAGTATTACCAAGGAACTTCTTGAGATGATGGGAAGTTCCCTTCATGTCTCAAGTGTATATGGTGCAGGCTCAGAATTTAGTTTTACTATTAAGCAGACTGTTGTGTCATGGGAGCCGCTGGGTAATTTTGAAGAGGCACAGAAAAAATCCAAAGAGGAAGTGAAGGAATATAAGCAGAAATTCGAGGCACCGGACGCAAATATACTTGTGGTTGATGACAATAATATGAATCTGCTGGTATTCACAAGACTATTAAAGCAGACAAAAGTGAAGATAGATACGGCAAAAAGCGGAGATGAGGCTATAAGTATGATATTTAAGAAAAAATACGACATCATCTTCCTTGACCATATGATGCCTGAAAAGGATGGTGTTCAGGTACTGAGGGAGTTGAAAGAAGGACCTGTAAATCCAAACATGGAAACTCCATACATCTGTCTAACTGCGAATGCGATAACAGGTGCCAGGGACGATTACATAAAGGCCGGTTTCGACGATTATCTTGCAAAGCCTGTTAATCCTAAGGAACTTGAGGAAATGCTTTTTTGTCATCTGCCCAAAGAAAAGATTTATTCACAATAAGGTGAGAAGATACCAAGTGGCGGGGTCTGACCCCGCCATTTGCTATTTTTTATGACAATGCCTTAAGTGCTCTCGCTCCGATATCATTTCGGTAGAAACCGCCATCAAACTTAACTTTCTTTGTAAGAGCATAAGCTTTATCTATTGCTTCCTTTAAGGTGTCTGCAACTGCAGTTACACCAAGAACACGGCCACCGTTGGAAAGTAACGATCCGTCTTCTGCCTTCTTTGCACCTGCTACATAGATGTATGAATCTGCATCTGTCTCAGGAAGTTCCATAGGAAGTCCCTTCTCGTATTTCTCGGGATAACCTTTTGTTGCATAGATTACGCAGCATGCAGACTTATCAGAGAATTTTACCTCAGTGTCTGCTAATGTGCCGTCTGCTGTTGCAACCATGATCTTAAACAAATCGGATTCAAGGAGAGGAAGCACAACCTGTGTCTCGGGATCACCGAAACGGCAGTTATACTCTACAACCTTCGGTCCCTTTGGAGTGATCATAAGTCCAAAGTACAGACAGCCCTTAAAGGTTCTGCCTTCAGCATTCATGGCCTTGATGGTAGGAAGGAAAATCTTTTCCATGCATTCCTTAGCTACATCTTCTGTATAATAAGGGTTGGGAGCTACAGTTCCCATTCCGCCGGTGTTCAAGCCTTCATCATTATCATGGGCACGCTTGTGATCCATGGATGAGATCATGGGGATTACCACATTTCCGTCTATGAATGAAAGTACCGAAACCTCGGGACCGGTCATGAACTCTTCGATGACAACCTTTGCACCGCTCGCACCAAACTTACCGCCATCCATCATTTCCTTTACAGCTTCTATAGCCTCATCCAGTGTCTCAGCTATGATAACACCCTTGCCGAGTGCAAGACCGTCAGCCTTTATAACGATGGGCATCTCCTGAGTCTTAAGATATTCTATAGCTTTAGCTGACTCGGTAAATACCTCGTAGGCAGCTGTAGGAATGTTATATTTCTTCATGAGATCCTTTGAAAAACTCTTGCTGCTCTCGATTATAGCGGCATTTTTCTTAGGTCCGAAGCATTTAAATCCGGCTTCGTTTAAAGCATCTACTGTACCTGCTGCCAACGGATCGTCAGGTGCCACGATTACAAAATCGATAGCCTTATCCTTACAGAAGTCAACTATTTTCTGAGTTTCCATAACACCGATGCTCACGCATTCGGCATCTGCCGCTATTCCGCCGTTTCCGGGGAGACAGTAGATTTTAGAAACTAAAGGACTTTTCTTGATAGCTTTAATAATGGCGTGCTCTCTGCCGCCTGAGCCGATAACGGCTACGGTCTGCTGTGACATGTTATGTACCTTGTCGCAGGCATGGTGCCCAACTATGACGTGCCTGCGGCGTCATAGTTGTAAGATTGTCAATTTGCGTATATTATGATTAAGTAAACGTTTGTCTTTCTGAGCTATATCGTAGTTCATGTAGCAAACTACAATATAACGTGAAGAATCTTAAGATGTTTATCAGCCGTGTAATCCCTTAGACTGACGTATCATATCTTCAACTACGATGTCGTATATCTCACCGATGGAAGCACAGTATTCAAGAAGCTTCCAAGGCTCATTTGTATGAAAATGTACCTTGATCAGATCTTCGTCGCCAACTGCCAAGAGACAGTCGCCTACAAGATTTGCGGTAATGTAATCTGTAATAACATCCTCGTCAAGGTCCTTCCCTTCGATGAGGAGCTGAGTGTCATAACGAAATTCGATTTCTTCTGCCATGTCGTTTTTCCTTTCTATCTGATTAATTATGACTGTAAAGCTAAATCTTTGTACATTCCATACTTCTTACCTATAGAATATACAAATTCCTCGTTAGCTATCATTTGCTGTATTTCTTCATCAGTAGCCCATTTTACATCTACAGTCTCTGTCGGCTGTAAAACGATGTCTTTTATATCTACATCCTTCTTTAAAACGTAGATATCCTGGAAATAGTTTTTATGGGC
>JAILGF010000056.1 GCA_024696945.1 Lachnospiraceae bacterium | reverse complement strand
CATTGGGACTATGAGACAAGCTAAAAAGACTAATAACCAGTATGGGACCACCCATCAAAAGTTGGAAATGAGGTAAATGATATGTCGGAGATTATGGTCATTGATGATGATGTTTATATAAATAATATGCTGAAAGAAACTTTGTCAGGGGAAGGTTATGAGGTATTCAGTGCATATTCCGGGACAGAAGCAGAGCTGATGCTAAAAACCAAAAATCCGGACCTTATACTGCTCGACCTGATGCTTCCGGGGATTACGGGAGAAGAACTGATAACCCGGATTAAGAATATCCCCGTCATAGTAATCAGTGCCAAAGCAGATACTAATGATAAGGTTAACCTGCTCCTGAATGGTGCAGAAGATTATGTGACAAAGCCTTTTGATATGGAAGAGCTGCTGGCACGGATAAAGGTCAGGCTAAGGACTCAGGGTACAAAAGATAAATCTGTTATAAGGGTAAATGAAGTCACACTTTATGCTGACAGGCTGACTGCTGAAATAGAAGGGACAGAGATAAGGCTTACAAGGACAGAAACAGCTATATTGAAGCTATTGATGCAGAATCCGCATACTCCGGTCGGGCGCACTGCGATACTTGACAACATAAGCATGGATACTCCTGACTGTACAGACAGGTCTTTAAAGCAGCATATAAGTAATATACGCCATAAACTGCAGGCTGTGAGTGGAAAAGATTATATTGAGGCAATATATGGTATAGGATTTAAGTTTAAAAACCAGTTCTAACAGATAAGAGTGAGGGAAAATATGATTTATATCGTGATTCTGCTGGCAGTATTTAATATATTTCTTGTTATAAAGGTTTATGATCTTAGAAGTGCCGCATTAAAAATCGAACAGGGATTTCATAGAATTGTAAATGAGGATACAAATAACGTTATCACGTTAAATACACGGGATGGTAGGATGAGGAACCTTGCCATAAAAATAAATACGGAATTAAAAACATTAAGAAGAGAGAAAAACAGGTATATTCACGGAAATGTAGAGCTTTCCAATGCAATTACCAATATATCTCATGATTTGAGGACTCCGTTAACGGCTATCATAGGCTATCTGGATATGATCCGAAAATCAGATGATAAGGAAAAAATGGAGAGGTACCTTCCGATTGTTTCGGAAAGAGCGGAAAGCATGAAGCAGCTGACGGAGGAACTGTTTGATTACTCCCTGGATTTTTCAAATATAGGCACGGAAGTAGTGAAAGAGGAAGTAGATATAAATAGAGTACTTGAAGACAGCATAATGGGGTATTATGGAGTCCTGACCGAAAAAAAAATAGAACTGAAAGCGGAGATCACTGAAAAAAAGATTGTAAGGATGCTTAACAGAAACTATATGTCCAGAATCTTCAGTAATCTGCTGAATAATGCTGTAAAATACAGTGACGGGGATCTTAAAATAGTTCTGGACGATGAAGGGACAATAACATTTTCAAATTCAGCAGAGGGTTTAAAAGGCATTGACGTTGAACAGCTGTTTGACAGATTCTATACTGTTGAAGCGGCAAGGAACTCGACCGGTTTAGGCCTTTCTATCGTAAAGCTCCTGGTAGAAAGGCAGGGCGGGACAATCTCTTCAGAGTATGTTAATGGCATATTGAATATCAGAATAGATTTTCACTGAAAATCTTGACAAAATCTTGACCTTTTCTTTAATGGTTTCTTGACTATCCTGTGATATACTGAATTTGTAATGTGTAGCTTTGAAATGAAGGGAGCAAGGTCGGAGGTATAGAGATGGAGTATGCACTAAAGTCAAATAATCTTCAAAAGAAATACAGGGGGTTCACAGCTTTATCAGGGGTAGATATAAATGTACCCAAGGGGGCGATTTATGGTTTTGTCGGGAAAAACGGAGCAGGAAAGACTACACTTTTTAGAGTAATCTGTGGATTGCAGGATCCTAGTAGCGGTGAATATGAATTATATGGAGTAAAAAACAACAGCAAGAAAATCTCTGAAGCGCGCAGGCATATGGGGGCGGTCATAGAAACTCCATCCATATACCCTGACCTTTCAGCAAAGGAGAATCTGAAACACCAGTATAGAATTTTAGGTATGCCGGATTTTGATGGGATAGACGAGATCCTAAATCTGATCGGGCTTGAAAGTACCGGCAAGAAGAAAGCAAGGAATTTTTCTCTTGGCATGAGACAGAGGCTTGGTATAGGTGTGGCATTGTGCGGGAATCCTGATTTCCTTGTCCTGGATGAACCGATAAACGGACTTGACCCGCAGGGAATCATTGAGATAAGGGAGCTTATCCTTAGGCTCAACCGTGAAAAACAGATCACGGTGCTCATTTCGTCACATATTCTGGATGAATTGGCACGACTTGCCACGCACTTTGGCTTTATAGACAAAGGGAAAATTGT
>JAILGF010000025.1 GCA_024696945.1 Lachnospiraceae bacterium | reverse complement strand
AAAGGCTGAAGGTAAGGGACTTAAGTACCTGTGGCAGTACAAGCTGGCGGGTGACAGCTCTTGGACAGACTGGAATTCTAAGACCACAGCTGATATCAGTGTAGCATACGCAGCATACAGGAACAACATGCAGTTAAGGTGCGTTATCACCGACTCAAACGGAAACACCGTAACAAGCAATGTTGTAACCTTAAAATACAATCCATAATAAATAAAACGGGAGGTATTGGGAATGAAGCGAAGCTTAAAGATTCTTTTCTGTCTGAGCATTTTGGCTTTTGTGATCGGTATCGGAAATATCAGTGCCAAAGCAGAAGAAAAGTATAACGTATGGATCGGTTCGACACAGGTTACGTCAAGTAACAAAGATAACCTTCTTGAAGGTCGGGCAAAATATGATCCGGCAACAAAAACCTTGTACTGTAATGACTTGCAGATTAAGAAAACATTATATTACGGGAAAACCCCTTCAGGTGCTTTTGTTGAGGCTTCCGGAGACCTTTGTATTGCCGGAGTTCTGAATATGCCTGATGATGCTGAAAATGAATATGGCATAATAGTAAAAGGCGTGCTGACATTGGAAGGAAATATCACTGCATATGGAAAGACTGCAGTTTATTCCGGCAGGGGTATTTATGTCAATTCAGGTGTTGTTAAAGCCGTAGGAGCTGATCATGGAATAGTGTCATTACGAGGCGGTATTATATTCAACGGAGGCTGGGTAGAAGCATCGGGACATGAGGAAGCTGTTCGTTATTTTGGAGACGAATATAATATTATCTATAACAATGGCATGACACCTTATTATCTTGAGGATAACGGTGACTATGAGATTGCATATCTTTATAGTGATGCTGAGGGCGGATATATTGAGGATCGAGGAGCTGCATCCCAGGACGTAATTATTTCCAGTGTAATACCTGAGTATTATGATGTTTGGATCGGTGATGTTCAGGTTACGAGCGGTAATAAGAACAGGATCGAGGGAAAAGATGGTGGATATGTAAGTTATGATCCGGCTAAAAAAACATTGACCTTCTACGATTTTAACGGTGTTAACTTTAAACTTGATGAAAGTTATAAGGGATATGCGGTATATTCATACGATGATCTGACTATAAAGGGATCTGCAGTGATTTTAGACAGATCATTTAATGTAGGAATCGGGTCAAAAGGGAAATTGACCGTCGAAGGTAATTTCAGTATTACAACATTTTCTCGTGGATTATATAGTAATACAGGTATTGTCATTTTAGGAGAAGATACCGGAATTTACACTGATATAATATGTGAAGAAGGAGGTTGTATTTATAGTGAAGGAACGATAGAAATAGAAGACGGTATGGTAACCTGTTTTTCGGATGGAGTGGACTTTCCGACCGGAATTTATGCTGACAATAAGCTAATTATCTCCGGTGGTGATATTGATATCTACATTGAGTATGGAGATGGAATATATGGAAACGATATCGAAATCAAAGGTGGAAATATTATAGCTGAAGGAAAAAACGGCATACGTAGTTTGGGTAATATCAGTATTACAGGCGGCGATATAGAGCTTCAAGGAGAATATGGAGCAATAGAAGCATATGGTGAGTTGATCATATCTGAAGATATGATCATTGCCGAACCTAATGATGGAAAAGTTGTAGAGAAAGGTGAATGCCGCACCATTTCAGCCGATGATGAAAATGAGGCAGAATATGTCAGAATAGTCAAGGGTTGCCTATATCCTGTATGGATCGAAAATACACGAGTTACAAGTGAAAACAAGGACAGGATAAACGGAAGGGACGGGGGTTATGTAAGCTATGATCCCGATACAAAGACCCTGACGTTCTATGATTTTCAGATTGATAAACGAGAAGGGTACCATGAGGACTATGTTGTATATTCTGATTCTGATCTGAATATAAAAGGAACTGCAAAGATTATAGACTTCTCATTTAATTATGGAATTTATTCACGCGGAAAAATAACTGTTGAGGGTAATTTCATAATTAAAACATATCTTAAAGCACTGATCGGTGATAAAGGCATTGATATTTTAGGAGAAGATACTGTAATAAATGCTCATGTAAGTCCAAGTGATGATTCAGGACACTGTATTTATAGTGGAGGAACGATAGAAATAAAAGCCGGAAAAATATCATGCTCTGTATATGGGCTGCTCTTTCCGTATGGAATTTGTGCGAGCAATCTGATTATTTCCGGAGGTGAAATTGATATTTCCGCACCAGGTGGAGGAGGATTATGGGGAGGTACCATCGAAATCAAAGGCGGAAAGATTAAAGTTCAAGGAGAAGATGGCTTAGAAGGGCGAAATATCATCATTACAGGCGGCGAAATAGAAGCTCAAGGAGATTGGGCAGCAATAGTCGCAGAGGATAGCATTACTATTTCTAAGGATATGATCTTGGTTACCCCTAAAAATGGGAAAATTGGCAAGATATATGAAAGGTACAATATAATAGATAGCGCTGGAGAAAGAGCAAAAGATGTTAAGATAATCAAGAATCCCATTACTATTTCAACGAACCCTTCGGATACAGCAGTTGAGGAAGGCCAGCTTGCATACTTTGAGGTTAAGGCAACAGGCAAAAATCTCAAGTATTTATGGCAGTATAAGGAGAAAGGGAAAACAACCTGGACGGACTGGACAACAAAGACCACGCCGAGCATCAGTGTAGCATATAATAAGAAAAGAGATGGAATGAGCTTGAGATGTATCATTACTGATGCCTCCGGTTACACCGCTACATCGGGAGAAGCAGTGCTTACTTATAAAGCAGCAAGCTCGTCAACATTGACCATAACAGAACAACCCAAGGATGCAACTGTTGCAGAAAAGGAACTTGCTTACTTTGGCATAAAGGCAAAGGGTGAGGGACTTAAGTATCTGTGGCAGTATAAGGAAAAAGGCAAGACTACATGGACTGATTGGACCACAAAGACTACTGCCGATATCAGCGTAGCATATGCTAAGAGCAGGAACGGAATGAGCTTAAGGTGTAAAGTTACCGACAAGAACGGGAAAGAGCTTATCTCAAATGCAGCAACACTTACCTATACAAATGCTTCCGGCCCTTCGATCACCGAGCAGCCCAAGAACACTTCCGTTAAGACGGGAGAACTTGCATACTTTGGTGTAACAGCAAAGGGAGACGGACTTACATACCTGTGGCAGTACAAGAATGCAGGTTCATCAACCTGGACCGACTGGACTTCAAAGAAGACGGCAAGCATCAGCGTAGCATATCAGGCAAGCAGGAACGGAATGAGCTTAAGGTGCGTAGTAACCGACAAGAAAGGTAATAAAGTTACTTCCTCTGCAGCGGTTCTAACTTATACAAGTGCTTCCGGTCCTTCGATTACCGAGCATCCAAAGAATGCTACTGCCGTGGAAAATGGACTTGCATACTTTAGCGTAAAGGCAACGGGCAGCGGACTTACATATCTGTGGCAGTATAAGAACAAGGGCGAGAGTACCTGGACGGACTGGACTTCAAAGAAAGCAGCAAGCATCAGTGTAGCATATCTTGCAAGCAGGAACGGGATGAGCTTAAGATGTGTAGTAACCGACAAGAACGGAAATAAGGTTACATCAAACGCAGCCACACTTACATATACAACAGCTCTTAAGATTACCACTCAGCCCGTAAACAGTACCGTAAACAAGAATGAACTTGCATACTTTACTGTAAAGGCTGAGGGCAAGGGACTTACATATCTGTGGCAGTATAAGCTTGCGGGAGATAGTACCTGGACTGACTGGACAAGCAAGAAGGCAGCCAGCATCAGCGTAGCATACGCAGCATACAGGAACAACATGCAGTTAAGGTGCGTTATCACCGACTCAAACGGAAACACCGTAACAAGCAATGTTGTAACCTTAAAATACAATCCTTGATAGAGAAGCATATATCATACACAGTTATAGTATATTGTGAATACAAAGAAACACAGGAGCTGCCGGAGAAATCCGGCAGCTTTTTTCAGTTTCTTTTTTCTTGACATAATCCATAAACATGATATAATTACTAAAAAGTATTGAGCTCAGTTTGAAATGACGGGTTTAAATTTTGCTGTTATTATTTTTATTTTATTCTTTTTAACATGTGTTGATTCTTAGCGTATCTTTCTTCAAATTCACTCATGCTTTCCCTAAAAACTAAAGGCATTTAAGGAGGTATAATGGAAGAACCTAATGAATTGGCTAAAAGTATAGCAGCGACTGATCCTATAGCCACAAAACTTGATAATAATGTCAAGAATCTGTTTGCAAATAGACCGATGTTGTCAAGGGTTATCAAAGAAACTGTGTTGGAATGCAAAGACATGTCTTATGAAGAAATAGAAGCCTGCATAGAAGGTGAAATACATATAAGTGAAGTATATGTAGATCCGGGACTTTCTAATGCAAGTGAAAGGATAAATGGGATAAATACCGAGATGTATGTTAATGGTGAAGGCTTGGTAAAATTTGACCTGTTCACTTATATCAGGCTTCCGGGAGATATAGAAGGTGATCTGATAAAGATATATCTTAACCTTGAATTCATGAACGAAGATAAGCCCGGATATGATATCAGCATAAGGGCATTATTTTACTGCTGCAGGATGATATCCATGCAGGAGAGTGTGGAATTTACAGTCCACAAGGATGACCCGGTAAAATACGGGAATATAAAAAAGGTATATTCTGTATGGATATGTACTGAGTCAGCACAAAAGAGAGCTAACACTATCGAAAAATACGGAATAAACAGGTCTTTTCTGTTGGGATATAACAATGACTCACCTAGATATGACATCATGAATGCAGTCATAATCTATATCAGCAAGACTCATGATGCCGGAAATACGGATAACGGTTTAGTGAGGATGCTAACAGACCTATTTAACGAGACAACATCCGCTACTGAAAAGATAAAAAAACTTAAGGACAAACATGGGATTCTCATGACGAGGGAAATACTGAAGGAGGTGCCGGAAATGTGTACATATGCAGAAGCTATGGTTTTAAAGGGAATAGAGCAAGGACGACAGGATGAGATGGCGAATACCGAAAGGGAGAAAAGAAGAGCTGATGCCGCCGAGGCGCGTATAAAAGAATTGGAAGAAAAGTTGGCTCTTGCGGTTAATGGTATCCAGAGCGAAGGAGATACATGAACTATTTTGTAGCAGGAGGAACTTGCAATTTTCGGTTTTAAGATAACAGGGGCTGCCGGAGAAATCCGGCAGCTTTTTTCGACCGGTAAAGCCCCCCTTTTTTCTTGACATCGCCCTTTGAAATGATGTAATATTACAAGTATCTAAAGGCATTTAGTTAAGCTTAAGCAACTATATAAATTGTACACGATAAGACATAAGTAGAGTGGCAAAACAATGGAGGGACAGCGAATGAAAAAGGCAATTGCGTACGTACTAGTATTGGTGATGCTTATCTGCTCTTTACCGATGAATGACTTCAGTATATCAGCGGACGAAGTTGTTGAAATGGTTGAAGACGTCGAGAAGCTGCAGTCCAAACCGGTAGAGTTTTCTTCAATTACCGGCAGAATCGTCGATTCTGAAGGAAACGGTGTAGAAGGAGTTTCGGTACAGATCTGCAACATAGAGGAAAATGAAATCCTCAAAATGTGCGAAACCGATGCAGAAGGTTATTGGACTTCTGTACAATATGACGTAATAGTAGATTACAACTATGTTGTACGCTACTACAAAACCGGTTATGTATTTAGTGAAAACAATATCATGACTGAAGTATTGAGCGGCGGAAGCACCATTCAGGATGTTACGGCTACAGCCCTAGAAGTAGGCACGCTGGTCTGCAATGTTGATGACTATGAATATACGGTATATGAGAAAAAGGTCACTATTACACGATACAACGGAAGCGCCACTGCCGTATGTGTCCCTGCGGAGATCGAAGGGTATCCTGTAGTCTGCCTGAACGATGCCTTCTATGAGAATACTTTAATAGAGACAGTATGGCTGCCGGATTCGGTTGAGATACTGAACAGGGTGTTCTTAGGATGTACATCGCTTAAGAACGTATATCTGTCAGCGTCACTGAAAGAGATAGAATATTCTACATTCAAATACTGTGAAAAGCTTAATAACTTGGTATTCCCTAACGGACTGAAGAGTATAGGCACGAATGCATTTGCCGGATGCGCCCGTATGACGACGGTGGACCTCCCCGACAGCATAACGGAGATAGCGGAATCTGCATTCGAGAATTGTACAGACCTTATGAACTTTACATATCCGAGATGCTGGACCAACAATATATCATTTACTTACTGTGCTAATATCTTCAAAGGCTGTACGAGCCTTAAGGAGATAAGGATACCGGAGAGTGTGAAGAGGATCCCCGACTATGCGTTCTGCGGGGCAGAGTACATTGAAACGGTAGTCCTTCCGTCAACGCTCGAGGAGATAGGGGCATACGCTTTTGCTGACTGCGAGAGACTTAATCTTTCGGTACCGGAGCTTCCGGAGAATCTGAAGAAGATCCTGGACTATGCATTCACAGGCTGCGTGAACCTTGGAGACGTTGTATTCCCGGAAGAGTTTGAATTAATAGGTGAGCATGCCTTTGAGGGCTGTACCGGTCTGACAAAGGCGGAACTCCCCGACAGTGTCACAGCTGTATATGAAAGGGCGTTTTATGGTTGTGTAAACCTGGAGAGCTTCCGTTATCCAAAGGGCTGGTATTCTGCAGGTCCGGAAATATTTGGAGGATGCGCAAAGATAACAGAGGTTGATATACCTGAAGGCGTAAAGGTAATACCCGATCAGGCATTTCAGGGAATAACAAGCCTTAATAGCGTAACACTTCCGAGCACGCTTGAGGAGATAGGTTGGAAGGCGTTCTATGGTTGTACGAGCCTTGGCAACCTTGATTTCCCGAACGGACTGAAGAGGATAGGTGCCTCAGCTTTCAGTGGCTGTATCAATATAACGGAGATGGACCTTCCCGACAGTGTGGAAGAGATAGACGAATATGCATTCTCAGACTGTACAAGTCTTGAGAGCTTCAGCTATCCCAAGAACTGGACCGAGCCGGAGAACTATACCTATACACCCGGTATTTTCAGCGGATGTACGAGCCTTAAGGAGATAAGGATACCCGAGGGAGTGAAGAGGATCCACGGCTATGCATTCTGCGATGCAGAGTACCTTGAGACAATAGTGCTTCCGTCAACGCTCGAGGAGATAGGAGCATACGCTTTCTCGGGCTGCGTGAGCCTTGACCTTTCGGCACCGGAGCTTCCGGGGAACCTGAAGAAGATTATGGACTATGCGTTCTACGGCTGCACAAGCCTTGGGGACGTCGTATTCCCTGAAGGGCTGCAGCTGATAGGCGGGCATGCCTTTGAGGGTTGTACCGGACTGACAAAGGCGGAACTCCCCGACAGCGTCACATACATATATGAAAGGGCGTTCTATGGCTGTGTAAACCTTGAAAGCTTCCGTTATCCTAAGGGCTGGTATTCTGCCGGCCCGGAGATACTCGGCGGATGCACAAAGCTCACGGAGGTGGAAATACCTGAGGGCGTGACGGCGATACCCGACCAGGCATTCCAGGGGATGACAAGCCTAAAGAGCGTAACACTTCCGAGCACGCTCGAGGGGATAGGCGGGCAGGCATTCTACGGCTGCACGAGCCTCAGCAACCTTGATTTCCCGGACGGACTGAAGAGGGTAGGTGCATCGGCTTTCAGAGGATGTATCGATATAACTGAGATGGACCTTCCCGACAG
>JAILGF010000210.1 GCA_024696945.1 Lachnospiraceae bacterium | reverse complement strand
ACCTTCATTGTTGATCTTCCCGAGCTCTGTCATTACCTCTTCTGAGCTGGTACGGTTAAGAGCACCTGTCGGCTCATCTGCGAAAATAAGTTTAGGTTTATTTATCATGCTCCTGCAGATACATGCACGCTGGAGCTGACCACCGGATACCTCATTGATATCATTTTCCGCAATATCTATGATACCCAGTTTCTTCATCAGGCTCTTCCCATACTCGGTCTTTTCGGACTTTGAAAGCTTATTTGCCTTAGACTGGCGTGCGGGAAGGATGATGTTGTCGAGGATATTCAGATTCTTCAGCATATACATCTGCTGGAAAATAAATCCCATCTCATTAAGACGCACATCTGCCAGCTCCTTAGCCTTAAGCTTCGAAATATCCTTACCGCAGAAATTAACCTCGCCGGCAGTCATATTGTCCATACCCGACACGGTATAAAGCAGAGTTGACTTGCCCGAACCCGAAGGTCCCATGATAGCTATCATCTCACCCTCTTCAACTTCAAAATTTACATTCCTGAGTACATTGTTCTGTCTCTTATTAACTACATATGTCTTGCATAAATCCTTAACTTCTAAAACCTTCTTGCTCATTTTTTATTATCCTCTTCTTTCTTTACTCTATACTGTTGATCTCGTTAGCACTGATATGTTTCACGGACATCGCTGTCAGGAACACTCCGAACAATGTGGCTGCAATGATTATGCCGGGGTAGATCACATAGCTTTCCAGTACATTAGGATCAAAAATGATCTTCTTTGCACCCATACCTTTAAATATACCGCCTACAGATATCTGGCATACCGGATTGTTCAAAGCTATTGCTATCACGGTTGATATCAGCATTACTATGAAAACTCTCAGTGTCTGCCAGAATACTATTGATGAATCTCTGAATCCCAACGCCTTAAGACAAGCTATCTCTCCGCGTTCCTTTGTAAGGAAAGACTTTTCCATAAGTACCGCTACCAGGATATTGATCAGGATTACCACTAAAAGTACAAGCCATCTGGTATCATCAAGATATGCAGCAGAATGGATCGTCTTATCTGTAAATCCACTGGGTGTATATATCTCATAATCAGGAAGTAGTTCCTTCATCTTCTCTATACGCGCTGTCTTTTCCTTATCCGAAGGATTATCGGTAAACTTAATCTGTATTCCCCAGATACCGTTCATGTATAAGTAATTCCTGTCATCATCCTGATGAAATCTTACTCCTTCACCCCTGTTCGTCATGGTTTCAAAGATACCGGAAACGATATAGTCTCTCGGACCGTCCGGATCGGTAACGGTTACAGTGTCACCTATCGCTGCATTTAGATTTTCTAACAACATATAATGGAGTGCAATTTCATTCGGGTTCTGAGGTGCGCTGCCTTCTACATAGTTGTCATAATCATTCGTATCCGTATTCACTCCGAGAAATGCCATCGAATTTGCTTTTCGATCGCCCTTTTTCAGAGAATAATTAAACAGTACCTCGGCGCCAACCTTTGCAGACATTCCTTTTTCCTGAAGCAGGATCCTTATATTCTCGAGCTCATCCTGTAATAATTCCTTGCCGTTTTCATTATGGTAATCTGTTATATTCTTTGTACTAGAAAGATATACATCCGCTTCGGTTACGCCAAACCATCTGACAAGCTTTTCACTCTTTAATGTGCTGATGCAATTAAGTACAATCATTACAAGCAGGATACCGATACTGAACGTGATGATCATCACCATAAAGCGCTTTACTCCGCTTAAGATATCATTGAACGCCATAAACGGAGCCGGACGTGAACCGGATTTTGAAAGCTTTAATATCCCTTTCTTTTTATATCTTTCACCGGTACTGCCGTTCCTTATCGCATCAACAGGAGTATATTTCTTTATTAGCCTTGTTGAACGAAATCCAAAGAACATTACTATCGCTACAACCACTATGGCACTTATTACGGAAAGCATCGTGGAACCCTCATCGGATATTACAATAGTTTCCTTGGCCTTTTCCATAAGAAGGTTTGAAAAAGGGAAGGAACATATAAATCCGATCACGGCTCCAAGCAAGGCAAGTGCCAGGTATTTTACAAGATACAGCATTCTTATCCCTGCACTCGGTATTCCTATCGCCTTCATGATGCCTATTTCCCTGAATTCCTCACTAATTGTGAAGGATATTGTAAACTTAAGTATAAACAAAGCGATGATGATAAGACAGATACTTACTATCATGAGCATTCCCGCAACTACCATTTCCATAAGATAGGTTATCTTCATCGTACCTTTTGTGTCCATAAATGCTATATTGGTACATTCGGAAAGCTCTTTTCTTAAGTCATCCGTATTCTCCGTATAGAAGTAATCAATACTTCCAAGATACTGATCTATGTTATCCGCTTTAAGATATTCTGAAAAATCCTCTTCGCTTATCAGAAACCTCGGAGTATCCATAAGGGAACCGCCAAAAAACGCATCCTTTAACACTCCCAGTATTTTAAACTCCTTCTCGATACCGTCTATGGTGACCGTTATCGTATCCCCTACATCGGAATTAAGTGTTTCCAAAGCACTTTTCCTAAGATAAATCCCGCCTTTAGGGATTTCTGTAATCTCCAGATTTTTTTCGGAATAATAGAACCTGTTTATTCTCCTGTCAACGGAACTGATCATTACTATTTCGGATACTTTTATTATTTCTCCGGATTTAACTTTAATTCCTTCTACATTATAAAGTACCTTTTCCGATTTAATCTCATTTACATAGGGAAGCTCTCTCGCTATTTCGGTAGCGGTCCTTTCTGCTCCCTGTGCTCTTTCCAATGCGATGAAATCGCCAACTCCGGCATCTGCAAAATACTTATCGAGTGAATTAAAGGTACCCGATAAATTCGTCACACTCGAACATACAAATGTTACCGACATGATGACAAAGATGAATATGATGAAATTCATCGTCTTTTTTCTTTTTAGATCTCTTTTTAATATCTCAAAAAACATCGTCTTACTCCTTGTTATTCAATCATATTCCTTACTGTGTTCTGGCCGGGAACCGGCAGGCCGATTTATTCGTCAGTTCCATTTTAATAACAAAATATTAAACAATCCTTAAATACCAAAAAGATTTTGGAATAAATTTTAAATCTTGCAAAGAACTTGCTGTATAGCTATAATTGGATTAGAATATTGTTTTAAAAACATATGATATGGAGAAGCATAAGATGATTAAAATACCGGATTATAAAAAAATTAACGTGATCATAGACACTGACGCCGCATGTGAGGCTGACGATCCTTTTGCAATTGTCCAGGCATTACTGAGTCCGAAGCTTATTGTTAAGGGAATAGTTGCAGAACATTTTAATGAAGAAGGCTCTGTACAAAAGAGCTTTAAAGAAATAGAGACCATACTTGATGCCATGGAGATGGAAGTTCCCATTCTTATGGGCGAGGAATACCCTTTGCATAAAGCTTCCTCTATGGCAGAGGGTGGGAACAACTGCAGTCAAGGTGTTGATTTTATTATAAAAGAAGCTTTACGCGAGGACAAAATATACATCCTCTGCCAGGGTGCCATCACAAACGTAGCCATGGCTTTTAGGAAGTGTCCGGAAATAAAGAAAAAGGTCACCGTTATCTGGATAGGAACTCACGGCGGCGGTGAAGTAAAAGCACCGTTTAGGGAATTTAATGCAGGAAACGATATAACAGCCGCAAACGAAGTCCTTTCAAGCGGGACAGACCTCTGGCTGGTTCCTTCGGATGTATATACAACTATAAATGTCGGTCTTGCAGAACTAAAACTAAAGGTGTCTCCCTATGGAAAAATAGGAAAACACCTTTATGAGAACATGATAGAATACAATATGTCACCTAATGCGGGCTGGACCAAGGGTGAAAGCTGGTCCTTGGGAGATTCTCCCGCCATAGCTCTGGCCTTGAATCCCGATTGCGGAAAATACACTTTTGAGCCCGCTCCGTATATTAACGAAGATACCTCCTCTTCCGTAATGCCGGGGAATCCCGTCATACGTATATACAAAAATGTGGACAGCCGCTATATCCTTGAGGATTTCTTTGCCAAGCTGCAGCTAAACTTTCCCGTGTAAAAGCAGTTCATCCTTTTAAATACACAACAAGCTTTGCTCGATCCCTGATATCAAATTTATCGTAAATTATTGATACATAATTTTTTACGGTTCCTTCAGTGATAAAAAGAATCGATGCGATCTGAGTATTTGTGCAGCCCTCTGCTATAAGCCTTGCAATTTCTTTTTCGCGGTCGGTAAGTCCGGCTTTCTCCATACGGGTTTCCATGGTTTCGGACATTTCGGTCTGTTCATGTCTGCTGCCATGTTCTGTGTTGAAGCTGTCGGCGCCTAACATTCCCGTCAGCTTCTGCATAACCTTGGCATCCAGTATTCCCACACCTTTTACAGCCTGATTTACTGCTTCAATGATCGCATCCTTACCGGAATCCTTTAAGATATATCCCGAAGCTCCGTTTGACAGGGCTTCGGTAATATTTTTTTCATCATAGAAGGTTGTAAGTACTATCATCTTTACAGAAGGATATCCTTCCTTTACCTTCTTTATAAGCTCTATTCCGCCCATCCCGGGCATGTTAAGATCTATAAGCATAACGTCCGGGCATTTTTCCTTAAGACGCTGTAATGCCTCAACCCCGTTTCCTGCCGTGCCGCATACCGAAAAACCACCTTTAACGGTCAGTACTATTTCCAGGCTTTCCAGCAATAACGGTTCGTCATCGACAAGCAATATCTCTATCATAGTATT
The DNA here is from genome assembly GCA_024696945.1 of Lachnospiraceae bacterium. Taxonomy (GTDB): domain Bacteria; phylum Bacillota; class Clostridia; order Lachnospirales; family Lachnospiraceae; genus RUG11977. Next base: position 39,373 of record JAILGF010000210.1, on the reverse strand, counting down.
ACCTTCTTGTATCTGTTATAATCCCAAACTCGGACAATTTACCTCTTCTTATATTTGAATTTTACTTTTAAGGAACCTTTTTGTCAATACGAAAAAACACCGCATCGGTATCCCGATACGGCATTTATCCGGTTATTTATTAGTTTTTAACTCTGACTGATCCCCAAATACTACATTTCTGTGAGGCTTTAACAGCTTAAGCAGTGCAGTTCCGAGTATTCCGCAGGAAATAACTTCTCCCGCTCCTACCGTAAGCATTAAGAACGGTATACCATCCGTTATTCCGCCTTCAGGTCCATACGCATAAACAAGAACAAATGGAATTATTAATGTATTCGCGATAATGGGAGGGATTGCTGCACACAAATCAGGCAACTTTTTCCTAATGGCATAAGTACCAAGTGCACCAAGAAGTGTTGCAACACTTCCAAAAATGATATCCCATATAACACCACCGCAAAGTATATTGCTTAATAAACAGCCTACAAATAATCCCGGAACGGCTGCATTTGTGAAAAACGGCAGGATGGTCAGCGCCTCAGAAAATCTGACCTGAATGGCATTGCTTGCAAGCCCCAATGCATTTGCCAGCATGGTAAGAACTACATATAAAGCTGCTATTGCTGCTGCCTGAGTTATATACTTTGTTTTCATATCTATCTTTAGACCTTTCTTTAAAAATTCAAGTGCCCCTGACCATAGATATGTAAAAAAGAAGGCTCCGCAAAATGCAGAGCCATCCATAAAATATTATACTGATCGCGTAAAATATTTCTTACTGTCCTGGTTTTGTTTTACGACAGGATGGCACAAACGAACTGTCGGCATCTTTAGAAGATGCTATATTCTGTTTTTCTTATTTGATCATTCATCATCAGAGTTGGAATCACTGTCTACGTCATCGAACTCATCATCGGCAAAATCGCCTTCTTCATACTCCTCGAAATCCTCATCGGAGTACTCGCCATGATAATTAACCTCATAGTCTTCTTCGTTCTCGTCGTAGTATCCGTCCTCATCATCCTCGTCATTACGAAGATCATCATAATACTCGTCATCATCCTTAAACTTATTGTGACGTGTATTGTTATACTGCTCATAACGCTTGTTGGCAGCTAAAGCCTCTTCAAACTCGGCATCGGTACTCAGATGGATGTTGCGATAGGTCTTCATACCGGTTCCTGCAGGGATCAGCTTACCGATGATAACGTTTTCCTTAAGACCGATAAGAGGATCTACTTTACCGCGGCAAGCTGCCTCGGTAAGAACCTTGGTGGTCTCCTGGAATGATGCTGCCGACAGGAAGGAATTGGTAGCAAGCGCTGCCTTTGTGATACCGAGCATAACTTCCTTGCCCTCTGCAGGCTTCTTTCCGTCTGCAACAGCCTTCTCATTTGCATCAAGATATTCAAAGAGGTCAACCATGCTTCCGGGAAGGAATTCGGTATCTCCGTTCTCCTCGATACGAACCTTCTTAAGCATCTGACGAACAATAACCTCGATATGCTTATCGTTGATCTCAACACCCTGAAGTCTGTAAACTCTCTGAACTTCCTGGATCATATAATCCTGAACAGCCCTTAAGCCCTTGATCTTCAAGATATCATGAGGATTTACGGAACCTTCGGTCAGCTCATCACCGGCCTCAAGTACCTGTCCGTCCTTAACCTTTATACGTGAACCGTAAGGGATAAGATAATTCTTTGACTCTAACGAGCCGTCCTCATCGGTCCTGGTAACTACGATCTCTCTCTTCTTCTTTGTATCCTTAATGGTAACGGTACCGCCAAACTCAGCGATAATAGCAAGTCCCTTAGGCTTACGAGCCTCAAAAAGTTCCTCGACACGGGGAAGACCCTGTGTAATATCATCACCTGCAACACCACCTGTATGGAAGGTACGCATGGTAAGCTGTGTACCGGGCTCACCGATCGACTGTGCTGCGATGATACCTACTGCCTCACCTACCTGTACGGGCTCACCTGTTGCCATGTTTGCACCGTAACACTTAGCACAGATACCGAGATGTGAACGGCAGGTAAGTACCGTACGGATCTTGATCCTTGCATCAAATCTCTTATCGTCGGGTGATTCTTTTTCGCGTACAGCCTTTGTAGCCACGATCCTTTCGGCACGCTTAGGTGTGATCATATGATTCTTCTTAACGATAAGCTCGCCGTTATCATCATAAATGTCCTCACAGGAGAAACGTCCTGTAATACGTTCCTTTAAGGACTCAATAACTTCCTTGCCGTCTGCAAAGGTCTTAACATCCATTCCGGGAATCTCTTCAACACCTTCACAACAGTCATTCTCACGTATGATCTGATCCTGGGATACATCTACCAGACGTCTTGTCAGGTATCCTGAGTCTGCGGTACGAAGAGCGGTATCGGAAAGTCCTTTACGTGCTCCGTGTGCAGAGATGAAGTATTCCAGAACGTCAAGACCTTCACGGAAGTTAGCCTTGATAGGAAGCTCGATGGTCTTACCTGATGTATCCGCCATAAGTCCACGCATACCGGCAAGCTGCTTGATCTGCTTGTCAGAACCACGGGCTCCGGAATCGGCCATCATGTAAATGTTATTATATTTATCAAGACCTTCCATCAGCTTCTTGGTGATATCCTCATCGGCCTTTTTCCAAGTCTCGATAACTGCCTTATAACGTTCCTCATCGGTAAGGAAACCTCTGCGGTACTTCTTTGATACAGTATCAACATCAGCTTCTGCTCTGGCGATGATATCCTTCTTTGCAGCGGGAACGGTCATGTCGGAAATTGAAACCGTCATGGCTGCTCTTGTAGAATACTTGTAACCGAGGGACTTGATGGCATCAAGGGTTTCTGCGGTCATTGTTGCTCCGTGATTGTTGATGCACTTCTCAAGAATTCCCTTAAGCTGCTTCTTCTTTACAAGGAAATCTATCTCGAGATCGAGGTAATTCTCCTTTACGGATCTGTCAACATAACCCAGATCCTGGGAAATTGCTTCGTTTAAGATAAGACGTCCAAGTGTTGTATCTATAACCTTTGTGATCTTCTCGCCGGTCTCAGGCCATATTCCCTCACGGCGTACCTTAATAGGAGCCTGAAGGGTAATGAAACCGTTCTCATAAGCAAGGATTGCTTCTGCAGTATTCTTATAGAAGCTGCCTGCACCCTTGTCATTTTCCTTAAGCAGTGTCAGATAGTAGATACCAAGTACCATATCCTGTGAAGGAACGGCAACTGGACCACCGTCTGAAGGCTTTAACAGGTTGTTAGGAGAAAGCATAAGGAATCTAGCTTCTGCCTGTGCCTCTACTGAAAGAGGAAGATGGACAGCCATCTGGTCACCGTCGAAGTCGGCGTTGAATGCGGTACATACAAGAGGATGAAGCTTTATAGCCTTACCCTCTACAAGGATGGGCTCGAAAGCCTGGATACCAAGTCTGTGCAGTGTTGGTGCACGGTTCAGCATAACGGGATGCTCATGGATGACATCCTCAAGGATGTCCCATACCTGGGTTTCAAGCTTCTCAACCATCTTCTTAGCCTGCTTGATATTGGTAGCAATACCGCGGGCATTAAGCTCCTTCATAACGAAGGGCTTGAAGAGCTCTATAGCCATCTCCTTGGGGAGACCGCACTGATAGATCTTAAGCTCAGGACCTACAACGATAACTGAACGTCCTGAATAGTCAACACGTTTTCCGAGCAGGTTCTGTCTGAAACGTCCCTGCTTTCCCTTTAACAGATCCGAGAGTGACTTTAAGTTTCTGTTTCCGGGGCCTGTAACAGCACGTCCGCGACGGCCGTTATCAATAAGGGCATCAACTGCCTCCTGAAGCATACGCTTCTCGTTTCTTACGATGATCTCGGGAGTTCCTAAGGTAAGGAGCTTCTTCAATCTGTTATTTCTGTTAATGATACGACGGTAAAGATCGTTCATATCGGATGTAGCGAAACGTCCGCCGTCGAGCTGTACCATAGGACGAAGATCCGGAGGAAGTACGGGGATAGCTTGGAGTATCATCCACTCGGGCTTATTACCGGACTCACGGAATGCTTCAAATACCTCAAGTCTCTTGATTATCCTTGCGCGCTTCTGTCCTGTTGAAGCCTCAAGCTCTGCATGGAGCTCCTCGCAATCCTTTTCAAGATCGATCTTCTTTAAAAGCTCTAAGATTGCCTCTGCGCCCATTCCTACACGGAATGCGTTTTCCTGAGGCCACTTGTCCTTTGCTTCGTTATATTCATACTCGGAGAGGATATCCTTCTCGTTAAGGGTTGTGATTCCCTTGTCAAGTACTATATATGATGCGAAGTAGAGAACCTTCTCTAAGTTTCTGGGAGAAATGTCAAGGATAAGTCCCATACGTGAAGGGATTCCCTTAAAATACCATATATGTGATACGGGTGCTGCAAGATCGATATGTCCCATTCTCTCACGACGAACGGAAGCCTTTGTAACCTCAACGCCGCACTTATCACAGATAACGCCCTTAAAGCGGATCTTCTTATATTTTCCGCAGTGGCATTCCCAGTCCTTGCTCGGTCCAAATATCTTCTCACAGAAAAGACCGTCTCTTTCGGGCTTTAAGGTACGGTAATTGATGGTTTCTGCCTTCTTAACCTCTGCCCTTGACCATTCACGTATCTTTTCAGGAGACGCAAGTCCGATTCGGATAGCATCATAATTTATATCTTTAACAGTCTCTGTATTGTAATCTGTAGACATAATTACTTCCCTTTCCTGATTTTATTCTGTATTTTTTGATAAGTTTCCGTTACACCTCGTCATCCGAGCTGTCATCATCATAATCTGCAAACATATCATCGTCCTGCATATAGGAATCGTACGAATCATACATATCCCCATCGGCATTCGGATCGCCTTCCAATACAGAATATCCGGCGTCCTCGTAATCATCATCGTAAGGCTTATTGTAGTCGTCCTCTGTTCCTTCGCGCCAAGCCTCACCGGTATTCTCGCTGTAATCGATATCTTCGGTAAGCTTGATCTCTTCACCGTTCTCATCGAGCACTGTAACATCGAGAGCCAGTGACTGGAGCTCTTTTAAGAGCACCTTGAAGGACTCGGGAATTCCGGGCTTCGAAATATTCTCGCCCTTAACAATTGCCTCATAGGTCTTAATACGTCCGGTAACATCATCGGACTTAACGGTAAGGATTTCCTGAAGTACATGGCTTGCACCGTAAGCCTCGAGAGCCCAAACCTCCATCTCACCGAAACGCTGTCCGCCGAACTGAGCCTTGCCGCCCAGAGGCTGCTGTGTAACGAGTGAGTAAGGTCCGATCGAACGTGCATGGATCTTATCATCAACAAGGTGATGCAGCTTAAGGTAATGCATGAATCCGATTGTAACGGCACCGTCGAAATACTCTCCCGAACGTCCGTCACGAAGTCTTACCTTACCATCACGGTTGATGGGAACACCGCGCCAGTTGTCACGGCTCTTCAGATTGCTCTCAGAACCGAGATATGCCATAACCTCTTTTCCTAAAACCTTAGAATACTTGGAGCTGAAATCCTGCATCTTGGAATCGAATTCTTCGCCCTTTTCCTCAGCCTTATCCGCCCAAGCCTGCTTTTCCTCGGCATTGAAAGGAAGGTTTGCATAATCGTTAGCCATATCAAGTGTATCCTGAATATCATCCTCATCAGCACCGTCAAATACAGGTGTTGAAATATTGAATCCAAGTACCTTTGCAGCCAGGCTCAAGTGGATCTCGAGCACCTGACCGATATTCATACGTGAAGGCACGCCCAAAGGATTAAGCACGATATCAAGCGGTCTTCCGTTAGGCAGGAAAGGCATATCCTCTACGGGAAGAACACGGGAAACAACACCCTTGTTTCCGTGACGTCCTGCCATCTTGTCGCCGACCTGGATTTTTCTCTTCTGAGCAATGTAAACACGTACGGTCTGGTTTACACCGGGCTGCATTTCATCACCGTTTTCTCTGGTGAATACCTTTGTATCTACTATGATACCATACTCTCCGTGAGGTACACGAAGTGAGGTATCACGAACTTCTCTTGCTTTCTCGCCGAAGATCGCACGAAGGAGCTTCTCTTCGGGAGTAAGATCGGTCTCTCCCTTAGGAGTAACACGACCAACCAGAATATCGCCTGCACGTACCTCAGCACCGATACGGATGATTCCGCGTTCGTCAAGGTCTTTAAGTGCGTCATCGCCGACACCTGAGATATCTCTTGTGATCTGCTCGGGTCCAAGCTTGGTATCCCTTGCTTCTACGTCATATTCCTCAATGTGTACCGAGGTATATACATCCTCAGCCACAAGTCTTTCGCTAAGAAGTACGGCATCCTCGTAGTTGTAACCTTCCCAGGTCATGAAACCGATAAGAGGGTTAGTTCCGAGGGCAAGCTCGCCATGATCTGTTGAAGGACCGTCTGCGATAACCTGTCCTGCCTTAACAATATCACCCTTGTTAACAATGGGCCTCTGATTGATGCAGGTTCCCTGGTTGCTTCTGGTGAACTTAATGAGCTTGTACTCATCGCGGGTTCCGTCATCCTTCTTTATAACTATATGAGTTGCGGTAGATTTTTCAACCTTACCGTCATTTCTTGCCAATACACATACACCGGAGTCAACCGCGGTCTTATGCTCCATACCGGTTCCGACAACGGGAGCTTGAGTATTAAGAAGCGGAACTGCCTGACGCTGCATGTTCGATCCCATGAGGGCACGGTTAGCATCGTCGTTCTCAAGGAAAGGAATAAGTGCGGTTGCTACAGAGAATACCATCTTAGGAGATACGTCCATGAAGTCAACCTTTGTCTTCTGGAACTGTGATGTATCCTCCTTGAAACGTCCGGAAACGTTTGCATTTATAAAGTGGCCTTCCTCATCAAGAGGTGTATTAGCCTGAGCTACTACATACTTATCCTCTTCATCGGCGGTCATGTAGATAACGTCATCTGTAACCTTTGGATTCTCGGGATCCGACTTATCAACCTTACGATAAGGAGCCTCGATAAATCCGTATTCGTTGATCCTTGCATAGGAAGCCAGCGAGTTGATCAGACCGATGTTAGGACCTTCGGGTGTCTCGATAGGACACATTCTTCCGTAATGTGAATAGTGAACGTCACGAACCTCAAATGATGCACGGTCACGAGAAAGACCTCCTGGACCTAATGCTGAAAGCCTTCTCTTATGAGCAAGCTCGCCGAGCGGGTTATGCTGATCCATGAACTGCGACAGCTGGGAGCTTCCGAAGAATTCCTTAACAGCAGCTGTAACAGGCTTGATATTAATAAGGTTCTGTGGGCTTACATTATCAAGATCGGTGGTGGTCATTCTCTCACGAACAACTCTTTCCATTCTTGAAAGACCTATACGGTACTGGTTTTGAAGAAGCTCTCCGACTGCCCTGATACGTCTGTTTCCAAGGTGATCAATATCATCCTTGTGGCCTACGCCGTACTCAAGGTGGATATTGTAACTTACGGAAGCGAAAATATCTTCTTTTGTGATATGCTTAGGAATAAGAAGAGCTATGCTTCGCTTGATGGCATCCTTCAGCTCATCCTCATTCTCGTACTGCTCTAAGAGCTCTTTCAGTGCGGGATAATAAACAGGCTCTGTAATTCCAAGCTCTGCCTTAACCTTTTCGTCACACTTGAAAGGAACATGGCAGGCAATATCAACTGCCATATTGGAAATAACCTTAACGTTATGATCTTCTGCCTTAACGGTAATTGAGAAAACACCTGCATTCTGGATCTCGTCAGCCAATGTCTCACTGATTGTGGTGCCTGCTTCTGCAAGGATCTCTCCCGTTTCGGAATTGACAACGTCCTCTGCCAATGTACATCCGACTACACGGCGCTTTAAAGCAAGCTTCTTGTTGAACTTATAACGTCCGACCTTAGCAAGGTCATAACGTCTTACGTCAAAGAACATGCTTCTTACCAGTGAATCCGCACTCTCCAATGAGATGGGCTCACCGGGACGGAGCTTCTTATATAATTCCTTTAAGCCGCCTTCGTAGCTGTCCTCTTCAGCAACCTCTGCGGGCTCTTTTGAAAGGGAAGCCTCGATCTTGGGCTCATCACCGAACATATCTATAAGCTGAGCCTTTGTTCCGACACCTAAAGCACGCAAAAATACCGTAATCGGAACCTTCCTGTTACGGTCTACACGTACGTAGAAGACATCATTGGAATCTGTCTCGTACTCAAGCCATGCTCCACGGCTGGGAATAACCGTGCAGGCATACAGCTTCTTTCCTAATTTGTCGTGGGTAATCTCGTAATAGATACCGGGGGAACGAACCAGCTGGCTTACGATAACACGCTCAGCACCATTGATAACAAATGTTCCCGTATCGGTCATTAAAGGGAAGTCTCCCATGAAGATATCATGGACCTTGATGACCTCCTCATCTTCCTTGTTGTGAAGTCTTACCTTTACCTTAAGGGGTGCCGCATATGTAGCGTCACGTTCCTTACATTCTTCAATAGTATACTTAACGTCATCCTTGCAGAGCTGAAAATCGATGAATTCAAGACTAAGCTTTCCGTTATAGTCTTCGATAGGGGAAATATCCCTGAACACTTCGTGGAGACCTTCAGTAAGGAACCAGTTGTAGGAATCCTTCTGAACCTCGATGAGGTTGGGCATCTCCAGGACTTCTTTCTGCCTTGAGTAACTCATTCGCACGCCCTTACCGACTTTGATAGGACGTATCCTGTTTTTTTCCATCATTGATGTGTCACCCCTTGAATATATTTGGTAGAACTTATTAAAATGTGCTTGCAATCCCCGGAAATTATGCTATAATAGAATAGATGGGCATACTTCCAGATAATCGTGCATTGTCCATAATAACACATTTTTTTCAAGCTGTCAAGGCTCTTTTTTTATTTTCTGGATTTTTTGTTTTTTATTTTTCTTTTTGATTTTTCTGGTTTATTTTCTGATTTTCTTTCGATATTTCCTGCATCAGATTTTATTATTTTTGTGTTTCTACTTATTTATATAGGGGTCAGACCCCAAAGGCGGATAGGGGTCAGACTCCCTTTGGGGTCTGACCCCGTCAATGATGACACGCTATCGTCACGAAAGACAATTTTCTTATAAGCAAACATGTGCTATTATATTTATGTGCTGATCAGTACGGCAGTATAAGAGACCTCCTACCGGGTGTGAGGCTGCACCCGACCGGAGGCTTCTTTATCTAATACGTTTGTTCTGCCCGATCAGCAAAACGTAGTCAGGCTGGAAATAGCAGCTTATAAAGGAGGGAAAAGAGTTGAAGAAGAAGAAAAAAGAAGATAAAGCCCAAAAACTCGATCTACTTGTAGAAGTTTCCAAAAGTATTGAAGAAAAAATCCACCTGGCAGTACGTGAACTTGGTCTCTACATCCAAATGCATAAAGAAACAGAAGATTGTTCCTGGGAAGACTTGGAAGATGAACTGGGAGTTTCGGAAAGTACTCTCCAGAGGATAGCAAACGGTGAAAAACAGGTTTATCTGTTTACCTTCTGCATGCTCCAAAACCGGCTTAGGAAATACGGGACCCAGCCGTTTAAAATTCTGTTTTCCGAAGAAAACGACAGCGGACCGGCTTATTGCTGCGATCCGAAATGTCCTTTCATTTCTATTTTTAACCGGAATTTCAAAGACACAGAACCAAACAAGGAAAGCATTCCGACAGCAGCCGACAACCGGCCGGATGCGCAAGATGAAAAGTAAAACAAGACTTGACACATCCAAACAATACTGCTATCCTTAAAGTCAGATTAAAACTGTACAGAAAGGATACTGCGTAGCGCAGGGCAGGTATTGAAGCTTTGGCAAAAAAAATCTTCTATATTTTCATCCTGACACTGCTGACCGGTTTATTGATATTCAGTATATATATGATGGTAAAATATTATAAGGAAGCATCACAAGAAAACGATGGGAAACCCATTATCCAGGAAACCGGAAATGTCGGCACTCCAACACCGAGTCCGACCGAAGCTCCTTCATTCGTAACCCCGACTCCGACTCCCATTCCGACTCCTACAACGGTTATTGACTATTCCTCACAGTTCTATATGACAAGAATAACCGCTGATATCTTAGAACGTATACAGGGGAAATCCTATCCGGAAGGAGCTACCATAGAGCTCGATGATTTAAGATGGCTGCATGTAATGCATTACGGCTTTGACGGCGAGGTCCATGAGGGAGAACTGATAGTCAATCACAGTGTGGCACATGACGTACTTGAAATTTTCAGGGAACTGTTCGATATAAAATATCCTATAGAAAAAATCCGTCTCATCGACGAATACAATGCAGAAGATGAAGCATCCATGGAAGATAACAATTCCTCAGCTTTCTGCTACAGAACTATCGCAGAATCCTCCACACTTTCAAATCATGCATTGGGACTTGCAATAGATATCAATCCCCTTTATAATCCTTATGTTTACGATCGAAAGGATGGCACCACCTTCCTTCAGCCCGAAAATGCAGGGGATTATGTAGATAGAGAAGCTGACAATCCCTACTATATAAAAAAGGATGACGCCTGCTATGAGATTTTCATAAACCACGGCTTCACCTGGGGCGGCGAGTGGAAATCCAAGAAGGATTACCAGCATTTTGAAAAAGCACCCGAATAACGAAAAATAAACACCGGAAATGTCTATCAAGCATTTCCGGTGTAGTTTTTTACCTTGCTATTCCCAGATACATCTCAGGTCTCCTGTCACGGAATATTCCCCATGCGAGCCTGTTTTCTTTTATTATGTCAAGATCAAAGGTTTGAACCAATATTTCTTCTTTATCTCTTGAAGCAGCTTTTAAAACCTCTCCGGTTTCATCCGTAATAAAGGATGATCCGTAAAACAGCAATGAAGATTTCTGTCCCGCATTGGCCTCGCACGGTTCCACATCTTCCCTGCCTATCCGGTTGGCCGCAACCACGGGAACTAAGTTGGCTCCGGCATGTCCCTGCATACATCTTCTCCAGTGGGGCATACTGTCATTCTCAAGAATGGGCTCCGATCCGATGGCGGTCGGGTAGAATATCACCTCTGCTCCCTGAAGAGCCAGCGCCCTTGCAGTCTCCGGGAACCACTGATCCCAGCATATACCTGCCCCAAAGCGTCCGTATTTCGTATCAAATGCCAGGAATCCCGTATTTCCGGGCGTAAAGTAGAATTTTTCCTGATAAAAATGATCGTCGGGAATATGGGTTTTTCTGTAGATTCCAAGCAGAGAGCCGTCAGCATCTATCCACGCCAAGGAATTAAATAAAACATTCCCGTCCTTCTCATAAAAACTTATAGGAAGCACGACCTTAAGCTCTGCCGCCAGTCTCATTCCCATCCTTACAGCAGGGTTTTCCGATACAGGCAGTGCATACTCATAAAAATCATATCTTCTCTGCTGGCAGAAATATTCCCTTTCAAACAGCTCCGGAAGAAGGATTACCTGAGCTCCGAGTCCTGCTGCCTCTCTGATCATTTTTTCCGCTTTTTCCAGATTTTCCTGAACTTGTTGGCTACACTGCATCTGTATAGCCGCAACCGTTACATTCCTCATCTTACCTGTCTCCTCGTGGTATCTGCTGAGTTATGCAGTGGATATTCCCGCCCCCGAGCAGTATATCCCTCGCCGGGATCTGAACCACTTTTCTTTCAGGGCAGAGCCCCCGCATTATCTCCGCAGCCTCATCATCACTTTCAGTATTTTCTCCGCCAAATGCCGGAAGTATTACCGCTCCGTTTGAAAAATAGAAGTTCACATAGGATGCGGCAAGTCTCTCTCCGACCTCTCTCTCATCCTCACCTTCTTCAAACTCGTATCCTTTAAGGTCTTCTTCACCTATAAAAACGTGGTTTTTCGGAATAGGAAGCTTATGTACCTTTAACAGTCTCCCCTTGGCATCGGTCTCCGTTTCAAGAACCTTAAGATCTGCAGCCGAAAGAGCATACTGGGGATCATTTTGATCATCCGTCCAGGCGAGAACCACCTCTCCCGGTCTTATAAAAGCACATATATTATCAACATGGCCGTCGGTTTCATCATTATATATTCCGCCGGGAAGCCAGATAACCTTTTCCGCACCAAGATATTCCTTTAATCTGTACTCTATTTCTTCCTTATTTAAATCCGGATTCCTTCCGGGACTTAGCAGACATTCTTCCGTAACCAGTATCGTTCCCTCACCGTCGGAATGTATGGAACCGCCCTCCAGCACAAAAGGCGCTGCATCATATGCCGGATACCCTTCCTTCTCTGCAAAATATAAAGTAAACGCATCGTCCTTCGCCCAGGAAGCATAAAGCCCGTTGTATGCTCCTCCCCATGCGTTAAAGGACCAGTTAACGGCTCTGACCTCACCGGTAAGGCTATTCCTGACAAATGTCGGTGCAACGTCTCTGGCCCATGCATCATCAGTTTCGGCGGTAAAAAGCTTAACATTATCTGTACTGCCAAGAGCATCTTTTGCGGATTCAAAGCCCTTCCTGCTTACTGCAACAAATACTTCCTCGCTTTCAGCAATGGTTTTTATTATTTTGGTAAAAGCCTTCCTTGCAGCTTTAGCCCCAAAAGGCCATGACCCGGGCCTTTCGGGCCATATCATTATCGTTCCCCTGTGGGGCTCAAATTCCCCGGGCATATAATAACCGTCTGCTTTTGGAAGTGTTTTTAATATTTTCATTCCGTTTTCTCCGGATTTCGATATTTCGTTATCGATATTAATCTCATTTTGCTGTCAATTTTGTTATAACCTACCCCATGATCGCTGTCATCTTCTCAAAATCGTAGCTGTGGATAAGGCTTGCGCCCTCTTTTATCTCTGACTCGCTGACAGAATCCGATACCACAACATCCGCCTGCTTAGGATCATCCACTATCTCGGAAGCGGCCATTTCAAAGAAGGATTTAACGTTTACGATATCCGTTACAGAGAAATACTCGAGCAAAAATGTCATGGAGGATTCTCCCGCAACGGCTTCATAGCTGTCCTTGTTCATATTAAGCCAGATGAGCGAGTTCATCTCAAGGTCTATGCCAAACAAATATGCAAACGTGCTGTCGGAATTGATCAGGAAGGACGAAGCAACGGTCTTTGGTTCAAAAACCATACCCGAATCCTCGTTATCCCTTATCATATATCCCGCCTTACAGAAGCAATCCGAAAATCTCAGCGGTGAAAAAACATTATCACAGAATATGATATATCTTATCTGAGGATACCATTTCTTAAACTCATCAAGATTAATGTCAAAATACTCTGAACCACCTTTAAATCCGCTGGTCTGATCTCCGGAATACGTAATGGCTTCAGATTGATTATCCGCCATTGTTCTCCAGGAAAACTCTATTCTTGTCCCGCTCTCAGCGAGTCCAAAAGCAGAAAGATCTATATCATTAACCTTTTCCCAATAGGTAAAAGCCCTTATCTTTTTAAAATCCGGAATAGGAATCCTGCTTCCCTTTGCAAGAACTCCAAGTCCGCCGGAGGACGCGGTCTCCTGAAGAGGCAGAGCCATATTTCTCATTTTGCTCTCGATATAAACCTTACCCAAACGGTTCTTTAATACCTCTTTAAGCTTCCGATGGATAAAATCTCTTAATCTCTTGGTCTGCTCCTCGGTTAAAAAGCTTTTTCTTCTGACAACATCTTCCTCTGTTTCGGAATATACCTTAAGTCTTTCAAACCTTGTAAATTTAAAAGTCCGGCTTTCTTTCCCGCGATACTTTGAAGAATACTTTATAAGAAGCTGCAGGAGAATTATAACATTCGATGAAGAAATGCTGTCAAGGACGGCCTTTTCATCCTCCTCATTCCTGCATCTACTGATAAGATAATCAAGATTACGGAGTATCGATCCAGAACCCTTACCCTTTTTAAGGACCTCAACCGCCTCGGCGATGTTTCCTTTGCTCATCTCACTTTCAAAGCCGGAATAAACAGAATTGTTTTCATTCCCTCTCATAAGCCGGACAAACTCTGAGGCTTTGGCGTTTTTAGGTTTATAATGCAGATGATGAAGGAGCCCGCTCCAAACGGCCTTTCTTTCAAAGCAGCTGATGATGTCCCTGTCGATATCCTTTGAAATACCTTTGCCAAACATATAATCTATAACCGAAATGATAAGCTTTCTGTCCTGGTTCTTCAGGTTCAGTTTCTTAACATCGGTATTATCATAAAGCCTATAGTTAAGATCCTCAACAACCTTGGTAATGTCGGGAAGCTGAAGAAAACGGGCAAAATACAGCGCCCGGTTTTCCACAAGAAGCCTTATGGCAAGATTCTTTGATGCACATTTTGAGGGGCGGTGGCTGTATTCTCTTAAAAAAGAGGATATAACCTTAAACTGAGGCTCTGAAAGCGGTCTGGTACCGCAGAACATGTCATCAACAAACCCGGCAAGTTTTTTTTCTGCATCTGTTTCGTTCAGTATGACGAAATCCTTTATCTCGGCTTTCTCCTTGAAAGCGATACGTTCAAAATTCTCCTCCATGAGAGAATGACCGGCCTCCGAGAAATTCCCAAACCCGTAGGTTACGGTGTAATGCACCATCTGGTCGAACAGAAGCTTATCCGACGATAGCTTTTTTACACTCGCCGGAAAACCCTTATAAAAAGGCTCCGGTACCTTTTCACCTACCAGCCGGGAAATAAACTCTATCATTTCCCGATGAACTATTCCCTGGCCTTCCTTTATACGTATATTAAATAAGTTCGCAATGGAGAAGAGCGTTTCAAATGCGTTTTCATCGGTTCCCTTGTCATTTACCAATATGTGCTTCGAAAACAGGTAATCCTTGAATATAATTTCCATAGCAGCTCCCTGATAAATATGGGCGATCCTAAAAATTTTAAAAAAAGCCACGATATCATAATGCTGTTTTCTATAGGTTGAAGTAAGCATTATTAGCTGTGGCATGCCTGCGATATCGGGGGATTTTCGCCCAAGAAGTAAATCCCCCTAGCTGCAAGCTTCTTTTATCATATCATAATTTAACGTCCGTGTCAAAGTTCACTTATACTTTTAGCAGTTCGCAATTAGGGATTCCTTCTGCCCAGAATTTTGTCCTGTCCGAATTATACTTTAGCTGACAGATGATACAGGAATTCATAGCGCCGTGACCGACGATCAGCACATCTTTTCCGTCGTTTACAAGAGGTAACGCTGCCTCTCTTAAAAATGCTCCCGTTCTGTCAAAAAGCTCATCAAGGCTTTCCCCTTTTTCTACCTTTAATTTATAATTCTCGGGATGGAAGAACATCTCATTCACGGGACAATCGGGAATAGAAAAACTGTTTTCTGTTCCTTCATAAATGCCAAATCCATACTCCTTAAGCCTGTCATCGTATATGATCGGAATGTTCCGTCCGTCAAGCAGGATCTCAGCAGTTTCTCTTGCTCTTACCAAGGGAGAGCAGTAACACACGTCAAAATTGATATCCCGGTATTTTTCAGCTGCTTCCGCAGCCATTTTTCTTCCTTCATCATTTAACGGTATATCCGTCTGTCCCTGAATTTTATGTCTTACGTTCCAATCCGTTTTTCCATGTCGTATTAAATATAACAAATTATTATACTCCTAACCTTCCTATGATAATCTTCCTTTGAAATCCTCATACCCAAAGGATTTCACTTTCAGAGTAGTTCCGTCTTCCTTTAACAGCAGTATATCAGGGAGCGGAATACCGTTGAACGTATTGTTTTTCACCATTGAATAAATGGCCATATCTTCAAATACCAGCTTGTCACCGATATTGATCTCGTTCTCAAAGCTGTAATCACCTATCACATCACCTGCAAGGCAGGTAAGAGAAGATAATCTGTATGTATATGCTTTTTCGTTTGCTTCATAGCCGCCTCTTAACGGAGGTCGATAAGGCATCTCAAGAACATCGGGCATATGACAGGCCGCAGATGCATCAAGGATCAAAATCTCCATGCCGTTCTTAACCTTATCCATAACCTCGGTAACAAGGTAACCGGCATTAAGCGCTATAGCCTCGCCGGGCTCCAGATACACCTCGACATCATATTTTTCACGGATGTATTTTACAAGCTCTATGAGACTCGCCACATCATAGTCATCTCTTGTAATATGATGACCGCCGCCCAGGTTCAGCCATTTTACCTTATATAATATATCTCCGAACTGCTCCTCTATAGCCTTAAACGTAGTGATCAATGCGTCTGAATTCTGCTCGCACAAAGTATGGGAATGAAGACCTTCGATGCCGCCTTCGCCGAAATCGGCATCGTACCTAAAGTTTTCCTTTGTTACTCCGAGCCTTGAACCGTAAGCACAGGGATCGTATATTTCATGCCCCTCCTGCGTGGAGCACATGGGGTTGATACGGATACCGGCACTGACATGGGTTGGCGAGTTTTTCAACTCATTTGCCCTTTTTATTGTTTCCTTATGTTTGTCATATTGTGCAAAGCTGTTAAATATAATATGGTCGCAGATTTTTACCAGCTCTTCCATATGTTCCGGTCTGTATGCCGGTGCATACACATGGTTTTCCTTGCCCATTTCTTCGTACCCAAGCTTTGCTTCATATAATCCGCTCGCTGTGGTTCCGCTTATATACTGCCCGATAAGCGGGTAAAGCGAAAACATCGAAAAAGCCTTTTGGGCAAGCAGGATATGTGCTCCGCTCTCCTCTTCCACGCTTTTTAATATCTCAAGGTTCTTTTTTATTTTTGCCTCATCCACTATATAGCAAGGCGTCTGTACATTTTTAAACATAAGAATTCCAACTTTCTCATCTTTGGCATAGTGCCCGTTTGCACCTCTGTAACGTGCTTTGATTTACTATAAGAGCTCCGTTTTCCGGAGCCCTTGTTTTCTATTATTTAACTTTTCTGTGTGGCAGCCTGGTCATTGCGATAAATGCTATCACTACTCCGACTGCGCACACCGCACTTCCGGTAATAAGCATGGTCAGTATTCCGAAATGATCGAGTATCACGCCGCTTATCAGATTTGAGAAAACTCCGCCGATCGTTATGGCACTGGTAATAAATGCCTGCCCCTTAACCTGGTCCTGTTCATCCATCGTTTTGCTTACATAATAAGCGCCTGCCGGTATAAAAACGGCATATGCAAATATCTGCACCGACTGGCTTACATACATCATGGGCATCCCCTTTGCAAAAACAAGCAAAAGTATCTTCACAAAGAATGCCACACCGGATATCATTAAAAGTTTTTCCGCAGATATCTTTTTAAGTACAATGGCAATAAGCGCCATAACCGGCAATTCCAGTATCGCCTGCAGGAAATTGGCAAATCCGAGTTCCGTCTCATTTCCGCCCAGATTATTGATTATCCTGATCATAAAATCGTTGATCATATTGTGGGCAAAGAAAAAACATATCGTTGCCGAAAGAAAAAGTACAAATGCAGGATAATCACGGATAAACGTCGCCAGATTACTTTTCTTCTGACCGGATCCGGCTGAAGCTTTTACGGTTGCTCCGTCAGCTGCCGAATTTATCGGTTTTTTAAAAGTAAACGCAATAAGCAGTGAAATGATCATAGTTACGATATTCACCCACAAAAGTATCGCCACTCCGTTTTTCTCGACAATCCCGCCTATAAACACGGAAGTAAAAGCAAAGCTTGCCGAACCTAGTCCTCTTGCCAGACCATACATGATGTTGCACCCTGCTTTTTGGTACTCAAAGCATAATGCCGTCATTACGGGCTGATATGCAAACTGTATCATGTATATCAGCGCATATATAAAGAAGATTACGGCGTTGTTAGACGGCGCGAGCATTAAAACAAGCGAACCGAACAGGATTATCATTACCGATATCATAATGAAGCGCCTGTTTGTCAGCGGTCCGGGTTTATCTATAATGTCGGCTATTATCGGCTGCAGGATCGCAGATGTGACGTTTGCCACCGCCAAAAGCACACCGACTTCCGTATTACTGAATCCTTTTGACAGAAGATATACCGCTGCATAAGCATGTATGGTACAAAATGCCGCAAAATAGGCTACATTCAAAAAAGTATATCTTACTGTCCATTGAATCTTTGATCTATCCATTGATTATTTAATCCACCAGTACAGGATCCTCATCAACCTTCCAGGGAAGTCCGTACTCATTAAGCATATCCATGAAGGGATCGGGATCGAACTCTTCTACGGTAAATACACCGTCCCTGTTCCACTTCTTTGAAATAACAAGAGCAGTACCGATCATGGCAGGAACACCGGTAGTATAGGAAATAGCCTGTGAGCCAACCTCCTTGTAGCACTCCTGATGATCACAAACATTGTAGATGTAGATCTTCTTCTCTTTTCCGTCCTTACGTCCGGTAAAGATACAGCCGATATTGGTCTTTCCTACGGTTCTCGGTCCTAACGATGCCGGATCGGGCAGCAGGGCCTTTAAGAACTGGATGGGAACAATCTCCTTGCCCTCAAAATTAATGGGTGAAGTAGAAAGCATTCCGACATTTTCCAGACACTTCATATGCGTAAGATAGCTCTGTCCAAAGGTCATAAAGAACCTGATTCTCTTTACGCCGGGGATATTCTTTGCAAGGGACTCGATCTCCTCGTGATGAAGAAGATACATATCCTTCATACCAACACCCTCGAAGTTATACTCCCTCTTTATCTCCATGGGCTTTGTCTCAACCCAGTGGCCGTTCTCCCAGTAAGAGCCGTTTGCTGAAACCTCACGGAGGTTGATCTCGGGATTAAAGTTTGTAGCAAAAGGATATCCGTGGTCACCGCCGTTGCAGTCAAGAATGTCAATGGTATCTATCTCGTCAAAATAATGCTTTAATGCATATGCCGAGAATACACTCGTTACACCGGGATCGAAGCCGCTGCCGAGTAAGCCTGTGATACCTGCCTCTTTAAACCTGTCCTGATATGCCCACTGCCATGAGTAATCAAAGTAAGCGGTAAAGCCTTTCTCCTTGCATCTCTTTTCATATATGGCACGCCACTCGGGATCGTCCGTGTCCTCGGGCTCAAAATTTGCCGTATCAATGTAATCAACCTTGCACTCTAAACAAGCATCCATAATGGTAAGGTCTTGATAAGGAAGTGCAACGTTAAGCACTGCATCGGGCTTGTACTCCTTGATGAGAGCTACCAGTTCATCCTTGAAATCTGCATTTACCTTTGCGGTAGTGATAACAGTATCCGTCTTAGGCTGAAGCTTTTCCTTTAAAGCATCGCATTTGGACTTTGTACGGCTGGCAATGCAAAGCTCCGTAAATGTTTTTGAATTCTGACAGCACTTAGAAATGGCAACCTGTGCCACACCCCCGCAACCGATAACCAATAATCTGCTCATTTTTATACCCTCCTGTTTTTTTATCTGGTGACAGTGGGGACGGTTCTCTTTGTCATCTCAACGAGATGACAAAGAGAACCGTCCCCACTGTCACCTCAGTCTTCTTCTTCCTCTAACATATCTTCAACATATTTTGGCAGCATGAATGCTCCCTGGTGAAGATTTGTTGTATAGTACCAGGTCTTAATGCCTCTCTTGTTCCACCTATCCGCATCAAGATCCGTCAGCGGATGGAACTTCTTTGAAAGGAAGCCGAACAGCCAATAACCTGATGCACATGTCGGAATGTGTGCCTGATATACACGGCTTATCGGGAAGCTGTGGCTTGCCTTCCTGTGCATGGCCCTGCAGGTATCCTCATCCTCATCGTAGAAGGGACTTCCGTGCTGATATACCATGATACCGTCATCTCTTAAGGCCCTGTAGCAGTTCCCGTAAAACTCTTTCGTAAAGAGACCTGCGGTATGTCCCAACGGGTCTATCGCATCATTTATAATAAGATCGTAAACTCCGAGCTTATCCCTTAAGAATCTCAAGCCGTCCCTGTTATAAACCTTAACTCTCGGATCCTCAAGTCCTCTTGCATTGTCCGGGAAGAATTCCTTGCACACCGAAATAAAAGCATCATCAGGTTCAACAACGTCTATCTGTTTTATCTCATCGTAATATGAAAGCTCTCTGGCAACTCCGCCGTCACCGCCGCCGATGACCAGAACCTTTTCCACATTCGGGTGAACGGCCATCGGAACATGAACTATCATCTCATCGTACGTAAACTCATCCTTTTCCGAAAAAACGATGCTTCCGTCCGAGCTTATGAACCTTCCGAACTCCTCGGATTCAAACACGTCCAATCTCTGAAAATCGGTCTGCTCACCGAATAAATGCTTTTCTATCTTAACCGATAATTTAACTTTATCGGTATGGAATTCAGAAAACCAGAGCTCCATTAAACCTTACCTCATTTCTCAAGTACCTGTAGATACTCCATGTACGGGTCCTGGGTACCCTGCATGGAGCAGCCCTTTTCCTTAGCGTACATGATGTACTCAATAATATCCTCCGTTATAAGCTCGCCGGGAGCTAAGATCGGTATTCCGGGAGGATAACACATAACAAACTCACTGCATATCCTGCCTGCGGTTTCCGCTATCGGAAGTGCAGTCTTATCCGAATAAAATGCCTTCTGGGGTGAAACACAGACCTTCGGAGCTATATATTCGGCTGCCATAAGGGATGCAGGATCCTTGGAATAAAGCCTCTTTATATCCGCCAGTGCTCCGACCAGACGCTCAATATCCTGTATCCTGTCACCTATTGAAATATATGCCAGAATATTTGCGATATCACCAAATTCTATCTGGATATCGTACTCATCACGCAAAAGATCATAGACCTCAATGCCTGCAAGACCGATATCCCTTGTATATACCGATAATTTCGTTACATCAAAATCATATATGCTCTTGCCGTTAACTATCTCGGCTCCATATGCATAATATCCGCCTATTGAATTTATCTCGGCGCGAGCATATTCCGCCATATCCTTAACCTTGCTGAAGGATTCCGCGCCTCTCAGCGCTAAGTTTCTTCTTGAAATATCAAGACTCGAAAGAAGCAGATAGGAAGCACTTGTCGTCTGTGTAAGATTGATTATCTGAGCCACATATTCCCAGTTAACCGTCTTGTTTACCAGAAGCAAAGAGCTCTGTGTAAGACTTCCGCCCGACTTGTGCATAGATACTGATGCCATATCCGCTCCTGCCTCCATAGCCGATACGGGAAGGCTCTTTTCAAAATAAAGATGTGTTCCGTGAGCTTCATCAACCAGGCAGAGCATCTTGTTCTCATGTGCCAGCTTAACTATACCTCTTAAGTCAGAACATATTCCGTAATAAGTGGGATTATTTACAAAAACACAGACTGCATCGGGGTTCTCTTTGATCGCCTTCTCAAGCTCTTCAAGCTCCATTCCTAGTGCTATGCCCAGCTTCTTATCTACCTCAGGGTTAACATATACGGGTACTGCACCGCAGAGCACCAGAGCATTAATAACACTCTTATGCACGTTTCTCGGAAGGATGATCTTATCTCCCGCACGGCATGCCGTAAGCACCATAGCCTGTACCGCCGAAGTTGTTCCCCCGACCATAAAAAAGGAATGGTCGGCTCCGAATGCCTCTGCTGCCAGCTCTTCCGCATCCTTGATCACCGACATGGGATGGCAGAGATTATCAAGCGGCTTCATGGAGTTTACATCAAGACTGACACATTTCTCCCCCAGGAGCTCTTTTAGCTCGGGGTTTCCCCTTCCGCGCTTATGTCCCGGCACATCAAAGGGGACTATTCTCTGTTTTCTGAATCTCTCAAGTGCTTCATACACCGGAGCATGCTTTTGTGCTTCTATGTTCATAGCAGGTTCCAGGCCTTTCTATATATATCTTTGTTACAACTATTCACAACTGACCTAATTTTTCTTGCACCCTCCGGATTTTATCCGGAGTTCACCACTTAAATGACTCTCGTTTGTGCTTATAATTTTTCAGATAATAAAAGGACAGATGATAACATCTGTCCTGAAAATCCTAACATAGTAATAAACTATCCACAGTACCGAAAACACTCCGGCTGCACGCATTGACCTATTCAGAAGCGATGTTACCTAATGTGGCCTTTCGCCACCCGCGGCAGTCGCCCCGCCTGTCCGTATGGGCTTAACCAAAATGGTGGGCAATATTGCATGAATAGTTTAGAATTCATGTAAGCATTAATATATCATAGAGTTTCTGAAAATGCAAGAATTTTTTTGTCACTGAAGCTTTTCCCTTAAAACCTCAACCGCTTTCTTCAGCTGTACATCGTTTTTCGTATCTGCGAATTTATACATACCGTTGTCGCCCTCCGGAAGCTCAACGATATAATCGGGTGTAATCCCTATTCCGTGAACCGCTGTGCCATTAGGCGTGAAGTACTCTGCAGTTGTAAGCTGGAATCCGGCACCTCTGGTTCCTATACCGTGGACCATCTGAACAATACCCTTTCCGAAGCTTTTGACTCCTACTATCGAAGCATCAGCACAGTCACGCAGTGCCCCTGTCAGGATTTCTGAGGAGCTGGCACTGTTCTCATTGATCAATACCACCAACTTTACATCTGCCTTACCATCTGTTGTGGGGTATTCACCATGGGACTCATAACCATTACCGTAAACCAGATAGCACAGTTCTCCCGCATCCATGAATAGATCGGCAATATAATGAGCCTGATCGACCCAGCCTCCGGTATTGTCTCTGAGGTCTATAATAATCCCCTTTGCACCCTGAGAAACAAGGTTGTTCAGCTCCGCTTCAAATTCAAATTCACAGGTCCCGGCAAATGAGTAAAGGGCAATATAACCGATCTCATTATCTATCATTGTACCTTCTGCTTCATTAACACTAATCTCATTTCGGGTAATTGTATATGTAATCTCCTCTCCATTCCTAATGAAAGTAACATCTACATCCGTTCCGGGAAGTCCCTTGATAATTTTGACCGCGTTTGTAATATTTTCGGCAGTTACATAGAAATCCTCACCGACCTTGTACAAAATATCCCCGCGCTGTACACCGGCTTTCTCGGCAGGGCTTCCTTTGAAAACACGGCAGATGGTACTGATATTGGTATTCATGTCAGAGTTGATCATTACACCGATACCTACGTAGTTTCCTTGGTCTTCCGCCCACATATCAGAATATTCCTGGGGATTATAATAATATGAATACGGATCCTCTAGTGACCAAAGTACGCCGCGTGCAGCTCCTTCCATGAGCTCCACCGGATCTGTTTCCTTATAATAGCTAGCCCTTATATTGTCAAACAGGTCCATAACCTCCGAAAACCACATAAAGTCTTCATACTCAGCTGTGCTGATTACCGTAATCTCATCGGCCATCATAGTTCCAAGAGCTACATCAAGTTCTTCCGTGGGGGCTATGGCCAGTTTTTTGATCTTGGCACTCTTATCAACGGATAATCTGACATTGGCCGCATTAATTGTAAGCTTTGCTACTTTCTTCTTTTTATACACGTTGATAATTGCACCGTCACCGGATACGGTTATTTTATTTCCGGAAACCTTCTCCGTGTAATCCGTAACAGCCTCAATATTTATGGTGGCAAACTTAGCCTTATTTATGATCGAAGCATAGTCTGTCCTGATCACCAGATGCTTTTTGCTGCTGTATTTCCCGGATGGTATTGTGATCGTTCCGGCCTCATAGGTGGAAAAATTTATTGTCTCTTCACCGTCTGTTTCCAGCTGTTCTATAAGCTCGTCTTTAGAGAATACCTCAATTGACGGGATCTCCCGGGTTTGCTTTGTTTTTGCGCTTACCGGAACTGCTCCGACGATCATCACCAAAATCAGCATAATGGGGATTATGCGCATAACAACAGCTCTGCTTTTTATGTTTAACATCTTTTCCATAAAAATTCTACTCCTTATAAATTGATCACTGAAGCTTATCCTTCATAACCTCGACCGCCTTTTTCAGCTGTACGTCGTTTTCCGTATCTGCAAATTTGTACGTACCATTGTCACCCTTCGGTAGTTCAACGATATAATCGGGAGTGATGCCTATTCCATGGACTGCCGTACCGTTCGGAGTGAAATACTGCGCGGTCGTGAGCTGGTATCCGGCTCCTCTGGTTCCTACACCATATACTCCCTGAACAATACCTTTTCCGAAGCTTTTGACACCTACTACCGATGCTTCTGCGCAGTCTCTAAGCGCACCGGTCAGGATCTCGGAGGAGCTTGCGCTGTTTTCATTAACCAGCACCGCAAGCTTTACCTCAACCTTTCCGTCTGTTGTGGGATATATATTGTGATCCTCAGAACCATCATTGTATACCAGATAACATAGTTCTCCTTCATCCATAAACAGATCGGCAATATACTGTGCCTGATCAACCCAGCCTCCCGGGTTGTCCCTGAGGTCTATGATAATCCCCTTTGCTCCCTGTGAAACCAGATCATTCAATTCCTTTTCAAAATCAGTTTCACAGCTTCCGGCGAACTGATAAAGAACAATATAGCCGATTTCACCGTCTATCATCGTGCTTTCGGTCTCATTAACCTTAACCTCATTTCGGGTAATTGTATATGTGATCTCTTTCCCATTCCTTAGGAATGTAACATCCACATCCGTTCCCGGAACACCCCTTAAAAGCTGGACCGCCTTATCGAGATTTTCAGCAGTGACATAAAAATCCTCTCCGATTCTGTATAAAATATCGTCACGCTGCACACCTGCTTTCTCGGCAGGACCTCCTTTGAAAACTTGACTGATGATACTGATATTCTTATTATAGTTGGCGGTAATTGCCACACCAATACCTACATAATTGCCTTCATCATCTTCCCACATATCCGCAAATTCCTGAGGATCGTAATAATATGAATAAGGATCCTCCAGTGAATAAAGCATACCCCTTGCGGCTCCTTCAATGAGCTTCACAGGATCCGTTTCCTTGTAGTAGTATGTTCTTGCTATGTTAAACAGATCGATCACTTCTGAAAATGAGAGGTAATTTTCATATACTTCCTTGCCGATTAAAACCGCCTCATCGACCGGCATGGTTTCAAGCACCGCATCCGAGTCTTCCGGGTGATTTAAAACAAGATTTTTGATCTTTGCATTTTTCCTGACCGTCACTCCGACATAACCTGCATCTATCGTAAGCTTCGCTACCTTCTTCTTATTATTTACAATAATGCAAGCGCCGTCACAGGATACGGTTATGTTGTTCCCGGATACCTTCTCCGTGTAATCTATTATTGCTTCGATATTCACAGTGACAAACTTAGCCTTGTTTGTAACTGAAGCATTGGCAGCCCTGATCACCAGGTGCTTTTTGCCGCTGTATTTCCCTGAAGGTATTGTGACTGATACCGCCTCATCCGTCGAAAAAATTATCTTTTCTTCACCGTCTGTTTTCAGTCGTTTTACAAGATCCTCTATAGAAGATACTTCAACCATCGGGATATCTTGGGCTTTCTTTGTTTTTGCGCTTACCGGAACCATACCGATAGCCATCACCATAACAAGCATAACCGGAATGATACGCATAACCGCAAACTGACTTTTTCTGTTTAACTGCTTTTCCATATGTAACTCTCTCCTGTTTGAGATTTTATTTTTACTTTTTAGATTTCCTCAACTCTTTTATACCATCGGCCTTCATTTTCCTTTACGGTTTTTATGAACCGATCGGCCTCGTCGGTTGTCTCTTCTATGAGATCGGTATCGATATTGTGCCCGCAGTTTGAGTAAACCACCAGCTTGCAATGAGGCAGGCATTCCGCGGTGCGCATCATAAGCTCCATCTTGCTTATGGGATCCTCGGTTCCGCCGATAAGGAGTGTGGGCACCTGGATTTTCTTTAATTCCTCACAAAGTCTTTCCTCGGTTTTTAGCCCCATCAAGGGTCTTCCGTAATCAATGGCCTGCTCTTTAGGATCAGGCTTCTTGTTATTATTTCGTATGTGATCTGCTCTTCGCTGACGTCTCAGGGTTCTCGCGGGATCATTATCGATCTCCGGATCAAAGGGCGGCGGAAATTTGATGATCCCCTGCTCTAACATCTGTCGGTAGGACATGGTGCCTTCCTTTAGACTGTGAGGACCTGCCACTACGGCAATAAAAGACTCAACTCTCTCCGGGTGTCTCAGCATCAGATGCCAGCCTACACCTGCCCCGTGGGATGCTCCCATGTACGTGAACTTTTCAATCCCAAGTGCATCTGCAGATCTTACAACATCATCGGCAAATACATTGTACCAGTCCTCACCGTAATCCTCCTCAACATATGAGGAAGGAGCAAAGCCACGCAGCGTTATACAATATACGTGATATCCCATCTCTGCAAGCTTCTGCTGCATTCCCTTAGGATAAAAACCTACCTGCGCAGAGAGTATATAGTTTTCTCCCTGACCGTATTCCTCATAAAAGAGTTTTATTTTTTCATCGATATTTATGTACCCCATACAAAACCTCTTTATCTTTTCTTTTCCAAACGTGACAATGGGGACGGTTCTTTTTGACACACAGAATGTGTCGGAAAAACCGTCCCCGATAACACATTTGCTTTAAAACTACTTCTTGATCAGTCTGACAATGAAAATAACAAGACATGCTCCTGCTACCGCACGGATAATCGTGCCTACGACACCAAAAAACGTAATTCCGATAAGTCCGAAAACATATCCTCCGACAATACCGCCGACGATACCGAGAATGATGTTAAGCAAAAGTCCGCCGTTACTTTTCATAATAATACCTGCCAGCCAGCCGGCAAGTGCTCCGAGCGCAAGGCTCACAAGAATATCAACTAACATCTTTACTATCTCCTTTTCTTAATTTATTGGGCAGAACCCTTAATGTATTTAAATATATTAAGGTTCCGTATAACGGACAACTCCGTTAGATATACTATATTATAATTCAAGATAAATTACAACTCTTATTTTCGGAAGTCGGAAGTAATCCTCCCATTATCACCTCCGGGATACAGGCTACGGTATCGCTCGCTATCATACTGATCGATCCGTATTTCTTCTGAGCAAGCTCTCCGGCTTTTCCGTTTATATACGCTCCTGCTGCCACTGCTTCTATCAGATCGATCGCAGAACCGTCCCGCTGATCGGGTTTTCGACCGGGAAGATATGAACAGACCGCCGAAAGAATTCCGGAAAGCACGTCCCCGCTTCCCGCGGTGGCCATACCCGAACAGCCGGCTTCTACTATATAAGTCCTCACACCATCCGTCACTATTGTTGACGGGCCTTTTAAAAGTACGATCGTTCCCGTATCCAGGGCATAAGTTTCCGCATGCTTTACCGGACAGCTCAATATTTCATCCTTTGAAAGACCGGTGAGCCTTTCAAACTCCTTGATGTGCGGCGTCAGCACAATCCTTCCCTTTGCCCTGCGTATCAGCTCCCTGTCCATTTTTGACATTAGGTTTAGTCCGTCAGCATCCACTATCAAGGTCCCGGAATAATTTCTTAAGAGATATTCCAGGCACTTCCCCGTCGCATCGCTCTGTCCGATCCCCATTCCGAAAGCAACCGCCTTTACATTTGAGATCAGCTCCGATATTTCCTGCTCTTTAAATACAAGTTCTCCATCATCATCTGACAAGGGAAATACCGTACTTTCAAGTATTAAAGGCATCAGATCATGATATAGGGAATTCGGTATTCCTACTTTAACTACGCCTGCCCCTGCTCTCATGGATGCATTAGCCATAGCGGCAAGTCTTACCGCCCCGCTGTACTTCTTAGAGCCTCCAATGATGGCTATGTATCCATAAGTGCCTTTATTGGAGAAATTGGGGCGCTCTGTAAAATACAGTTTCAGATCTTTTTCTTCGATAAGATAATACGGTTTCTGTATCGGCCTTATTCCTATATCGCAGTTCACCTTTTGCTTCATTACATCCTTAGCCATATTTAGGAAATGTCCGGGCTTATAGCTTCCTATGGATACCGTAATATCAGACTTTACACATGTTCCTTCGATATCACCTTTACCACACATCCCCGAATCACCGTTCAGGCCGCTGTTAATATCCACGGAAACCACATATGCTCCGCTTGCATTGATCTTCTCTATTGCTTCCTTTGCTTTCCCTTTTACCTCACCCCGAAAACCGGTTCCGAAAATGCAATCCACCAGTGTTCCGAATTCTTCGAAGGAATTAAATTCTTCAAACCGGCGTATATCTATTTTGCAGCTGTTTCCGGTTTCATCTGTCTTGGTGCATTTTTCAAAATAGTATCTCCCATCCTCAGAAAACCTGTCCTCGAGCAGGATCAGCGTGCATTCAATACCTGCTTCTCTCAATAGCTCTGCCAGAACATACCCATCCCCGGCATTATTACCGACTCCGCAGACTATTCCCACGGGGGCTTTCCATTCCACAGTCTCATATATCGCTTTCCCGGCACGGTACATCAGTTCAGTACCCGGGACTCCGCCTTCTATGGTTGCAGCATCACTCTTTCTCATATTTTCAACAGATAAAATGTCTACCATGATTACTCCCAATAACACAGTGGAGCCCCTTTCGGAGGCTCCACCTTTAAAATATTATTATCGTAAAGTTAAACAATAACAGCTCTACCTACAATCTTTGATTCGCTTCCGCAAGCACGAACCAGTGCCTGATAGAAACGTTGAGAAATAGTTGTGTTATCAACTCTTATCTCTGTATCATCGAAGGTTTCATGACAGAAACCCGACAGATCCCTCAGCTCCTCAAAATCCTTAATATCGGCATTTGAAAAATCCACTGTACAGCAATCACCGATTTTAGATAAGATACTGATAAACGCAGCTTCACTTATCTGTGAGTTTACAAAATGGAACGCTGTATCATCAGATCTTTCTCCAAAGCCTCCTGCGAGCTCAGGACCATGTCCGGATGTGCCCAGTACACAGTTATTTGCATTAACCTTGCAGCAGTCACCGACCTTGCTCATAATCCTATAGAATGCATCCCCGTCCATCGAAGAGTTATCCAATGAAAATGTGAGGTCATCCACTGTCCCGCCATCATCACCGTTCCCCGGCACGAAATCCTTGCCGCTTTCTATATCACAGTTGGCCAGATCAAGTATCTCATCATCCTCATCGAGTTTTTCCAGAATAAGGGTAAGCATTTCAGGAAATATTTTTCTTTTTCCGTCACGTGTTACATTATCTCCGGAATTATTACGTTTCCCGAAATTTCCTTTTTGGAACCTGTCAAAATTCTCCATAGCTTCCTTAACGGCATTGTTGACAATGTTTCCGATATTGCTAAGAAATTTTTCGGCATCCTTGAAATCCTTAGGTCCGCTGTACCAGCCTGAAGGGCCGTTACCGGGTCCGTTGTTTCCGCGGTTCCAGTTCCAATTCCAGTTTGTTCCGTTTTTGCCCCTTGACTGATTTCCGCCAAAATTAGGCTTCGGTCCGTTTCCAAACCAGTTATTATTCCCTTCGGAATTAAAATCCGGGAGCTTTGAATACTCTTCAAAATTCTTGACCGGGAATATCTTGTACGGTCTTTGGAATGCTACAAATACAAAACGGATCTTGTCAGCATCTCCCGTATTAAACGGTATTCTATAGAACCTGATGCTTGAACCGTTCCAAACCTTTTCCATAGTGGGTCTGTAATCCCTATGAAGAAGGCTGTACTGATATCTGTTGTCCCAGTCGTTCTTTCCGGGATCATCATCCTCAGCCTTAGAAGCTGCCGAATGGCTCTCTTCACCGTTACGCAGGTCTTCCAAAAGGACCTTTGGCTTTTCATGTATCGGCATTATAATGAAATTCGACTGTACGCTCGGAGAATTATTAGCATCAATGTCTCCTGTCATAGCAAACAGGAACTCAAAGTCCTCATTCTTCTCCACCGGCATCTCATAAGAGATCTGAGTCCAATCAGAACCGTAACTGCCTATTTCATATACCTCAACATTATTCCCTAAAGCGTCTGTGACAAACATCCTGTTGGCAACATTATTTCCCTTACATGTAGGATCGATCTGAAATCCTCTTGCTTCAAAACCTATAACTTTACTCATATTATGAACCTCCGTATTTATACTGTCAACTACGGCCGGAACCTGAGTATCCGTTATCATTATGCAGTTTTCATTCACGGGCTCAGCCCGACCTTTTTTGACCAGCCCCTTAGCCCTTTTGGGGTAAGTGAAACCGATCACGTTACCATCTTTGTCAATAATCCTTACGTTTTTTTCCATGGGTGTCTCCCCCTTAATAGCCGGAATATTATTTTTACAGCCGGCTTCTGTTTAAATTATCGGGACTCCTGTTTTTTATAATGGGTGTCTTCCCCGGTCAATTTTGTTGACCTCAAGTCTGATTACACTATAATAAAAAAAATAAAACCTGTCAAGACTTTTATCCTGACAGGTATTGATTTTGGGGTTAAGAGGTGATAGTGGGAAATCCCACGCTTATCTTTATGGTATGATATCTTTAACCTCGATATTGATATTGCTGCTGGGCAGAAGAGACTGTTTTAGATTACGTCTGTTGGAAATACCCAGCATCTTCATAAATCTGTCATTTATGAAATGCTCACGGAAGGGTCCCAGCTCGGCAAGTCTTTGTGACTTGATCCTTCCACCGGCCATGGCTGCATGGCCGCCTCCGCTTCCAAGTCCCGAAAGTGCTGCCGAAATAAGCACGCCGGCATCCACATCTCTTCTTTCGGAACGGACCGAGAATTTAAGACCGTCCGGACGGACGTTATAAACCACCGCAACCTCGATCTCCTTTAATGACATGATAAAGTCTGCCACCATCGATACAAGCGAATCGGGACACGGGAAAGGAATATATGATATTCCCAGATAATCAAAAACGTGTATGTTATTTATAGCTGCACTGTAGGTTTTAAGATCGTTAAATATGATACCGCTGCTTTCAAGTCCGTTCAGCTTATCTTGATCCGCATAATCATGAAGATAAGCAAACATCTCGATATCGGTTTTTGTGACACCTCTGGTAAACTGAAGGGTGTCCATCTTAATTCCATGAAGAAGAGCCGTCGCCGTATCGGAACCCGGATCTATCTCCAGCTCCTTAAAATAACTGGCGATTATCGAACAGCACGCTCCCACCTTTTGGATATCTTTATATAAGTAGTTATAGGTCAGAGTATAATCAACCTCGGGATGATGATCGATAACCGCTATCTCGCTTCCGTTCAGGTCGGTAATGTTACCGGCTTTTTTCTGGGTATCAATACAGATAATGCAGTCATCCCTTGTCATAGTATCCTTCAGATCACGGTTTGAAAACATTTCTATACCGAACATATCCATCATCTTGGCGGCACTGATCCTGTCAATCTCACCGTCATAGCATATGGTAGCCTTAAGTCCGTAATGCCTGAATAACCTCTTTAAGCCATAGGCAGAACCTATGGCGTCGGGGTCAGGGATATTATGGGTCTGTATAAAGGTCCTTTTATTCCTGCAGTATTCAATTAGAGTATAGAATTGTAAAATATCCATATGCTCTCCGGATCTGCGAATTTAAACCGTAATTGATATAATTATATAAGAACATTCGCAAAAGTCAAGAACATTTTTTATGCTTAGCGATTGCCGTACATTTTCTCATAGTAGTTTCTGTATTCTCCCGAGATGATGGTTTCCCACCACTCCTGATTTTCCAGATACCACTTTATGGTCTTCTTTATTCCGTCGGCAAATTTTGTCTCGGGAAGCCAACCGAGCTCATTATGGATCTTGGTCGGGTCTATCGCATATCTCATATCGTGTCCCTTACGGTCGGTAACATAAGTGATAAGACTTTCGGGCTTCCCAAGCTCCTTACAGATCATCTTAACTATATCGATGTTTCTCATCTCATTATGTCCGCCGATATTATATACCTCGCCCTCACGTCCGTTATGGATAACAAGGTCGATGGCACGGCAGTGATCCTCAACATAAAGCCAATCCCTGACATTCTCACCCTTTCCGTATACAGGAAGAGGCTTGTCATGAAGTGCGTTGGCTATCATAAGAGGGATAAGCTTCTCCGGGAAATGATAAGGTCCGTAGTTGTTTGAGCAGCGGCTGATGGATACGGGCAATCCGTAAGTCCTGTGATATGCAAGGACCAAAAGATCCGCACCGGCCTTTGATGAGCTGTAAGGGCTGCTGGTATGGATGGGTGTTTCCTCTGTAAAGAAGAGATCGGGACGGTCTAAAGGAAGATCCCCATATACCTCATCGGTCGATACCTGATGATATCTCTTTATCCCATATTTCCTGCAGGCATCCATAAGTACTGCAGTTCCGAGTATGTTCGTGTTAAGGAAAACCTCCGGGTTCTCAATGGAACGGTCTACATGGCTCTCTGCCGCAAAGTTAACGACCATGTCGGGCTTTTCCTCTTCAAAAAGCTTATATACCGCTTCTCTGTTTGTGATATCCTCCTTAACGAATCTGAAATTGGGATTGTCCATAACGGATTTAAGTGTTGAAAGATTGCCCGCATATGTCAGGCAGTCAAGACAGATGATGCGATAATCGGGATATTTTCCAAGCATATGGAATATAAAGTTGCTTCCGATAAATCCGGCTCCTCCGGTAACTATTATTGTCATGTTGTTTTCCTCCTAAAAATCTTTTTTATTATGTCAGCCGTTAATTCATTCGCGATTGACACCGGGCCCTTTTTATATTACAATATGGAGTATAAGGTGTGCCCTAAGGGCACAGTCAAGTATTTTTTAGAAAATTTTTTTGAGAGGAACTGCAACATAAAAATGAAAAAGGAAGGCTTATATACATCCGGAGAATTTGCGAAAAAAGCACATGTAACAAAGAAAACCTTACGTTATTACAATGACCACGGTTTTCTTACCCCGTCCTATGTCGAAGAAAACGGCTATAAGCTTTATACCGACAGGGATTTTGAAAAAATGCAGAGAATCCTCTTTTTGAAATACCTTGGTTTTTCTTTGGCCGACGTACAGGAATCAACACCGGAAACCATAAATTCCGGTCTCATGGATGAACCTGAAAATGACAGGCAGAAAACCCTCCTTACTTCTCTGGAACAGCAGTTAAATCTTTTGGATGAGAAGATCAAACAGATGTCACTTGTCCGGGAAGCGCTGCAAAATACTATGGAAGAAATAAGGACAAAGGGAAGCGCCGACTGGTCGCTCCTTATGAAGCAGGTAACGGATGAAAGCCTCAAAAAGAGTTTAATGCAACAGTACATAAATACCTCCAACATTTCGATCCGTATAAAGCTTCATAGCCTTTACTCGCAAAACACGGAAAAGTGGTTTCCCTGGATCTATAGAAATTGCGGGATAATTTCCGGTATGAATATTTTGGAAATCGGCTGCGGCAACGGAGATTTCTGGCTGCAAAATATGGACCTCGTACCGAAAAAAATAAAAGTCATACTTTCCGATAACTCCGAAGGAGTTCTAAAAGAAGCCGGAGAAAGATTTGCTCCGTCCGATAAAAGATTTCATTTCAGCCTGATGGATATGGAGAACCTCGATCTGCCCAACGCTTCCGCAGATATGGTCATTGCAAACCATGTTCTGTTCTATGCGGGAAATCTCAACAGAACACTTAAAGAAATAAGACGGGTTCTAAAACCCGGCGGAACATTTATCTGCAGCACCTACGGACCAAGGCACATGAAAGAAATCAGTGAGCTTGCAAAAGGCTTCGATGACAGGATTGTCCTCGCTGCAAAGGATCTCTATGAAATATTTGGAAAGACAAACGGAAAAAAGATATTGGAAAAGCAGTTTAGTTCGGTTGAATGGCGGGAGTATGAAGATAGTCTCGTGGTTACCGATGAAAAAGACCTGACCGATTACATCACCTCCTGTCACGGAAATCAAAACCAATATATCGTTGATAATTATAAAGAATTCAGGAAATATGTACACAGCGAAATAGGAAACGGTTTTCATGTAACCAAGGAGGCGGGGATTTTTATCTGCAGGTAAACCGTTGGTCCAGCTTTCGGTTCTACTGTGAACGTCGTTGACGAGCCTCATATTCTATGATACACTGTTTAGAGATTGATTAAATACTATCGGTAAAAGTAGGATTACATTATGAAAACAAAGTTAAATTTCAAAATAGACAATCATTCCCTTAAAATCCTAATTATTTACTTTTCATTTATTTCGGCCCTCGAGCTTTTGGCATATGGGGTCGGGGGCTTCTTTTCTTGTGTAGCCGCTTATGTATGGCTGTTCACAGGAATATTCTGGCTGGGATATTTCCTGTTTTATGTGGGCCTCAATATAAAAAAAGATGTTAAGGCGAAAGATTATCTTCTTGCAGGTGTATTTCTCGGATTAATTCTTTTATTCTTGTTTTTTATAGGAAACGTTTCCTTCTCAGATATCAATCCCGATTCGGCGCAACAGCTTGCAGAAGGTCTTAGGGCTTTTGAAAAGCCGGATCTTGGTTACACCGGAACCGCATTTCTCGGGTACCCCGCCAGACAGTATCTTATTGCCGCTATCCCTGCATATATTTTCGGTGCAAACGTATGGACACTGCATGCAGGTTTTGGTTTGATGTTTCTCATAGGACTTACCGTTCTGTTTTTCGGCTTAAGAGATTGGCTGAAAAAGGAAGGGATCAAAGAAATATATGTACTTCTTCCCTGCTTCGCGCTTTTAGCATTTCCCTTTATTACAGAATACTATATGAATTTTGAGCAGGCAATAACCCCTGTGGCTCTTACTTTGCTTGCGATAGGTCTTTTTTTAAAACTCCTGGTGAGCCCAAACATCATCATTGTATCTGCAATTTCATATGTCGGATGTCTTATGGCAGACTCCTACACGCCCGTTCTTGCATCCCTGGGATTGCTGCTTGTTTTCCTGTTAATTAATGCGCTCTCCAATATATATAAAAAAGCTCTTTTTTCTGTAAGTGAAAAAGAGAAGCTTTCTTCATCCGTCGGGTATGCCTGCATCGGCTGCGCCGCCAATATTTTTTCGTTTTTCATCGCTACCTATATATCCGGACGTTCCGACAGGATCACCGAATTCAGGGAAAATACTTCCGTATTTGAATCCGCATTTTCAAGTATAAAAGAATTCCTTACAGATGCAAATGTCAGATTCCTTGGGATATTCGGCGGTTTAATAATATTGTACTTGGTTCTTTCTCTTACGGGAAGGCTTCTGCTCATTGATGCCCTTATTTCACTTTGGGTCCTCGGAGTAGTCTTTTTCTCCGACTATATGGTCGGTTATGCTTCATATGAAAAGGCCTGGCTAATGCAGAGGAACATGATAGTCATCCCCGTACTTATAACCTGTATCTTCCTGGCAATACTGCGGATAGTAAAAAAACACGGACTTCATCTTTCAAAGCCCGTGTTTATAATACTGTTGATTTTTTTCTTTTTCGCCGGATTGTTCAACTTCAGACAACCCCACAATTCCTTTAGGTATTTCCGGTACGTCCAACCCATGAAGTATGCAATAGATTATATTTCCGATACCCTTAAAGAAAACGGGATGAAGAATACCGATGAATTCTGCTTGGTAATATATACCGACAACGGCTTAGAAGGCAATATTCATGATTACGCTTCATTCTTCTTCCCCAATGCAATAACCTATTCGGAATCAGGCGATGTGTATGACGAATGGATCGACGCCTCCAAAATCTGCCTGTTTTTTGCAGAGGATGACCGCTTAAAAACCCTTGAGCCTGAAAACGGACACGGTTCTGAGAATTATATCAGATTTCTTAGAACCTCCATGGACTCACAAACCTATACCAATTTAAGATACGATTCCGAAGTCACCTGGTATCGTAAGGTTATGAAACCATAACAACTCGCTTTTAGAATAACATTTTTTGACCCACGCTCTCAATACATTACGAGGTCAATTTCCCAACAACCTCATTTATCACCTTGCCGTCAGCCTTACCTTTAAGTTCAGCCATAACGGCCTTCATAACCATGCCTTTGTTGCCTGAAGCCAGAACATCTGCGAACTTTTCTTTGATTATTTTTTCAACTTCTTCAGGCGATAACATCTTTGGAGCATACTCCTCAAAAACGGCAAGTCTTGCCTTATACTCTTCCTTAAGCTCCATACGGGAATCAGGACAGGTATCTATCTGCTCTTTTAAGGTCTTAATTTCCTTTAATATAGCCTGATCCGTCATGCTGTCCGGTATTTCATCCCTGCATCCCGCATCAATTGCCAGTTTCTTAGTTGCTGATACAAGTGCCGATAAAGCATCCTTTTTAACCTTGTCGTGATCCTTCATTGCCTGCATCATATCTTTTTGTAATTTTGTAAACTGCATTTCAAATCCTCCCATAATTATTTTATCTGTATTATACCACCATGCTTTATGGTATTCAATGACCAATTACTGTCTTTATTTATTATACATAATAATATTACCGTGACAGTCAACCTGATATACCCGGCTCCCGTCGATAGAGTTATTCTTGATCTTGCAGTTATTACAACAGTAGAGATACACTGCAAAACCATCCGTTATATCTGTTATGGTATTATCTTCTATCGTCCAGCCTTCTGCAAAAAGCAGATCAAATCCATGCCATACCGGTGATTCGATTATATTATTCCTGCACTCGATATTCCATGGTCCTCTGTCATCTCCCGGGTTCTGAAGTCTGGTACCGCTCCCGATGGCAGCGCCGCATCTGTAGAAATAATTATCCAGCACATATATATCTTTGCTCGGATAGGTGATAAATATGCCTCCCGCACTCTGGGTATGATTTCTGATATCATTACCACTGATAATTATGTTACTGTTGGGTTCATCATCGTTAGGAGAATTGTAAAACGAGATCGGTTCGCTCCATTCCCACTCCTGCCCGTCTATATAGTTATTGCAAATATAACCATTAGTAATATATCCCGGCATCACAATAACAGAACAATCTGAATTTAAAAAATCACAATAGAATATTTTTACTCCTTCCACATGGCCAACAATGTTGATGTTCCCACTATTGTTATTCTGAAACCGACATCCGTATACGTTCGCATTTTCACAGTTTTCTATACGAAGTTGAAGCACGCCTACTTCTGAATTTCCAGCAACCTTCTTATTGTTGCCGTCAAATGTGAGATCTCGCACCGTAAGATTATTACATCGGTAAAACCCCATTGTTATATCCCATTTTACTTCACCCACAGCATCATCAGCTGTCTTTAGGACCGTTTCTTCCCCGTCACCACATATCCTCACGTTATCGGTATCATATATTTTAACGTTCTTTACATAATAAGTTCCTTTTGGGAAATACAGATATTTTCCTTTTGAAGCCGTATCTTTGATCGCATTTATGACACGGCTTGATTCCTCCTGTCCCGAATCGGGAATTACCCCATATTCTGTGACACTGATGTAATCGGTATCCTTTACTCTCTTTTTTGAACTTTTCATTCCTGCGAAGGAATAATCATACATTGTCTCCATAAAGGATTCGTCTTCTTCATTACTTTCGGTGGGCTTCGGGGATATGGTAATTTCCGCAGTTACCGGAAGATTGTTTTCTTCATGGGTGGTTTTCTCATTAATGCTTTCCCTATGAATAATTTCTTCCTGAATGGTTTCTTCAAGAGTATTTTTTTCATGATTACTTTTGATGATTATAACACCTATTATAGTAACTGCTATAACTACCAAACATATTGACAAAATAAGCTTGTTTCTATTATTATTCATAATCTTTATCATTTTTTCGGCATAAGAGAATCCTTCCCACGTCGGAAGATTAGAGTTAATTGGCTGTGTATCAATATATGCTTACGATTATTCCTTTATTCTTGTTACTTATATATTATGAAGGCGTAAATCTTTAAGATGTTGAAGATTATTATTTCGTTGGAATTTCAAAATAATGCTCTGCAAGCTCATGGAATACATCATTTGTATCATAATAGTAATCCATGAAATAAAGTATCATCGATTCAAAATCTTCCGGAATCTGGAAGGCATACTTCAAAAAGGTTATCGAATTGTCCCGGATCATAGTGCTATCACGCGCTATGTCTTCAGCATGTGTTTCTTCATATCCGTATGCAGGACTATAATCATCCTCCCAATATACGCAGAAGTCCTCACTGAACAGATAAAAATCACCGGTATTTAGCCCTACTGTATCAATACACATGCTGACAATAGCAAACTTCTGTCCCTCATCCGCTTTTATTTCTCCAATACTGTCGACGGTTTCAACCCCGGTTATCTTCATATTAAAGAAATAGGTTTCCGCAGAAAGATCATCAGCTTTATGATAATAAGTCGGTACTTCTCCTTCTGCTGCTTCTACAACCTCAGCTTTTTCCTCATATGTGACATGCGAAACCGTCCCCGCATTTATCTGTGCCAGAAAGCTGTCGGACGAATGTCCGAACATATACGAGTTGTCCTGGGTTGATGCCATATGTATGGCCACCACTTCACCATATTCATTGATGATAGGTCCCCCACTGCCGCCTGTAGTATCGTAATTATCTTTTAGCTTAAATTTCAGCTCCCCGTTCAGGTCCAAAACAGAAGTACCTTCATACACACAGTTCTCGTTTAAATTATCACCCTTCCAAAGACTTGCGAGTAGATACAGCTTGTCACCCATTTTTAAGGGATGTGTTGAAACAGGCAGTGTTTTCAGATTTTCTGCATTATACAGGGTAAATGCGGCAACATCTTTATTTATTAACGGAACAGCAGCTGCATCTTCTATCACTATACAGTTTTTGAGACTTGCACCGGTAGTTTCTTTGCTTTTAGCCTGAATTATAGTACCTCCCTGAACAAAACCGGGCAGGTCTGCACCTTTAAATGTACCATCATTCTCATCCGGTACCAGATAATGGAAAGCTGTAACCAGCACCTTCCCTCCAAACTTATCGGAATCCATTATAAACGACGTGCCCGCAGCAAAGTCACCCTCTGTCGAGGTATACCAGTGAACATTATATACATTTTCTGCAGCCAGCTTTTCAATCTCGCTGAAGGAAAGCTTATTTTCATCCTCTGCGATCTCTATAGGAGTGGTAGTGACATCTACGGTTTTGGGCTCATCGACCGGTAACTGTTTCGGTGAGGAGCAGGCTGACAACAGCAGTGAAAAAAACAGTGCCAAACCGGGTAATGATTTCAGTACTTTTTTATGTTCCATATAGCATATTTCTCCATTATATTCCAATTATTATGTCAAAATTTTAAATACACATTATTATTGTACCATACTC
Source organism: Lachnospiraceae bacterium (assembly GCA_024696945.1). GTDB lineage: Bacteria > Bacillota > Clostridia > Lachnospirales > Lachnospiraceae > RUG11977. Next base: position 195 of record JAILGF010000210.1, on the reverse strand, counting down.
TAAGAGAAATTGCCATGATTTTACAACACAAAAAAGAGCAGTCATCTGCTCTCCTTTGCCAATCATATATCCAAAGAGTCTCTCGAATCAGTCTGTGAATAATGCTGTTGAATAGTATCTGTCGCCGCTGTCGGGAAGAAGCGCAACTATCACCTTGCCCTTGTTTTCCGGACGCTTAGCGAGCTCTAATGCTCC
>JAILGF010000147.1 GCA_024696945.1 Lachnospiraceae bacterium | reverse complement strand
GCTGTCTTAAATAGATTTTTCCTGATCATTTTTCCTCCTCTTTTTAGATGGATTCTGCTATCTGCTGCAGACAGAAAGCAGTATGCAGTATATCGATACTTTTGCTTGCAGTCATATGATAAAACAAAAAGTAGGAATCTACGTGGAAAGTATTTGGAATTATCTCGGAAGATCGGAAATCAAAAAATTATTTTTAGTTGAAAACAAATATGTGATTTGGTATAATAGACGCAGGTTCTCGAAAATATCAAAGGCAGTTGATACATGTCTGTGGCACTCGGAAGGGTTTTGCTTATGAATAACATAAAGGTTGCTAAAATTCATTATTTTCAATGAGCCGCCGTTAGAAAACTGGGGGATGGGTGGCAAACATAAGATGGAGAGATTTTGGGCTTGCTGAAGAAGGTGGGGAGAACTAAAAAATGTGAAACCATCCGGATATTCAACTTCGTCTAATCTACAAAATAAGATATTTTTGTTGAATATCAGGAGGTTCAATATGAAAAAGGATGTTACAAGAAGTATAGTATTTATCACAGTAATGGTGATGATTCTCTCACTTACCGCGTGTGGAGGTGATAATAAAGATGATTCGCATAAAGAAACTAATTCTGTCACTGAATCTGAGAAAAAAGGGGTTAAGGCGTCTTCGTTAAAACCTGGAGATGAAGTAGCTGATGGGGATAAGGCAATGCCCGGCACTAACAAGACCTTGTATGGGGGTGCGGTTGTTGGTGATTCGGATGGAAACGATACCAAGGCAAAAGGAACGGAGATATATACAGGTATCTACAATTAGCAAATTTTATGATATGGTTACAATATAATACGGCGATTGAACATTGATAATACAAGCCTTTTTATGATAAAATATTTTCATAAGGCATAATAGAGTCTATGGAAATATTTTTGGAGGTATTTATGAAGAAAGTAGTCGTTTTATGGTCAAGCCCCAATACCGACGGGCTTACCGCATCAGCCAAGGATCAGATTGCTAAAGGCCTGATTGACGCAGGGACAGAGGTAGAGGAGATACATCTTAATAAATTGCACTTGGAGCATTGCAGGGCATGTGGAAACGGATGGGGTACCTGCAACAAAAACGGTACCTGCATAATAAAGGATGATTTTGAAGAAGTCTATCGGAAGATCAAGGAAGCAGACGGGATAGTCTGGGTAAGTGCGGTATACTGGTCGGATATGACGGAATGTTTTAAGGCATTCTTCGACAGGCTCAGAAGATGTGACGCAACCCGCAATCATTTCCTTGCAGAAAAAAGATGCATACTTATAGCCTGTGCCGGCGGCACCGGCAGAGGAACGCTTGAATGTCTCATGCAGCTCGAAAGAGGGCTTACGCATATGGGTATGAGGGCATATGACCGGATCAGCGTCGTAAGATATAACAAGGACTATGTACTGCCGGCACTTTATGAGGCAGGAAAGGTATACTCAGACAGGATAAAAAACGGATTTGATATGTATTATTGAGGAGAACAGGAAAATGGAAAAATCTAAGGTATATTTTACGGATTTCAGGACAGGCCTGGGAGTCAGTCTGACTGTTAAACTTCAAAAACTGATAAAAATGGCCGGCATAGGGAATATTGACATGGAAGGAAAATTCGTGGCAATAAAAATGCATTTTGGAGAGCTGGGCAACCTGGCATACTTAAGACCAAATTATGCAAAGGCTGTAGCAGATGTTGTTAAGGAATGCGGTGGCCTTCCTTTCTTAACAGACTGTAATACTCTATATCCCGGAAGCCGTAAGCATGCACTTGAGCACCTAGACTGTGCGAATATTAACGGGTTTAATACCATAACTACAGGCTGTCAGATAATCATAGGCGACGGATTAAGAGGAACTGATGACATAGTAGTGCCCGTGCCTAATGGTGAATACTGCAAGGAAGCATATATAGGGCGTGCTATAATGGATGCCGATATATTCATTTCCCTGAATCACTTCAAAGGCCACGAGATGGCGGGCTTTGGTGGAGCTATCAAAAATATAGGCATGGGCTGCGGAAGCCGTGCGGGTAAGATGCATCAGCATAACAGCGGACAACCCCATGTTAATGAGGATATGTGCAGAGGCTGCCGCAGATGCGCAAAGGAATGCGGTTCGGATGCCATAACTTACAATGGGAACAAAGCGTGGATCGACCCTGATAAATGTAAGGGCTGCGGACGCTGCATAGGGGCATGTGCATTTGATGCAATAGCAAACAATAATTGGGACGCTGCACAGCAGCTCGGAAGGAAAATGGCAGAATATACTGCTGCAGTAGTGAGCGGAAGACCTAATTTCCATATAAGCCTTATCACTGATGTTTCTCCCAACTGTGACTGTCATGGGGAAAATGATGCCCCTATACTTCCGGATATAGGAATGCTTGCTTCATTGGATCCTGTGGCTCTGGATCAGGCATGTGTGGACCTTTGTCAGAAAGCCGAGCCTATAAGAAACAGCCAGCTTGGAGACAATATGGCAAGCGAACATTTCCATGACCATGGAGATGTCTGGCACAACAGTAACCCCAATGTCTCATGGGCTGAAACATTGGAGCATGCGGAAAAAATCGGTGTTGGTACAAGACAATATGAACTAATAACCATGAAATAACAGGTATTATGGGATATCACATGTAAAACTATAGGGAGGAAGAAAGATATGAAGACACTTATTGCTTATTTTTCAGTGGAAACAGGAAGAACCCGAAAGGCGGCTGAAGCTATCGCAAAGCTAACCCGTGGCGAATTATTTGAAATAAAGCCTGTTGAAGAATATTCAAAGGCAGATATAAATTGGAAAAATCCGCTTTCAAGATGCAACAAAGAGAAAGCAGGTAAGAAGGATGTTCCTGTAGCCGGGAAGGTAGAAAATTTCGGAGATTATGATACAATATGTATTGGTTTTCCTATTTGGTACTGGAGTGCACCTAACATCATCAATACTTTCTGCAAAGACTATGATTGGACCGGGAAGAAAGTGTATGTGTTTGCAACATCCGGCGGGAGCAGTATAGGAAAGACTGTTGAGAAGCTTATGCCCTATGTAACAGGTGCTGAGATTATAAATGCGGAAGTTCTTAAAAACACAGAGGAACTGAAAAAATGGGTCAGCAAAATAAAAGATTGACAATAACTATGAATGAAGAAAACGATGCTGATAAAGAGCAGGAGGAAAGGTAAATTCTGAATATGGAACCGACAGGATATCACTCTCGTCTAATCTTCAGAAACATAAAAAAACAATTTATGGGATATCAGGAGGTTCAATATGAAAAAGAGTATCACCAGAAGCATAGTATTTATCACAATACTTGTACTTGTTCTTTCACTTACCGCATGCGGAGGCGACAAGAAGGATGATTCACCCAAAGAAACCAATTCTGTCAGCGAATCGGATAAGAAAGGAACTAAAGTGGGTACATTAAAACCCGGAGACGAAGTACCCGACGGGGATAAGGCTAAGCCGGCTACAGACAAGAAATTATACGGCGGGGCGGTAGTAAGTGACCCGGGTGAAAACAGTACCAAAACAAAAGGTGTAGAAGTCGCGGAAATACAATAGTATAGGATATTCTAACCGAGAGCGAAAGATCAAGAAGGACCTTGATCTTTCGCAATTTTTTTAGAATAATATGTAAATAACTGAGAAAAATATATTGATATTAGGCTTTAATTATACTATAGTATAAGTTGGTGTTTAAAACGAAATATAACAAAACAGAAGATATCCCCACCTCTTAGCGTAGCGAAGGTGGGGGGAGATCTTCGTTTCAGGCGGGGTTCAAGCCCCGACTGAAATGAGATGCGGAGCATCGTTTTGTTACCGAGGAAACGCTGAAGGCGTTTTCG
>JAILGF010000088.1 GCA_024696945.1 Lachnospiraceae bacterium | reverse complement strand
TTAGGAAATTTCAAGGTTGTCATGCTATTCAGTTATCAAGGTTCAAAGTGCTTTCTGCGCTCCGGAAAGAAGTTCCCTGAAGTGCGTCAGCGAATGGTATTATATCACCCTCATTTTTGTTTGTCAACACTTTTTTTATATTTTTTTTAATGTTTTTAAAGAAAATTTAAAAGGAGCCAGAACAGATGTTTTTCTTCCGTTTCAGCTCCTTGAAAAAGTCGGTGTTACAATCTTATTTTAGCATTCCGAATACTATCTCTATTACAAAATTGTGATCATAGAACCAAGTAAGTATTTCGTTTTCGGAAACCTGTTGAATAACACTTTCTCCAAGTCCGGTTGCGGCAAATGCAAGTGCTGCAATATATAATAAGGTAACAATAAGATATCCCTGTACAAATCCCATTATAGCTCCAAGGACCGTATTTGCCTGTCTTATTCCCGGAAGCTTTGCAACAATATCTAACAATATACCCGCTATCAGTACTATTACTCCCACTACCGCAAAAGTAAACAGATATGCAATAGCACTGACTATCAGTTCAGTAATCCTGTCATATAGATCCGACACATACTTTTCTTTGAGCGAATCAGTTGTTGCCTTAGCCAGGCCGCTTACCTGCTTGTTCTTTTCAATAATAATATCCTTCAGCTGATCGGGTATTTCAACATCCTTCAACAGTTCTTCGGCACCTACCGCTCCGGAGTCATACTTTATCTTTTCCTTTAAGTTTAACTTCTGTTCAAGTTCATTACGGATTTTATTCGGGACATCGGTATGTCCGTTTACGTAATCAGCCACATACGGGCTCAATAAGCCTGTAAGAATTATTACTATAAACAAGAAGAACATAGTAAATACCGTATGTACAAAGCCCTTAATTCCACCTAAAACAGTACATCCGATAAGTATCATCGCAACAATGATCAAAAAAACATTTACCATATCCATACCTTCCTTTCTGTTTTGATGTTATCATTCTTCCGATTCATCATGTTCAAGCTGAAGCAATCTGACTTCGCTGCCCCCGACAACCGTATATCTGTCTGTTCCCGAAGGATATATATCCCTTATTCCTCCGTCAAAAGGTGTTCTGTATTTTTCATTACCGTTAAGATAGTAGATGATCATTGAAGAATTATTAAATACTATCAGTTCTTCACCTTCAACGCACATTCCGGAATATGTCATTCCCGTAACAATGGTTTTTTTCGACTTTCCGTCCGTATCAAACACCGTTATCTTCGTTGTTCCGTCGGTCTCACTTTCCGCAAGGCATATTGACTCGTCATCCGAACAGACTCCCGACAGTCTCGGTGCCTCCTGTATAGCAAGTTCTGTCGGCAATTCCTTCATTCGGTAGAGGATACAGTTTTTTTCTCCGAAAGCACAGACTCTTTCATTATTTACAAATCTGACCTCTGGAATAATCTCGCCTTTAAAGGAATAACTTCCAACAACTCGGCCCGCGTAATTCTGGCCAACGCTGCCAAAATTGTAGAAGGTAACCCACGAAGTAATGTCATCGCTTATCTTCATATATGAAGTAACAAGCTTCTTTCCATCCTCGCTGATATCGATCGACAACGGAAATCCGTCCGTTGCAATGCTTGTTTCTATTTCGAGCAGTAAAACCCCGTTTATATCATATACATAAATGTGATCCTTAGAAAGAGAATCCGTCCATACAGCAGTTACGCCCTGTGAAGCAACGGAAATTCCAACAATTTTTTCAGGGATATTAAAGCTGTAATTTCCTCCGATTCCGTCAGTTATGACAACGGTCTGCATTCCCTTGTCGGCAAACGCGGCATAATCCCCGCAGACATCGACCATAGGTTTGTTCATGTCATAGCTTACGTTCCATATAGCCTTGCCATCCTTGTATGCTTCGGCACCATCGGTATTATATTTTATATAGCCTTCCCCATATCTGCAATATCTGTTCTGGCTCAGTACCTCTTGTGTCGATATGATCTCATGTACATACGATCCTTTTTCCCTGAGATTATGGTATATTAATAATGCAACACTCCCAAGGATACAGATTATAAGTATTACGATCGCCGGGGTATTCTTTTTTCTTTTACCGCCCTGCTCATCATATTCAGTTTGTTCGTTGTAATTCTCTGATCTTCCCAAATCTATTCACCTGCACAAACCAGTATTAAAGAGTCTGAAGTCCCTTATCCACTGTCTTTTTATAATAATCTAAAGCATCGGCTATCGTCTCTGCATTTCCGTCATTCATTATATTTATCATTGAATCAACGACATTAACAGAAAGAACTTCTTTTCCGAGATAAGTCTCATATTGCTTCGAGATCTTAATGGTAAGTTCGCTAAGTTCAGCCTCTACGGAATGCTTTTCGTTTATTGTTTTTTCGAGATTTCTTTCATCCTCTTCGATCTCAGGGGAATATCTTGAATTAATTTCATTTGAAATATCCCGTTTGGTCTGGTTTTCAAAAACAGTAAGCGCATTCTTCTTTTCTTCGACGATGCTGTCTATCTGCTGTTGGATGCTGTTTATCTTTTCGTCAAACTCTCCCAGTTCGTATCCGCTCTCATCAGAATCCTTTCTGATGTTTTTCTCTTTCTTTGAAATCCTTCTCTTCAGATTTATTATCTTACTCCTGAATCTTACGGCTTCCTTTAATTCCCTTTTCTTTTGTTTATAAATGTATTTCCGGATAAAATAATACAGACACCCGAACAATCCAAGGAATAGGACAAGCAGGAAAGCCATAAACCATCCGTTCTGGAGTCCCTCGGGTATCAGGAAAAGGAAAATAAGGATGGGCATTAGAATTATTACAAGCGCCGTCAATGCCATTATACCGAAATCTCCAAGACTATTCGGCATAAAGATGGCGAAACAGAAGTTATTATTCAATATACCGGGAATACCGTTTCTCGAAAAGATAGATCTTATCTCCTCTTTGTGGCTTCTTATCTCTTCCCTTAGATCTTCCGTTTCGTTCTCTATCCTTTTAGTTACCTTGCTGTTCTTTGCGCTGGCACGTCTCGACTGTTCCTTCTTCAGTCTGCTCCTGTTTGAATTGAGCTGCGAATTAAAGGTTGATTCGATCTCGCCGCGGCGTTTTGAAATAGTTGTATTGATTTCGGAAGCCAGCTTTTTCTTTGCGGTATCAAGCTGTTTCGAATAACGGCGCTCATCCTCCGCAAGTTTTTCTGCTCTTCCCTTAAGCGAATCATTTCTTACAAGGTCATCCTTTATCTCATAGAGCATATAGACGCCCTTATTTAAAACATTAATCTCTTCCATGCTCCTGCTTCCCCTTTTATAAACAATTCTATAATTAGGTGCCGAAACTCCTATAATGTAATTCTTCCTTCCAAGGCACGCAAAAGTGTTACCTCGTCAATATATTCCAGATCTCCTCCGACCGGTATTCCGTTTGCTATACGGCTAACCTTTATGCCGGCAGGCTTTAACAGTTTGCTGATGTACATAGCTGTTGCCTCTCCTTCAACGCTGGAATTGGTGGCTATGACCACCTCTTCAACAGGTTCCTGCTGAAGCCTTAACAGCAGCTCCTTTATCTTAATATCCGAGGGACCTATCCCGAGCATCGGTGAGATCACCCCATTAAGAACATGGTACCTTCCGCTGAATTTGCCAATTCTTTCATATGCAGCCATATCTCTGGTGCTTTCCACGACCATGATGATCTTTTCATCACGGTTGGGATTCGAGCATATGGGACATACATCCTTATCCGTCAGGCAAAAACATTTAGAACAATATTTTACATTGTCCTTTGCGTCCTTTATTCCCTGAATAAGCTTATCCACCTTTTCCTTGGGACAATCCAGTATGTAAAACGCCAATCTCTGTGCCGATTTGGTTCCTATTCCCGGCAAAGCCGACAATTCCGAAATGAGCCGGCTTATCTTTTCACTGTAGTACTCCATAATTAAAATCCAAAACCGCCAAGAGTGGATCCAAGTCCTCCCGCTACAGAATTAAGGGCATCCTCCTGTTCCTCTTCCATCTTTTTAAATGCCTCGTTCACTGCAGCAATAATAAGGTCCTGAAGCATTTCAATATCATCTGGATCAACAACCTCGGGTGACAATGTTACCGAAGTAAGCTCTTTCTTTCCGGAAACCTTAACTGTGACAGCTCCGCCGCCTGCTGAAGCCTCCCACTCCTTATCCTCGAGTTCCTTCTGTCTCTCTTCCATCTGACGCTGCATACGCTGAGCCTGTTTCATCAGATTGTTCATGTTTCCGGGGAAACCTCCGTTGAATCCGCCTTTTTTACCCATTTTCTAAGTCCTCCTGCTAATCTATTTTTTTGATTATAAATTTTACGAGTTTTCTGACATCGCGATTGCTTTCCTTGTGATCTCCTTCGCTGACTCTTGCCTCCAGCTCAACATTCAGCCCCGTAAGACCGGAAATCACTTGTTTTACAGTGTCCATTCTGGAAGTATCCTTCCCGTCACCCGTTTCTATCCTGTAAGTCATGGTCTGAAGATCGAGAGCATTCTTAAAGATTATCACCAATTTCCCGTTTTCCTCTATGGTAGAGGCATCTGCGAGCATGGTCGATGCCAGTTTATCCTTTGCATTAACCCCCGAAACTATGCTGTTCCATGCCGATGCCACCTTTACAATATCCTCAGGCAATGCCTCGGCAAGCTCCTCCGGTGAAAAGCCTTCATCTGCGGGATTTTCTTCCTGTACCCGATCCTGTTCTCCGTTATCCGCCGAGCGATAGAAGGTCCCGTTTTCCAGTTTATCCTCAAGAACGCGTATTCTGTCAAGAAGTGCACTGTAATCCTGTTCCATCTGTGGTTTCGCAAGCTTAATGAGTTCTATCTCTATCAAAAGCCTTTTCTGAGAAGCATATCTTATCCTGTTTGAAAGCTCCGAAAGAATATTTATATACCTTATCAGCTGCTCCGGTCTGGCAACCTTGGACTCGTGAATAACAAGCTCCATATTCTCACCGGAGAGTTCAAGAACTTCATAAGGATCTTCCACAGAAGCAGCAAGCAAAAGATTTCGCAGATATCCTGCAAAATCATTTACGAACTGTGTAAGCTCCCGTCCCGAGGACATTACCTCTTCAAGAATATTCATGCATCCGGAGACATCGCCGTTGCCGACATACCTGAGCAGTCTCGAAAAGACCTCGACATCAACGGAGCCCAGCACTTCAAGAACCTTATCATAGGTCAGCTTCTGTCCTATGTAGAACGCAATGCATTGATCGAGCAGACTTTCCGCATCTCTCATGGAACCGTCCGCAACTCTTGCAATAAATTTAAGCGCCTTTTCTTCGGTTTCAATCCCTTCTGAACGCATAAGGTCAGCAAGGCATCCCGCTATAACATCCGTCGTAATACGTTTAAAGTCATATCTCTGGCATCTTGACAGGATCGTGATCGGGATCTTGTGAACCTCTGTTGTAGCCAGTATAAAGATTACATATGCAGGGGGCTCTTCAAGAGTCTTCAGCAATGCGTTAAAAGCGCTTGTAGAAAGCATGTGCACTTCATCGATGATAAAAACCTTGTATTTACCTTCCGTAGGTGAATATCTGGAACTTTCAATGATATCCCTGATATTCTCTACGCTATTGTTCGAAGCCGCATCCAGTTCCGTAACGTTCATCGATGCCGAAGAATCGATCCCCATGCACATCGCACACTTTCCGCAGGGGCTTCCGTCAACCGGGCTCTCACAGTTGACCGCCTTGGCAAAAAGCTTTGCAATCGATGTCTTTCCGGTACCTCTGGTCCCGCAGAACAGATAAGCATGCCCGATCCGGCCTGTTTTCATCTGATTCCTGAGAGTGGTAACTATATGTTCCTGCCCGCGTACCTCCTCAAAAGTCCGCGGTCTGTATTTTCTATATAAAGCCAGATAACTCATTCTAAAAACTTCACCTTTTCATCTATCAAAACGAAAAAACCGGTCAAACGTGCGCATGAAATCCAGGCGCCCTTTCGCCGTGATCAAACCCGACATAAAGGCACCTTGAAACGTTGTTTTTCCGGTTGTAATCTTTGTTATAACTTCCCTTGCGGCCGTTATTGTAATATCTGCTCCCGAAGCCTCTCCAAAGCTGCTCTTAAGCTTATTTCCGTCAATGTTCAAAATGAGGCTTTTGTTCATATCGCTGATGTTTATGCAGCATACAGCTTTAATACCGTCGTCAGCGCCCTTAAAAGCTTTTTCAAACAGCTTGGGCAATCCGTCCGCATCCTCTCCCGAAGATTTCTGTCCGAGTATGGACTTGTACATCTGCGAGAGCATCTCAACGTCTTCCTTCTGTTTTTTGACAAAGCTGTCATCGGCAACATAAACCGAAAGCTGCTCGCTCTCCTGCGGAGTAAGCTCAATACCTGCTGACGGTATCCTTACGTGGCAGGCGTTAATGCTGTTCGGAAGCATAGGAGTCTTATGACTCACTATCCTATATATTTCTTCAGCCTTTTTCTCTATTATCGAAGCATATACCTGGTCTGTTTCAAATTCCACATGGTTGCTGACATATGTACATATTCCGTCGCACACGATACCGCCCAAAAGCTCCCATGCGCCCGAAAGATCTTCTTTAACCTTTCTCTCTCCGTTGGTTGTTGCAACAACACACGGGAACATATACATAGTCTTCAGTTTCTGCTTATCGGCATAAAGCCAGCATGAATCAAGGAACATCTGCATAAGTCCGCCTATACCGTACCATTCGACACTTACGGCCAGAATTACCGCATCGGCCTCCTTAAAGGTATTAGGAAGCATAGAAATACCGTTCTTCTGTTCGTACAGATTGTACCGGCTTACGTTAACACGCAGTTCTTTTAAAACATCCTGTATTTTATTTATAACATATAACGTAGGATCTTCGATCAGTCCTCTTCCGCCATAATATATATTGACCTTCATCTGCTTCCCGCCTGTATAATTTGATATAAACCCACTATCTTGTTAATTATACAACATCCGAAAAGATTGTGCAAGGATATTTATTAAAGAGGCGGATTTTTTTGCCGTATCAACCGTTAACGATCTTTACGGTATATGTGCATATTCCGATATTTATCGTATCTCCTCCTTTGATGGGTGACGGAATGTTCGGTAAAAGCCGTTCTCCGTTCACATAAGTACCGTTCGTGCTGCTCAAGTCCTCTGCCGAGTATCCCTGACCGCTCCTGTCGATCTTAACATGATATCTGGATACGCCCTGCCTGTCGAGAAAGAAATCCATATGTGCCCGGTCCTTTCCGATATAAAACGGGAAACTCGAAATAACTATCTTAGGATGATCATCGGACAAAAGCATAAAGGTCTCTTCTTTTGCCATCATGCCCGACCTGTCAAAAAGAAGTTCGGTAGCTTCTTCTTTTAGCCCTGCTCTTTCCGATAAAGGTTCGGCTGCAGGTTTTACAGCATACTTCTTTATGATGTATCCTGCAATCCCCGCACCAAGAATGACTACAGCCAATAATTTTACGGAATCCGTTTTTCCGTCAGGCGAACGTAAAAGCTTCAGTCCCAACGCGGCTGCAGTAAGAATAACCGGGATCAAAAGTGCTGACACGGCAATCGGAAGATTTATCCTCCCACCTTTTTTATTATCATTTTCCTTTGGCAAAAATGGCAGGTCGTCATCCGGTCGAAATATTTTCTTTTTAGGTTCTCCCACCCATTCCTGTTCATAAACGTTCTCCCTTTTTTCCTCAGGAGCTTCGATCATATTTTCATCATTAAGATATTTTTTAATATCCGCTATGCAGAAGCCTTCCTCGCGGCATTGCATATACAGGGTATAGGTCATCAGGACTGCTTTCTGATCATGGTAATTTATACGGTTCATAAAATATTCCGCCATAGATCCGAGCTGCTCGCTTAAAGCCTTCCCGTAACCCGGGCAGTAAGCCATAAAAGGACGGCAGTTTTTATCCAGGAATACGTAATCCGGTCCGATAATGAAATCATTTTCTTCAAGCATATAGTTTTCGGCATTTATTACCGTTTCGGCGATACCTGTAAAAACATTTTTTAATATCTCCCGGTCGGGTTTTCTTTCATGAAAAAAAGAGTCAAGCGTGCTTAGCCCTGTCGTGTCATATTCATAATTTTTCCGGTTATCTGTCACATAGGACTTCATTTCAAGGATTCCTTCAAGATGATTGTTCATGAGCATCTTTTCCCTGAAATCCGATCGCCCGCCTCCTGAATCATATGTGTCATCTGTTATCAGAAGCCTGTTTTTCTCAATGTCCCTGACTATATTCTTCATAAGTCTTCCTTTATCCGTCTTTATTCTTTTTACGCGTAACTTTAAGCTGTTCCATCAGTTCACCCGCCGCTTTTATTATCCTTGAGATTTCCGAAGGATCCGGGATCTTCTCCTGCTTTTCCATGCTTATGGTTCTTATCCCCGAAACAAAATATCCAAGGATCCCCTCCTCAGGAAGATTATGTTCCATTTCAACTTCGATATCTATATCCCGTCCGTCCCTTCTGATATAACCTCCTGCACTTTTCGCACCGTAAAAATCCTCGGGAGTGTCCCCGGTAATTCTTTTTTCATATACTCCTTCATTCCTGTTTTTTGCGGCATCGGCCTCAAGAACGAACATAAAATAATCGGTATCGGCCATTACCTTTACAGAGTTCCTCAGATAGAAAACACACCATATAAGCGCCACTATCCCAAATATGATGATCGGTACCACAAAGCTCGCTTCTACGGTAAACGATCCCCTTAACAGATGCTTTTTTCCTTTCATTATCCTCACCGTCCTTCTCTTCTCCCATGCAGTACAGATTGTTCAGTATCATATAAGGACCACAGATGCCGCATACCCTAAGAGAACGAACGGAATATACGGAAGAGTGCTCTTCCTGTTAAGTTTCCCGGCAATGAGCATTACCATTGAAACTGCAGCTATCGCCATAAGCGATATCGATATCACACTTATAACCTGTCCTATCCCTATACATGCTCCAAGGATCATGATAAGTACTGCATCCGCCATGCCAATCTGGCCCCTGCTAGCAGCAGAAACAAGCATCAATACCGCTCCCGGGATAGTACCGAGTACCTTGGTCTTTAATTCTCCGGCTTCTCCCGTCAAAAAATACGCAGGAATAAATATCGTTCCGCATAAAAGCCACCTCAGCGGGATCATCTTATTTCTGATATCCATGATCGAGATCAAACCCAGGTATAATCCGTAAGCCACCTCTAATGCATAATACATATTTACTCTTCTCCATGGGACTCTTTATACGACCTGCAGCGTTTGCACTCCGTTCTCTTTCCAACCTTTGAGATCGGAACCGATTCAATGGTCCGCTTAAGTCCCGGACATTTTGCATCGTAATGATACCTATCGCCGTCAGGGGTAATATAGCATTCCTCACATTCCGGCTTGTTTTTTGCACATATCTCACAGGCATAATATTTTGCACCGCCATCGTTTCTCTTTAATCCCACACTTTCTGTCATGATCTTTTTGGGTTTCACATTAAGAGCGGGACATGAATAGGTATAATGATACCTATGTCCCGTCTCGGTGATAAGTACCTCTTCCTCTTTTTCCTCTTCCTTAGGCTCTGTCCCTGTCCCCGGATCTTCGTTTTCCACTTCTTTCAGAAGTGACTTTACTTCAGTTCCCGTATAATATCTAAACCTGAGCTTATGCGTAACCGGGATTCTTATGTCCGGGAATATACCCATAGGGAGTTTAAGCTTGTAGGAACAGCTTATCACAAGACATTTCTCCGCGTCGAAAAGCCTTGATCCGTAATAATCCATTCCTCCGAAACCACCGTCCACCAGATTGGCAATCTCGCGAGGGAGTCTCTTTTCTACTGCCGAACCGATTATAAGAGAATCCGCAGCATTATTTATCAGATTCTTTATGCTCAGCCCATTGCTGTCCGGGATAAGTGCGGTTAAGGCTCCGACAATGTCGGCAATATGCTTTCTGTCACTATCCTCACCGTATATCCCGTTCTCTGCACTTCCCCACAGATCGTCCCTTATTTCCATGACAGGTTCTATTACTGCCCCATATCCTGTAATCTCTCTTGCTGCATAGTACAGTTCTCTTTGGACGACATACTCAGCCTTAATGAAAACAAAAAGATAACACAGTGCCATACAGGCAAAGAAGAACAGTGGGAATGCGAAGGCGGCCTCCACGGTAATCGAGGCGGCCAGCTTCTTTTCCGGTCCGCATCTCTTATATTCTGACACCATATGTAAGTACTCCTTCTCTTTATTCAGCTGATAACCGGCCGGAACATAAGAAACCCGAACCTACTAGTAAGCTACGTCATCCTTCGCCTCCACGCTGTACACCGTTGATTGCTCCGTCATTCCAAGAAAATTTGTATATTTATACGGAGCCGAGAATTCAGCCGTACATGAAAAAGCCGTTACGGCATTACTCATAAGGAAATCATCATTATATTTATACCTTATGTTTTCCTGTATTAAGTCCATAGCTCTTGCCGCCTGTGTTTTTTCGCTCTGAAGCAGCATCATGACAAACAGATAATCATCATAATCAAGATACAGCTCCGATTCCTTAAAGTTATCCGCCTTCTCATCCACAAGCGAGGCAAAAAGAGGAAGCTCGGCAAGTGTCAAACAGAAGCTTCCCGAATTCGGAATGATGGGCACCTTTTTCCCTCTCATTATGGCAGCCGTCTCTATTACTGCCTGTGCGGCAGCCCAAAGGAAAAGGACCAGATACTTTACCAATGTAATAAGGAACGGCAGACCGGTAAAACCCATTATGGAAATAGCCAGCGCCTGTGCCTGTGCCTTAAGATCCTTCTGAGTCAATGTATACACCGTACATATGGCAAGCCTGAGGAGCATTATCTTAGTGGCTGCTGCCGACAGATTGGCACTGTCGGTCTCAAATCCCGAAAGAATATACTCCATTTCATAATCAAGAACAGTATCTCCCTCCACTGTCCTGTTTCTGAAGCTTTTAAAATGATTTCTCATATACATTGAAGACAAAAGCTTGTTTCCCAGTGCCTCAAACCCGTCCGTCACCATATCTGCTATCTCAGAAAGCCCCGATCCGCTGTCCGCATCGGAAAGAAGTTCTCCTCCACCCTTGTCATCCGCTCCGTCGGTTATATCATCAAGGTCAGTTCCTTCCTCCTCTCCGACTTCATACCAAAGACTAGGAAGCAGTTCCGAAAGCATGGTGTTATCGGAAAGCTTGACGCTGTCGGGAAGGAACAGCGAAAGATATCCGGACGAAACGTTGTTTTCAAATTCAGCAACTAGCTTATTCTCAATAACGCTTGCTTGTATTTCAGAATAATCGAATACAAAACCTGAATATGAAAATCCCTTAAATACATCCTCAGATGCCGGAAGTCTTTTCAATTTGTCCAAAACTCCTTCGTATGTGTCAAAAACCGAGAACATATATGCATCGAAATCTATCCCGGAAAGAAGGTTTAGATCATATTCCGCGGTTTTTCTTATAGAATCAAAATCCGTGGTATTGATCTTAGAATTCCCGAAACCGACATAAGCCTTCATATATTCAAGCCCTTCCTCCAGTTCATCCCTGAAATCATTACTCAGTACCGGTCCCAAGGTTCTTAAAACACTTTCAAAATCGTCAACCAGAGGCTTTGCCTTTTCCTGAATCTCCGCTATCTCCTCCGTTATCTCCTTTACCCTCACCAGCTTAGTCTCGGTTTCGTACAGAAGCGTATACATGTAGTCCGAAACGGTCTGGATGCGTGAGCTTATATCACTCATCTCCAGCTGCTTCTCGGCTATATATTCCGAAAGCTCCTCGATCCTGACCAGCCTTTCCTGTTTTTGCCGTTCAATTTCCGCTTTCTGCTCATTCAAGGCATCGAGCTCATTACGAAGAGTATTTATCTCTTTCGAATAATCCTCTTCAGCTTTATCCTTACCCTTATTTTTTTTCTCTTTTTTGTTTTTTGCCTTCTTCTCTTTTTCCTTTGCCTCTTTTTCCTCCAAATCCTTGATCTTGTTTTCCGTCTCGCTCACTTTCTTATCTATTTCCGCAATATTTAAGTCATATACGGAAACCTCATCATTCAGCTTGTTTAAGGTATCCATTTCATCACTTATGTTCTTAAGCTCATCAGAATACCTCTTCAATGCCAGCCTATACGTCTCACTGAGAGTAATAGGGTCGGCGTATTTTCCTTTAAGCTGCTCATAAACGGAGGGATTGTTTATCCCGGTACCTGTCATTGTATTTTCACCGACAAAAAACTTTTTGATAAACCATTCTTCAATATCGTATCCCAGAAGGGATGATGTTTTGGCTCCCAATGTCAGGTTTACACCGTCTATAAGCTCCATAAGCTCTAAGGTACGTTTGTCGATCACGGCCAGTTGGTCTTCTATCCCCATCTTTTTCTCCATGATGGTCGTTATGGTTTTCTGGTTTCCGAGATTTTTGACCCTGCTCAGCACCTCATCGAGAACGTCACCCGCTGCCGCATATTTTTCGTATGCAGCAGCCTGGTTTAAGAATTCCGTTCCCGAATCGTCCAAAAGAGTATCCATGTTTGTTACATGTATGCTTTCACAGTTATATCCCCAGACGTTCTCACCCATATACTTTCCAAGTCTTCTTTCAAGCTCCGAAGCATCACCCTTTTTGTTTCCGAACCCCGAATCTATCGCGAAAATATCGTATTCCGCAAATAACGGGCCGTAGTATTCCCCAAGCACGGAGCCTGTAGCAGTTTTGAGGAGCATCCTTGCATAGCTTTTGGACGCTGCATGACTTGCCGATTCAAGGAATACCAATATCAAGGACATGATAAGTAAAAGGACCAGTGCCAGAAAGACACAGATAGTCCCCTTGTGTTCTTTTTTACAGATCATAGGTTTTACCTGTTTTATAAGGAATCAGCCCCGCTGGTTATCGATTCGAAAGCACTGTTTACTATTTCGATTATCTTGTCCTTGAAGATAATTATCAGTGCGATCAAGACCACCAAAATCAACACGATTTCAACTACACCTATTCCGCGATTGTCGTCCTTCAGTGAAACTGTAAAATTGTCATTGTTGTTTTCCATTTCTTTTCCTCCGTAAAATTTTTAAAAACTAAAGCTTGTGAAAGCAGGAACTACCACTATGGCTATTACGAGGATAAGCATCCCGAACATCGGAATAAGAAGCTTTGTTCCCGTTTCCTCACCTTTTTTCCTTACATTTTCCCTTCTCTCGGCAAAGCTTTCTTTAGCTTCCGATTCAAGTATTTCTATTATGCTCGCACTTCCTCGTTTTATATTCCGTGCAAGCATATTTCCAAATCTGTTGTAAACGGGTACAGAGCACCTTACGCCGAATCTTTCATAAACCTTTATTTCCGGGATTCCGAGCTGCATCTCCCTATTTGATATCAGCATTTCTTCATAAGCGTATTTCATATCCGATCCCTTTTCCCTGGTCCTCAGATAATCCCTGCAGATTTTATCCCAGGCTGCCCTGCACGTCATTCCGGCAGTAACGAGCATAATGAATTTGCTTACTATATCGGGATAATCCTTTATCATCTGGTCGGATCTTTCCTTTTGTTTTTTCTTTATATCCCGTTTCATTGAAGGGAATATGATCCCTATGGCAAGAAGTCCCAAAAGGAAGAAATTCCTGACCGTATTGTCTTCTTCCTCGGTCCATGAGAGCGCTATTCCATCAACTGACCCGGGAAGCCTGAACATTTCTTCATTGATGGTTTCCTCATCCGCTTCCTCAAGCTGTTCATAAAGAGCAGCCTCGAACAGATCCTTTTCCGTGACATCCGGGGGATATATCGTAAGCCCTATCTCATAATCCCAGCTTTTTTCGTAGTAGCTTAATTCAGCACTCAATATCACCCGGACCGGTGTTTCGAATTCCTCGTTTTTTAAAGAACCGTCTACGGCAACAAACCATGAATTCTCTTCAGCCCACTTTATCGTGACCGACGTTCCCGGGATTGTCTCTATAAGCTCCAGTTTGTTCTTTACGCATTCGCGGGAACCGTTTTTCCCAAGTACGTGTATATCAAGATATTGTTTCACATCCGACTTAAGCTTTTCAAAATCCTCTCCCTCCAGCTGTCTTTCGCTTACATCGATCTCGATAATATCATTCTCAGCCATCTCACTATTCAGGACAAGACTGTATCTGCGTGTCCCACTGCCTGCCCCGTTACGTTTTAGTCCGTTTCCGTCAATGATCAGACTTTCCTTAGAATATGAATAAGCAAAACAGATAAATGCCGTAACGGCGATCACAGCCAGTATTGATGCTAAACATTTACAGCCCTGTTTTTTCAATGAGATTTCCGGCTTTTCATCCACATATATTTCCCTTAATGCGTCCGTTCCTCCAAACAGGCTTTCCCTTCCGCCTTTAAAAAACAAAGCATAAATACGACTTGCCAGCGGATAAAGGATCTTTAGGGGATGCTCCTTACTGTCAAGCGACTTGTAAAACGGATCCTTATCCTTTGCCGTTAGCAGCGTCGCTAATATAATAATTCCCAAAATTATCAGTGAAAGATACATAAAATGACCTCTACAATTCGATTTTTACCACATGATCTGAAACCCTGCAGAGCACAAGATATATCAGCAGTATTACCGTCATAAATACCGTTCCGAACAGATTCCCGTATAATGCGGAAACCATGTCCGGTGAAAACAGCCTTAAATATATAAGGAGCCCGAACGGTATCAGCTTCATTATATCCGCCTCATATTTCTTTGATGCGATGACCGTGCGGAGTTCCCTTTTAAGTTCAACTCGCGTATGTATCACGTCGGCTGTCGATTTAATAATATGTATAAGATTCCCTCCGGTCCTTTTGGCCGTTGCAAATATATCCGCAAAGCTTTTTATGTCATCAAGACCGCTCCTTTCACCAAAGTCAATGAAAACCTCCTCTATGGTCATGTTGTTTTCCAGTTTTCTTAAAGTAAGCCTCATCTCCTTCATGATAAGTTCATCTTCTTCATAAGAAAGCTTTAGATCGGCATATGCTTCCCTGATCGCATTTTCTATGGAATATCCTGACTCGAGCGCCGAACTGATGCAGTTTATGGAATCCCTGAACTGCATATTCAGCTTCCAGCTTCTTGCATCATTCAGTTTTCTTTTCCTTTCCCTTATGTAATAAGGGATATACGGCATAAGAAGCAGTGTAAACAGCAGATTGTTGTAACAGAGCAGGGCCAGAAAAACTATAATCGCCGAAGGCACAATAACCGCTTCCGTGAGTTCACGTCTGTTTAACCTATATACTTCATAGTCCGGCACTGATAAGCTTTTCTCTGTTTTTAAGTCCTTCCCCGACTTTTTCAAGTTCACCGATAACACGTCCTTTTTCTTCACCTTTCTCAACAAACTTAAAGCACGGATTAAGGATCACCTCATTGTTCTCAAATCCGGCTATCTCCGTTATTTCAACAACTTTTCTGCTTTTATCCCTGAATCTTCCGAGCTGGATGATTATATCTATGGCAGATGCGATCTGACGCCTTACCGCAAGCAGCGGTATGTCGGCGCCTAAAAGAACCATTGTTTCCATTCTGGACAGCATATCGGCAGTGGAGTTTGCATGACCTGTTGACATACCGGAGTGCCTCGGATTCGCATCTTGACCGCTCCTCTAAAGGGATGTTTCTTACTAGTTTTTACTACAATCTTCCCAAATTCCCGAGAGAAAAATCTAACAGATCTGAACAGGTAACTGTTAGATGTTACCTTCATACCGATTAAAACATACTTTTATTCGGACAAACACACTTTGGAGGAAAAACAATGGCAATCTTAAAGAACAGGACGCAGACCAACTTTACAATGATCAGCAATAACATATTTCACGACAAAGAGCTCAGTATGAAGGACAGAGGTGTTCTCTGTACTTTATTCAGCCTTCCTGACGGATGGGAGTTTTCTGTTGCAGGACTTAGCTCTATCGTTCCGGATGGAGTGGACAGTATCAGCAAGTCCATTATAAGGTTGGAAGAACTCGGATATATCGAAAGGACCAAGACAAGAGACGAAAATGGTAAATTCACCACCTATATTGAAGTTTTCATTGAAAAAAAGACCGTAGGCGATTTACCGTCACGGGAAATCCGTGACGGTAAATCCGTGACGGATAATCCGCAGCGGGAAAACCGTGACGGGTTTCCCGTAACGGGAAATCCCGTGCAATATAATAAAAATAATCAAAAAAAAGAGATAAAAGAAACAAATGCAAAATCCATCAGTCAGTCAGAAACAGCTCCGACTGACAGACAGACAGAAGAGTATAAAAAACTGATCGCTGATAACATAAAACTCAACTGGCTTCTAGAGGTTGCTGAACAACACTCTGATGAATCGGAAACACAGATGGTGAACAACATATATGACACCATCTGCGATATGGTCTGCTACCCAAGGGATAACATCACTATCAAAGGAGTGTCCTATCCATGGGAAGTGATAAAAGCAAGATTCTTGAAACTTTCTTACGATGATATTGCCGCATTACTTAACAGGCTGCCTGATGCATCGCTCAACATAAAAGACATGTCAAAGTATCTGATCTCAAGCTTATACACGCAAAGCATGGTAGGCACTCTCGAGTCAGAGTCAAGGATCACCGATGAATACCTTAAACACATACGAGGCAACCCATATTAATGATCTTAATGCTCATCTATATACACACAAACTGCAAACAAATACAAACTATCACACTATGAAAGGATCACAACTATGAATGAACTAACAAGCAACAAAAACTGCACACAGAATGCAACACCGTCTGCACCCTCCAAGATAACACCTGAGCAATGCCAGGCTATGTCCGATGCCGAGCTCCTTGAAATGATATCCAGATCCGCCGGGCACACGAAGGACTTCCAGTCATATATGAACTGCAGCTTTACCTACAGTTTTCTATGTGACCAGCTCAAGAACAGGGGCTATGCATATGGCTGGCACAAGGAAATCCGCAGCGATTCCGACAATGT
>JAILGF010000067.1 GCA_024696945.1 Lachnospiraceae bacterium | reverse complement strand
GAAGGAAGGCGTTGACGTTTCCATCACCGGTAACTCAACCAACCCTACCCGTTTCCAGCATCCCGTTGCAGGTACCTACAAGAAGGAATGCAACGAGAAGGGTAAGAAGTACTTCTCAGTAGCATCAGGCGGCGGCACAGGACGTACACTTCATCCCGATAACATGGCTGCAGGTCCTGCTTCCTACGGTATGACAGATACCATGGGCCGTATGCATTCAGACGCTCAGTTTGCTGGTTCTTCATCAGTTCCCGCTCACGTTGAGATGATGGGTCTTATCGGTATGGGCAACAACCCTATGGTTGGTGCTACAGTTTCTGTTGCAGTTGCAGTTCAGGAAGCTTTTGATAACGGCAAGTGCTGATATTCATGTTAAATAATAAGTCATCCTGGACATTTTAGTTCAGGATGATTTTTTAACTATTGAATTTCAAATAATTGAATTGATGTGACAGGGGACAAGTTCTCCTGTCACTTTTTAATTGTTTTGTAACCACCTAATGATATTATATTGGATATGACAAGAGAATCATTTTTACTCTTTACAATAAATCCGAATATAAGTATAATATAAGTAGAAATAAAATAAAATATATATTTGGAGAAAAATCTATGAAAAAGGCCCGAATAATCGCTCTTATCCTGTGTGTTGCGATGCTTTGCACTATTTTACCTCAAAAAAATATAAAAGCTAGTGAGGATGTTGTTGCATATACTGCAACTAGAGGGGTTTTAAACAGTTATGCCTCGTACACAGTTACCATAAATGTAATTATTGACCGAGTTAAGAAAAAGGCTAAAGTTTCTCTTAGTCGTACAGATTTTGGAGTAAGGGATAAAGAATATCTTGAATTGGAATATCCGGATTCACTTAAGGCATATGAAAAGCTCGAGGAAAATAACTATGGCTTTTTTACAGCAGATGTTGTAGAGGATAAATTTGATTATGATCAAGGTAATTTAGATTTCAGACTTGAAAACTTTTCATGGGAAACGGATTATTTTTATATTACCGGTTTCGTCGGTGGAAATGGCTATCCGGGAAGATTTATTAACATAAATAAGTGGAGAAAAGTTAATGTCGGCGGATTGGGAAACGGATGTGTAGGTTTGGGTACAAATGACTGGAACGGGGAAGAACCATTTTCCTTCCAACTTGTAACAGATTATGCACCTGTAGTGGACGATAAAACTGACAAGATTTTTACTATGGGGCGCGATAATTTCGGTTTCTCAAATTCAAAGATAAACTTTTTAAATGGTTCTGAAGCAGATTCTCCCAAAATAGTAGGCGGTAATTCTTTTAAAAACGGAACTTATGGATATATGCTTGATAATTCCGCATATGATTCCATGATGCTCGGCAGAACGCCTAGCCAGATGGCCGAAATTAATGCACGTTTAAGCAAATATTGGAAAGGTTCCTGTTATGGAATGTCTATTACGGCCGGTCTTCTTTTTGAAGAAAAGATTTATTTAAACCAGGTTGGTAAAGCTGACAAAACAATAAATCTTGAAGTTCCTATTAATAATGCCGATTTGATGAGAACTCTGACATTTTATCAAGTATGTACCAGCTATGATTTTATGAACTATGAAAAAAGGCATTTACAGTTTGAAACAAGTTCAGGAATGGTACTTAATGTTGTTAAATCCCTAAAGGAACATCCTGAAAATCCTGTAGTCCTTTGCTTTTCTTTTTACAGAGGATCCGGAAATTCAAGAAAAGGATACGCACATGCTGTCCTTGCATTTAAAGTCGAGGAGAAAAAAGGAGATTATTATAAATATGATATAAGCATATATGATCCGAATAACCCAAATAATGAAGATCATCTCTATGTTACTGAAACAGGAGACTGTTATTTTAAGAGCGGAGAATATGGAAATAATCTTGATATAAGAACTGCTGATAAGGCTAAGGAGCTTTATGACATTACATTAAAATACCCCGAGGTAGAATTTGATA
Source organism: Lachnospiraceae bacterium (assembly GCA_024696945.1). GTDB lineage: Bacteria > Bacillota > Clostridia > Lachnospirales > Lachnospiraceae > RUG11977. Next base: position 77,571 of record JAILGF010000067.1, on the reverse strand, counting down.
AAGTAGAAATTCATACTAATGGAGACATAGATTTTACTGTAGGTAAGGAAAAGTACACCGTTAAGGGAGATATCGTAACGGGTAAATCTGATATTATCGTAAGAGAATTATACGGAAGTGATGAAATCGTTATCATTGTTCCAATTAAAAAGGGACAGTCTATCAGAGTAAAGCGTAAATCCGGTACTTATGCAAGTATTCAGAAAAATGATGAATTTGTTGTCATATCTAACGGTGTAAATGATGTAACTGTAAACTCAAAAGGTAAAGTAACCGCTAAAACAAATGGTTCTGAAGGTACTGTAGCTGTTGCGTCCGATAAGAATAAAGGGAAACTCTTTGGAACTACAGTTAAATCTGATGCCGGAAAAATAACTATAACACCTGGCACCACAGGTTCTACAGTAAAGACTGACAAGGGAGATTCCGATATTACCGTTTCGGGTAAAAATGAAAGCATTACCTTTGAAGGAGCGGATACTACAAAAGGGGCTAAGACTAAATCAAGCGGAACAACTGCTAAAATCACTATCGATGGCAAACAGGAAGGAAAAGGAAAGGCTACTTTAAAAGGAAATGTAGTAAAAATAGGGAATTCTTCAGGAAATGATATTCCTACTAATCCGGATGTAAAGATAAAAGAGGATAATGATATTACCGGATATACTCCCGAAGACTGGAGTTGGAAAGGTAACACAGGAACTAATACTAAATACTTTATTCCGGGTAAATATGTTCGTGAAGATGGTATGGCAGTTATTTATATTAAACCTACAAAAAGCAAGACAAAAATAACTTATCAATTATTTGAACTTCCTATCGAGGCAAAGCAATCCAGTTTTAAGACAATGAACTGGGAGACAGGTTCATCGTATGTTGAAGCAGAGATTAAAACTACATCAACTGCTCAGGATATTATGAACGGAATATATTTTAAATGTTATAAGAACGGGAGTATCAAGATTACAACGGACTGGATTGATGAAATGTATTATCAGTATGATGGTCTGGATGGTACATATTACTTGGTAAAAGAAGTAAAATAGTGTTAATATTGTTATTTAGAAGTCCAGGGAAATTGTATCTTCGTCGGAGACTTTAAGTGAAATGGTCTTGGCTGAAGTACCAATCCTTGGACTTTTCTTGATACAGTATATGCAATAAAAGAACATTTAAAACTTTATTTTTTTGGCAATCACATTCAAAGTCATTTTACAAGATAGTCGGGTTTCTTGTACTTGTTTGTGACATGTATGTATGGTAAAATGAATTTAAACTGTTACACAGGAGTATTGAAATGTTCAAGAATCTTACACGAGGTTATAGTAAAGAAAATTTCAAAACTGCGATAAATATGGCTTGGCCGGCAGTGGTGGAGTCTTTTTTCGTTGCGTTTGCCGGCCTTGTGGATTCACTGATGGTAAGCCGTTTGGGATCGTATGCAGTGGCAGCGGTCGGACTGACTACACAACCAAAGTTCATTGGTCTTGCAATGTTTTTTGCCGTTAACGTCTCAATATCAGCGCTTGTAGCGCGAAGGTATGGTGAGAAGCAGAGAAAGGATGCAAATTCCATATTTATGACAGCCATAACCTTTGTCATTATTGCTGCAATAGTATTAAGTCTTTTGTTTGTTCTACTTGCAGATCCTATTATCTGGTTATGTGGTTCGGGTGAAAATGACGCTAAAGAACTGGCGACCCATGATGCAGCAGTTATTTACTTTAGGATTATCATGGGCGGGATGATTTTCAACTGTATTCAGATGGCGGTCAATTCAGCACAGCGTGGAGCGGGAAATACCAAGATCACAATGAGGACCAACGTTACGTCAAATGCTGTAAATGTTGTATTGAATTATCTGCTGATTGAAGGACATTTCGGTTTTCCTGCGCTTGGAATACATGGTGCTGCCATTGCGACGGTACTTGGAACAGTGGTTTCATCCATTATGAGTATTATTTCAATAATGAAGCAGGATACCTTTATCAGCATACCATATATACTAAAGGAGAAGATAAAGGCTTCCTGGGCTGCTTTCAAAAGCATGGTAAGGATTGGTTACGGAATATTCTTTGAGCAGATCCTGATGCGTATTGGCTTCATGGCTACGGCACTAATGGCGGCCAAGCAGGGAATGGATGCAATGGCTGCGCACCAGGTTGGAATGAACCTGATGGGGTTAACCTTCAGCTTTGGTGACGGTCTTCAGGCTGCTGCAGTCGCTCTTATCGGGAGGTCGTTAGGAGAGGGCAAGCCCGACCTTGCAAAAGCTTATGGCAAGACATGCAAGGCACTCGGTATGATGATTGCAAGTGTCCTTATCCTGATGTATTTCTTTGGAGCCCATTGGCTCATGTCCATGTTTTTCGAGGAGGAACACATTATCGATATCGGTGTTTCGATAATGAGAGTTATCATATTCGTCGTTCTTTTCCAGATTATCCAGGTTATTTATATGGGATGCTTGAGAGGAGCGGGAGATACCTTATATACTGCATTTGCGGCAACAATGTCCGTTACGGTAATAAGAACACTTGTTTCATGGCTTGGAGGTTATGTATTCGGACTCGGGATTGTCGGAATCTGGCTGGGAGTCCTGGCCGACCAGGTTTCCCGGTTCTGTTTTGCCAGCATCAGATATAAGATGGGTAAGTGGGTTAAAATCAAAATATAAAGAAAAACAGCAGTACCGCCTATGTGATACTGCTGTTTAAATTACCCGGTCATACTCCATTCAGTCGTAATCATATATTTTTACAATCTCCAATCATTTTCGTCATAAACATAATCGGTTGTACCACCAATACATCCAGCGTCTACCCATTCTTCCTGCATGGTTTTTCCGGTCTTTTTAAGAACATTTTCTAAACCATCTTTAAGTTCAACTTTGATAGCTGGTCTTATGCCAAATGCTCTATCAGAATCATAAGAAATAAATTCTATATCATAATCATAATCATCATCCAATCCGTCATTTTCCCAATCATGGTCTTCATCAAAACCGGCAAAAGTAGGAAAATCGTCTGCCCAGCACTCGTTATAATCTATTGTTCCAAATCTGGTAACAATATTGAAGAAGAAATCACTACCTCTTCCATTTGTAGGAGTTCTAAGCCACCAGTAGCATGAATACTTTCCTTCGTTTGCAGCAAAGACTCTTCCGTATTCAGCTTCACCACCGTATGTAAAAATACCAAGCTTATCTGAAGCGGGAGCACAGCAACGGTCTTTGTCATCCACAAAGCCTAATTCCGGATCATTTACTTCATCCAAAGAGAGAAGGAATACCTTGTCGGTACATTTGGCATCCTCAAGTTCGGTATCAGCTATATAGGAAAGCTCATCTTTGTTAAATGCCTTATTTAAAAACTCAGTATTAAGATGCCTTCTAATCTGAGAATACTTCCATGAACCGTCATATTCATCTGGTATATCGTCGTCCAATAAAATGCCGGTATTCAAAACGAAATCCTCGTCAAAATCCTCATCATATTCATCATCACCATCACCAAAAGCACGTTCGTCCATGATGCCTCTCTCAAGTGCGTATACGCTTACAAGAAATAGTTTATTATCATCATTTGAAAGTACAATCCATTCGATGGGTTCTTCTGTCTCATCTTTATTCTGATCGATGGCACCGAAAGTAACTATATCACCTTTTTTAAATTCTGAAGTATTGGCATTAGAGTTATTCTCTACAGTAACCTTTTTAGTTTTGCTGTATTTACCCCAAACCAAATTGCCATTGCTGTTTTTGTAGGCTCTGACCTTGATGGTATATTTGTCACTTGCAAGGTTGTCGATGGAAACCGTCTGCTTTTTCTTTCCGCTTAATTCAACAGTCTTTAATACGGTGTATTCCTTATCTTTGGATCCTTTGGCTGAAATCTCGTAACCTTCAGCCCTTTTTGTCTTACCGATGTTTACAAGTACAGAAGAGCCATCGTCAGATAAGGAAACCGTAATCTTAGGCTTCTTCGGAGCAGACGCAGCAGATGCGTTTTTCAAATCAGGCATTGAGCCGGCAATAAGTACTGCTACGAGTGACAAGACAATGATTTTTCTTAAAAGCTGTTTCATTTTACCTTCCTTTCATTTTCCCTGACCGATCATCGCAGAATTTTTATTAATATAGGTTTATTAAAATTTATAGCACCACAATTTATTATACAACAAAATGTGAAAAAAGTGAACTAATTTAAAGTCGGTTTTTTGAATTTTTCCTTGCGTTTTAAAAAGTGTTAAGTTATACTGATTACGTAATGTATAAAATTTTTATTAAATTTTTGAGGGGAAAATGGAAAAATTTTTTAAACTTAAGCAAAACGGTACTACAGTACGTACCGAAATCCTTGCAGGTCTGACCACTTTTATGACCATGGCTTACATAATAGCCCTAAATCCAAATCTGTTGACCAATTTTGACGTTGGATCGCCTCTTTGGAACGGTGTATTTCTTGCTACCTGTATTTCTGCCGCACTCGGTACTGTTTGTATGGCATTTATTGCCAACAAGCCCTTTGTTATGGCACCCGGAATGGGTCTTAATTCCTTCTTTGCCGTTATTGTTTCCAATATCGTGGTTATCAATGAAACCACTTATGGAAACGCCTTTCAGGCTGCACTTAGCATTATACTGGTTGAAGGTATAGTCTTTCTGATCCTTTCAGTTCTAAACATCAGAGAGAAGATAGTAGAAGCCATTCCTATCGGAATAAGGCTCGGTATAGGACCTGCAATCGGACTTATGCTGATGAACATCGGATTTGGTTCAAACGTTGGTATTGATGCCGAAAACGGCGGTACATTCTATGCAATGCAGGATTTTTTCGGAGCAATGACACCAAAGCTTTTATCCGACAAAATGGGAAACGGGTATGACAAGATGGTTGTCACAGTTGTTACCATGCTTGTTGGACTGATAGTCATTATTCTTCTTGCAAAGAAAAAGTTTAAGGCCGCAGTACTTATCGGAATGCTTACTGCCTCCATACTATATTGGATATGCGACGCCATTGTACTTGAAGAAAATCCCTTTGCATCACTTTCGGATGCTTCATTTGTTCCTCCTTTTAAGGATATGATCGATACGACACTGTTTAAGTTTGATTTTGAAGGGCTTTTAAACACAGGTGTATTTACCGCAATTACTTTGATCATTACATTCTGTATAATAGATATGTTCGATACGATCGGAACTCTTGTGGGTACTGCCTCAAAAGCAGGCATGGTTGATAAAAACGGTAAAATGGAGAATCTTAAGGAAGCTCTTTTATCGGATGCTATCGGTACCGTTGCCGGAGCTTGTTCGGGAACCTCTACAGTTACCACCTTCGTTGAATCGGCTTCCGGTGTGGAAGTAGGCGGAAGGACCGGACTTACGGCCCTTACTTCAGCTGTTATGTTCCTGGCTTGTATATTCATTGCCCCCATTGCAGCTATAATTCCTGCAGCAGCCACAAGCTCCGCACTTATCTATGTTGGTATAGTAATGTTCCAGGGATTGAACAAGGTTGATTTCCATGACTTTGACCAATTTGTTCCCGTTGTAATAATGGTTCTTGCCATGCCGATTTCGGGCTCTATCGGGCACGGTATCGGACTTGCAATGATAACCTACACAGTGATAAAGGTGTTCTCGGGTAAAGCTAAGGAAGTTTCTTTACTTACATATATCATCTCAGCCTTGTTTATAATCAAATTCTTTGTAGTTGTTTGATAAAATTGTATTTAAAAAAACCGATATCCGAGTGGGGTATCGGTCTTTTTCAATTTTGAATATTTATTATTTTACAAAAGCATCCATGATTAGATTTTTAAAATACTCTTTAAAAGGATATGTTTCCTTCTAATGACCTATAGTATTCCAAAGCTTCGGGAGATGATGCAAATTCCTTTGTTAAATGAGCTTCATCGATCTGTTTGTAATAATGACTGTCCAAAAGTGATTTTTTATGTCTGTAATATGTAGCACGAGGGATTTTCAATTCTTTAATGATCTCTGCATCACTTTTCGTGAGCAGGAGAGGAACAACATCCGAATACATGAGTTTTTCTCCGGAATAGAAGGTTTTGGTCTGTCCGTTTAGCTCAAAGCTTTCATATTCACCGGTTTTGGACATGATCTTGCGCCTTCTGCCCGCATTGCGTTTGTGATATTCATTATAATATGATGCAGGTATAAACAGGGAAAGTTCACCCTCCTCAACTGTCATATTGATATGTATCGATTTAAGTGCTTCAATTATTATAGGAAGATTTTTTTCATTAAACCTTTCAAAACCGGGCGCATCTGTTACATTATATTTAATAAAAGGAGATTCGGTAAGCTTCTTAACAGGCATATGTTTTTCCTTTCATATATTAAATTTCAAAGTCTTTTATAAGTCTTGTATTTTTTTTCTAATCATAATGATAGCATTTTATGATATAAAAAACAATATTATTTATTGTAAATCAAACGTTTTTGTGGTATAATTTGCTGAAATATGTATTTATTATGCACTTATTTTGTGTTATATTAGGTTTACAGGAGGTAAATACCGTGCCGGACATGGGCACGGCAAAATCATTTATGAGGACAAACGTAAGAGTATTCCTTATTACCGTTATTGCCGTCTTAGTATTTGTCGGATGCAGTTCATCCGACAATAAAGACAATGTATCGGGTAACAACGGTACAACAAACAAAAACGATACAGTAAATCAAAGTCAGGATTCAAATTCCAATTCAACTAACAGTAATACTTCAAGCTCCGATAAGAATACGGATATCGGAGGTCAGAAGCTTGATCTGGGAGATCTTGATTCCGAAACTCTTCCTATTATCCCTCAGGAAACCAATTATTCCATATATTTTTACAATGCCAAGGAGATAAATGAAGAAGTTTTCTTCCCTGATCAGAAAGACATTGAAGGAGATCCATATTATTTTAACGCTACGGTGTTGGAAGTAAAGGATATAGCCGATGAATTCTTAGATCCCAGCAATAAATATGCTGCAGATCTTATGAATTTAGGTGTTACCGGAACATCATACAAGGTAATGACCAATATGGGAGAGGCTATAGTATTTGATGTTACTCCTTATATAATCGAGTATTTAAACAATATATCTAAGGATAATCAGGCGGATAAGCTTTATTACAAGAGCTTTTACAACAATCTTATGCCATACAAGAATATGCCTGAGGAAGGTGATACAGGAAAGTTTTACGGCATATATGTCGGATACAGCACCATATATAATTGCCCCATATTTACATACGGAGTTTCAAATCTTTCCAGAGTTGCTCTTTTTGAGACGAATTATTTAAAATACAGAAGTGATGTAGTTAAAAAGAAGAAATACAGAAGCCTTATCAACTATGAGACACCTGTAGGCTGGTCAGAGCCCGTTGATTCCGGCGGAGTTATCTACACATACCTGCCTAACGGCTCCGGATACTTTATCATACAGGATATTGACGATGCCGACCTTTCATTGGAAGATGCCGTTAAGATGTTCACAGGTGAATCTACATTTGATATGCCTGATTTCGGTGAAATGGGCGAGGATGAGGATATGCCCGTATTTGATCCGTCTGAGTGGATTAAGATTAAGAATAAAGAGAAGATAATGATAGGTGACGGTTCCATAAGCGCTTATCATGTAGATGTTTCATTTAAAAACAATGATACCTGGATGGATGAGTCTTTTGTGGCTTTTAAGGCAAAAAGATCGGTTGTAATAATTGAAATCGGCTTCTATGATATTTCCGAGGATGATGATTACGGAACATCCTTCGGAACCGATATGGCCGAAATAATCGGAGATATTGACGCAACCGATACTTCAAATAATAATGATGATCTTGATGATTATGGCGATTCCGAAACAATTCTTGACCGGAATTCCGAAGAGTATAAGAAAGAGATCCGTAAGGTATTACTTGATGAGATCGATAAAGTCTTAAAGTCAATAGTAATATTAGGATTATAATGTTTGAAGAAAGGATAAGCTATGGAAAGAAGATTAACCGAATACCTCGATTCATTGCTTGATCTTGGAGTTCCGTCCGTTGATTGTATAGTATATAAGGACCATAAAATGATATACCGTCACATGAACGGTACCTCAGATAAAGAAAAATCCGAGAAAATATCTCCAGATCAACGTTATATCATGTTTTCAATGACAAAAGTCCAGACAATGACGGCAATTATGCAGCTTATCGAGCAGGGTAAATTGTCAATGGAAGATGAGGTTGGTAAATTCCTGCCTGCATATTATAACGCTAAAGTAAAAACAGAGGCAGGAGAGAAGCCTTTATCAGCTCCTATGAAGATAAGGCACCTTCTTTCCATGCAGTCCGGACTAGATTATGATCTGAACCGTCCCGGAATATGCAGGGTTTTAAAGGAAAAAGGCAACCGCGCAACAACAAGGGAATTGGTTGATTCCTTTGTTGAATCGCCTTTATTGTTTGAACCGGGAACTCATTTCAATTACAGCCTAAGCCATGATGTTGTTGCTGCAATTATTGAGGTTGTTAGCAATATGAAATTTTCAGAATATTTAGACAAATTTATCTGGCAGCCCCTTGAGATGAAGAATACGTTCTTTGCTAAAAAAGATAATACAGGAACGGATAAATTAGCCCAGCAGTATATCTGTAATGAAAAAGGTGTAATCGTACCGATGGATCAGAGCTGTGATTATCAGCTGTGCGATACATATGAAAGCGGAGGCGCAGGACTTATAAGCACCACAGAGGATTATGCAAAGCTGGCCGATGCATTGGCTTGTGGCGGGATTTCTGCAAACGGTGCAAGAATCCTTGAGCCTCAGACAGTTGAAAGAATAAAGCAGAATATGCTTGGCCCTGCAGCATTAAAAGAAATTGCCGATAATATGGGCCGTGTGGGATACGGATACGGCTGCGGTATGCAGGTATTTATAAATCCTGAATTCGTAAATTCACCGGCGCCCGCAGGAGTTTTCGGCTGGGACGGTGCCGCAGCAAGTGCGATCCAGATGGATACAATATCAAAAACAAGCTTTGTTTTAACGATGCATGTAAGGAATTACGGATATGCTTACGGCATAATTCATCCGACAATCAGGGATATTGTGTTCGGAAAGAGTACTGTGTAAGAGTAATGTATTATTTCGCTAAATCAAGGTTTAACGAAATAATAGGCCCATATTTGATATATTTTGGCTATTTGGTAATTAAACCCTAAAATATAGTTAAAAATAAACCCGGCAAGGATTTTTAGGTCTTTACCGGGTTTTATTTTATTGTATTGTATTGTATTATTTATTATTAGTTCTGTGAATTATATTGTTCAGCAGTTACACTGCATTTTGAATAAACTTCGCCGTTCTCAAGAGTTATTCCGCGAGCTTCAAACATTTCGCTTACAGAACAAACCTGATAGCCCTGTGAAATAAGCCACGGTACAACGGTCTTTACAGCCTCGCATGAAGTCTGATGAATATCATGCATAAGAATTATTCCGCCGTCTTTAGCTTCCTTTTTAAGAAGCTCCATGATCTTATCGGTTGCATTTGACTGTCCCTTAACCTTCCAATCCTCAGTATCGATCGACCAGAGAATTATTGGAGTTACACATACTGATTTAACCGTATCATTATATGAACCGTAAGGAGGTCTTAAAAGAACTGTGTCCTGTTCACCGATAACAGACTCGATTTTGTCCCTGTTTCCGCCGATTTCTTCCTCCATCTTTGAACTTGAACACTTGGTAAGCTGGGGATGTCTCATCGTATGATTTGCAATTTCGTTGCCGGAATTATACATTGCACGGATAAGGTCTGCATACTTAGGAATAAGGTTTGAACCGCAGTTATCGTTACACATAAAGAATGTAGCGGTTACACCATAAGAATTAAGCGTTTCGAGCAATCCTTCGGTATATATGCTGGGACCGTCATCAAACGTAAGTGCTATGATCGGCTTTGTGGGATCGATGACTCTTTCGTTCGGATTGGGGACCTCAACTGTTACATGGCATTCATATTTCTTTCCCGTAGCATTTACAGTAGCTGTAATAGTTGTTTCACCCTTTAACAGGCCTGTAACGTTTCCGTGCCTGGAAACCCTTGCAACTGCACTGTTTGAGCTTGCCCAGGTGATTTCCTCGTCTGCAAGGCCTGAATTCTTTAATTTAAGCTTCTTTCTTTCGCCTGTTACAAGGTTTAACTCTTTCTTGTTGATCTTAACCTTTTTCTTGGCATATGCATCTACGTTTCCTAAAGGTAACGCAAAGCTGATAGACATGGCCAATACCAACAGTAAGCTTAACAGCTTAAACAATTTTTTACTCATTTAAATAGCCCTCCTAATGATTTACCATTTACTTACTTCTTTAATAATATCTGCCATCATATAAAGTGAACCTGTTACAATGATAGGCAGTTTATTATTATATTTATCCTTATCCGTATTTAAAGCCGCAGCAACGGCCTCGGAAGGATTTTTAACCTGAATGATATTGTCTTTTTTTAAACAAATATCATCTTGCCCGGAAATATTATTAACCTTTATAAGCTCAATAAAAAACTCTTCAATTGCTTCCGAGGATAATCTTCTGGCATTATCGGGTTCTGTTGCGATTACATATTCAGCATATGGCACAAGAAGTTCAAATACGGATTTATAATCCTTATCGGCCATTATACCGATAACAAATATCGCCTTTTTTATCTTCTCAGCAATGAGTGATTCGCAAAGAGCTTTAACGCATTGCACATTATGACCGCCGTCAGCAATAACAAGCGGATTCTTTGACAATATATCAAACCTTCCCGGCCAGTTAACGTTTTTTAATCCTTTTTCAATTACAGTACAGTCAATATCTTTTATAAGACCTTTATACTTAAGAGCCATTACCGAAGCCAAAGCGGTCATCGCATTTTTCTTCTGAAATTCACCCTTAAGCTTCAAACAGTCAAGCAGATACGGCATGGATAGCCAGATTTTATCATTCTTTTTCAGATTCATGAAGCCGCTGATCTTATCAAGCGTTTCCTGATCTTTTACATTATCCGTAAAACCGGGATTATAATATTTCATCTCTAAAAAAGAAATATAATCAGGTGTGATAAGCCATGCATTTTTTAATCTGCATGTTTTTCTGATGATTTTTAGAGCTTCTTTATCCGAAGGATAAGCAACCACGGTATCGTTTTTAATAATGATACCAGACTTCTGCTTTGCAATATCCTTAATACTATACCCAAGAAGCCTTGTATGATCGAGTCCGATATTGGCTATAATGCTTAATGCCTTCTCTTCAAAGACGTTGGTTGCATCGGTAAGCCCGCCCAGTCCGCATTCAACAATGGCAAAATCACACTTTTTTCGTGAAAAGTACTCCATAGCCATTGCAAATGAAAACTCAAACTCAGTAGGCTTCTCTTCCATCGCATTTAACCCGATTCCGAAGCCTTCAACTGCATTTTTAACAATCCCGGCTATCAACGAATATTCTGAATCCTCTGCATCGATACCGTTTACACACAGGTATTCGTTTCTTTTACTAAGATACGGAGAATTGAAAACGCCGACTGTATATCCGGCCGATGCCAATATGCTCATTACCATCCTGGATATAGAGCCTTTGCCGTTAGTTCCTGCGATATGAATGATCTTCATATCCTTTTCCGGGTTTGAAAGCCGTTTAAGCAGTTCCTTGATTCGTGTCAGACCGTAAACTGAGCCGGATGTCAGGCTTCCGTTTATATAATTAAATGCTTCTTCATACGTCATTTTATTATTTCCTTACCATCCGTACGAAATGTCGTAAAAAATGACGCCCATCTTTCGACAGGCGTCAAACTGATTACTTTCTGAGACCGAGCTTCTCGATAAGAGCACGATATTCTGTGATGTCTGTCTTTTTAAGGTACTCAAGGAGACCACGTCTCTGACCAACCATCATAAGAAGACCACGTCTGGAATGATGATCCTTCTTGTGAACCTTAAGATGCTCAGTAAGCTCGTTAATCCTTGCTGTAAGGATTGCAACCTGAACCTGTGTTGAACCGGTATCGGTAGGTGTCTTACCATACTCAGCGATTATCGCTGCCTTCTTTTCCTTTGTAATCATGTCTTTTTCCTCCTTTTTATATAAGTGACGACTCACGCGAAGTATACCGCATAACTAAGTAATCGGTTGGAGAAGCCGAAAACTGAGTTAGAGTCCTGTAACAGATGTATAATACATGAATAGTACTTGATTGTCAAGCATTTTTTTTGATTTTTCCTTATATAGAGCCCATTTCCTTCAGTTTATTTTTTCTTTCATACATTTTCTTATCGGCTCTGATAAAAATGTTATTAAAGCTATTATCGGATTTAGGATCGTATATACCCAATCCGGTTGAAACGATAACCGATTTTTTGCTTATATTTTCTTCAATCCTCTTATTAAAATCTTCCAAAAGATCATTTTTATTTTTGAAGTCGGCTCCTTCAAGCAATGCAACAAATTCATCTCCGCCGATTCTGAATACGGCGCTGTGCTTGAACTGGTCGCATATCATGGCACAGGCATCCTTCAGATATCTGTCGCCTGTTTCATGTCCGTAATGATCGTTTACATATTTTAGTCCGTTAAGATCAAAAACGATTATTCCGAATTCCTTTAATTCCTTTTGAGCTATTCTTCTGTCAATATCGCTTTCGGCCTCAACATATGCATGCTTATTCCTGACACTTGTAAGAGCGTCATAATAAGCCATCCTGCGTGCTTCACCGAGTTCATTCCTCTGCCTGGTCTCATTTTCAAGAAGCTCTTTAAGTTTTCTGATCTGAGAACGTTTATAATCCTCCAATACGAACGTATGAAGCAGGCAGGTACCTATTATATAACCCGCAGAATACAGGGGAAGCATCGGATAGAATGTCTGTAAAACAAGGAATACGGACATTACAAGTCCAAATGCAGATATAGCGATTCGCCGTCTGAACTTTTCCTTATATTTGAACGCAATTGCAAAAAGATAAACAGTTGTCATAAAATACAAAACCAGCTGAATAAACATTGTAATATGACGTGCACTGTCAGTTACATAATTTCCATCCTGATCAAAATGAAAAAGAATGGGTGAAAAAATATTTACGGTAACAACTATGCATTCAAACGCAAGTATGAACCAACCAACATATCTTAATAACAAGGCAAACGTACTTTTCTCGATCAGATAAGCGATAACGTATCTCGTCCAAAGGAATACCGAGAAGGCCATTGAAAGGAAAAATACCATTGTTACAATATAAAGTATAGGAACAAATTTTGCTTCTTCAAAAAATCCCCAAAGCACGTCGGCACTAAAAAAGACTAAAACAGAACAAAGAAACCGCCTGTACTCCTTAAGAGCAGGAACAATTTCCTCGAAATCCGCATTCTTTTTAAGAATTATGTCATAATTAATGATCAGGAAGATCATCAGTGACAATAGTGCCACGCACGAATACATCATAACAGTCTCAGCCCTTTATCATCAAGTTTGCAAAGTCCTCTCGGAGTTATCCTTATCTCAGGGATAACGGGAAGTGCCATAAATGAAAGTGTAATAAACGGATCGATATTCGTATCAACGCCCATTTCGTATGCCTTTTTCTTCATACGCTGCAGCTTTTCATTAACCTTTTCATAACCTGCATCAGACATTAGTCCCATTATCGGGAGAGCCAGAACATCATATACTCTTCCATCATCCACGATCACATATCCGCCCTGGGATTCCCTTAATGCGTTTACAGCCAAGGCAATATCCCTGTCACTGTCACCGATAGCAATGATATTGTGGGAATCATGTGAAACAGAAGAAGCAACTGCACCGCTTTTTATTCCATATCCGGCAGCCAATGCCACTCCGATCTTGCCGGTTGCCTTATGTCGTTCGACAGCGGCAATCTTTAAAAGCGGTTCATTTTTCGAAGGGTTCACAGCATCGTTCTGCTTACATGGTTCATAATTTTCGGTTTTTGCAATCTTTAGAACGATATCCGAAGTGGTAATCTGATGTCTGCTGATCCTTATAACATGAGTTTCATCCTCAGTAATAGGAAGAACAAAATCCTGTTCGGTAACAGTCTTAAAGTTCATAGTCTTTTTAAGCTGTTCCTTGCATAACTTAACTACCTTGTTACAATAATTCTTATCAATTTTCTTTCCCTTATAGTAAACATCGGTAACAGTTACATTTTCCAGATTACTTAAAACAACTAAGTCAGCCTGTGCACCGGGCTTAATTGCACCCAAATGTCTTAGACCGTATGTCCTTGCGGTGTTAACGGTAGCCATACGGTATGCCTTTACCGGGGTCAGACCCTCACTGATAGCAATTCGGATATTTGTGCTTATATGTCCCTCACGTAAAATATCCTCAATATGCTTATCATCCGTACAGAATGAAAAACAGGTTGAATCCACATTATTGGCAACTAGTCCCTTGATTATATCGGAACAGTTATGTGCTGCGCTTCCTTCACGGACGTGTACATGGATACCGCGTTCAACTTCCTTTAATGCATATTCAAAATCCGAAGCTTCATGATCCGTCATAATTCCGGCCATAGCATATACATCAAGCTCCTTATCAGGAAGAAAAGGTGCGTGACCGTCAATACATTTACTTTTAAAAAGATCTAGCTTATCGTGCATTGATCTGTCGGCGTAAACAACCGCAGGATCGTCCATAACCTCACCAAGGCCTAAAATTCTTGGATTGTTCAGATATTTCTTCATATCCTCTGCGGTAAATGTACAGCCGTTATCATCGAGCGGAGTAGCCGGAACGCAGGAAGGCATCATAACATATACATTTGCATCAGAGTCTTCGGTCTGGTCAAGTATATAATCAATGCCGTCAGCTCCGGAAACATTAGCTGCTTCATGCGGGTCAACAATAAACGTGGTCGTACCGTATGCTGCAGCCGTAGCCACAAGCTCTGCAGGAGTAACCATAGTGGATTCAAGGTGAAGATGTGCGTCGATAAATCCCGGAGAAACATATGCCCCGTTTAGATCAACCTCTTCCCTACCTTTGTAATCATCGCTGATTCCAAGGATTATCCCATCCTTTATTGCAATGGAACCAAACCTTATCCTTCCGGTTAAAACATCGATAATATTGGCATTTTTTAAAACAAGATCTGCTTCCTTGCCACTTAAAACAGTCTCTGACAGCGATTTGAACTGTTCATATATCATAAATTCATTCCTCTTAAACTAAAATCATAACAATACGGCATTTAAAACCATCCCGATAATAAAGAATACTGCGCCAACCGCAATAAAGGGCATATATGTAAGCTTTGAAATATTTTTGATCTCGCTTTTATGCTCCTGATATGAAATATAATCCTTATATTTATGCTCCTTTCTTCTGAATGAAGAAAAAGCATAGCCGAAAATATCAAAAGCACCGTAATAGGCAGCAGCCTGTAATAATCCTATAAAGAAAACCGCAGCGCCTGCAACGGAAAATGCATCGACATAACTGATACGGTATTCAAAGCCCTTTGACAGGAGGCACAAAAAACCTATGAACAAAGCAAAGATTATACCGATAATATATCTTGCAGGTGAATGCAGGAATAACTTTTTAAACATATATACCTCAGATAACTGCATTTAAGCACAATTATTTAAGCTGCTTCTTATACTCAACAAACTCAGCTTCATTACAATATACAAAGTGACCGGGCTTTATCTCTTTCAGCTCGGGAGTATCGCCGTCATTGTAGTTATGTGCTTCCCCGGGATCATATATCTTTCTTTTCCTAACCTTTTCCGACTTTGGATCGGGCTTGGGAATAGCCGAAAGAAGTGCTTTTGTGTAAGGATGCATAGGATTCTTGAACAGTTCGTCACTGGAAGCCTTTTCAACAACCTTACCGAAGTACATAACAACTATCGAATCGCAAAAATACTTAACAACCGAAAGATCGTGTGCGATAAATATGATCGACAGACCGAGGTTGTTCTTTAAATCATTCAGCAGGTTGATAACCTGAGCCCTGATTGAAACATCAAGTGCTGAAATAGGCTCATCGCATATAAGAAGCTTAGGATTCATTACTACAGCTCTTGCAATACCTATACGCTGACGCTGACCGCCGGAAAACTCGTGAGGATAACGTGAAGCATGCTCTTCTACTAGACCTACTGTATTGAGCATTTCGACAACTTTTTTGTGATTTTCAGCTTTATTCTTGAAGCCCTGAATTTTCAAGCCTTCCTGTATGATATCCTCTACGGTCATACGTGGATCAAGTGAATCGATAGGATCCTGGAATATCATCTGTATCTCGTTTAAGAGCTTTCTCGGAACGTTATTATTATCAAACTTGATCTGCTTGATCTTTTCCTTCTGCTCTATACGTGTATTTTCAATATTTCTCTCAATTTCGGCAATCTGGCTGTCGGCATCCGCAAGACCGCTCTGTCTTATCTCATCAATCTTCTGCTTACCCTTAATCTTTGACCATTTTATCTCTTTCCTGTTCCAACGGTCACCGGCGCTTATTCTGACACCCTTATAATAAATGGAGCCTGATGTGATATTATAAAGCCTGATTATACTTCTGCCTGTGGTTGTTTTTCCGCATCCGCTCTCTCCAACTATACCTACACATTCTCCCTCATGCACATCAAAGGAAATGTTTGAAACCGCCTTAAGCTTCTGTCTTTTTGCACCGTGTCCGAAGAAGAAAAACTGCTTTAAGTGCCTTACCGATAGCAGGATATGCTTATCGCGAAGTTCAGGCTTCTGTTTAACCTTAGGATTAATATGATACTTCTTATTAAACTCCTCAAGATTTTCGGTCTTTTTAGAATTCTTTAAGTTTTCCTTCTGACCGCTTGCAAGATAAAACTGAGTATCGGATTCAAGTGCCTCTTCCATAACGCGAAGCTCATCGTTTTTCGCATCGATCTCATGAACAAACTGCTTGCCGGGTGCATTAGGCTTATCCGAACGTTTTACATTTTTATTTGAATTGTTATTTGATTTATTAGAGTTCTTTTTATTTGACATAATCTGTACTTTATCCTTTACATAATGTCATGTTATATTAATTGTTAATGTAACCTAAAGAACACCATCATTAGTATTTAGGTTTAACAATATACTTGACCTCACCTGATTTTTCAGGCTTTTTGTCAGGATCCGGATCTATAATATTAGTTTTTTCCGGATCAATCTCCTGTGAATTATTAGCCTTGGCAGCTTCAAGCGATAAACGAATACGTTCACTTACAATCTTAGGCATCTCAACCTTAGGAGCATGAGGATCAAGCAGCCATGTAGCAGCATAATGTGTATCGCTGACCTTATAATAAGGCGGCTGTCTTCTGAAGTCAATGTTCATTGCATATTTGCTTCTTGCAGCAAACGCATCACCCTCCGGAGGATAGATCATATTGGGAGGAGTACCGGGTATAGCTTCCAGCTTCTCCTTTGAATCCACATCCGGAATACTTGAAAGAAGTGCCCATGTATAAGGATGCTTCGGATCGTAGAAAATATCCTCTGCTGTACCGTATTCAACAATCTTGCCGGCATACATAACCGCAACTCTGTCTGCCATATTGGCCACAACACCAAGGTCGTGAGTAATGAAAATACATGAAAGATTACGTTCTGCCTTAATCTTGTTTATAAGCTCGAGGATCTGTGCCTGGATAGTAACATCAAGTGCGGTTGTAGGCTCATCACATATAAGGACCTCAGGAGAAGCGGTAAGTGCAATGGCAATAACTATACGCTGTCTCATACCGCCCGAGAACTCAAAGGGATACTGTTTATATCTCTTTTCCGGCTCAGGGATACCAACCTCCTTCATTATCTGAAGAGCTCTTTTCTTTGCTTCTGCCTTTGTAATCTTAAGCTTATCCTGCTTATTGATTTTAGCCTGTTTTAACTCTTCTTTCTTTTTTGCAAGCTCATCGGAATTATTTACGTTGAGATAATTTCTCTTAATATCGGAAACTCTCTGCTTGTATTCTTCATTAACCTGCTTTTTATAATCCTTAACCTTCTGCTTTGCCTGCTTTTGGGTATCCTTAAGTTTTTCTTTTAAAGAAGAGGCTTCAGCTTTGTATTTCTCTTTAGTTTCTTTTTCAAAAGCTTTAAATGCAGATTTTTTATGATTATAGAGCTCCTCGTCCTTTTTCCTGTCCTCTTCGTTTTTGTAATTGTTTTGTTTTAACGATGCCTTTAATGCATCAATGGTCTTCTTTTCGGTATTGATCGTAATATTCATCTTAGCCAATGTATTTTTGTATTTTATCATATCATCGCTGATAAGATCGTTATACATTAGCTTAAGCTTGTCATTATTCAGAAGCATTGCTTCCGTAATCTGTTTACCGATCCTTACAATAGGATTTAACGAGGACAGAGGATCCTGGAAGATCATACCTATCCTATGGCCGCGGATCTTGTAGAATTCCTCCTCGGAAACCTCGAGAAGATTCTCTCCGCGGTACATTATATTTCCGCCGGCGATGATCGCATTCCTTGCCAAAATACCCATTATAGCCTTAGAAGTAACCGATTTTCCCGAACCGGACTCTCCTACTATACATAAGGTTTCACCTCTGTAAAGGTCAAAGGAAACATCTCTTACCGCATGCACCAATCCGTTATCCGTCCTGAAGTTAACGACAAGGTTATTGACAGCCAATACTTTTTCTTTTGTCTCACCCATATCATTCACTTCCTTTCAGAGTAGGATTAAGTGCATCCCTAAGACCGTTACCGAACAGATTGAAGGTTATCATCATAAGTGCCATGATAACTGCAGGGAATATAACAAGGTTAGGATAAACTTCAAGGTATTTCTGGTTATCGGACATACCTACACCAAATGACATCGTTCCCTGAAGTCCTAAGTTAAGGTAAGCAAGTGTCGCCTCAGAGAAAATGGTATAAGGGATCATCAATACGCTTGAAGTTATGATCGTTCCTAAGGAATTCGGAAGAATATGCTTAAATATCAAACGTTTATGGGATGCGCCAAGTGTCCTTGATGCAAGAACATATTCCCTTCCTTTAAAACGGTAAAACTGCGTTCTGGTTCTTGATGCAGTACCGATCCAACCTGTAAAACAAAGTGCAAATACAAATACTCCGAAGGTATTTCCGAAGTGCAGAATGCATAAGGTCATAACTACGATCCACGGTACGCCGTAAAGTATATCTGAAATTCTTTCCATGATAAGATCGACATTGCCGCCGAAATATCCGGAAATAGAGCCCCATATAATACCAAAGGTAAAGCAGAACAAGAAAACACATACACCGAGTATCAGAGATGTTCTAAGGCCGTAAAAGGCACGTTTGAACATATCGACACCGGAACTGTCGGTTCCCATAAGGAACCTGGGCATTTCATCATATCCGAGCCTGTGATAGCCCCAGCCTCGACCGGTAATGCTTGAAAGCTTCTTAGTTACAGATAATACGGTCTGTGAATCCACAACGTCTATAGGGCATTCATTGCTCAGCTTAACAAATGACTCGGGTCCCTCTTTGTAATTATACATACACCAAGCCTTGCTGATCCACTCATTTAATTCTGTTGCAGAATATGTAACCGCATCGGCATCACCATAGACAAGCATATATGTATCTATTGTATAATCGCAATATCTTACCTCTGAATTGTGGATACCCTTACGTCCTGTACATGACCAGTAAGAGAAGCTTTGAAGATCCGTTACACCTATCATTTCGGTAGGATTGTCAAAGGATACTTCTTCAAGTACTTCCGCATTCTTAGCTCTTTCGCCGCAAGAAAGCTTAACACTCTTTATAAGAATGTACTGGATTGCAGAGGATGAAGATTTTACATCAAAAACAACACTTGCAGTAATATTCTTTGTCCTTCTTTCCTTCATTGCGGCACTTATATCAAAGGAAATGGGACTGTAATCATGGCTGAAATCACGGATGATTATATTGTCCTCTTCCTTATCGCCTGTTTTAAGATATACCCTGAATTCTCCAAGCTTGCCTTCTGCAAAGTCCTCTTCATTATCAAACTCTATATCGATCGTATAAGCGCCCTTATCGGTAAAATCAATAGGCTTTGAGCTTAAGTATATATCCCTGTTGTTTACCTTGGCATCGGTAGCTGCTACAACAAGACCACCGTATCCGTATTTATTATATGAATCTATATAGGTAACCTCAGGATCAACCTTAAGCTCGACCAGTGACTGTTTAAGGGAAGCAATCGAATAATTATCCGAAACTGCGGGAACCTCATTTACAGGATCGTACAGAACATGCTCACTTGATCTTGTACCGTCCCAAAAACCGAAGCCTGCATCAAATAATTTCGGAGCAAGAAACTTCTCTTCGGTTTTTACTGTTTCTATATCATAGGGTGAAATAATTGGCACAAAAATTGCCATCAGGATTAAAATTGCAAGAATGATCGCTCCTACTACCGAAGATTTATTCTTTCTGAACCTTTTTAATGCATCCCTGAAAAACGTGGTAGGCTTTGTTTCAAGCTTCTTATCCTTAATTTTAGTTTTATTTTGAACAAGGACAAAGTCATCGGGTCTGAAATCGTTATTATTATCCATCATGAGTTCTTCGCCCCCATTCTTATTCTAGGATCGATAAAACCGTATGAAAGATCGGTAATCAGTCCGGCTCCGAGTGATATGGCAGTAACAAGTGCCATATCTACAAACAGAATATCGTAATCCTTGTAGTTAAGTGCCAGTACAAATAATTTACCGATACCGGGAATACCGTACAACTGCTCTAATATCATGGAACCTCCCAATATTCCGATAAACTCGGAAAGAATTGAAGGGAATATCGGAACCATTGAATTCTTTAAAGCATGTCTTATAATAGCTTGACGTCTTGTTAATCCCTTTGTGCGGGCAAGGAGCAGATAATCGCTTTCAAGAACATCACAGAGCTCTGCTCTTACAAAACGGCAGTATCCGCATATGGAACTAAAAGATAAACAGAATACCGGAATAATATATCCCTGTACCCTTGCAGACAATGGTGATGTATCGGGCGGCCACGTTGAAGGCAGCAGACCGAAATTGTATGCAAATATTTTAAGGATAAAGGTTATCAGAACAAAACTGGGTATGGAAATAAATATCATAACCAGGGTGGAAATGATATGGTCTGTAGCTGAGTTTTTCTTTAATGCAGCCCAGATTCCAAGAAGAATTCCCAAAGGAACTGAGAAAATTACGGAAAATATATTTAAACGGATGGAATATCCGATCCTTTTCATGATAATAACAGATGCCTTAACATTTGGCTGAAAAGTCTTACTGTCACCCCAATCCCATTTGGTGAAAATGTTCTCAAGCCAATGAACATACTGAGTCATAACCGGCACTGTGTAGTAATAAGAGGATTTTCCCTTATTTGAAGGTGATTTATATAACAGCTCTCCATAAAGGTCGCTTTGCTGATCGAGACGATATACATATCCCAGATTATACTGCCTGTCAAAGTATGCAGTCTGAGCAGTATCGTTACCAAGCGGACGTTCAAACGGAAGAAGCTTTATCAGAATAAAGCTTAAAGAAAGAATTATAAATGTGGTAACACATGCAAGAACTATACGTTTTAGAACATATTTTGCCATAAAACAGATTACCGAGCCTTCCTAAAATCAGCAGACGATGGCGTCGGATTGAATCGCCATCGTCTGCCTAAAGTTATAGTATTGATTTAATTATTCGATAACAAATGCATCATCTACAGAATAATAAGTGCTTTCAACACTGCCGTTGAATTCAAGATCATAATAGAAATCAAATCCGGTATATCCTGTAGGCTCTTCGGGAGCACCCTCTCCCTTTGTATATGTTTCAGCCAGTTCAGCAGGAACGGTAAATGTTATTGTGTATGTACCGCCAGCTGCCTGATCGGTTGTGAATTCAACCGGCTGCTCATCATACTGACCGTCACCGTTATAGTATCTGTCATAATTGCAGCACATAATAGCGGTAATTGTAAGGTTGGTCATATCAGGAAGTGCGGGAGCAACAACAAGTGAACCAGTGTATGAACCGTCATCGTTCTTAGCAATTTCATTATAAGAAATTGTGATAACTGAATTGTTCTGTCCGTCAGTAACGATTGCCTGGCCGTTAACTGCATTAAACAATGCATCGTATGACCATCTCTTTCCATCGTAAACAAGAGGATATACATCGGGATCATTGGTAACAACACCCCAGTTAAGAGTGAAGTTATGAGAAATTTCCTGATCGCTAGAAAGGATATTCATAAATCCGATAGGATCAAGTGAGTTACCTGAAACCGAACCGAATCCGATATCGAACTGTCCAAGCATCATCTTGTTATAGTAAACGTCTGTCCATTCATTACCAACCCAGAATGTAAGTTCAAGCTTGTAAACGCCGCCGCATACGCTGTCATCGTTAAATGCTGACTCGATGTAGTTCTTGATCTCTTTCTGGTATCTTTCCTCTTCCTGAGGATATCTCCATGCAGTTTCAAGTGTGATAACTGTAGGATTCTCTTTTGTTCCGGGCTTATATGCTCCGTCCTTTTCAAGCTCTGTAAGAGCCATTCTGAAGTAATCTCTTGCAAGCTCAAGCGAGTAACCTGCACCATCTGTATCTTCAAGAAGCTGCTCTATAGCTCTCTTATGAGGTTCGGTAGTTGAATATGAAATACCGTTCTCGGGATCTGACATATAATCAGATGAAAGGAAGCTAACCGATGCAACATTACCACGTGAATCAGCAAACTGCTGTCTGTTGATTGAAAGACTTAAAGCCTTTCTGAAATGAGCGTTGCCCAATACAGGTTTAACATCCCAGTAATTTGCCTTTTCAGTCTGTGTAACAGTACCATTCTCGCCAAATAAGTATTCCCATGTTTCTGCGTCACAAGCATTTACATTAAGCTTTGTAACGTTGTCACCAAGTGTAGAACGTGTTCTGGGATCGTTCTTGTAATCATTTAAGTAATCCTGAGGTATTCCGGCTGCGTCAAAATGACCTGCAAGGAATTCCTTGATTGCTGCAGTAGGATCTGATTCTGCTGCAGGGAAAATCTTTACATAAACACCGGGGATTGAGTACTTTGTATCAGCATAGATATAGTAAGGGTTCTTAGCAAATACGATCTGCTGATCTGAATCATATCTCTCAATATAGTAAGCACCGGTTGTCAAACTATTGTCAACAGGTGTCTGCTTTCCGTCAGCACTGAATCCAAGATAATTCTTAACTGTAACAAGGTTTATAAAGTCCTCGGGGATAGGCATGTAAATAGAACTTGAAATATAGTACATTGCATAGAACTGTGTCTGCTCGCCTGCAAATGTAACCTCAAAGTAATTCTTTCCGTTCTCAACATAGGTCTTGATACCTACTTTTTCCCAAAGATCGGCCTTGAAACCATCGGCTGTTCCGTCATAAAAGTCTTTAGCGCCTGCAATAGCCATATCGCCGTTATAATTTGCAAGCTCTGAACCACGGTAAAGCTCGTTCTTCTGAGTAAGGAGAAGCTTGAAGGCATACTCGTAATCCTCAAGTGCTACGCCTCTTCCGTCAAATGCCTTACGGTCAGCCATCTCAGAACCGGTCTTATATTTAAGTCCGTCATCTCCGGTCTTAACTTCCATACGCCATGTGGTACACATTCCGTCACCGTCATCATCGTTAACGGGCTGAGGCTTTTCCTTTGCAAGCTCGGGAACCCAGTCATATCCGTCCTTTGTTGCGTTCATGAAATTGGTAACAAAGCTGGCACCTATATAAGAATAAAGGTCCCCGACCTGTTGGCCCTGATTGTTAAGGTAATTAAGAGTTCCGGGATCGCTGGATTCATAAGTATGATAATATCTCTTCCATGCATCATTGGTCTCATACTCAAGATCTGCATTGATAGAGCCCTCAGCAAGAGTACCGAATCCGTAACCAACGATATAGTTTTCGGTACCAAGTGTGATACGCTCGTTATACATTGTGTATCCACCGTTTTCAAATACCGAAATACCGGTCAGACCGTTAGCAACGCCGTACTGCTCAAGAATACCAAGGATATTTGTTCTCTCAACGTTGTTTTCCTTCTTGTAGGTAACAAGTCCGTCAGCCTTGGGAATTGCATTGATGATTCCATTGTATGCATCCTCATATGCCTTTTCAGCATCCTTTACGGATGTAGAAGCATTGATGGCATCAATACCGTTGTCAACAACAGTTTTAACGGTCTGATACTGTGCATCATCAAGCTGATCCTCGATAGCTTCAAAAATTGACTCAAGGTCATGTGCTGTATATGCTAAGAAGTCTTCCTTCTCCATATATGCACCGTCCCAAGGAATCTCGGGCTCTGCAGTAGCAGTAGGCTCAACCTCTGCTGTAGGTGCAGGTGTGGATGTATCGGTCTTGCCGGGATCATCCGTAGTCTTAGGTGCATCTGTAGTAACAGGTGCATTCGTAGTCTGATTGTCATTGTTTTCAGGCTCATCCTTGGTACAAGCGGCAAGGCTGACTACCATAGCAAGTACAAGCAGAATACTAAGTACTTTCTTCATAAAAAATCTCCTTCTTTCATATTGGATTTTTATTTCTTAGATGCAAGTAACATAAAACCAAAATAAACAGTTAAAATATTACCCACTCTTAAGTCTCTATTTTAATACTTTTAAGACATTTTTTCAAGGGGTTTGTGTCCATTTTGTAATGAAAATATGCCGATTTTGACAAAAAAAAGTCAAAAAATCTTGTTAGTTTTTAGCATGCTATAGCATTACCAAAATGAAGTGATAACGTGGTAATTTGGTCAATCAATAAAATATTTTGAATAAAAATAAAAAGGAGTCAAGGGCCGGTTCTGTGTTTCCAAAGCTGATCACCTTGGAATTTGCAAAACCATACCCTTGTCTCCGGTATAATTTTATTAAACCATTATGTATAATTATTAAAACAGATCAACCAAGAACAACTCTTACATCATTCTGAGCCTTAAGAAGCTTTCCGTCGATCTTATTACCTGCAAGCTTCTCGCCATTAAGATAAAGCTCCTTAACACCGCTCTGAACGTGATCGGGATTTTCAAACTTCATGGAGATATGAGCGCCTCTGAAGTTCTTCTCAACAGTATAGCCATCCCACTCATGAGGAATTGAAGGATCGATTATCAGTCCCTCCGCATCGGGTCTCATTCCCAAGATTCCTTCCACACATCCAACCATAACGGTTGAAGCTGTACCTGTCAGCCAGTGAACATGTGAACGTCCCTCAAAAGGTGAAGCCTTGGACTCTGTAAACTGTCCGTGTACATAAGGCTCTATGCAGCGGATCTCTGCCTTATCATTCATTGATGCGGGCGAGCTCTCTAAGAAGTATTTGAACGCTCTGTCACCGTTTCCTAACAGAGAGTCAGCAAGTATTGCCCAGCCCTGTGACTGCGAGAAAATACCGCCGTTTTCCTTTGTATCGGGGTTAAATACCTTCATCAGTGCATCATCAAACCAATGGAATCTGTAAGGAGGCTCCATGATCTTCACACCGTAAGGTGTGTTCAGGATCTCTTCTACCTTGCCCATAGCGGTCTGACCCTGCTCTTTTGAAGCAAACTTTGAAATAACTGACCAGCTCTGAGGATTAAGCCACATATTAGCCTCAGGATCCTTCTTGGCACCAACGATCACGCCGTTTTCACGGATACCGCGGATGAAACGGTCCTCATCCCAACATTTCTCAAGGGAAGCAGCAAGCTTAGTTCTTACATCCTTGATATATGAGATATATTCATCATCGCCCTTAAGTGCAGCAACCTCTTCCATCATGTTCATAGCGTAGTAAAGCTGGAAAGCTACGAATGTGGATTCTCCCTTAGCACCAAGTCTTAAACAGTCATTCCAGTCTGCATGTAAGCCTGCAGGCATATCATGGTCGCCAAGCCTGTTCATAGAGAACTCGATGGCCTTCTTTAAATGATCATATACAGAAGCTTCACCGCCGTTGGCATATACAATAACCTCATCATAGAATGCCTTGTTTCCTGTCTCTCCTACATACTTATATACCGTAGGGAAGAGCCAAAGTGCATCGTCAGCACGATAAGAAGGATGTCCGGTCTCTCTTACGTAGCTTGGATCATCGGGAGTATTCTCGTGACCTGCATTATGGTTGAACTTAACCAGAGGAAGTCCGCCTCCGTTATCTACCTGAGCCGAAAGCATGAAACGGATCTTTTCACAAGCCATCTCAGGATCAAGGTGGATGATACCCTGGATATCCTGTACGGTATCACGGTATCCGTAACCGTTACGAAGTCCGCAGTATATCAGTGATGCGGCTCTTGACCATGTAAATGTAATGAAGCACTGATAAGCGTTCCATACGTTTATCATATTGTTAAATTCTTCAGAAGGAGTATTAACAGCGAAATTATTGAGCTTTGCATGCCAGTAAGCCTTAAGCTCTTCAACTTCCTTTTCAACAATGCTTCCGTCTGCATACTTATCAAGGATCTTATCAGCTTCCTTCGGCTTCTTCTTACCAAGAACAAATACAAACTGCTTAGATTCACCGGGAGCCAATGTAACGTCACTCTGAAGCGCGCCGCATGAATTGCTGTTGTAGTTCATTGAACCGTCACAGGCACCGTTTTCAACAGCTATAGGATTAGAGAAGGTCCTGTAAGGTCCTATAAACTTCTCGTAGTCACCTTCACCTGCGGTAACAGGCTGATTAGCTAATCCTAAAAATCTTTCATGACCGTTTTCACCGTTTTCGTCACGGCCTATAAGTTCATTGATATGTTGAACGATCTTACGTCCTGCAAGCTCAGTTCTTGAGATGAAAAGCGTATATTGAAGGTTTACACCGTCCTGCTCATAATTATCCTCATTTGTGAACTCAACAAAACCGAATACGGAAAGATCTCTTGCAGAAGCACCGGTATTTGTGATCTTAGCCGACCATACCTCGTATTCAGCATCCTTAGGTACATAATAAGTAACTTCAGAATTAATATTGGAATAATCCGATGTAAATACAGAATATCCTGTACCGTGACGTACTACGTTCTTATATACGTCAAGGCTCTTTCCTACAGGCTGCCATGAAGTAGTCCAGTAATCTCCGGTTGCCTTATCCCTTAAATATATATAACGTCCGGGAAGCGCCATCATGGAATTAAAACGATATCTGGTTATACGACCGTTTGCACCGCTCTTTACAAAACTGTATCCGCCCGCATTATTCGAAATAATCGCACCATATGCGGGTGAACCCAGGTAATTACACCAAGGTGCCGGGGTATCCGGGCGTGTGATAACATACTCTTTGTTCTCAAGATCAAAATATCCGTACTGCATTAAATAAACCTCCGTTTTTATTTTTGTTTAAAAAGAATTATAACTTCTTTTTTAAAATATTACAATGTAATTTTTTGTATATATTTATTTTATTCTTTATTTATTCCAAGCTTGGAAAACAGAGCGGCAAAAGGTGTATTAGTCATCTCTTCCGAATATGAATTGTTTTCTTCTTCATTATCGTCGGTATCTGTAACATCAGTTTCCTGAGCCTTACCTTCAACGTCCTTCATGGTAAGCGATATCTTTCCTCCATCAACCTTAAGGACCTTAACCTTTACCTTCTGCTCAAGCTTAAGTATTTCAGAGGGCTTATTAATTCTTTTCTCGCATATCTGTGAAATATGAAGAAGTCCGGTAAGACCGTTGTCAAGCAGGATAAATGCACCGTAGGTCTCCATCCTTTCAACCGTTCCTTCAAATACCGAGCCCGGAACAATTGCCTGTATCTTCTTCTGCTTTCCGAGTTCTTCTTTTTCTCTAAGTACCGCCTTTGCGGATAAAGTCAGCTTCTTAGCATTTTTATCTGCCGACATTACTCTTATGTTAAGAGTTTTTCCGACATATTCACTCGTATCCTCAACATATTCCATAGCGAGCTGTGAAGCTGGGATAAAAGCCTTTATTCCTTCAAGATAAGTTATAACTCCGGAAGGCACTTTAGCTTTGATATGCACGCTTACGATTTCACGGTTTTCAAAAATCTTCTCTATCTTATCCCAAGCTTCAGCTTCCCTTGCTTCCTTCATTGAAAGCTGTACATTTCCTTTTCCGTCATCAAGATCGACAACCATAACCTTACAGCTGTCTCCGATTTTCAGGTCTCTCAATGCATTAAAATCCGGATCGTCCGAAATAGCATCAAGAGGAGCAACTCCCTGTGTATAATATCCTATATCACAGGTTACACCGGCATCATCGATATCAACGATCATACTGTCAAGTATCTCACCTATTTTCAGTACCCTGAAAGAATTACTCAATTCTTTCTCAAAATCCTTCATTGATTCTTCCATTTTTTTACCTTCTTTCCTACATCTCTCGCATATTGTAATTTACGTCCTCATCGATCATCTCAAGCATGATCCTTGCAAAATCAGGATCAAACTGAACACCGATCCCTCTTTCGATTTCTTTTCTTACAGATTCCTGGCTTAACGGCTCCCTGTAACTTCTTCGGCTCGTCATTGCATCATAAGCGTCAGCCACCGCAATGATCCTTGCTTCCTCAGGGATATCAGTACCGTTAAGTCCGTCGGGATATCCTCCGCCACCGTATTTTTCATGATGCCAGCGGGCTCCGGTTGCAAGTTTTGGAAGCTCCTTTATATTCTTGAGGATTCTCGCTCCCATTACCGGATGATTTTTAATAAGGTCAAATTCTGCATCGGTAAGCTTAGCCGGTTTATTTATAACCGCATCGGGAACACCGATCTTACCGACATCATGGAGAAGTCCCATCATGTAAATATTATCCTGTTCGGCGGCTGAATATCCGTATCGTTTCGCTATTTCGCGGCAGTAGCGGGCAACCCTGTCAGAATGACCGTTTGTATAAGTGTCCTTTGCATCGATCGCATCAGCCAAGGATTGTACCACATGCATAAACAGGGATTCTATTTCTTTCTTTTTACGGTCAACCTCCTGTTCAAGATTCATCTGAAGCCTCGTAAGTGCTACAGTATGTCTTACCCTCAAGATCAGTACATCAGGCACGAAAGGTTTTTTAATAAAATCCATTGCACCCAGTGCAAGCCCCTTGGTCTCAGTTTCATTGCTGTCATCTGCAGTCAGGAATATGATCGGTATCTCAAGTGAGCTTTCCTCCTGGGCACGAAGTCTTTCAAGAGTCTCAAATCCGTCCATTTCCGGCATATTTACATCCAGAAGTATAAGATCTGGTTTGTAATCCTTAATCCTGTTTAAAAGCTCCTGGCCGGATTTCATAGAAATAACTTCAATTCCGTTCTTTTCCAAGATAAACGAAGCCATCTTCAGGTTCATGAAATCATCATCAACGATTATTACCTTCAGCCTATCATTCTTCCCGTATTCGCTGTCAGAAAAGCTTTCAAAATGAACCTCATAAGAAATACTGACAATGTTTCCGTTCTTAGAATACCATGTTCTTAAAATGCTTCCTATAACCTGATCGACAAAAACCTCCTTTATATCGGTAAGGAGGACCATGATCTGATTGTCGGTCGGTTTCGTGATGATATCACTTTTTCTCAGCATATGAATTACATGATTCAGGAATTCATCCTTTATCAGATCAAACTTATCGCTATTCTCAGGTAATGGATTACTGATGGTAAAAAACAGATTGCAGGCGTTTTTGTTATATCTTTTTATATAACGCATTATAAATCTGTAAACATGTACGAATTCATCCTTATTTAGCAAAAGAGCATTATTTGTAACTTCTTTTTCACGAAGGATATCAGAAAATCTGCTGAGGGATATAATTTCCTCCGAGGGGTTTTCTTCAGATTCCGATTTTAGAGAAAAAACAACATCCTTGATCGCTTTGTGCTCTTCAAAAATAAGATTTATCTTGTTGAGCATTTCATCGCTTTCGGCGCCTTTATTCAGACAGCCTACCACTCCAAGCTCACCAAATCTTATCTCATCATCCCTGCTGGTCTTGGATTTAAGCTGAACGATAGGAACATCCCCGAAATTCTTTAAGAATTCGGGCTGTCTCAATGTTTTTATTGTTTCCCCGCAGCCTATACCTGTAATCTCGGAATCGATAATTATCATATCCGGAGAATGATTGACATTAAGATAGTTCAATAACGCTTCACCGGTGTTGAATGCGGTCACACGCATATTTCCTTTACTAAGAATGCGGCCTATGTTTTTTAATGAAACAGTATCCGAATCTACCAGAAAAATCCACTTAACCATCCGCACCTCCATATTATGTTAATTTTTTAAATCTTCATGAATAAACCAATCGGCTTTGTTATTCAGATAAACATCCGTGTAAACGGCATCCCATGTCGAATGTGCCGAGGGAACCGTAAAGCCGTTAAAATATGACTCTCTTACGTATGTATAAGTACCTGTGTTGAAATTGATCTTGTATTCTCCGTTTGAATGTTTTACGATATTTGAATACTTTGACATGTGATATCCGGTTTTTGTCTCATCCTCATCAATATAATCAAAGGATACGATAAATACCGACATCTGCTCGGAATAGTCCTTTTCAACAAGGGTATATATAGCATAAATGTTAAAACTGTCTTCAACATATGCAAAATCTACTTCTTTACAATCATTTAAAGCCTTTTGTATTGCATTCTTTTTTAGTATTTCCAGATCCTCTTCCCCTACCTCGTTGATATCAAAAACATATTCATCAAGTCCATATACGGTATAAGTCTTTTCGGTCTGGGTAAGATTATATATTGTTCTATTATATTTTACGCTGTTAGTTTCGTATTTAACTGTGATCGTATCACCGTTACTCAGCTTATCCGTATTGGATGTGGTTTTCTTAATATTTGAAACGGAGTAAACATTTCCGTCACTGAGTCTTGCGGTGCCTTTTCCGCTAATTCCTGAATATGTGATAGTTAACTTATCAAAAGGATCAATTTCGACTTCAGTTTCTTCTTCCTTGGTGCTTGTGGCAATGGAATTTATAGTATTAAAAGCCATTCTGCCACCGACAACGCTGAACATGATGCTTATGATAAAAAATGTTCCGAATATTGCAAGAATTATGATCAAGGCTGTTTTCCTGGACTTTTGTATGTCAACATTGTTTGTCCTTACAGGCCTTCCGTTTATATTATTCAAAATATGATTTATCTTCATATCCTGAATGTCATCACGCTCACGGTCCTTTTTCTCACCATATTCTTCCGTCATATCAAGCAATGCGCCGCAAAATTCACAGTAGGCGGTTTTATTGTTTTCATCATAATTAACCTTTGCACCGCATGCGGGACATGTAACGGTTTTAATATTAATAGCCATCTAAAATACATCCTTTCAGTAAGAAATTCAATTATTTACGAAAGCAATCCCAAAAGTTCCTCACCCGAAAGAGCAAATAAAGACTTACCCTCGCCCTCTAAAATAGCATCAGCAAGATCCTTCTTTGCTTCCTGAAGTCCGAGGATTTTTTCCTCAATAGTATCCTTCATTATCATCTTATATACTGTTACCGTATTCTTCTGACCTATACGATGAGCCCTGTCGGTTGCCTGGTTCTGTGCGGCCAGATTCCACCAAGGATCATAATGTATAACAACATCCGCTCCAGTCAGGTTCAGCCCGGTACCTCCTGCTTTAAGAGAAATAAGGAATACAGGAACATTACCGTCATTAAAATCGTGTACCAGCCTTATCCTCTGTTCTTTTGGAGTAGATCCGATTATCTTATAGTATTTGATATCGTTAGCCCTTAAATCTTCCTCTAAAAGTGCCAGCATCGATGTAAACTGTGAAAATACAAGCATTCTGTGTCCGCCGGAAATTGCACTGTTTATCAGATCCAAACAGCCCTTCCTTTTAGCACTTTCGCCCTTATAATTCTCAAATAAAAGTGAAGGATCGCAGCATATCTGTCGCAGCTTAGTAATCTCGGCAAGAATTCTCATCTTGTCTTCATTATTTCCGTTTGAGTTCTCGATTATCTGACGTAATTTTACAACCTGACCGTCGTAAACCTTTCGCTGGTCATCCTCAAACCTTATATAACGGACCTCTTCGAGCTTATCGGGAAGATCTTTTAATACCTCTGTCTTTAGCCTTCTTAAAATGAACGGCCTGACCATGTTTTTTAGGTTTTCTGCAGCTGCCGGATCCTTTGCTTTTGCAATAGGCGTTTCATACCGGCCGGAAAACTCATTATAATTATAAAGGAATCCGGGCATCAGAAAATCAAATATGCTCCATAGCTCAGCAAGTCTGTTCTCGATAGGCGTTCCTGTCATCGCAAAACGATGATTTCCCTTAAGAACCTTTACGGCTCTTGTCATTGCCGCATTTTGGTTTTTTATATACTGTGCTTCATCAAGGATAACAACATTAAACTGAAGCTTTTCATAAAGAGTAATGTCTTTCCTTAAGCTATCATAACTCGTAATATATATATCGGGAGAATCCTTTGTATTTTTACCTTCAAACCGGCTTAAATCCTTCTTCCTGTTTGCAGCAGAACCCGAAAGTGCACATGAAACAAGCTTCGGAGCAAATCTTTTAATTTCTTCCTGCCAGTTATATACAAGAGAGGCCGGACAAACAACAAGGTTCGGAGCAGCATCCCCATCTTCCTTCAATGATTCCATTAAAGAAATTGCCTGCAGGGTTTTTCCTAAGCCCATTTCATCCGCAAGTATTCCTCCGAAACCGGCAGCCGAAAGTGTTTTAAGCCATTTAAAACCATATACCTGATAAGGGCGCAGCACATCCTTGAATCCTTCAGGCTCCTCATAATCCGCATCCTTTATTGTCTGAAAGTTCTTTATAAGTGTTCTGTATGTTTTATCCCTATTGCTTACAAGAGCTTCACGTTCTTCTAAAAGCTTATTGAGATACAGGGCCCTATATGCCGGAACCTTTACACCTTCCTCAATGAGCGTTTCCATCGGAAGATTCATTCTGTCGGCCATATCCGTCAATGAATCAAATTGTTCATTTTCGGAAAGATCGACAAATTCTCCGGACTTTAATTTATAATATCTTTTCTTTAGCCTATAGCTTTCAAGAATATCAAGCAGTTCCTTAGGACTTATATCCTTTGAAATAACAGATATATCCATGATACCGCTTTCAACCGAAACACCAACGGTAATCTGAGGACTGCTTTTTACTTTGTTTATTTTAAATGCATCTGTTCCCAGTACTTCGCCGAAAGAAGAAAAACTGGCTATTCCTTCTGTAAGGATTTTAAACATAAGATCTTCGGAAGCCTGAACAACAAAGCATTGCCTTAGTCCGTCGTATTCCCGGAAGAATTCGCGTACGGCTTCAACAACCCTTGTTTCCTGCGAAGTATCAACGCGTTTGTCCTTTAGGGATTTCCTTGGAAGTATTGTCTCTTCGTCATCATATGCAACCTTTACCTTACATTCAAAAAGATTATCATCCGAATCCAGAATAAAAGTAAACTTAGGTTCCGGCGGCATGATCTTTTCTGCCATATCGGAGCATGTATCCGTAAAATCGATATAAGAATGCTCCTGCATGAAGGGAATTACACGATAGTAAAATTCCGCAAGCCTTTCCTTACCAATCCTAAAGCATATATTGCCTGACTTGTCGGCAGCCTTCATAAAAGGCAGCAATGCGTACTGTTCTTCCTTTGTAATCCTGCTCACATAATCCTTGCCGATAATATATGCATCAACACTGCCCAGTCTAATGATCGGCATTGTTCCGGTAACCTCCACACCGATAAAATCACCGTTAGTGGCGGTTAGCGGTTCTGTTTTTATACTTACCTTCATATTGTGATGCCCGATATGAATGTAGGAAGTATCTTTCTTCGTTATCTTTTTACGTTTAGCGGAATAAAAGCTTCTATCAGTATTATCAATTTCAGTGAAGGATACATCCTTCTTCAAGCACTCACAATCAGTTCCTTCTGCAATATCATAAAATCTGTCAAGAGTAGCACCGTAAAGCTCGTCCTTATTTGAAGTACTTATGGTAGGCGTATAATACCAACGGCCTTTTGCCTCAAGTTTATCGTTGACTTTATTTGTATCACTGACTCTTTGATGTATAAAATTGACCCAAGGGGTACTATTTTCCTCAAAATCCTGCTTAGAGAAATCTATGGATAAAGTTTTACTTGCATTAAATAAACTCTCTAATTGTACAGATTCAGAAAAGACTTCAAGGTTTTTAAGCTGAACCTTTTTCTGTCCAATAAGACCTATTTTAAATGATAAAGCCACAGATCCGTCCTCAATGTTTAAAAGAGGCGAAATTACAACATTGGGCGTCTTCTTGATCACGGCTTTTTCATCAGCAGAACTTAAATTCCTTCCGGAAATATCCATAGCATCAAAGAAATCAAATGCAGCTCTGTCTGTAGCATCTCCAGGATCGTTTTCCTCAATATAATCATAAACCTTGAGCAAAAATGCAAGCTGATGAACACAGAAAACATCAGATTCATTCAGATATCCATAAAAACGATTACATGAACATCTAAATTCTAAAAGCTTGTTTCTTGTCATTACAAGTCTTAATGAATTTCTGTAACTTCTTGATTCAAGATCGCTTGCAGAAGCATTAAAACAAAGCTCCTGTTCATTACTGCTTCCGTACTGGAGCGTTGTTCTGTCGATTACTATTCCATTCGGAGTATTGAATAGCTTTTCAAGCTGATTAACTGAATACCTGTTGGTATGAAATCTCTTAACTGCTTCTAAAAGGTTAAAATATGTGCCTCGCGTATCATGTCTTTGACTTCTTAAGAAATCCGCAGCGTTGATAATTATTCTCTTCTCTGCTTCTATCTTCTCTTTTAAACGTTTCTTCTCAAGCTCTTTCTTTTCTTTTTCTAACCTTGCGGCATGCTCCTGTTCATTTTCAGTAAAAACCCATGGACCGTGCTGCTTTTCCCAATACAAAAGTACAGCAGCTTTATGTATGCACCTATTATAGTTTTCGTAGGTATATCTTCTGAGTTTCCTTGTACATGTACAAGAAAATAATTCCGGATTCCAATTAGTGGAGAATGATGTCGGAGGATTGTATATAACTACTTTATTTGAACTATAACCCAGATCTACTACGGACGCCTCAGCTCTATCTTTCTGAGCCTTAAAATCTCTGACATAGTTAGCATCAACAAGCTTTTGAGCCATATTTATAGTATAACCTGAAAAGCAGTCCCTCCAATCCTTAGTTACCGTTAATCTACCTGTATTCATTAAAAACTCCTAATTTATACCGGTCAGCATTGCCTTAACTTTCTTTTTATGCCCGGCGTTAAGTTCTTCACGTATTCGTGTACTGCTAACCATACTTCCTTCGAACTCTACCAAAGGTATCGAATATACTTTGAATCCATATTTATTGCCAAACTCTTTTAATGCACCGACATCTCCGGCCGCATCCTTGCCGAAACGGAAATTATCACCCACAACAACAGCTTTAGCATCAAGCTTACCGACTAAAACCTCCTTTGAAAATTCTTCCGGAGTCATATTTTTAGTTTCGCCGTCAAAAGGATAATCTACCAAAATGTCTATACCGCATTTTTGCAGTAAAGCTTTCTTTTCTTCCCTTGTATTTAATCTTTTTTCGTTTTCAGACTTAAAGTAATCAAAATCAAATGTAAGAACGGCACTTCTATAGCTGAATTCTTTGCTTACTTCGATTAATTTACTTATAATCTGCCTGTGTCCTATGTGAACGCCGTCGAATTTACCGATTGTTACACATGTATAGTTTAATTTAAAAAATTTACCCTGAATTATATCCATTTTCCCAGTCCTCGTTTAAAAAAATCATTACTCTTTTATGCTTATAAATACCTTAACCGGTTTATAGAGTTTTCTTGTCTCAACCCATTCATAGAGTGCTTTAAATTCATTATTACTGTCATAAACTCTGTTAATGGGATCCGGTATCTCTATATACTCTTTAAAATGCCTCATCCTCATAAGATTTCCATTGTTTAGAACACTGTCGAATTTCTCCTTACAATGAAGTGCAGGATATTCCATAAAGCATTTATCGGCTGAAATAAGTATGTTTTTTAAATCGTAATCGGCATTTTCTTTATACTTCTCAAATATACCTTCAAGTTCAGCAAGACTATGGCTGTCTTCAACTGAAAAAGCACCGGATCTTGTTCTTAAAAGCCTTTCCATGCAACCGCCGCATCCAAGCTTTTTCCCGATGTCTGCACAGATGGTCCTAATATAAGTACCCTTTTCACAGGAAATCCTTAATGCAACACGTATAACAGGAATATCCTTGTTTTCATCCTTTCGGATATCATTATTCTCCCAGTGCCATCTTCCCTCTTCAGGGTCTTCCTCCTCTGGGAATTTTGAAAGCATTGTTTCGGCAAACGGTTTAAAAGAATCTTTTTCAGAGAGTAGGCATCTTGTTATATCAGAAATAATATCTATCGAATCAATATGGATCTTTTTGGCCTCTCTTTCAATGCTTAGCCCCTGTCTTGCCAGATCATAGGAATGCTGTCCGTTGATCCTTGTGGCTGAAAACATAGGCGGAACCTGTAAAATATCTCCTTCAAAAGACTTTACGGCCTCGAAGATCATCTCATCAGTAATACTCGAAACATCACTAACCTTAATAAGCTCGCCTGTAGCATCCTCAGTTCCGGTCTCAATTCCCAATAATAATACCGTTTCATATTCTTTACCTTTATCCGTAAGAAGTTCACAAGCCTTTGTAGCGGTACCAAGGCACATCGGAAGGACACCTGCGGCAGCAGGATCTAAAGTTCCCGTATGCCCGATATGTCTTTCTCCGGTAATTCCCCGAAGTCGAGCTACAACATCATGTGAAGTGTAACCTTTTTCTTTATAAACGTTGATTATACCATCCATAATCTATATTCCTATGTACAAAATGATAATACCTATAAAAAACCATTATAAATTATATATCAAAATATGCTAAATATCAACTAAAATATATAAAAAGCTTTTGAAACCTCTAAATTTGTTATTCTAAAAACCCCTCATGAACAACTTCATTAAGTCAAGGATTGCAAATCGCATTTAAAAATAATTAAGTGAGACTAATAACATACTACAAAAAAAGATCCTTATCCCATTTAGGAATAAAGATCTTTATTCTTTAATCTTAACTTAATGACATTGCCCTCACGAATGACCCTCAAATAGATTTGTTAACCAAAAAAAGTTTAATTATCCTTCTTTATCTTCTTATGATATCTCACCATCATCAGGAATATAAAAAAAGTAAGCCATAGAATTAACCAAATAAAAACACCATGGTGTAATGAAACTTCAGCCTTTTTTTCCATATCAGTAATGTCTGAAAAATTATTAAGCTTAAATTTTCTGATCAAAAGTCCAATTACCTCAGACATCATTGTATTCAATATGTAAAATGCTGCGATAACTATACCTGCTATTCTATTTGATGCGATTAATATAATACTGATAATCATAAAAAGTACACTGATCCACATTCGATCAGCAAGCCATTTGAACAGATATATATTAAAGCAAAGACCAATTATATTTACAATAATATATAGTAAGATTGACATCAATATTAGTTTAATTTTTACATATTTTCTCACTTTAGCTCACCCAATTTCATTGGTTAACACTTTCAAAATCATTTTCTACGTTAATTTCACAGCCAGAAAAACTATTTAAGTTGTTTTTCAATCTCTTTTGTCAGAGAGTTAATACAATCATGTGCGGAGCCGTACATCGTACATCCTGCTGCTCTCACATGTCCGCCTCCGGCAAACATTACTGAAATCTTACTTACATCAACAATACTGTTGGAACGAAGGCTTACCTTCCACTCTCTCTTATTAGCTTCCTTGAGTAAGATCGCTACTTCAACCCCCTTGGTAATACGAAGCTGGTCGATAATCCCGCCCATATCAGAATTACCTATTCCATAAAGCTTCTGAACATCTGCGGGAACATAAGAAACAATAACCTTTCCGTCCATAAGAAGTATGCTTTCCATCAGACACCTTCCGAGAATCTGGTTCTGAATATAGGTCTTCTCGTAAAAAGTCTTGTCAATGATATCACCCGGGATAACACCTTTTTCTATAAGCAGTCCGGCAGTTTCCATAGTCTTTCTTGTTGTATTTGAATGCTTGAAAACACCGGTATCATGAACAATTCCAAGATAAAGACAATTTGCGGTATTAACGTCTATGTAATCCTCTTCGAAAATTGAAGCTAAAAGCTCTGTAGTTGCCGCATCAGTCGGAACGATCATATTTTCATCGGCATATCCGGTATTTGTAGGATGATGATCAAAACAATACGTATATTCCGCATCCTTAAAATACTTGTATCCATCACCCAAACGTTCGGTATCCCCGCTGTCCAGTGCGAAGAAAACATCATATTTCTCAGCATCAGGATAATCGGTAATAACCTTATCGCTTCCGTTTAAGAAAAAGAACTCCGGAGAAACCTCTTCCATATAAACATCCGCTTCTTTTCCAAAACGAGAAAGGATATAATTATACATTCCGAGACACGAACCGACACAGTCTCCGTCAGGACGTACATGTCCGCAGATACCGATCCTTTTAGCGTCCGAAACCCTTTTCCATAATTTTTCTAAATCCACTTTCATATTCCTCATAAAAAACTAAATCTTAAATCTTTATTCTTCATCAGATTCCGCAGCTTCATCGGACTCCTCATCATCCTTATGAAGATCGGCAGTAATCTCATCAATAAGATGTGACATATTTACACCGTATTCAATCGACTGATCTGCAATAAAATGAAGCTCCGGAGTATTCCTCATGTTCATGTTGTGAGCGAGCTGGCTTCTAAGGAAAGGAGCCGCACTCTTCAATCCCTTTATAGTGTCAGCCTGAGCCTTCTCATCACCAAGAACACTGATATAAATCTTGGCAGTCTTAAGGTCGGGAGCCACTTCCACATTGACAATGGTAGTCATTGGAGAAACTCTCGGATCCTTAACTTCCATTCTTATCAGGTTGCTCAGTTCCTTCTGAACCTCCTGATTAATTCTTATATTTTTAATACTGTTTTTTCTCATGATCTGGGCACCTCAACCATCTTGTAGAACTCGATCTGGTCAAGCTCTGCGAGGTCACTGAATTTCTCGAAAACAAGACCGCACTCGTAACCTGCAGCCACTTCCTTAACATCATCCTTAAATCTCTTAAGTGATGCAAGCGGACCATCATAAATCTGCTTACCCTCACGTGAGATCCTTGCGGAACATCCTCTCTCGATCTTACCGTCAAGAACAAATGATCCTGCGATAATACCAACCTGGCTTGCCTTGAACAGCTGACGAACCTCTGCATGAGCAATGATCTTTTCCTCATAAACAGGCTTGAGCATGCCCTTCATAGCAGCCTCTATATCATCAATAGCATTGTAGATAACCTTGTAAAGCTTGATCTCAACGCACTCATGCTCAGCAATATCCTTAGCTGTATTATCAGGCTTAACATTGAAACCGATGATAATTGCGTTTGAAGCACCTGCAAGGTTAACATCTGACTCGTTGATATTACCAACACCGCCGTGGATAACACGAACAACAACCTCTTCATTGGAGAGCTTGATAAGACTCTGCTTAACAGCTTCAACAGAACCCATAACGTCAGCCTTGATGATAAGGTTAAGTTCCTTAACGTTACCGGCCTCGATCTGTGAGAATAAGCCATCCAGTGACAGTCTTGCCTTGGTCTCGGAAATCTTCTGCTCCTTGCTCTGTGCAATAAATGCCTCGGCAATTGTTCTTGCTTCCTTCTCATCAGCAACAGCCATCATGATCTCACCTGCATTGGGAACCTCATCAAGTCCCTGGATCTCAACAGGTGTTGAAGGAGTTGCTATCTTTACACGTCTTCCGTTGTCATCAATCATTGCACGGATTCTTCCATGTGAAGCACCGATGGCAACATAATCTCCAACGTTAAGAGTTCCCTTCTGTACGAGAACAGTAGCTATACAGCCCTTTCCTCTGTCACGTTCAGCCTCGATAACGATACCACGTGCCCTACGGTCGGGATTAGCCTTAAGTTCAAGAACGTCAGCAGTAAGAAGAACCATTTCAAGAAGGTTTTCAATACCCTCATGAGTCTTTGCCGAAACAGGAACGAATACTGTATCTCCGCCCCAGTCCTCTGCAACAAGACCGTATTCGGTCAGCTCCTGCTTAACTCTTTCAATATTTGCACCGGGCTTATCAATCTTGTTGACAGCCACGATAATAGATACGTTTGCAGCCTTTGCATGGTTAATAGCCTCAATTGTCTGGGGCATAACACCGTCATCGGCAGCTACTACAAGGATAGCAATATCCGTAGATTTAGCACCACGCATACGCATGGATGTAAATGCCTCATGTCCGGGTGTATCAAGGAATGTGATCTTCTCACCGTTGATCTCAACCATGTATGCACCGATGTGCTGCGTAATTCCGCCTGCCTCGCGTGCAGTCACGTTTGTTGAACGGATTGCATCAAGAAGTGAAGTCTTACCGTGATCAACGTGTCCCATAACACAGACTACAGGAGGACGCTTCTTTAAGGTCTCGGGATCTTCCTCGGTTTCCTTTAAAAGCTCCTCAACTACGTTTACCTTTGCTTCCTTCTCACACATGATCTCATAATCAAGAGCGATCTCTTCTGCTTCTTCGAATGTAATCTCAGAGTTCTGGTTGATCATTTTTCCTGCAAGGAAGAGCTTCTTAACAATGGCACCGGCATTCTGCTTCATCTTATCAGCCAGTTCCTTGATTGTAATAACCTCAGGAATTGTGATTACCTTAATATCTTCTTCCTCTTTTACAACCTGCTTAACAGGCTTCTGGAAAGCGCCCTTACGATTGGGATCCTTCTTAATATTTACATTCTCATCATCGTAGTCACGCTTGTCTTTTTTATCCTTACCCTTGTTTTTAAGCTTGCCGGCACGATCGTTCTTACCGATCTGTGTACCGAGTTCACTCTTTAACTGTCCGTCAGGACTGGGCTTAGAAGGACGTTTTGATTGGAAAGGACGTCTGTTATCATCATCCTTATCCTTATCACCGAAACCGGGACCTCCCATATTCCTTCTGTCACCAAAAGGCTTTGAAGGACGCTGTCCCTGTCCCTGGCCCTGAGGCTGTCCCTGACCTTGTCCGGGAGCAAATCTGTCTCTGGGAGGACGATGGCTCATATCACCGCCTCTTCTTTCGCCGCCTTGACCGTCTCTGAAAGGCCTGTCGGGTCTTTCGGATCTCTCAGGTCTTCCCTGGCCGCCCTGAATAGGACGTCCGCTTCTGTCCTGGCCCGAAGGTGCATTTCTTCTGTCGCCTCTGTCAGGTCTGTCACCTCTTTCGCCCCTGTCATTTCTATCGGGACGGTTTCCGCGATCAGGTCTTCCCTGTTGCTTTTCCTGTGCTCTCTTTTCTCTTAAGCTCTGCTCTTTATCTTTTGCTGCAGCAAGGCTTTCAAAAATATTTCCGACAATCTTAGGCTGAGGAGTTGAAGGCTGAACCTCTTCTTTCTTTTCCTCTACTACGGGTGCTGCAGGCACAGTATTATCAGATACAACGGGTGTATCATTAACTGTCTCTTTAACTTCGTTTTCAACAGACTTTGTAGTATTTTCAACAACCTTTGTCTCAGGCTGTTTTACTTCATTCTGTTCCTTTTTCTCATGTCCGGAAGGTCTCTTCTGAAGAGGAGAACCATCCAGCTTAACGATTTTTCCCTCAGGACCGATCTTTAAGGGAAGAGCTTTCCCGTCCATAGTTACCAATCTTCCGTCCTTGGCGATCCAGTAAGGAGTCTCTTTTCCGTCTTTTCCGATAAGCTTTCCTGCAGGAACACGCTGCTTAGGTCCCTTCAGTGCTGCCTTTTCGCTATTTTCAGGATGTCTGATAACAGAAGGGCCACTCTGTTTAACCTGTTTTGTGTTATCTGCAGACTTCTCAGCCTTAGGAGCCTCAGATTCTGTTTCAGGCTTTGTCTCAGGCTTAATTTCAGGTTTGGTTTCAGTCTTGGTTTCAGTTTTTGTTTCCTTATTTACTTCAGGCTTAACCTCTTCCTTCTTTTCCTTTTTTGTATCCTTTTTCTTGAAATGGTTTTTTACAAGCTCGACCATGCTGTCATCAAGACCGCTGGACGGACTTTTACCCTCAACACCGTTTTGACTTAAAAAAGTGATAATATCGGTATTGAGTGATTTTGAATCCTTTACAAGTCCGGATTCTACCAATTCTTTTGCCAGTTCATAAATCCTCATTTTGGCCATTCTGTTAAATTCCTCCACAAATATAACAATTATATTATTTTACAATATTACTTATTTTTTCAATCAATTTATCCGCCAGACCTTTGTTTGTAACAGCAAGCGATGCTCTGAATTCACAACCTATACAATTTCCAAGGCCGTCCTTATTACCGAATTCTCTGTAAGGAACATTATAAAAATCTGTCATATTCCTAAATTTCTTTTTTGTATTGTCCGAAGAATCGCTTGCAACGATCACAAGATATGCCGAACCGCCTTTGACGGTTTTTTCTGTCATAAATTCTCCGGCTTTAATGCATCCTGCTTTTTTGCAAATTCCAAGTAGCGAATAAATCTGTTTATCATCATTACTCATCAAGCCATTCATAATCTACCTTAAGTTTCTCGAATAATTCCTTTGGAATCGCAGTTTTTAGTGATTTTTCAAGTCCCTTATGCTTTACAGCAGCTTCCAGACATGATTTTTTCCCGCAGAGATAAGCACCTCTTCCGTTTTTCTTTCCTGTAGTATCAACTGTAATGTTTCCGTCCGGCTCAAGTAAAACACGGATAAGCTCCTTTTTGGGTTTCATCTCGCCGCAACCGGTACATTTCCTTAAAGGAATCTTTCTGACAGTTGCCATTTATGTCTCCTCATAGTAATAATACTCGTCATCATCACTGCTCTGTGACTCAGGCTTGATATCGATCTTATATCCGGTAAGTCTTGCAGCAAGTCTAGCATTCTGACCTTCACGTCCGATTGCAAGTGACAGCTGATAATCCGGAACTATAACTCTTGCCCATTTATCCTCGGGATAAGCTTCAACTGAAATAATCTTTGCAGGGCTCAATGCATTTTCAATAAGAACTGCGGGATCATCACTCCAGCAGATGATATCGATCTTCTCGCCGCAGAGCTCATCAACGATTGCGTTAACTCTTGCACCGTTGAGACCAACGCATGCTCCGACAGGATCAACTTCGGGATCTGAAGAATAAACAGCCATCTTTGTTCTGTATCCTGCTTCTCTTGCAATAGCCTTTATTTCAACTATTCCATCGCTTACTTCGGTAACTTCCTCTTCAAAAAGGCGCTTAACAAGTTCCTTGTTGCTTCTTGAAACTGTTATCCTGGGTCCTCTTGTTGTATCCTTTACTTCAAGAACATATACCTTAATTCTGTCGTTGATCTTGAAATGTTCTGTAGGAATCTGCTCATTTTCAGGAAGAATAGCATCTGTCTTTCCAAGATTAACGGTAATGTTCTTTCCGTTATAATGCTGTACAAGACCGGTCACAATTTCATGTTCTCTTGTAATAAACTGATTGTAGATAACCTTTCTTTCTTCCTCACGGATTTTCTGAACAACAGCCTGTTTAGCCTTTTGTGCAGAAATTCTCATGAAATTTTTAGGAGTTACAACAATGTTTACAACATCATCGATTGCAAGTTTCTTCTTAGGGAAAAGCTTGCTTGCTTCATCAAGTGTGATCTCGGTAAGAGAATCGGTTACCTCTTCAACAATTTTCTTTTCAGCGAAAACATCTATGGCGCCGTTTTCCCTGTTGATATTTACTTTTATATTGTTAACCTTTATATTACTGTCTGTTTTTCCAAATTCATTTTTACATGCAGCTAAAAGAGAATTCTCAATCGCTTCAAAAAGCACCTCCTTGCTGATATCCTTTTCCTTCTCGATCTGGTTCAATGCCTCGATCAGTTCTTTGTTGCCGCTCATTTTTTCTTTTATCCTCCTTATTATTTTATCTATAAATGTTTATATGTTTCTAAGTAAAAAAACAACGCTTTGCTTGGCCCGGGTCGTAAGGAATCTTCCCACTGCTTCGCAGCGGGCCCGGGTCGCAATGGTTTCAACCCACCGCTTCGCGGTGGGCCCGTGTCACAAGGTTCCGTCAGCCTTCGGCTGCCACCTTATGACATTTACCAATCTACATGTAAATTTATCTTTGAAATTGCGG
Source organism: Lachnospiraceae bacterium (assembly GCA_024696945.1). Lineage (GTDB taxonomy): Bacteria > Bacillota > Clostridia > Lachnospirales > Lachnospiraceae > RUG11977. The sequence continues at coordinate 33,248 of JAILGF010000067.1, read as the reverse complement.
AAGCTTCAAGCTCGATTTTCTTGCCATCCACTTCAAATACAAACCTGCCGTTTTCGTAAGCTTTCAATATTCCGACGAAATCTTTAACTTTGTCGATTGCTTTGTAAAGCTTTACATCAACTTTTTCACCGATATTGGCCAGATAATGCTTTTCTTTCTTCAGCTGACGTCCGAGGCCCGGAGAGCTTACCTCTAAAATATAAGCGTTAGGAATAAAATCCTCCGTATCAAGCTTTTCTTCTAAGCTTCTGCTGACTTTTTCACAGTCATCAACGGTTATTCCGCCTTCCTTGTCAATGTAGGCTCTGAGATAATAATCGGCCCCTTCCTTGACATACTCGACATCAACTACTGAAAATCCCAAAGAAGCAACTATCGGTTCAAGAAGCTTTTCTGTTTTCTCTTCGTAGTTTTCTTTCATTTTTTATGAACCTCAACATATACCAAAATTAATGGAGTGGACTCTCGCCCACTCCAATCTTCAACTATATGCAACATGATGATATTAACACAAGTCAATAATAAATGCAAGTATTATTTATAAAAAATTTAGAAATTTAAACAAAAAACGTATTTATTACTCATAAACAGATTTTTTTAATACTCCTATATAAGGTAAATTTCTATAATATCCGGCGTAATCAAGTCCGTATCCTACAACAAACTGATTTTCAATCTTGAATCCGAAAAGATCGGTGTCAAGCTCCTGGGGATGACATTCATACTTATTTAACAGAGCAATCGTTCTTACGGATTTTATATCACGCTGTCTTAAGAGTTCCTTAAGATATTTCAGAGTAAGACCTGAATCAACAATATCCTCTACTATTATAACATCCTTACCTTTAAGATCATTGTCAAAGTCCTTTTTGAACGAAACAGTTCCTGAGGACTTAGCTGCTTGGCCGTAGCTGGATACCGATATGAAATCCATGAACATAGGACCCTTATAGCTTCTGACCAGATCCGTATAGAATACGGAGGCACCTTTCAAAACACATCCGAATATCGGTACGGAGTCCTTGTACATTTCCGTGAGCTCTTCTCCAAGCTCGGCTACACGCTTCTTGATCCGCTCTTCAGAGAACATTATATATTCAATATCGTTTTCTGCAGTAGTTATATTCACAACAGGCCTCCGTCAGAACTTATTGTCGTAATATGCTTCACCGCCGGTAGCGATTACAATACATTCGTCATCTTCCATGTCGTTAAGCATTTCGGTATATAATGAGCCGGCAATCTTGGATTTTGTCTCGTTAACCTGTTGAGCAACGTATTCCATCGTATCCCTGTCCTTTGCACCCATATATACCTGCATTGAACAGTTTCTGATAACTGTGGGATAATCCTTATACATATCACGAAGATCATTGATGGATCTCATGATAAGTGAGCAGGATACGTCATACTTCTTGCAGCTCATGATAATTCTCGGGAAATCAAAGATTTTTCCGTTATCAACAAAATCACTCATCATGCAGTGTACCGGATAGTACAGAGGCTGACGCTGAGCCTTCTTAAACAGCTGGCTGAATAACTGTGAATAAATAAGTGCCGGGAATTCTGAATTAACACCGGTATTAGGACGTACAAGGAACAGGATCCTCTTAGAATCACCAAGCTTATCAAGCTCTACTGAATCAAGATCTCCTGAACGATCGATAACGCCTGCACATATCGCATTTACGATTTTAAGAACAGAATCACGGATTTCAATCTTATCCGAGCCGACCATTATACGGAAATTGTCGTATTTAGAAAGGCAGGGATCCTCGGGATTTGTTGTATCAACCTCAAGAAATCTTCTGTCAAGATCATCAGCGGGCTTGATCTTCCAGTTGTCACCTGAATCACCGAATCCGCCATGTTCCATTTCGTTCAGCATCTGCTTAACCATTTTGAAATTACGGTTATTGTCTTCCGCATAGTTCTTAACATAGCTTATAAGAGCTTCAAGAAGCATCTTCTTTTCACTTAATGTGATAACGTCGCTCTCGTCTGCAGCAAGAAGTGCATTAACAACATCTGTAATATCGGCTTCATCATGGATATAAACGAAAGGATTGTAATAATCGCTTCTTTCAGGATCCAGACTGTTGATAACCTTTAATGTGTAACCCGAGCTCTTAAAAAGAGCATTCAGATCGTTATAAAGAAGACCAGCTTTATCGGTTACAACGTAACTGCAGTTTCTCTGAAGAATGTTAGGCTTAACATAAAGCTTAGTTTTTCCGGCACCTGCTCCACCGATAACAATAACGTTGTTGTTATAACTGTTATTCTCATTATAACGTGTAAGTCTCAATCTTACACTTTCAGAAAGAATAAAGTCGTTGTTCTCGGGCTCCCTCTTTACAGCCAGATGCGAATAGCTCTTATTGAAAGCCTTAATGTTCCCCCACTTTAAATCTTCAAGACCTTTAACTCGTGCCATAGTATCATCCCCCCATACGCAAATATTTTAAATAATGCTTGCATATTTTTTGCATGTTTTGTTCATGCATATTTTGTTAATATTATAATACACGAGAATCGTCAATAAGTAACCATTATTTTTTTGACATGTATTGCAGACATTTTTTAACAAAAAAGAAAGCCCGGAGAAATTCCGGGCTCGAGTATCATATTTAACTTTGATACATAATCAAATTACTTTGCTGCAGAAACCGAGATAATATGGGGATTTACGGTATCATACCAGTAAAGGTAACCTGTCATGTCGATCTTATCTCCAACCTTAAGATTCTTAACAGCCTTGTAAACATCACTGTCCTTATCTCGAAGATATGACTCAACAGTAAAGCTGTATGTCTTTCCGTTAAGTTCTACATTGAAGTAAAGGTCATCGCCTTCCTGACCGCTTCCGTTCCACTTGTAAAGGAATGCTACTTCATTTCCGTCAGCATCGGTGCTGGGAGCAACTGTCATACCCTTGAATTCTACAAATCTGTTCTGGTACTTGATAACATCATCTGTTCCGAGAATGTTTGTAATATCAAATGCGGGTGCAATATAGTTGCCTTCAAGGATTTCAAATGTGCCGTCTGCTATTTCCTTTTCTCCCTGGAAATCAGCCTTAAATCCTTTGATCCTTATCTTCTGTCCCTTAACAAGCTTTGCATAATCTTCTTCGGAACACTGCATTTCGTAAACGAAATACGCACCTTCATTATCCTGAGTATAGATTGTAGCCTTATTGTCCCACCATGACTGCTTATCCTGTACAAAGGTTTCAACGGTTACAGCCTCATCTTCCTTGGCATCAACATACTGCTGATATGTCATAACGCCTTCGGATTTTGAAAAGTCAACCTCCTTTGTAGGCTCAGGTGTGTTTGAACCGGCTGAGTTCTGATTGTCACTTCCCTTCTTGTCACATGCCGCAAGAGAAAGGACAAGTACAAACATAAGTAATACTGCTATTAACTTTTTGCTTTTCACTTCTTTTTCCTCCCTAAATTTTTGCTAACCATCTACGCGGATCATTATGTAATCCGTGCCTATTATTATAAATATTTATTTTTATAATTCAATATATTTTTTTGATTTTTTCCTGTGTTTTTTTAGTAATTCTGCTACATTTATGCCGATTATGACTACCCATGCCGTGATCAGTGAACCAATAAGCCACTTTGCTGCTGCAGGTAAAGGCCCCAAGTCTTTGGATGAGAGTTCCCCTGTTTTGTTTATCTGGTCAAGATGGTAAAGAGATGTCATATCGTCAAAGAGCTTTGTCATAAAGGTTTCATCAACCGTCTGTTTTCTTCTTACGGCCTTTGCCGTATTCTCGATCATCTGTCCTGCAGCGTCACGAAGTGATGTCGATCCGTTAAATACCGGAGTTACAAAAGTATTGTCCGTATTTTCCATAAGCAGCTTGGCTGCATTTATCTTTACATCATAATAAAGATCGTTATCTGTTCCGGACTTTGCAATATAATCCCTGTATTCTGCCGAATTCAAAGCCTTGGTTGTTACCGGGATATATCCTTCTGTCTGAGAATATGCTATCTGTGTATCGTTGGTCAGTAAGAACTGTGCAAAAAGCCATGAGGCAAGAACTTCATCCGAGTCCTTCTTATTAAAAATACAAATGGACGGACCCTGAGAGATCATCTTGGGATCTGAAACATCATACTGCGGGATCGGTCTTACTACTGTTTCAAAATCTACGATCTTATCTTCGCTTATATCCGATAACGGAGCATCCGAACCCATCCATGAAGCTCCTGCTGTTGAATCGATTGCGAACAGACATTGTCCTGCGTTCAAGAAATTTCCCGGGTAACTTGAAATTTTAAACGTTGAGAATGCATATGAGCCTGCATGTTCCGCAACAGTATAAAGAATATCCTTTGTGTCCTCATTGAAGATCAGGATATTTCCCTCTGCATCGGAATATCCCGCATTTCTCTGCTTAAGCATCGAGATCATCATATTGTCTGTAGATTTATATATGAAGGGAATCATCGTTTTCTGTCCGTTTACCTTGAAGTTGCCTTCCGCATCCTTCTCGGTAGCCTTTTCTGAAACCTCCCAGACAAAATCCCACGTTAGGATATCCGGTATAGTATAGCCCAATCTTTCAACATATGTCTTATTTATATAACAGGCTTCCGTCGAGCGCATAAACGGCAGCGCATAGAAAATATCGCCTATCTTACATTCATTTATGAACTCGGGAACCAATTCTTTAAATGCCGGGCCGTCAAATTTCAGTTCACTTCCGCCAAGACCGTACTTTTCATCATTCATCAGCTTATCAAGAACTGCCACTGTATCATTTCCGGTAAGATAGGTTGCAATATGATCAGGATACGTTATACATATATTGGGTGTAGTATCAGTTGCAATATTGGTTATAACGTCGTTGTATATCTTTCCATAATCTGTGTAAAGCCTGATATTTACTTTTACATTAGGATAAAGCTTATTAAAATCCTCTGCAGCCTTTTCATATATCTTTGACTGTTTAACGTTTGTATCGTTTTTAGCCCAGAATGTAAGCTCTATTTTTTTGTCGGAAGCAAATTCTGTCGGAATCTCAAACTCTCCGCTTTTTCTTTTTCCATGACAACCGCACAAGCTTATACATAAACAGATTGTCAGGAAATAAAATATGTATTTTTTCATATCGGACTTACTCCTTAACCTTTTGTACCGCTCTTCTGTACACCTGTCATTATCTGCTTTCTGAATACAAAGAACAGGATTATCAAAGGAACAGAAATAACAACCACCGCTGCCATCATTGCCGGAATATTTTCCCTTCCGAATCCGTTTTCACGTATTTCCTGAATTCCGTTCGAAACAAGATAATAATCCGAATCGTCAGTGATAAGGCGAGGCCATACGTAACTGTTCCAGCATTCAATGATCTTTAGAATGGTAATTGTGATCATTGTAGGCTTGCAGATCGGTATCATTACCCTTAAGAGATATTTAAAATCAGAGGTTCCGTCAACCTTCGCGGCTTTATATAAGTTATCCGGTATCTGTTCAAAATTTTCCTTTAACAGGTAAATGTAAAATATCGAAGTGATGCTCGGAAGAACAAGACCTGTAAAGGTATTCCTTAGACCAAGGTCCGTTATTGTTACAAAGTTCGTAATAATAATAAGCTCGTTAGGTATCATCATAAGCGAAAGGAACAAGGTAAAAACAATGTTCTTGCCTTTAAATTCCAGTCTTGCAAACGCGAATGCCGCAAGTGTTATAACAACAAGCATAACCGCAGTGGTAATTACCGCAAAAACTATGGTATTAAAGAAATATCTGCCGAGGGATACCGTTGTAAACGCTGAGCTGTAGTTTTCAAACGTAGGATTGGTTGTAAAGAATTTTGGTATATACTCTGAATTGTAGGCACTGTAGCCTTTTAACGAGGATAATATCATCCAGTAAAAGGGAAACAATACTATTATTGCCCAAAATCCCAAAAAAGCATATTTACCGATTTTACCAAGGATTTTACAGATTTTTTTAGATTTCACAGCTTACACCCCCTTTACAACACTTTTCTTGCTGACCATCAGATTAATGCAGGTAATGGTCAGGACAATGCAGAAAAGTATAAGTGCGGCCGCCGATGCATATGAGGGGTATCCTCCGCTGTTGCCGTACAGCATGTCATAGATATATCCTACTATTGTATTCATACCGGCTACATTAAGATCGGTTCCGAAAAGTGCAACAGCATCCGAATATGCCTTAAAGGCTCCTATAAAGCCTGTTATAACAAGGTAAAAGATCATAGGTGAGATCATCGGAAGCGTAATTCTGGTAAACACTCTCCATGCCGGTGTGGAGTCAATTTTTGCTGCCTTGTAATAATCGTCCTTAACACTTGCAAGTGCACCGGTAAGTATCAGTATTTTAAAAGGCATAACAATCCATACCGTGTATATACAAAGCACGAGCATCTTAGCCCAATAAGGTCCGTCAATAAAATCCACCGCTTCTCCGCCAAACAGCTTTATCAGGAGATTTATCATACCGTCGGAATATGCTGTTTTCTTAAAAAGAATCATGAAAACAAGACCTACTGCCAACGTATTTGTTACATACGGAAGGAAGAAAACCGTCTGGAACAGTTCTCTAAGCTTCTTAATGGAACTCAGAGCCATTGCAATAAGAAGTGCCGTTCCTGTAGAAAGAGGTACGGTTATTATAACAAGAATAAAGGTATTCTTAAGTGCCTGCAGGAAATAAGTATCGTGAAGCACATAGGAATAATTGTATAAACCGATCCCGTTATGCGTCTGGGAAGCAAAATTGTAGCCTTCCTCAAACGAGTATATAAGTACGTCTATTAAAGGATAAATCATGAATATACTTAAAAAAAGTATGGCAGGCAGCAGATATAGCCACCCTTTAAGTTTTTTCTTCATATTCAGGCCTCTTCATAAGTTCTTTTTTCCTGTCTTCCGAAATATATCCTGTCACCTGTTTCAGCATCAAACAGGAAGGTTTTCAAAGGCTTAACGGAAAACTTAACCTTTTCCATATTCGGATAGATAACGGTTTCAGCACTTACAATTGAACGTATTTCAACATTTTCACAGCATTCATGTGTTGAAACAATAGTCGTATCCCTTCCCATAACCTCAAGACCTTTAAGATCAAGAGTAAGCTCTCCTTCGTCATTTAAAACAAATCCTTCGGGACGGATACCTACATAAACCTCACGGTCATCAATTTTATCGGCCTTTAGGATCGCACTGTTTCCTATATATATCATATGGTTCTTGACTTTTCCCTTAAACACGTTGATAGGAGGCGTTCCAAGGAATTTGGCAACAAACAGGTTTATTGGATCATCATAAACATCCTGGGGCTTTCCTATCTGATGGACTACGCCATCCTTCATAACCACGATAATATCGGAAATACTCATGGCTTCTTCCTGATCGTGGGTTACAAAAATCGTAGTAACCTTTGTCTCACGCTGGATCCTTCTTATCTCCTCACGTGTCTGTAGTCTCAGTCTCGCGTCAAGATTTGAAAGGGGCTCGTCAAGAAGTAGCACCTTGGGTTCCTTTACTAGCGCTCTTGCAATCGCAACACGCTGCTGCTGACCGCCGGAAAGTTCGTTCGGCTTTCTCTCCATAAGCATGTCTATCTGAACAAGCTTTGCCGCTTCAAGAGCCTTTTCAAACATAACTTCTTTTGTAAGCTTCTTCTCTCCTTTAAAGTTCTGCAGAGGGAACATAATATTCTGCCTTACGGTAAGGTGCGGATAAAGAGCATAGTTCTGGAATACAAGGCCCACACATCTGTCCTCGGGCGACATATCGGTAACATCTGTATCGCCGAAGAAAACCCTGCCGCTTGTCGGCTTCTCCAGACCCGAAATAAGATTTAACGTGGTACTTTTTCCACAGCCGGATGGTCCGAGAAGACCGACAAGCGTTCCGTCCGGTATTTCAAACGTAAAATTATCCACTGCTATAACTTCTGTTTTGATCTTCTTATCCCTGTTTGGGAATCTTTTACACAGCTTGTCCAGAACTACTTTCATCTTTTAACCTAACCTTTCGTTTCCATAAACTTTTTCAAAAAATCCGGCATCTGTCAAAAATATGTGTCAGTGCCGGATATCATTTAATTATTTGTTATCTTTTGCAGCCTCGGCAGCAGCTTCATCTGCTTCATCTTTTTCCTGATTCTCCTTAGCCACACGACGTACCTCCTTTTCGGCATTAAGGAAAGCCTTTGCTATTTCGGGATCAAAATGCGTTCCAGCACCGTCTCTTATAATATCAAATGCTTTTTCTATAGGAAATCCGGGTTTGTAGCTTCGCTTTGAAACCAGTGCATCAAAAACATCAGCCACAGCCATAATACGTGCAGAAAGCGGGATTTCCTCTCCCTTAAGTCCGTAAGGATATCCTGTTCCGTTCCATTTCTCGTGATGATATGCGGCAAGGTTCCTTGCTTCATTAAGATAAGCAGAATCCTTGACCATAGTGGCAGCTTCATCAATTATGTTCTGACCTGCAAGAGTGTGGCTCTGCATCTTCTTAAACTCTTCATCGGTAAGTCTTCCGTTCTTATTAAGAAGCGAATCAGGAATCTGTATCTTTCCAACATCATGCAGAGGTGCTGAATTTATAATTGTATATTCGTAATCTTCAGTAATGATATCCTTGTATTTAGGATCCTTTCTAAGTTCCTCGAGGATGATCTTTGCATACGCTGCAGTATTCTTTACATGATTTCCGGTATATTTATCTCTGTTTTCAACCATATTTGCAAGAACGGTGATAAGTGCGTTCTGCATCTTATTTATGGTATCCTTCTGCTCTTCTATATCTGCAATATTGTGAACTATTTCCTCACTTGTTCTAACCAAAGCCTTATACAAGGTCTCTATCTCATCTCCTGTACGGATTCCAAGACGTCTGATATTATCAGCACCTTCTCTTTCGGAACCTGATACATGGAAGGCCATATCCTTAGCCGCCATAGCAAGAGCATTTATCGGATATATCACGCAATAATCGGTAAGCCATAGGAATACAGCAAGAACCATTACAAAGAACCCTACAAACAGTGCTATGACCTTTGCAAGAAAATTATTTTCATCTGCCTGCAGATGGCTCATATGGATATCAACGCAGGAATAGCATACCGTAACTCCGTTAGCGTCCTTAACAGGCTTAAATATGGAAAGCAGCCATCCAAACTCGTCATCCATTATTATGGCCGGAATATCCTCACCTCTCAAAGCCTGAGCTATATATGGCTTAAAATGCTCCTGGAAAGGTATAAGCTGACCGGGATGCCAATAGTTTTCGTCTCCGATATCCGCATCAAAAATAGCTTCATATCCGGAAGGAGTCATTCTTACAACATAAACATATTTAATATCTCCGTGGCTTCTGGCAATCCTTTCCATAACCTCTTTTATTTCGTTATATTCAGGATCCTTTGTTCCCTTGTGGATATATTCCTCTATTCTTGTTGTATCTATAAGTTCAGCGGTAATATTCGTAATACCGGTACCCATGTCCTCATTATCCTCAATAAGCTTTTCTCTGAAAATGAGGAAACTTATTCCGGCTGTAACAAGGGCTATTACTATCATTACTACAGCTAGAAGTATCAGTATCTTTGAGCGTAAAGACATATTACTGGTCTTGCTCTTCTTTATAATCTTGATCTCTTCATCGCTCAACACGTTCTGATGCCAAAAATTAAAATCAATCCTTTTGATCTTAAACAATACCTTGATCAGATAAACAAACACCAGAACAATTATTACGGTAATCGCTTTATCAATAATATCATAAATAACATCGGAACAGAATTGTGCCCAGAAGTCCGATAACCCTTTGTCATGGAAATAAACCGCAAAATCCTTTGCGCTTTCAAGATCAAATCCATAAAGCATCCATGTAAGGACTGATCCTAGTGCACCGCCGACAAAAGCAAACAAACCTATCGACAAAATAATGGTCGGGAACTTCTTAAACCAGCCTCTTCTGGCTCCGTATGCAGCGATAACCGCATTTATAACACTTAAGGTTCCGTAATAATAACTTGAAGAATCACTAATTCCGTTAATGGCATTTGTGATATATCCCACAGCTACTCCGGGAATATACCCGCCTAAAATAGAAGTAAGTATAATTCCGACATTATCTATATAAAGCGGAAGCTCAAGTATTTTTGTCAGATTGGAAAAAAGCAGATTTATGACAAGACCTGCCAATACAAGAAGAAATGCCTCTAAAAGACCGCTTTTTTGTTTTTTTACAGTCTTATTATATGCGTCCATACTTACTCCTTCCTGTTTGTCATCCATTACTCCTCATCAAGCTTCAACACACTCATAAACGCTGCCTGAGGTATCTCAACATTACCGAAGGTTCTCATACGCTTCTTTCCTTCCTTCTGTTTTTCAAGAAGCTTCTTCTTTCTGGTAATGTCACCGCCATAGCATTTTGCGAGAACGTCCTTACGCATTGCCTTAACGGTCTCACGTGCGATAATCTTGCTTCCTATCGCTGCCTGAATGGGTATTTCAAAGAGCTGACGCGGAATATTGTCCTTCAGCTTTTCACACATTTTTCTTGCTCTTTCATAAGCGTTATCGGCATGTATGATAAAGGACAATGCATCAACCTCTTCACGGTTTACCAGCATATCAAGCTTAACAAGCTTTGAAGGCACATAGCCCTTAAGTTCATAATCAAATGAAGCATATCCCTTTGAACGCGATTTAAGAGCATCAAAGAAATCGTAGATGATCTCATTTAACGGAAGCTCATATTTAAGAAGCGCACGAGTGGCTTCCATATATTCCATTCCCTTATATACGCCTCTTCTTTCCTGGCAAAGCTTCATAATAGCACCGACATATTCGGTAGTTACCATGATCTCTGCATCAACAAAGGGCTCCTCCATATGCTCAATTTCTGAAGGATCGGGCATATTGGTGGGGTTTGTCAGATCAAACATCTCACCGTTTGTCTTATAAACCTTGTAGATTACACTAGGAGCTGTAGTGACAAGGTCAAGATTATATTCCCTCTCAAGTCTTTCCTGTATTATCTCAAGGTGAAGAAGTCCTAAAAATCCGCATCTGAATCCAAATCCCAAAGCCACAGAGGTTTCAGGCTCAAACTGAAGGGAAGCGTCATTTAGCTGAAGCTTTTCCAAAGCATCCCTTAAATCCGGATACTTAGCGCCGTCAGCAGGATACATTCCGCAGTAAACCATCGGAAGTACCTTCTTATAGCCGGGCAATGCTTCAGCGCAGGGATTTTCGGCGTTTGTAACGGTATCGCCAACTCTTGTATCCCTTACGTTCTTTAATGATGCTGTAATATATCCTACAAGACCGGCAGAAAGCTCTTCACAGGGAATAAACTGTCCCGGACCGAAAATACCGATCTCGACGACCTCTGCCTCGGCTCCGGTCGCCATCATCCTTATTCTGTCGCCCTTTCTTACGGTGCCCTCCATAAGTCTTATAAAAACTATAACACCTTTATATGAATCATACACAGAATCAAATATAAGCGCTTTTAAAGGTGTATTTATATCACCCTTTGGAGGCGGAAGCTTTTTAACGATTGCTTCCAATACAGCATCGATATTAATTCCATTCTTTGCGGAAATCTGAGGAGCATCCTGAGCTTCAAGACCTATCACGTCCTCAATCTCGTTTATAACTCTCTGCGGTTCGGCACTGGGAAGGTCAATCTTATTAATTACAGGGAAAACCTCCAGATTATGGTCAAGCGCCATATATACATTTGCCAAAGTCTGAGCTTCAATGCCCTGTGCTGCATCAACTACAAGAACAGCTCCTTCACAGGCTGCAAGGCTGCGTGACACCTCATAATTAAAGTCAACATGACCGGGAGTGTCTATTAGGTTAAAAATATACTCTTCGCCGTCCTTGGCTTTATAAATGGTCCTGACAGTCTGAGCCTTTATTGTTATGCCTCTTTCTCGCTCGAGATCCATATTGTCAAGAACCTGTTCGCTCATCTCACGAAGCGTGAGCAGACCTGTTTTTTCAATAATCCTGTCGGCCAAGGTAGATTTACCGTGGTCGATATGTGCAATAATACAAAAATTCCGGATTTTACTCTGATCCACCGACATATACTCTTTTCTCCAGTTTTCTTTGCTTTTAATCTATTTATTATAGCAAATTTTTGAGCTTTTTTCAATTGTTTTTTAAATAAATAAGCCGGAGACAGGTTTTATCCCCGCCTCCGGCTTGTCATTACTTATTAATTCTGAGGTTTTGGCGATCCGCACTCTGTACAGAATTTAGTTGTATTCTTAGTTCCGCAACTGCATGTCCACTCTAAAGCGGTCGTTGCTGTCTGCATTTGCTGCTGAACAGCCATAGGAGGCATTGCTCCGCAATCTGAGCAGAATTTTCCTGTGTTTAAACGTCCGCAATTGCATTTCCAAATATCCTTAGGCCTGGGAGCACCGCAAGAACAACAGAAATTACCTTTATTATCCTTGCTTTCTCCGCATATAGGACACTTCCATTCATTATTTTCAGTCACTTCGTTTTGAGTGTTTGTGGGTATGTTTTTATTCGCATTCATATACGAACCATCCACATAACCGTTATTAAACAGACCCATAAATCCTGTCATTGGGCTGTTAGGAGTATATGTCATACCGGGACCGTCAAGCATAACATTCATTCCGGGATACTTATCATTAATCTTAGAATTTCCTTCATTTTTCTTAGAATGCTCTTCTTCAGACTGAGAAAGCTTTGTAACTTCATCAATATCGATCTTCTTTATAAGGCTAGCAATGACATCCTGTTTAGAATCTGTCAATGTCTTATATGTATTATCTACCAAGTAACCGGTCAGGTACTCATAATCCTTCCTGTCAAGCTTATTAGATCCGCGGAGTACTTCTGAAATACAGTAGAGCAGATATGCCAGCTTGCTGTTATCTGTAGCTTTCTGATCAAGAGGGATGATTTCCGAAACCTCATCGGATTCATCCGATAAAGGAGCTTTAAATCTTACCGAAACCATACCTAACTCTTTATATTCATTAGGGGCAAACCTCTGGTACTTTAATTCTTCGCCTTGATTTTCTGTAGCATCTCCCAAGTAAAGCTCATAAAGGGCTACACCGTGTCCTCCTGCACCGTAAGGTTCAGAAATAACCGCATCGTTTCTAAAGTCCTCATGATTTAAAGTACGGTTCTCATATCCGAGCAGTCTGTATTTCTTTACATACTTAGGATTAAACTCAACCTGTGCCTTTACATCCTTAGCCACAATATTTGTCAGGCTCACATACTTATTGTTAATACTCTCTATAACATCTTCAAGTTCATTAACCACACAGTATGTACCGTTTCCGTACTTGCTTAAAACTTCAAGCTTATCATCCTTATAGTTATAAAGTCCGGTACCTATTACAGACAGGAACATACCGGTTTTCTTCTTTTCTTCAATAAGATCCTTTAAACCTGTTTTTGAATTGATACCGAAATTAAGATCACCGTCGGTTATTAGTATTACCTGGTTGCTCCATCCATCCTTATAAGTCTTTTCACCTAATGCATATGCGGTCTCAATGCCTGCGGACCCATTTGTACATCCATCAATTAAGATACCGAGTATTTCACCCATGATATCTTCCTTGTCACCTTGTCCGTTTACTACCCGATTTGTGAAAACGGTATGGTCCTCCGAACTATAGGTTACAAGACTAAGCACATCATTTTCCTTTAACTTGGAAACTATTGTAGCTATAGTATCAATTGTAACATTAGAGTTTGAAGACATACTGCCGGATGTATCCAAAAGCAGTACAATATTCTGATGCTCTTTCGGAGTATTATCTGCTTCAACATTGATATAAAGGAGCTTTCTGTCCTCGCTCTTATCCATAAGTTCTGTAGTGATGCTGAACTTTGGTTTTGAAGATGCAGCGGAGTTTTCTCCGTTTGCTGTTTCCAATTTCTTATAATCAAAATAATTTAACAGCTCCTCGATTCGAACCTGGGACATATCAATTTTACGTCCGTTACGTATCTGATTGAGCAATACACCAACTGAAGCAGTGCTTGTAGTCATCCTAAACGTAGAAGTAGGCGCGGTAAGAACTGATTTTGCATCCTTTTCTTCAATAAGCTCGTAAGAATCAGTTGCAAGTTTCTCAGGATCTATCTTCATTCCGGTAGCCGGCACCATACCCATGGCCGGACCTGCCATACCCGGAGCCGGTGCCTTCATCATCATAGGTGCAGATGCAGAAGACATAGCCATAGCTGACATATTCATGGCCCCCCCCGTAAACATTCCTGAAGACATGGCACCGCCTGCACCCATCATGGGACCTCCTGCCCCCATCATTACATCATTTTGTCGAAAATATCCCTTTAAATGATCGGGAAGGCGGTCAATGTTTTTTCTTACATATTCCTCAATACCCTTTCTTAATCTTTCTATCGGGTAGGACTGTTCCATCAGCCAATCGTATATCCTGTCAAGTACATTCTCCTTTGGAAACAGACTGACTAATGCAGCCGTATGTTCAAAGCCATAGCGTAGTATTGCCATGACCGTAGCAGCTTTCTCGCTATATCCCAGTGAAAGAAAGTAATCATACCTATCTCCGTTCACAGTTCCTTTAGCAAGTTCGTTTTTAAAATCCATATAAAAATCCCCTCCGTATTATAATAGTCTTATATAACTCATAATAAACTTATATATCCTCTGTGAATTATAATATCACAAGGATACTGTTACATCAAGGAATAAAATCTATTAAGATTAATAAACTTTTAGCTATCTTTCATTGGCAAAAAACCTGTCAAGCGATATTATAACTCCGGGCAGGAAGAACACGATAATATCTAGATAAAAATGAAGAAAAGGAGCCCCTGAGATTTCTCAAGAGTTCCTTATCATTTTAAGCTTCAGGTTTAATTATAGGTTCCTCATCGTCGTCATCTTCGACATTAATAACCTGGTTTTCAATGAAATCGGCTGCAGAATCAAGCCAGTTTCCTTCAAGATTTTCAATATCACCGGCATCTATAGCTTCAGCAATCTTAGGATTAAGCGGAAGCTTTCCTAAAAGGTTAAGTCCAAATTTCTTAGCAGTTTCTTCTGCATGACTCTTTCCGAAAACTTCAATTTTTTCCTTACATGTAGGACATTCAACATAGCTATAGTTTTCTACGAGACCTAAAATCGGTATATGCATCTCGTTAGCCATATTGACAGCCTTGGAAACAACCATAGAAACAAGCTCCTGAGGGCTGGTTACAACAATTATGCCGTCAAGGGGCAGACTCTGAAATACGGTAAGTGGAACATCTCCTGTTCCGGGAGGCATATCCACAAACATAACGTCAATATTATTCCAGAATACATCGCTCCAGAACTGTTTTACAACGCCTGCTATAACCGGTCCTCTCCATATAACAGGGGTATCCTCCTTTTCAAGCATCATATTAACAGAAATAAGCTGTATTTTAGAACTTGTAATAGCCGGCATAATTCCAAGATCGGTACCGAGTGCTTTCTCATGGATATTGAAAGCTGCGGGTATTGAAGGTCCGGTAATATCTGCGTCAAGAATACCAACACTGTATCCACGTCTCTTCATAAGAACTGAGAGGTATGAGGTAACAAAGCTCTTTCCTACGCCGCCTTTACCGCTAACTACACCTATTACTTTTTTTACCTTGCTGTTTTTGTTAAGGTATGCTCTGAAATCCTGCTTTTTTGATTCGCAATCCACATTACATGTGGAGCAATCATGTGTACATCCGTCTGCCATTTTAAAATCTCCTAATCCTTTTAATTTGTCAAAATATTTTACAATGTCACCTAAAAAAGGCCTTCAGCGTTTCCTCGGCAACATTTGATAAGCGTTTCAATTTTTGTCATCCATTGTCATAAGGTGGCGCCGAAGGCGACGGAACCTTGTGACCTTAGAGCGTTAGCGAAGGATCTTTTCAAACGTTATCAATGTAGGCTTCATAATCAGCACGCATAAGTCCAGTCACACCGGTGCGTACCATCTCTATAATAGTATAATCCTTTAACATTCTGATGAAAGAATCAAGCTTGTCCTGATTGCCGGTAAGTTCAAGCATCATAGTATCAACCGAAACATCAACCACCTTGGCCCTAAATATATCAGCAATGGCCACAAGGTTGTTTCTTTGTTCCGTGGTAACACCTATCTTAATAATCATCAATTCTCGGCATACCGCTTCTCGGCTCTTAAGCTCTATAATGTCTTTAACATCCTCGAGCTTATAAAGCTGATTCTTTATCTGTTCAAGGATCTTTTCATCACCGTCAGCAACCACCGTCATCCTTGAAAATTCAGGATTTTCGGTTTCAGCGACAGTCAAGCTTTTTATATTATATCCGCGTCTGGAGAACAATCCTGATACACGGCTCAGAACACCGGAAGTATTTGATACTAAAATCGAGAAGACCTTTCTCATATTATTTCCCCTTCTTCATCAACTTAACCATAACAGCCTTCTCAGCGTGTAAACGGTTCTCAGCCTCATCGAAGATTTCATTTGCATGAGCCTCGAATACTTCATCAGTGATCTCTTCACCACGATGTGCAGGTAAGCAATGAAGTACCATAGCATTATTGGTTACGCTCATAAGCTTTTCATTTACCTGATAGCCTGCAAAATCCTTCCTACGCTGTTCTGCCTCGCCTTCCTGGCCCATGGATGCCCAAACATCAGTATAAACAACATCTGCACCCTCAGCAGCCTTCATAATGTCACTGGTTATCTCAAGATCACCGTTCTGATGTGCCCATTCAACAAGCTTTGCATCAGGCTGATGATTGTCAGGACAACCGATTGCAACCTTCATACCGGAAAGAATACCGCCTGCAATGATTGAGTTAGCCATATTGTTGCCATCACCGATGAATGTGAACTTAAGTCCCTTAAGGCTCTGCTTATACTCCCTGATAGTCATAAGGTCTGCAAGTACCTGGCATGGATGGCAGTAATCTGTAAGTCCGTTAATAATAGGAATAGAACCATAAGTTGCCAGATCCTCAACATCCTGCTGAGCAAAAGTACGGATCATGATACCGTCAAGCATACGTGATAATACACGAGCTGTATCCTTTATAGGCTCTCCACGGCCAAGCTGGATGTCCTTATCACTAAGAAATAATGCGGTACCGCCTAACTGATACATACCAACCTCAAAAGATACACGGGTACGAGTTGATGACTTGGTAAATATCATACCAAGGGTCTGACCCTTTAAATGCTCATGAGCTATATTGTGCTTCTTTTCATACTTTAACTGATCGGCGAGATTTAATATACCTGTAAGTTCATCAGCTGTCAAGTCTTGTAATTTTAGTAAATGTTTCATGTTGCTACCCCTTTCTAAACTTCATTTATCTTATTTATAGTTCACAAATAAGTTTCAGCTTTAATGGTCTCTTGGTCAGAAATTCCGCATTTTCATCCATTACGGTTCTAGGATGATTGTATATATCAACACCAACCTCTATAGGTTCATCAATAATATACAGATATCCTTTTTCTGTACCATTATGATATATCTTACCGTCATCATCATAAGACAGTCGTGATGGTTGATGTGAGAACCCTTCTGCCAATTCTCTCCATTGTGTAATGGTACTACCTGTTCTCAATTCCTTTAAGATAAGATTTGTACCATGATACCAAGGCTCATTAGGTTTTATGTCTATCTTCATAAATTCTTACCCTTATACTTCCTCGATAGCAGAAAGAATAGTATCAAGTCCTTTTTCAAGTAAGTCGTTAGAGATGTTCAAAGCCGGAAGAAGTCTTACCTTGGTCTTTGCAGTAAGAGCAATTGTTCCTTTCTCAATTGCTTTATTAACAATTGCCTTAGCTTCCTTCTCAGTCTGAATACCAAGCATTAAGCCCATACCGGAAACAGATACGATACCTTTACGGAATGAAGGCCAGATACCAAACTGATAATTCTTTATAACTTCTTCAACAGTTTTCCCGTCTTTAGTTCTTAAATCAGGAACAATCTTTGCTGTTTTACCGGTTTCAATTATATCTTCATCATGATCTGACCTGCAGTCCTGAAGCTTTGCAATTTCATCGATTCCTTCAGCCGTAAAACCGACAGGCTTCATATCATCATCAAGCTTAAGGTATGTAAGTTTTTCAATTATTAGCCTTGATTTTTCCTTAACACCGTTAAGTAGAGCATCATCAACTCTTGAAAGAATGTTATAAGCACCGGCTGTAACCACAGGGTTTCCACCAAATGTTGACCCATGTGAGCCTGCATTAAGTGTATCCTTGCATTTATCTCCGATGAGACATGCCCCAAGAGGAAGTCCACCGGCCACACCCTTTGCGGTAGAAACTACATCAGGAGTAATACCGTAATTCATGAATGCATAAAGCTTACCTGTACGTCCGTTACCTGTCTGTACTTCATCTATTCCGAGAAGTATATCATTTTCCTTACAATATGCTTCAATACTCTTTACAAAGTCCGGTGTAAGGGCTATAACACCGCCTTCACCCTGTACAAGCTCCATCATGATACCGGCTACTTTGCCCTTGTTTTCTTCACAAAGAGTTTTTAATGCTGCGAAATCATTTGCAGGGGTATAAAGGAAGCCGCCTGTAAAAGGACCAAAACTCTTATGGAATACATCCTGACCTGTAGCTGACAATGTAGTAACTGTCCTGCCGTGGAAGCTGTTTATTAGGGTGATAATGATGTTTCTTTCATCACCATACTTGTCAGATGCATACTTCCTTATAACCTTAATCATGCACTCGTTAGCTTCTGCACCGGAATTACCGAAAAATACCTTCTTCATACCGGTTTTCTCACACAGGAGCTTTGCTAACTTAACCTGGGGTACGCTGTAGTAAAGATTTGATGTATGGGGAATAAGATTAAGCTGATCAATAACAGCCTGCTTCCACTCTTCATCTCCTGCGCCAAATATATTTACTGCAATTCCCGTACCTAAATCTATATATTCTTTATCATTCTCATCGTATAAAAGAGAACCCTTGCCCTTTACGAGTTCCAGGTCAAAACGCCCGTAAGTGTTGGCAATGAACTCTTTGTCATTACTCTTTATGTCCATACATCTCTTACCTTTCTATATCATATTTTAGCTTCCCCTTGAGGGGAAGCTGTCAGCGAAGCTGACTGATGAGGTGATTGTATATATCTTGACAAACAGTCTCAAAATTATTATTTACATCATAATTTGAATATCTTAACACTTTAATACCTTGAGATTTTAAAAATTCATCTCTCTCAATATCTTTTTCTTTGCCATCCTTTTCAAAATGTTGAGAACCATCTAATTCAATAACTGTTTTTACTTTAGCACAATAAAAATCTACAATATATTTTCCAATAACTTTTTGACGATTTATTGTAATCGGTAATGATTTTAGACAGTCAAACCATAAATGCTTTTCTTCTTTTGTCATTTCCCTACGTAGTTTCTGAGAATATGGCGTTAACATATGATTATGATTCTTTATCATTTACACCTCATCCGCCCCTTCGGGGCACCTTCCCCTCAAGGGGAAGGCTTAATCATACAAACATCGTTCCGATACCTTCATCAGTCATTGTTTCAATCAAAATCGAATGAGGTATCTTGCCATTTATGATAAATACTTTCTTAACACCACGTCTGATAGCTTCTATACAGCACTCAACCTTAGGAATCATACCGCCGGATACGATGCCTTCTCTCATGAGCTGCGGAGCTTCGCTTGCATTGATCTCATGTATAAGTGAAGAAGGATCATCTTTATCTCTTAAAATACCGTCAATATCAGTCATGGAAATCAGAGCCTCAGCTCTTAACTTTCCTGCGATTCTTGCAGCAGCTGTGTCTGCATTTATATTATAGATATTTCCGTCATCATCATAACCAACGGTAGCAATTACAGGAATATAACCCATATTCAGTACGTCTAAAATAGGATCTTCATTGATATGAGTTATCTTTCCAACGAAGCCAAGCTTTTCATCAAGCTTTTCAGCTCTGATAAGATGGGAATCAAGACCGCAGAGTCCGAGTGCCTTTGCACCGAACTTGTTAATAAGATTTACAAGATTCTTATTGATCTTACCAGCCAAAACCATCATGGCAATCTCAGCAGTTTCAGCGTCTGTTACTCTCAGACCATTAACAAACTCTGTCTTTTTGCCAACAGCATTAAGTGTTTCGGTAATTTCAGGACCACCACCATGTACAAGTACAACCTTCATACCAATGAGGTTAAGAAGTACGATATCTCCCATAACCGCATTCTTCAGGTCCTCATTAATCATAGCATTTCCGCCGTACTTAACAACTACGATTTTGTTGTTGTACTTCTGAATATAAGGAAGTGCATGTACCAGCACTGCAGCTCTTTGACTGTTTGTTAATACGTTCTCGTTTTCCATTTTTATTCCTCGCCATTTCTTTTTTTCTTGTAATTTATTATAATCAAAACTGCATTAATAATACAAACTATTGCAAGTATTATTGCTAAAGGTTGTGGAACTCTTTTATCTGCAATCCCACAATACATTAGGATTATACCAATAATAATACCTAAAATACCTGTAATTATTCCTAATATTTTATTCATATCAACTCCGGTAATCCGCATTAATCTTTACATAATCATATGTAAGATCGCAGCCCCAGGATGTTGCCTCGGCTTCACCCTCATGCATGTCAACAAATACAGTAACTTCAGAAGCCTGCATGATTCTTGTAGCTATTTCCTCATCAAAAGGAAGCGGTACACCATGATCAAACACCTGAAGTTTTCCTGCGTCACTTTCAAAGAAAAGCTCGACATCATTTTGATCAAACTGTGCACCTGAATAACCCATGGCACATAAGAACCTTCCAAAGTTTGCATCGCATCCGTAAATAGCAGCTTTAGAAAGGTTTGAACCAACGATAGACCTTGAAAGTGTACGAGCGTCATCCTTTGACTTAGCGTTTATTACCTTAGCTTCGAAAAGCTTTGTAGCACCTTCACCATCACCTGCCATAGTCCTAGCTAAGAACCTGCATACATAGAATAATGCATCATAAAACTCTTTATAAGCTTCATTCTTTTCAGTAATCTTAGTATTTTCAGCCAAACCATTAGCCATTATAAGCAGTGTATCGTTTGTAGATGTGTCACCGTCAACTGTGATCATGTTGAAAGTATCTTTAACTACTTCGCTTAATGCTTCCTGAAGTAACTTCTTATCTATAGCAAGATCAGTTGTCAGGAATCCAAGCATTGTGCACATATTTGGATGGATCATGCCTGAACCCTTGCTCATACCGCCAAGTGTAACTGTCTTACCATCTATATCAAATGTAACAGCTATTTCTTTATTGATAGTATCGGTAGTCATAATAGCTTTGGATGCTGCTGTACCTGCTTCAATACTGTCTGAAAGGGTTTTACTCATCTCGGTTACACCGTTAACAAGCTTTTCTACGGGTAACTGCATTCCGATAACACCGGTTGATGCAACTGCAACAGTATCAAAATTAATTCCGAGCTCACTCTCAACTGCCTTAGCAGTGCTCTCACAAGCATCCCAGCCTTCCTGACCGGTACATGCATTTGCGATACCTGAGTTGCAAACTACCGCCTGCATGGGACTTCCGGAATATACTATCTTCTGGTCCCACTGTACACAAGCTGCCTTTACAACATTGCTTGTAAATGTACCTGCACACTCACATGGCTTTTCAGAATAAACCATAGCCATATCTGTACGGTTCTTATATTTTATCTCAGCTGCACAGCAGGCAGCCTTAAATCCTTTAGCAGCGGTAACTCCGCCTTCTGTTTTCTGCAACATATATGCCTTCTTTCTTTTTGCTTCGCAAACTCGCGTAAATTATATTATACCACTAACCCTGTAGTTTCGTCAATGCCCATCACAATATTCATATTTTGAATAGCTGCACCGGATGCACCCTTGCCCAGGTTATCAAAGCTGCTGGCTACTACTATTCTGTCATCGTTACCTGTTACATAGATAACCAGATCATCTCTGCCGGACATCTCATCAGAGAAAATTACATTTCCCTTATCTACATCAGCACCAAAAGGAGCTACTTTTACGAACTTCTCACCCTCATAGTACTTAGCAAAGATATCTCTAAGCTCAGCAGGGCTTGTCTTCTTAATTAACATATCTGCAAATAAAGGAACCTGAACAATCATTCCGCTAAAATAATCCGTTGTAAGCGGTGAGAATAACGGTGTCTTATCTATTCCTGTAATTACCTGCATTTCCTTTAAATGCTTATGTGTCTGTCCCCAGCCATACATCCTGGCTGCACCAAACTTCTTATCTCTGTCAGCATCCTCGTACTGAGCTATAAGCTTCTTTCCGCCGCCTGAGTATCCTGAAACAGCAAAGCATGAAAGAGGATAATCCTTAGGAAGAATGCCTTCCTTAACTAATGGATATACCAAACTGATAAAACCTGTAGCATAACAACCCGGGTTACCTATTCTCTTTGATGAAGCGATCTTTGCTCTCTGCTCTTTATCAAGCTCCGGGAACCCATAAGCCCAGCCATCTGCTGTTCTGTGTGCTGTAGAAGTATCGATAATAACAGTATTAGGATTTTCCACCAACTTAACAGCTTCTATAGCTGCTGCATCCGGTAAACAAAGGAATGTTATATCTGATGCATTTATAAACTTTCTTATTTCATTCTCATCTTTTCTTAATGCGCTGTCTATCTTTAATATCTCTATATCAGTTCTATCTTTAAATCTTTCAAAAATCTTTAATCCTGTAGTTCCTTCCGCACCGTCAATGAATATTTTCTTCATAGTCTGTACCTTGCCTTTCAAATCATAAATCACTCATAAAAATGTATGTTTTTTCAATAATATACATCGTTTTTATTAGTCAAAAATATTTAAACCCATTATGTAATTATTGAATAATAAACATCATTATACGCATATTTATACATTTGTCAAGTGTTTTTATTCATTTTTTACAAAAAAAATTATTTAATCATCCTTATTATAGAAACGAATCATATTGCGATTATATCCTGTGGTTGTCTGATATGCCTTTTCTTTATGTGCTGCACAGCTTATTCCGAATAACCTATGGAAAGAATAGTGAAGCCCTTATCTTCGCTTCCTTCTGCCATTTTAACTTCAAGGACATGCTCTGCAGTTTCATCCTCTTTTAGAACCATAATGACATTGCAATTGTTCCATCCACCCGCAGAATATCCGTCAGCGGTAGCAACAAGCTCCCCGTCAATATAAAAATCTGCCTTACCAAAATCCGAACGGTTAGAGGTCTTATAGTTTATCAATATATTCCTGCAGTTCAAGGTCAGCTTAAACGGTTTGTTTTCACTTCCAGCCTTATGATAGAAATTATCGGGGAATGAAGCCTTCTTTGTAAAATACATACTTACTACTGCTTCGTCAACATTCGAAAAACTTCCCGCATCTATATTTAACTGACTATTGCTGAGAGAATTGCTGTCAATCATAACAAGATTCTTGAAGTCAGCACTAATATAATCCTTTTCCGGAAGCTTAATCTCAAGTCCAATTTCCTCTTCGTCTATTGCTTTAATCAGGTTCATCATGCAGTCTTTCATCAGCTTATGACCGAATGTCGTCGGATGATAATCGTCAGCAAAATATTTTGACTCGGAAATCCTCATTGTTTTACTTGATTTATAAAGAGCATTTTTAATGCTGACCTGTTGAACATTGTAATATTTTCCCACTTTAATATAGTTGTCTTGCATATTCCAGCCACTCTTTGCAATCGAATAAAGCAAGATGACTGCACAGTCGTCGTTAGCTTCAAGAGCCTTTCTGATCAAGCTCTCATATGCCCTTCCCTTTGTAGGTTCATTATAATCATTGATAGCGAATTCGATGATCAAAATATCAGGATTCTCCCCAAGAAGATCAACAACATCCTTCTGATATCTTATTATACCCAAGCACGAAGGAGTACCTGAAAGGCCTGCATTCACAAAATGGAAATTTGATCCGTCTCCGGGACAGTACATTGACTTGAACTCATTTGCAAAAAGATATGCATAGCCTTCATCATTAGTTCTGGCAAGCGCACCCTCGGTAACAGAGCCTCCAAGTGCACAGACATAGATATCCTCACCTGCTCTTGCCTTTTCAAGAACACGTTTCATTCTACAGTTATTACCTGTCTCAAGCAGTGATTTTTCTACCGCTTCCTTATACAACTCGTCAGGAGTCATGGTAGGTGTCGGTTCCGGTGTTGGAGTTGCTTCCGGAGTCGCAGTCGCTTCAGGTGTTAATGTTGCTTCAGGTGTCGGAGACGGTTCCGGTATTAATGTTGCTTTAGGCATTGAAGTTGTTTCTATAATTGATGGAATCTCTTTCTCCTCTTTTGAACTGCATCCTGCAGTTACAATAATCAGTATTAATATAAATACCCCACTTAATGAAGATATTATTTTTTTTAACAACGTATTTTTCCGGTTATTCATATTTTACTTTATAATCCTTCTTTAAAATTTTTAAATAACTTTCTTAAAAGCCCAGTTCCTAAGCCAGAACCCTAAGCTTTTCACTCTACCCCTGTGATAACATGTAAAGCCACATTTATTATAAAATTTTACATTATCTTCCGAATTGGTTATTAGGGCAAGCGTCCCCCTACCTTTTTCTTTTATATACCCAGACAAATAATCCATTAAAGCTTTAGTCCCGTAGCCTTTTCTCTGAAAATCCTTTTTTACAGCAAAATTATGCAGATAATAGAAATTTTGGGTTTTCTTCTTAAGCTTTATGATAGGTTCTTCACATGCTCCGTCCATCATGGAAAATGCTAAAACTTTAAAAAAATTGCATCCTTTAAATACAGATTTAATGCCCAATAAAGTATATTCAAGTGGTCCTGCCTGACTGCTCCCCGGCTCATGCAGAGCAATAACTATAACGATGTCATTATTTTCCTCTCCAACGATTAACTGATTTCTTTTGAAATTTACTAATAAGCAAATTTTTTCCATTTCATAAACAAAACGCCATCTTTTATTATAATCTTTTTCATAATTGCCAAAAAAATCGTAGCTAAAGAAGGCTTCCACTGCCATCTGAAATACTTCTTTCAAATCTTCTTTTTTTGCCGTTCTAAAAGTGATCATTTATTATACCTCAACCATTCCTTTTTAAGATATTCTTATTGTAACAGATTACGGTTTAAAATGCTACAATTTAAAAATGTTTTTATTCTCTCACCCCGAAACAATAAAGAGCATAATTATCTGTAATAACTATGCTCTTAAATACAACTATTCGTTTGTTATACTGAAGCCTTTATTTCTTTGTCTTTACCTTTTTAACTTTGCTCCAATCAGAATATACCTTCTTTCCATCAACGACTATATAGGTTCTAATCTGAACATAATACTTCTTGCCACCCTTTAGATCTGTAATCTTCTTTGAAGTTGCCTTAGCGTCATCTACATCTACAACTACTGCATCTTTCATCTTCTTATTAAGGCTGTACTGGATTTCATATCCGTCAACACCCTTAACCTTAGCCCACTTAGCTGTAAATGCCTTCTTGGCTTTCGATACTTTTTTAAGCTTTGCAGCAACAGGCTTATCTATGGTTGAAGTACCCGAACCATTGTCTCCGATATTTGAACCACTATCTCCGGTATCCGAGCCATTATCTCCTTTACCCGAGCCATCATTGATTTCTTCAGCCTTGGCATTGGTCTCTTCGTTAGAGTTAAACCAGTAAACGCCTGTTACACCTGAATTGTTATCCTTTGCATATATGGCTACACCATCCTCTGCGTCGGTATGGAACGTTACAAGACCGTTTGCATCAACTGTTGCTGCTGTATTGTACGAGCTTGACCAAGTATAATCGGAAGCATCGCTTGTCTTCTTGTTATATGCCTTAAGCTGGATCTTATCGCCCTTCTTGGCTGTAGATTTATTCTTGCTTTCGGTTACGATTACGGGATTTATCTTTTCAGGCTTAACTACCAGCGAGCAATAGTCATAGTATGCGTCAATATCCGAGCCTACATACCTATATGCCCAAAGGTTAACCCTTACCTTAACCGCACCCTCGGGAATGGAACAGATGATGGTCTGCGAATTCCAGTTGGGATTACGCTGGCTCTGGCTGTATGATTCGATGGATTTACCATCCTTATCATAGAATACGAGTGTTACTTTACCCATATCATGGGGTGCTTGATCGTAATTGCAAAGTAAAGTATTGAATACTACTGTCTCATCAGCCTTATAGTTTTCAAGTGAAACATCCTGGTAAATCCTTGTACGGGCAACACCGTCTTTATCTTCTTCTAATTCGCTGCTATTGATACCCCAGACAAAGAACCTGCCGTGCTGTGCAGTGTAGGAGCTTTCACTAATCTCCGGTCCCCATACCTTATCTGGATCCTTCCAGCCTTTAATGCCATATTCAAAATCAGGATTTTCAAGAAGGTTATCGATATTATCATAGTCCTTCGAGAAATTACCGTATGTTACAACATCAGACCAGGGGGTAAATACATAAACATCTTCATCTAAGTCAGAATCCCATTGGCGGGCATAAAATCTCACGCGGATATCAACACTAACCTTGTTCCAATCTATAGATGTGTATTCTTCCTCGTCAGCTTCAAGACGTTTAAGTTTAATAAGGTACTTTTTGGGTACGACACTGCTCCAGCCGGCCTCACTATACCCTTCCTCATACCACGAACTGTCTTCTTCATTGTCAAAATCAAATAGGAAATCAGAACCACCCATGTCGCTTAAGCTAATATAAGAATCAACAAATTCCCAACTACTACTGCTGACTTTCTTTTCTGCCTGATCCCATTCATCGGAATACTTCCAGTCATCGTTCTCACTAAATTTCCAATCGATCTGGGCATCATATGAAATATCATCATCTTTTTCAAGCAGCTTTTTAAACTCATTCGTCATAGTATAATTGACTCTGATCCTGCTCCCATAACGGCTATCATAGGCATCGACCGTAACCGATTTAGGAGCATCCTTAAACTCACTCGGCAGAGACGTAGATGCGCTAACCTTGTTGACGCTCCCGATCAGTACAAGAGCTATCACAAGACCAAACAGTTTAAATAAACCCTTCTTCATCCTTCTTCCTCCTGATATTATTTTTGATACCAATTTCGTAGTACAAAATGTATCTCTTTATTGTCTCATATTATATACTATTCTTTATTAAATGTAAATAATTTACGAAGGAAAAACTAGTCCTATTTTATTCCTATATGTTACACACATCCCCCTTAAAAGCCTAAAATCTGTCTTTTCTTGAGATCAAATTCTTCTTGAGTAATAACTCTCATATCAAGCAACTCTTTAAATTTTATTAATTCATCCGTATCTGAAACTTGTTCTACATCATTACTGAGAGGTTGGGGTTGATTCCTATACCAAGAAATCACACTAAGAACCGTATTAAAAGCATTTTCCAACTTTTCTTTTTTGAAAGTAAACCCAATATTTTCTTTATTTGTAAAAATTTTTATAACTCCATCAAATCTACCCGGAGCCATATATACATCGCATACTTGTTCAAGATCAAATATCTTAACAGGATCTCCTATAATAAATCCATTCTGTCCACAGATAAATCTTCTGTTCGTAAAGGCTACGGCGCAAACGCCGCTCATAACGAGGAAATCCCCATTATACAAGTTATTGGGCGCCATAGCTTCAAGAACATCTTCATCCGGCATTAAATACTTTTCAATAACCTGAAAATGCTTAAGTTTACTTTTATTTGAATTTGTAAAACCTTTGGACAAACAATATTGATCCATTTCTACCGCTGTTCTCAAACCAGATCACATCCTTTTCAAAAATTATTTAAAGTCACCAAATGTTACATTTGGGTATTTGTTTTCTATATTGCTTCCACATAGAAATAAGGAAAATAATACCTCTGAAACACAATTCAAGGCACATTACAACCCAGACTCCAACAAGTCCGAATTCGCTGGCGGCAAATAAAGATGCAGGAAGTCTGACACACCACATACTTATTAGATTAAGAACAGTTGGTATCCTGGTTTTTCCCATTCCTCTGAATACACCTTCTGCAACTATGGAAGCACCAAACATAGGTTCAGCAAAGGCCTCAATCCTTAGTATCCTCGTACCTAGTGTTCTTACTTCTTCCTCGGTGGACATTATGCCTATCATCTGCGGAGCAAATATATACAGCAGTATTGCCGATAATGCCATAAACACCATACCGATGATCACAGTCATATAAGCAAAGTTCTTTTCCTGTTTTTTATTCCCGGCTCCTTTCATCTGTCCGACCAGTGTCACCGCTGCATGAGAAATACCATATCCAGGCATATAGCAAAGACTTTCTGCTGTTATGGAAAATGAATTTGCTGTTATAGCAATATTTCCAAGCGGAGCAACAATCTTAGTTGAAAGTACATATGCAAAACCCATGATCAGAGAACTGACCATTACAGGCAGGGAAATCTTAACAGCATTTATTACTTTTTCACGTTTTAACAATCCATGCTCGTCTTTTCTGAGATGAAGTTTCTTTGAAAAAACAAGTATAGCAAGTAAAATGCTCACAGTTCCAACTGCATTTGCACATAATGTACCAAGTGCTGCTCCTTTTACACCCATCTCGGCTTCATATATGAAGAAAGAGTTAAATATGACATCCAGGAAACAGAGACCAACATTAAGTATCGCAGGCAGCTTCATATTTCCGCTGCATTCAAGCATTCCTGAACCTGTATGGTTTATCTGCATTAGAGGCAGTGAAAGTGCAAATATAAAAAAGTAATCTGCCGCATCATCTAATATCTTTTCATCAGCCCCCATCCAAGCCGGCAACTGTCTGTTTATGAGTAATGATAATCCCATAAGCGCAGCTGAGAATATCACAACTACAATAAATCCTGTTTTTACGTACTTTCTTGCTTCTTTTTCTTCACCGGCACCTATCCTGTGTGCAAGTCCAACCGTAAATCCGGTACCTACACTCGAGCATAATCCGGAGATGAGCCATGTCGTAGTTGAAACCACTCCTATTGCGGCTGAGCAATCAGATCCTAGGCTGCCTACCATGGATGCATCAATATATTCCATGATGATCGTTGATATCATGGACATTATAGCAGGAAAACTAAGCATTAGAACCAGTGATATCTGTTTTTTTCTGCTCAGTTCTCCGCCATTTCTTAAAAATTCTAATTTATCCATACTTACATTTATTAATATTCTATTTTATAACTTTCTTTTTCTTCTTTCCAATCAAGCTTGAAACTACAATAGCGCAGGACGCATCACCGGTTATATTAAGTGTGGTTCTTCCCATATCAAAAATCCTGTCCACTCCGGCAACAAGAGCAATACCATCTACCGGCAATCCTACAGACTTAAGAACCATTGCAAGCATAACCATGCCTGCACCGGGTACACCGGCAGTTCCTATAGATGCAAGTGTAGCAGTTAATACAATAGTTATCATCTGTGAAAATGACAGATCTATACCGTAACATGACGCGATAAAAATAGCACATACACCCTGATATATAGCTGTCCCATCCATATTTATCGTCGCTCCGAGAGGAAGAACGAAACTTGATATTTCTTTTGATGCTCCAAGCTTTTCCGTACACTCAAGGTTAAGAGGAAGCGTTCCGACCGAAGAAGCACTTGAAAAAGCAAACATAATAGCCGGAAGCATTCCTTTAAAAAACTTTAAAGGATTAATCTTACCTATTGAGAAAACCGCTATTGAATAAACTACAACAGCATGTACTATGTAACATATATAAGCCACAAGTAATACCATCGCCAATGAGCCGATAATAGAAGCTCCATTTTCGGCAACAACCGGTACCAATAGGCAAAATACTCCTATAGGTGAAAGTTTCAGGATCAGTTCCATACATCTCATAAATATATCATTTAGAAGATTAACTGTAGGGATTGCCCTTTCACCTTTAGGTCCTAAAAGAATAATAGAAAATCCAAGGAGAAGTGCCATTACTATTACTTGAAGCATATTTGCTTCGGAAATAGGAGCCAGAAAATTTGAAGGGAAAATATTAACTATAACATCCATGAAAGATGATGAAGATGAAACCTCATAGGACAGGTCAGCAGTAGCTATTGATGGGAAAAAGCCTTTGAAAACATTTCCAAAAATCAATCCTAATGTTATGGCAATAGCTGTAGTACAAAAATAGTAAACCAAAGTAGTGCCACCGATCATTCCAACCTTCTTGATATCCTTTAAAGATAATATCCCTGCCATTATTGAGAAAAGGACTATCGGTCCGACAATAAATTTCACGAGATTCAAAAATATTGTTCCGAACGGTTTAATATATTTTATTGTAAATTCAGCGTTACCTTGTAAGATCAGCCCTGCAATAATACCTAATACCAAAGCAATAAAAATCTGTAATGCGAGTGAAATTTTCTTTTTTTCTTCATTATTTTTTTTAGTTTTCATATTACTATCCCCATATAATTTTGCTCAGCATTCTGTATGTTGCCCTATAGTATTGTATTATAAACTATTTTAGTGTTATTGTAAATAAAAATCACCTCTGGTTATTATGATATTATGCTATACATACAAGATAATACTGTAACCATATATTGATAATTCATCTAATATATTGTATTATCTTACCTAAAGATGAATGTAATAATAGTTAAATGGAGTATAACTGTAAAATGAAGAAGAAAACCATTATTGTTTTAGTTTGTATATTTGCATTGTTATTAACAGGATGCGGCATTGAAAAAGTTAAACTACCGGCACAGAAGGATGTTACTTCCAAGAACATAAAAGACGTATTTTCAGAACATGGGATGAAAGTCGGCACATGTATTTCTGCGAATGTTATAAACGATAAAAAGATGTCCGCTCTTGTACTTGAACAGTTTAACAGTGTCACAATGGAAAATGCTATGAAACCTGACTATATTCTTAATCAGAAAAGAAGCCAAGCAGAAGGAAAACTTGTAGTCGAATTCAATCAGGAAGCTATTTCTGTTCTTAGCTGGGCCAAGGATAACGGTCTTTCTGTGAGAGGTCATACTCTCATCTGGTACAGTCAGACACCGGAATGGATTTTCCACGAGGGCTTTGATACCAAAAGTGCTTATGTAGGACGTGATGAAATGCTCTTGCGTATGGAATCACTGATAAGCGGAGTCTTTAAAGGACTTGACAGGTTAGGATATATAGATCTTTTCTATGCTTATGATGTTATAAACGAAGCTTGGATGGAGGATGGAACTATCAGGAAAAATCACTGGACAGAAACCATAGGTGATGACTATCTCTGGTATGCGTTTTATTATGCCGATAAATACGCTCCCGAATCCATTGATCTATACTATAACGACTATAACGAGCAGTACAAAGCTGATACTTTATCGGCTTTTGTAAATACTCTCAAAGGCGATGATGACAGATTCATGATTGATGGGATCGGATTACAGGCGCATCTTTTCACTTCTGATGATATTGTAGGATATCTTGAAGCGGTAGATTCTTTGTCTGAAACCGGACTTAAATTAGAAGTGACAGAGCTTGATATCGGACTTGGTAAATATCAGAGTCCCCTATCAGCAACTGACGCTAATCTAAGAACACAGGGAAAATTCTATTATGAACTGATAAATGACTTGTTTGAAAGAGCCGATTCAGGAAAGGTCAATATGGATTCCGTTACTTTCTGGGGCTTTTCTGATGGAATATCCTGGCGAAGGGAGTACAGCCCCCAGCTTTATGACAGTGACTTGGATCCAAAATATTCGCTTTATGGAGTTTTGCAAATAAAAGAATATTCAGGATACTAAAAAACACTCTTATTATGATTTGGTTATCAAGCTTTAAGTTTTTCATCCATGCTGGATACCATAATAATGATCCTCCTCGTTTTGTCTTCCGGGTTAATCCGTTGCTGATACAAGAATCAAAACATATCTGTCTTTTGAGCTGTCATATATGCTGAAACAGGAAGCTCCCCACCACTCATGGCCATCATCAAAATAATCTGTCCAGTCCGTTGACCATTCATACACTTCAAGGCTTCCCGTGCCATAGGGAAACAAAACACTGTTTACCGCCCTGAAATCTTCTGGTTCATAAAGACCCGCATGATAAGGCGGCTGTAAAAAGGCATACCAGTACGGGATGGCACTTCCGTCAGCTTTGCTCTTATACTCACAGTCATATGTAGTATTCCTGAGTCTGTCCTTATTAAGAACATGGGGAACATACAAAAGAGTATCTGCATCAATCTTTTTTGCCTGAGCCTTATCGATGTTCATTTCAATCCTCTCTTCTTTGCCGGCTGTCTGCATAGCGTGAAGCAGCGCCTTTTGATGAGACATAATCCCCTGATATGGTTCGTTATCCGTCATCAGATAGTATTCTATCCCCTCCGGATTGTACTTCTTTATGAAACTATAAAACTCATCCTGGTTTTGTAATATCATCTTGCTCCTTTTACACTCCAACAGTGAAGAATATAGAGTTCCGTTATTTATCCCTCCCAAAAACTCCAATATGTCATCGTCAATAAAACTGAAATTTTATGTGATCCTTTTATATTCCAATAGAACGCGCTAACACATCGGCACGACAACCTGGAAGTTTTGAGTGTCTCAAAATTTTATACCCATTTCTTTCTCTTTTGCTCTATTACGAATTCTATCTCCCAACATTACTGTTTCCGTCCCACATTCCATGCCCATTAGGGCAAGATGCATGAGCCAATAAGAACACCTCCTTCAAATATCGAATCTCAATTGATTGTCTATCCAGCTTTTTTGCTCTGCTTGATGAAGCACATCATCCACTGTACCTTCACCTATCAGGAACGGTGAATCAGGATTATGCCTGTTCATGTTTTCCTTTACAAGAGCAACATTAGCATTTGCATAACAATACCTGCACAGATGTCCGCAAGTATCATACACCCCTATATCAGTACCGAGCAAGCAAGCACATTCGCCATTCCTCTGGTTCTTCCCTCTTTTTGGAACATTCAGATGCGTATGTATTGCATTCTCAAAAGTTTTTACGGTCATGCATCCGGAACAGTCAGCACCGTATTGCTCCAGTTCATTTCCTTCAGCACAAGGCTTTATCACCATGCCATAACCACTTGCGATA